>DASZZF010000008.1:0-92161 GCA_035543375.1 Candidatus Limnocylindria bacterium
CGCCGCTAGTCCCATATCTCGTTGTCAAGCAGAAGGCGGCTCCGGGGTGAAGTCGTGGTCGCCGCGCCAGATGCCCCAGACGATCGCGAGCGACTTCTTCATGCAGTGCCCGAGGGCGTTCATCTTGGACTTCCCCTGGGCCCGCTGGCGGGCATAGTGGGCCGCGATCGTCGGGTTGTGCTGGAGCCCGACGACGCTCATCCGATAGAGCGCCGCGCGGAGGTCCGCGTTCCCGGTCTTGGCCATCCGCCAGCTCGTCTCGGGACCGCCCTGCTGGCCTGAGCGCTGCTCGGCCGGATGGACCCCGACGTACGCGACGAGCTTGTCGAAATCGTTGAACCGGAAGATCTCGCCGATCTCGGCGATGAGCGTGGCGCAGATCGCCGGCCCGACCCCGGGGATCGTCTGGGCACGGAACGCCGAAAGGGGGGTCACGGAATGAGTTGACGACGGCCCGCCCTTCATAGATGACTCACGGGGACGACCTATATCAGCGCGGAGGCGTCCCCGCACCCACGCGTCTGCGTCGCCGCGCGCGCCAGGCAGTGCGCCGCTGTCGGCGCTGCAGGTCGTGACGCCGGCCCCGCCAAGCCAGGACCGCGGTCGACACGAACACCCAGATGAGACCAGCGACCGGAACGGCGAAGAGCGCGCCGACGATCCCGCCGAGCTCAAAGCCGGCGACGAGCGCGAACAGTGCGCCAAGCGGGTGCAGACCGACGGCGTTGCCCGTGAGCCGCGGGACCAGTACGTTGCTCTCGAATTGCTGCACGAGCACGTACGCGGCGATCGTCCACAGCACAGTCGTGAGCGAGACCGTGCTCGCGACGACGATCGCCGGCACCGCACCGAGGAACGGCCCGACCATCGGGATGAGCTCTACCAGTCCGGCGAACGCGCCGAGGAGGATCGCGTAAGGCAGGCCGACGAGCGTCGCAGCCACGGTGACGAGCGCCCCGAGTGAGATCGCGACCACGAGCTGGCTACGCAGGTACGCGCCGAACACGCGGGCGATCTCGGCGAAGACACGCCGCGCGCCCGGGCGGTTCGGCGGCTCGAGCGTGCGCAGAACGACCACGCGGAACCGGCGCGCGTCGAGCAGCAGGTAGAAGGTGACGACGAGCACGAGGACGACGTCGACGAGCACCGCGAGGAACGCGAGGACCAGGCCGGCCGAGCGGGCCGCGAGGTCGGGACCCTGGCTCTGGACGAGCGCGCGGATCTGTTCCTGGATCGCCGGTGGCAGCGGCTCGCCGCCCAACACCAGCGGTGCCTTGCCCTGCGCGGCGTCCGAGTACTCCTTGATGCGATCGGCGAGCGCCTGGCCGTCGCTCGAGAGCGGCCGGGCGATGAGGATCGACGCCGCAGCGAGCGCGGCGACGAGACCCAGGAAGACGATCGCGACCGCGAGCGATCGCGGCATGCGCTCCTCGAGCCTGCCGACGAGCGGCGCGACGGCGAAGGTGAGCGCGGCCGCGAACGAGAAGATGAGCAGTACGTGCGCGAACGGCGCGAGCGCGTCGATGAGCGTGCGCGTCGCGACGAGGACCGCGATAAGCGTCAGGGCCGCGAGCGCGACGTAGCTCGGCCACCAATCGAGCAGCGGCGGGACGCCGGCCCGGCGCGGCGACCAGCGCTTCAGGTCGCTGCGCTGGAGGCTTTCCAACATGTCGGGGGCATCGCCCATGTCGCGGGCATCGCCGGGCGCGGGCGCGGGCGTCGGCTCCACTCCCCTAGGGTGAGGCACCGAGCGTGCCACCGGGCGACCGCTCGCGATCGACTAGAAATGGCCTGATTTTCCTTGGCATTTCGCCCACATCTGAAGCGCGCGTTCGTCGCCGAAGGCTTGACCAGATGCCGGAGCCGGCGCTGGGGCTCCTCGGGTCGGGCGTACGCACCTCCGACGAACGCGATTCGGATGCGACCGACGATGAACACGCCGAGCGCCGCCCCGTTGACCACGCCGAATCCGAATCCGAAGCCGAAGCCGAGCCGCGCGGCGGGCGCGGATCCGTGGAGCGTGGTCATCATCAGTCCGCGGTTGCCGCGAGCGCAGTCCGCGTCCGAGGGTGAAGCGAGCGTCGCGCCAGCCGGAGGGGCGGGGCACCTGGTCAGAACGTAACTACGGAGCGGGAGACGAGTCTCGAACTCGCGAACCTTCTGCTTGGGAAGCAGACGCTCTACCAACTGAGCTACTCCCGCGTGTCTCCGATGTTAGCTGACGAGCGAGTGTTCGACCGCTACGTGAGCGTTCGCTCTCTCCGCGCGGTCACGCGCCCAGTGTTGAAACCGAGCCAGTGCATCCGACCGAGATAGCGCGCGTGCTCGACTTTCATGCAGCGATCCATCACGACGGACAGCCCCCCGTCCTCCGCGATCCGCGCCCCGTCGGTGCTGACAACGCCGAATTGCAGCCACAGCGTCTTCGCACCGATCGCGACGGCGTCGCGAGCGATGTCTGGGACGGCCTCCGGACGACGGAACACATCGACGACGTCGATCGGAAAGGGCACGTCCCGTAGGCTCGGATAGGACTTCTCGCCGAGGATCGCCGTCTCTCGCGGATTCACCGGCACGACTTGGTAACCGTGCCGTTGCAGGTAGAAGCCGATGAAGTTGCTCGGCCGCAGCGGATCGGGCGACAAGCCGACGATCGCGACCGTTCGCGCCGAACGCAACGTCGAGAGGATGATGCGCGGGACCTGATAACGGACCGAGCCGCTCACGAGACCTCGCTCGCGGCAGCGAGGCCACGGGCGAGATCGTCGACCAGATCGTCCAACGTCTCGAGCCCGACCGAGAGTCGGATGGTGCCGGGACCGACGCCTGCGGCGGCGAGCTCGTCGTCGGACAGCTGACGATGCGTCGTGCTCGCTGGGTGGATCACCAGGCTCTTCGCGTCACCGACGTTCGCAAGGTGGCTCCACAGCTGGAGTGCCTCGATGAAGCGCTGGCCCGCGGCACGCCCGCCAGTCAGATCGAAGACGAAGATGGCGCCCGCGCCACGCGGCAGATAGGACTGGACGAGCGCGCGATACGGGCTGGACTCGAGCCCGGCGTAACGCACGCTCGCGACGCTGGGATGCGGCTCGAGGAAGCGCGCGACGCCGAGGGCGTTCTCCACGTGCCTCGCCATGCGGAGGGGCAGCGTCTCGAGGCCGAGGAGGAACAGGAAGGAGTTGAACGGCGAGAGCGCAGCGCCGAGGTCGCGGAGCGACTCGGCGCGCAGCTTCATGAGGTAGCCGTACATGCCGAACGTCTCGTGGAACGCGAGCCCGTGGTACGCGGGGGACGGATCGGCGACCACCGGGAAACGCCCGTTGGACCAGTCGAACGTGCCGGCCTCCACGACGATGCCGCCGATGCTCGTGCCGTGGCCGCCGATGAACTTCGTCGCCGAGTGGACGACGATATCGGCACCATGTTCGATGGGCCGACACAGGTACGGCGTCGCGAACGTCGAGTCGATCATGAGCGGCGCGCCATGGTCGTGCGCGATACCGGCGATCGCGCCGATATCGAGCACGTTCCCGCCGGGATTGCCGATTGTCTCGCCGTAGAGGAGCTTCGTGTTCTCTTTCAGCGCGCGGCGCCAGTGCTCGGGATCGTCAGGATCGACGAACGTGACCTCGATCGAGAGCTTGCGCGCAAGGTGCTTGAGCTGCGTCACCGTGCCGCCGTACAACGCACTCGACGAGATGATGTGGTCGCCGGGCGTCAGCATCGTGAAGAAGGCGGCCGCCTGCGCGGCCAGGCCGCTCGCGAAGGCCACCGCTCCGGCCCCGCCTTCGAGGCTCGCCATGCGCTCCTCGAAGGTCGCGGTCGTGGGATTCATGATCCGCGAGTACGTGTTGCCGTATTCCTGCAGATTGAAGTACGCCGCGGCGGACTCGGGATCCTCGAAGACGTACGACGTCGTCTGGAAGATCGGCACGGCGCGCGCGCCGGTGTACGGGTCGGGCCGCTGCCCGGCGTGGATGGCGCGCGTGTCGAAGCCGAACTCGCGCGTGCCGTCGTCGCCGCTGTCGCGCGGATCCTGCGTCACGCGACCTTCTCCGACACGCGATCCAGGAACGCCGCGATGTGCTCGGTCATCCGACCCTCTTCCAGCAGAAATGAATCGTGACCATAGTCAGCGTCGATGATGACATGCGTCGCGTCATGGGCGGTCGCGCGCAGCGCGACGGCGATCTCCTCGGAGTCGCGTGACGGATACAGCCAGTCGGACGAGAATGACACGAGGAGCGACGCCGCGCGCACGGGCGCCAGCGCGCGCTCGAGCGACCCGCCGCCGTAGCTGCGCGCGAGATCGAAGTATGTGAGCGCGCGCGAGATGTACAGGTAGGCATTCGCGTCGAACCGCGCGGCAAAGCTGTTCGCCTGATAGCGGAGGTAGGACTCGACCTCGAAATCCGTGGCCGCCAGGTCGTACGACGGGCCATCGCGGTCCTGGAACCGACGACCGAACTTCTCGCGGACCGCCTGCTCCGAGAGATACGTGATGTGGCCGACCATCCGCGCGACCTTGATGCCCGCGAGCGGCGCGCGGCCCGTGCCGTAATACGCGCCGCCCTGCCAATCGGGGTCGCTCATGATCGCGGTGCGCGCGATCGCGTTCCAGGCGACGCCCTGGGTCCCAAGGTGCGCGGTACTGGCAATGGGTACGATCGCGCGCACCGCATCCGGATACGCGACTGCCCACTCGAGCGCCTGCATGCCACCGAGCGATCCCCCGCTCACTGCGAGGAGCCGCTCGATGCCGAGCTCGCGCAGGAGCAAACGCTGCGCCCGGACCATGTCGGCGACGGTGAGTACCGGGAAGGACGCGCCGTACTCGCGGCCGCTACGCGTATCGATCGACCCTGGCCCGGTCGAGCCGCGGCAGGATCCGATGAGGTTGCTGCACACCACGAAGTAGCGGTCCGTGTCGAAGGCCTTCCCCGGCCCGATCATTCCGTCCCACCAGCCGAGCCCACCGCGCGCGCGCTGCGCCGCGCCCACGCCGTCCACCGTCGTCGGCGCGTCGGGGTCGTCGCTCCAACCGGCGGCGTGCGCGTCGCCGGAGAGCGCGTGGCAGACGAGGATGACGTTGTCGCGCGACGCTGACAGCCGGCCGTACGTCTCATACGCGATCCGCACCGGTGCGAGCGTCGCTCCGGAGTCGAGCCCGAGCGGCTCCGCCAGGTCGGCCACCTGCGTTCGGATGGTGCCGACGGACCCGCGGGCGTCAGACGGCTGCATCGAGCTGGCTCCGTTCGAGATGCAGCGCCTCAAGGAGCGCGACGCGGAGCCCGAGCAGGCTCGGATCACGACGGTCGCGAGGCCGGTCCGGTGCGACCCGGAGCACGTCCACGATCCGCGACGGGCGATCGCTCATCAGCACAACTCGATCGGCGAGATACACCGCCTCGTCGAGATCGTGGGTGACCAAAACGAGCGTGGGCCGGTAGCGCGACCACGCCGCAAGGAGGTGATCCTGAAGCCGCATCCGCGTGAACGCGTCGAGCGAGCTGAACGGCTCGTCGAGGAGCAGGACCTGCGGCTCCGTCACGAGGGCTCGCGCGAGCGCCGCGCGCTGGGCCATGCCGCCGGAGAGCTCCTTCGGGAGCGCGCCGGCGAATGCGCCGAGTCCGACGACGTCGAGCGTCTCCCGCACGAGCTCGCGTGCATGCCCCGACCGCCGGTCGGCGAGGCCGAAGGCCACGTTGTCGGCGAGCGCGAGCCAGGGAAAGAGGCGCGGCTCCTGAAACACGACGCCCACGGCGGGGTCCGGGCCGCGCACCTCGCGATCGCCGACCCGGATATGACCGTCGAAATCGGTATCGAGCCCGGAGATGAGCCGCAGGAGCGTGCTCTTGCCGCAGCCCGACGGGCCGACGAGCGCGACGATCTCGCTCGCCTCGACCGTCAGGTCGATCTTCGCGAGCACGTCGACGTCACCATACCGCTTGCGGATGTCGGCGAGGCCGAGCGGCGTGCTCATGCAGGCTCCGTCCCGAGCGTGTCGCGCCAGCGCAGGGCGCGGGTCTCGAGCGTGCGGAGGGCCGAGTCGCTGATCTTGCCGAGAAGGGCGAGGACCACGAGCGCGACGAACATGAGGTCGACGCGGGAGGACTGCTGGCTGTCGGTGAGCCGGAAGCCCAGGCCCTGCGACGCGCCGAAGAATTCCGCGACGACCACGAACAGCCAGGCCTGCGACAGCCCAAGGCGCAGGCCGGTGAGCAGGCTCGGCAAGCTCGCTGGCAAGACCACCCGGCGGGCGATCTGCGCGTCCGTCAGGTTGTACACGCGCGCCACCTCGACGAGCTTGCGATCGACGCCCTTGATCCCACTGACGAGGTTCACGTACACCGGAAAGAACGCACCGATCGCGACGAGCGTGAGCTTTGGCCCTTCGTCGATGCCCATCCAGAGCAGGAGGAGCGGCGCCCAGGCGAGGGTCGGGACCGTCCGAAGCGCCTGGAGCGTCGGCTCGACCGCGGTTTCGACGCGTCTCGACAGGCCGGTAACGACGCCGGCAGCGATCGCGAGGAGCGCGCCGATCACGAAGCCGGCCGCCACGCGCACGATCGTCGTGACGATGTCCTGCTGCAAGAGCCCGCGCTGCCAGAGCTGCCCGGCGGCGTCGAGCACGATCGGTGGTGGCGGGAGCTGGTACGGCGCGAACACGCCGACGCTCACGGAGCCCCACCACACCGCCACGATCACGGCGGGCAGCACCCAGGGAAGGAGCGACGGCCAGCGGCGCCGCGCGTTCGCAGCCGCCGGCCGGCGCAGCGCCACGTTCCGCACCGCTATTTGATCACGGCCTTGGCGTAGGAGCCGTCGATGAGGTCCGTCACAGCCTTGTCGACATTGGTGCCCGGGTTGGCGAGCTGCTCCGCGTTGATGATCGGCACGACGGCCTTGAGCACGGCCGTGTGGGCGTCGCCCGGGATGCCGCTCGTTTTGAAGTTCATGCGGTCGTTGAGCTCGCGCTTCGCGACGGATACGTCCAGCTGCGCCTCGTCGGCAAGGATCTTTGCGGCGTCGTCGGGATGGTCCACGACCCATTGCTTGGCACGCTCGTACACCCCGATGAGCTTCTTCGTCGACTCGGGGTACTTCTTCACGAATTCCTCGCGACCGTTGAGGAACCCATAGGTGTTGAAGTCCTTGTTGCGGTAGATCAGCTTGCTTCCGGCCTGGAGCTCGCTCGCGGCCATGTGTGGATCGAGGCCGGACCACGCGTCCACCTGGCCGCGCTCGAGCGCCGTTCGTCCGTCGGCATGGGGCAGGTTCACGAATTGAATGTCGGCCTGTGACATGCCAGCCTGGTTCAGCGTACGCAAGAGGAAGAAGTACGGGTCGGTGCCCTTCTGCGCCGCGATCTTCTTGCCCTTCAGATCCTTGATGTCCTTGGCCGCGGAATCCTTCGCGACGACGAGCGCCGTCCACTCAGGCTGCTCGTAGATGTAGACGGCCTTGATGGGATTGCCGTTCGCGCGCGACAGGAGCGCCGCGGAGCCCGCGGTCGAGCCAAAGTCGACCGCGTTGCCCTGCAGGAAATTGAGGGCGTTGCTCGAGCCCGCTGAATAGACCCATTTGATCGAGGTGCCCTTGAAGGTCTCCTCGACCCAGCCCATCTTCTTCAGCACGAGCGATGGCGGCGAGTAGGTCGCGTAATCGACGCGGAGCTCCCCGAGCGGTGGATCAGCGGCGCCGGTACCGGACAGGGCGGGGCCGGGCGTGCCGCTGCCGGCGCAGGCGGACATGAGCAGAGCGATGACCACGAGGAGTGCCGGCGCGAACCGGGTGCGCGAATGAGCTGTCGTCATGACGATCGACCCTTCTAATTCTGTCTGATCTCGTCGGTCGCGCGGAGCGGAAGCGCTCCGTGGGCCTGGCGCCGAGGGCGGCTGGAGTCCGGCCTCGCCGCCTAGGGACAGACGCAGGCGGAGGTACGCATTCGGAACGAAGCGCAATTTCCGACTTGTTGGGTCAACAATCAGTTTCTAGCACGGCTGGCCGGTCCGGGGCAAGGGTCAACGGGTCGGCCAAACGCACCTGGGTGCAGCCTGCACGGCAGGGGTGCTAGCCCCCGCGGCGGGCGAGAGTGACGGCGACGCCCACGAGACCCGCCTGCGCCGCCTGGGTGATCAGGCCGATCGCCTCGATGGGCAGGGAGCCGCGCGTGAACACGTAGCTCCCGATCAGCCCGACGGCGTACACCGCGACCAGGACGTCGAGCTCCATCTGCCGGACGAACAGCAAGGCCGCGGCACCGAGGCAGCCGAGGCCCATCGCCGCGAAAAGGATGCCGTGGGTGGATTCGCCGGGAATCAGGTCGGACATCGCGAGCGCGAAATGGATCGCGCCCGCGATGAGCGCGAGGACCGCTCCGGTGATCCGGAGCGGCCCCGATTTGGTCAGGCCGATGTCTTCGTCGCCATCTTGCCGGCCCGCATCCAAAGCCAGGCCGCCACGATCAGCAGGATGAGACCGATAACCGCATGTGCCGTGTGCTGCGGCCCGAACGGCTGGCCGAACGCCTGGAAGTGATTGCCGGGGACCTGGCTGTGCCAGAGGTCCAGATAGAGACCGACGACGCCGACGACGACCGCTACGACTTTCATGACCACGCTGCTACCCCCTCAAGCGCCGCGCGGCGCATTTCATGATCCGATACGGACGAACGGGCACGCTGGATCAGCGGCCGCGCCGGATGCGCCGGAGCGCCTCTTCTTCAGGAGGCAAGACGTTGCGGAAGGTGGCGTAGATGAGGCCGTCGTAGACGATCTTCAATCCGCCGGCGACGAAGAATGGCAATCCGAGGGCGGCCGCGCCGAACGCGATGCCCGCGAGCGTGGGCGAGATCGCCGATGCGGTCGTACGCGCGACGTTCGTGATCCCCGCGGTCGCGGTGCGCTCGTCCGCGTCGACGACGGCCATCGTGTACGACTGACGCGTCGGCACGTCCATCTGCGACACGCTCATCCGCATGAGGAAGAGCGCGACGGCGAGCCATGCCGTGGGGGCGAGCGGCACGAGGATGAGCAGGACGTTCGATGGCAGATGAGTGAAGACCATGGTGTTGAGTAGCCCGATGCGCCCGGCGAGCCAGCCGGCGGCGAGCAGCGATGCGCCGGACAGGATGCCGACCCAAAAGAAGATCACGGCGAGCTGCTCCGGATGCAGACCCCAGCGCAGGAAGAACCAGTACGCCACGATCGACTGGACCACGAGCGCTCCCGCGAACGCGTCGAGCCCGAACAGCGCGGAGAGCTTCGCCACCGTGCCGCGTGAGCGATGGATACCGAGGAAGCGGCGCGCGCCTTCGACGCGCGCGACCTCGACGCGATCGGACAGCGTTAGGAAGATCGCGAAATTCGTGAGGCCGATGATCGCGTAGAGCACGAAGAGCGGGCGGTACGCGTCGGCGCCGCGCAGACCGAGCGAGGCGAACAGGCCGACCGAGGCCGCGAACAGCGAGCCGAATGCGCCGCCGAAGCTCGCGAGCGTGTTGTACACCGAGAACAGCCAGGTGCGGCGCTCGTCCGGCGCGGTCTGCGGCAGGATCGCCTGCTCCACGGTCTGGAAGACGCCGACCTCCGAATTCGTCGCGCTGATCGTGCCGGTGAAGCCGGCGAGGACCAGCACGACGAAGCTGTCGGTGAGCGCGAAGACCAGGCCGCCCACGGTCATGAGCAGGGCCATCGTCGCGACCGTCCGCCGGCGACCGACTCGGTCGGCCATGATCGACCAGAAGACCGTCATGAGCGCGGAACCGGCGATGGCCACGGTGAGCACGATGCCGATCTGGGTCGGATCGAGCCCGAGCTCGTGGAGGTACACGCCGATCACGACGGCGAGATACCCGTAGGCGAAGGTGCGGAGGATCCGGGTGATCAGGAGCTTCTTGCCGTCGACGCTCAGCCACGGCAAGACGCTCAACGCGGCGGGCCGATCCAGATCGTCTTGATGTTCGTGAACTCGCGGATGCCGAAGATCCCGAGCTCGCGGCCGTAGCCGCTCCGCTTGGTGCCCCCGAACGGAAGGCGCGGATCCGACGCGACGATCCCGTTGACGAACACGGCCCCGGACTCGATCTCGCGGGCGATCCATTCACCGGCCGTCGCGTCGCGGGTCCAGACGCTCGCGCCAAGGCCATAGATGCTGTCGTTCGCGACGGCGATGGCCTCGGCGACGTCGGCGACCCGGCGGATCGCGGCGACCGGACCGAAGGTCTCCTCGCGCCAGACCGGCATGTCGCCGGTGACCTGCGCCAGTACCGTCGGCTCGTAGAAGAAGCCGCGACCGGGGCGCGCTCGACCCCCCGCGAGGACCCGCCCACCCATCCGCACGGACGCGGTCACCTGCCGCTCGAGCGCATCACGCAGGTCCGCGCGCGCCAGGGGCCCCACCTGCGTGGACGCGTCACCCGGGTCGCCGACGCGCAGCGCAGAAACCTCGCGCGCGAACCGATCCTCGAATTCCTCGGCGATCGACCCGACCGCGATGAACCGCTTGGCCGCGATGCATGACTGACCGGCGTTCTGATTCCGGGCGCGGGCGGCGGCGGCGCTGGCGACTGCGACGTCGGCGTCCGGCAGCACGATGAACGGGTCGGAGCCGCCGAGCTCGAGCACGCACTTCTTCAGGGCACGGCCGGCGAGCTCGGCGATGCGCGAGCCCGTCTGAGAGCTGCCGGTGAGCGTGATCGCCCGAACGCGCTCATCAGCGACGAGCGGCTCGACATCGCCACCGGGGATCAGCACCGTCCGGAAGAGTCCGGCCGGGAAGCCGCTCGCCGCGAACGCGCCCTCGATCGCGAGCGCGCACTGCGGCACGTTTGACGCGTGCTTCAGAACGACCGCGTTCCCGGCCATGACGGCGGCGGCGGCGAAGCGGAACACCTGCCAGAACGGGAAATTCCACGGCATGATCGCGAGCACCACGCCGAGCGGCTCGAACGAGACAAGGCTGCGCGTCGCGCTCGACGGCATCAGCTCGTCACGGAGGAAGGTCGCCGCGTGCTCCGCGTAGTAGTCGCAGGCCCAAGCGCATTTCTCGAGCTCGGCCCGGGCTTCGGTGATCGGCTTCCCCATCTCGATCGTGATGAGCCGCGCGTAGCTGTCGGCGTTGGCGCGCAGCTGACGCGCGAGGGCCGCGAGCGGGCCACTCCGGTCGGCGACCGAGTACGGGCGCCAGACCTGGAACGCCGCGTCGGCGGCCGCGAGCGCGCCTTCTACCTGGTCCGCGGTGAAGACATCGAAGCGGCCGAGCTCTTCCTCGGTCGCGGGGTCGATCGCGATCAAGGCTGGTGCCGTGGCGCGCAACGCCGTCCTCCGCGCATCGGTCTGTCCCGTGGAATACTCGCACTTCGGCAGGAGGCGCAGATGGATCTCGGCCTGGCACTGGTCGTCGCGGCAGCACCATCCTTCATCGCGAGCGCGGTCGAGTTCGTTGAGGCTACGACGATCGTCCTCGCGGTCGGCGTGACGCGCGGATGGCGCGCGCCGCTGCTCGGCACCCTCGCGGCGGCAGCGACGCTCGCGGTGATCATCGGCCTGCTCGGCGTGACCCTCGTCACGGTCGTGCCGGAACACGCGCTCAAGCTCTTCGTCGGCGTGCTGCTGCTCCTGTTCGGCCTGCGCTGGCTGCGAAAGGCGGTGCTCCGCTTCGCCGGCATCGTCGCGATGCACGACGAGGAGCGGATCTACCGGCGCGAGATAGCGGAGCTGCGCGCGAAGGGCCGGCAGCAGACCCGCTTCGACAGGGTCGGCGCGCTGGTCGCGTACAAAGCGGTACTGCTCGAGGGCACCGAGGTCGCTTTCATCGTCATCGCCTTCGGCGCGGGAGGCGGCGCGGCCCTCACCTCGGCGATCATCGGCGCCCTGTCCGCCGGCGTCGTCGTGATCGCCCTCGGTGCGGCGCTGCGCCATCCCCTGACGATGGTGCCCGAGAACTGGATGAAGTTCGGCGTCGGCGCGATGCTCTCGAGCTTCGGCGTCTTCTGGTTCGCCGAGGGACTCGGGACCGAATGGCCCGGTGACGCGCTCTCGATCGTCGCGATCCTCGCCGCGTTCCTGGCGGCGAGCTGGCTTGCCGTGCGCATGCTGCGCGCGCTCCTGCCGGGTGGCGCCGAGGTCGCCGCGCGGAATGTCTAGCTTCCTGCGCGGGCTGTGGGAGAACACCTTCGGCCTGCTCGTCGAGGACGGATCGCTCGCGGTCGGGATCCTGGCGGCGCTCGCGATTGTCTGGGTCGCCTCGAACGCCCTCGGCGACGCGCGCCGCGACCTGGCCGGGTGGCTGCTGTTGGTGCTGCTCGTCGCGCTGCTGCTCGTGAACCTGAACGCCGCCGGACGGACCGCCCGGCGCAAGACCTCCTCCTAGCCCAGCTTCACCGCGAGCATCGAGACACCACCGTTCAGACCCTCGGTCGGAAAGCTCACTGCGTCACCGGGGAGCCGCGCGCCGAGCGTGTACAGCAGCGGGTAGTAGTGATCCGGCGTCGGGACGCAGAGCGCCGCGTCGCGGCCGAGCGTTTCGTACCGGACGAGACGCTCGTCGTCCCCTTCGGTAGCCATCTGCCGGACGTGCTCGTCGAAGCGGTGCGCCCAATCGAACTGCGGCATCGGACCGCCGTCCTGACCGAACCCGGCTGCGAGGTTGTGCACGACGTTGCCGCTGCCAAGGAGCAGCACGCCCGTCTCGCGGAGGGCTGCGAGGCGCTCGCCGAGCCCGTGGTGCGTCACGGGCGGCGCGGTGCCATCGATGCTCAGCTGCACGACGGGAATGTCGGCGTGCGGGAACATCCGGACGAGGACCGACCAGGTACCGTGATCGAGTCCCCAGTAGTCGTCGAGCAGGACCGGCGTCGGCGCAAGCACGTCGCGCAGATCCCGCGCGAGCTCGGGATCGCCCGGTGCCGGGTACCGCATCTCGAACAGCGCACGCGGGAATCCGCCGAAATCGTGAATGGTGCGCGGCGTCGAGACCGCGGTCACGCCGGTACCGTCGGTGTACCAATGCGCCGAGATGCAAACGATCGCGCGTGGCCGTGGCAGCGAGTCGCCGAGCGCCTCCCAGCCGCGCGTCCAGTGATTCTCGACCAGCGCGTTCATCGGGCTGCCGTGGCCGATGAACAGCGCCGGCATGCGGCCGCTCGTTGGCTACCCCTCTGTCGTCATCATGTCCACCCTAGGCCTCGCACGCTACTGGCCGCGCTAGGCGGATGTGTTGCCAAGCTCCTGCCGCTGGCGCGCGAGGGCGTGCTCGAGGTCGTTCTCGGAGATCACACCCTGCTCCGCGAGCATCGCGCCGAGCTGGATCCGCTCTCCCGTCCCGGCCCGCTGGCGCTGACGCACGAGCGCGCGCTGCAGCTGCGCTGCGGTGAGCACACCCGCGTCGACGAGATAGAGGCCAAGGCCGGCCCCAGCGAAATACTGCCCCAGCACCCGTCGCATGAGCTCCAACAGGTCGAGCGGGCCGAACGGCTTCATCAGGAACTCCGTCACGCCCGCCGCAAGCGCTCCGGTGCGGTCCTGGGCGCGCTCGCTCGCCGTCAGCATGATGACCGGGATGTCGGCTGTCGGGGTGGCCGCGCGGAGCTGCCGGCAGACCTCGATGCCGTCCAGGTCGTCTCCGAAGTTCAGGTCGAGCACGATGAGGTCGAGCCGGTGGGCCGCCGCGATCGCGAGCGCCTCATAGCCGTTCGGCGCCTCGAGCACGGACCAGCCCTGGCTCTCGACCGTGATCCGCATCACCTGCCGCAGTCCCTCGGAGTCGTCGGCGATGAGGACCTTGGTCATTCCAAAGGCACCCTAGGCCCCGATCAAGCACAAGTTCAACTGCCGTCATTTCCCGGCCTGCCCCAAGGTCCGCCTCGTCGTTACGTCCGGTCGCTGGGGTCATGCGGATCGATCCGCCGGTCGAGGTAGATCCAGATCGCCCGGGAATAGCGAACGCACAGCGGGGCAAGAGGGAGGAACAGCAGCGCGGAGGCGAGGAGCACCCACTCGATCGACCAGCGGGTCAGCGCGAGGATCGCGAAGAACGAGACGGCGAGCAGGCCGATCGCCAGGCCATAGCTGATCACCATCGCTCCCGCGAAATAACCGTGCTCGCGCTCGTACAGCAGACCGCATGCTGCGCAGCGCTCGGGCATGTCAAGGATCCCGCTGTATAGCGCGCCGCGCCGGCAGCGCGGACAGCGAAGCGTGAGCAGCGCGCGGAGCATCAGCTCCGGCCGGCCGCTCCGAGCAGCGCAAGGAACGTCGCCTCGGCGACGCAGACGTTCTCGAACTCGCCGAGATGGAGGCTCTCGTTCTCCGAGTGCGCGTTCGATTCAGGGTCTTCCACGCCTGTGACAAGCAGCTCGGCGCCAGGGAACGTACGCGCGAAGTCGAACAGGAACGGGATACTCCCCCCCATGCCGACGTCGATCGACGCGTGGCCCCACGCGGCGCCGAGCGCCTCGCGAAGCGCCGCGTAGGCCTTGCCGCCAGTCGGGCTGGTGAACGCCTCGCCGATCGAGCCGCGAGTAACGGTGACCTCCGCGCCCCACGGCGCGTGCGTCTCGAGGTGGCGCGCGAGGGCTTCCTGCGCGGCCTTCCCGTCCTGACCGGGAGGGATGCGCATCGACAGACGGGCGCTCGCGACCGGCCAGATGGTGTTCGAGGCTTCGCCGACCGGCGTGGCGTCAAGGCCGATGACCGATATCGATGGCTGCGTCCAGAGCCGCGAGGTCAGCGAGCCCGTGCCGATGAGCCGCACCGACGGCCGCACGCCGACGTAGCGGCGCAGCTCGTCGTCCGAGAGGTCCAGGGCATCGGTGTCGCCCCGGGTCAGGCCATCGACCGCGACGCTGCCGGCGGCGTCGTGGAGCGTCGCGATGAGCCGGCTCAACGCCATGAGCGCGTCCGGGACTGGTCCGCCGTACTGGCCGCTGTGCACGGCGTGATCGCTCACCCGTACCTCGACCGTGCAGATGACATTGCCGCGGAGCCGGGTGGTGATCGCGGGTTGTCCGAGCCGCCAGTTCGCGGCGTCGGCGATGATCACCGCGTCGCAGCGCAACAAGTCCTTCTCTGCGGCGATGAAGTCCATGAGATTCGCGGAACCGGATTCCTCTTCGCCCTCGATGAAGAGCGCGACGTTGCAGGGCGGCTTCCCGTCGAACGCGAGCAGCGCCGCGAGATGCGCTGCGATGCCAGCCTTGTCGTCTGCGACGCCTCGGCCGAACAGCCGCCCGTCCCGCTCGATCGGGTCGAACGGGTCGCTCGTCCACCGATCGAGTGGGCCGGGCGGCTGGACGTCGTGGTGCGCGTACAGCAGGACCGTGGGAGCGCCGTTCGGTCCGGCCGCGCGACCGACCACGGCCGGATGCGCGCCGTCCTTCTCGAGCACGCGCGCCTCGGCACCCGCCGTGCGGAAGAGCTCCGCGGTGAGCTGCGCGGTCGCGCGCACCGGAGCCGCCTCGTAGCCGGCGGCGCTCATCGAGGGAATGCGCGCGAGTCGCTCAAGGCCCGCACGGACAGCGGGCATCTGCGCGCGGACCTTCGGACGGAGCGCGGCGGCGATCTCCAGGGCGTTCACGGTCCGCGCAGTCTAGGTCGGTAATCCCGGGCGCTCACCGGTGCCGTGAGCAGACCCGGATGACGAATGATCGAGGGCTTCGCGCCGAGCCGCGCGGCGACCTCATCGAGGTAGTCGAGGAGCTCGACGCGCATCGGATCGCCGCCGGTCGCGCGCGCTTTCGCGACGCGCGACGCGATCTCCAGCCGCATCGCATCGGCCGGCGGCAGCCTCAGCCGTCCGGCGAGCACCGCGGCGATCCACCGCGCCTGCAGCTCGACGATCGGGAACACCGGCCCGAAGACCCGGCACATCCCGGCGAAAGCGAGGCCGCCGACGCCGGGCGGGAACACTAGGCAGTACAGCCCGAACGCGCCATCGACCGTGCCGGGGACGCCGCTCGGGAGGAACGGAAACTCGACGCGATAGCCGGTCCCGAGAATGACCGCATCGGCCGGTGCGCGCGATCCGTCAGCGAACGTCACGCCCGTTAGGTCCAGCGACGCGATGCGGGGACGGGTGATGATCCGGCCGGCAGCGATCTCCGACAGCACGTCCGTCCCGGGCGTTCGTTTCATGCGGACGCGATCGAGCCTCGCGCCGCGACGACGGTATTCGTCGGCGATCGCGCGGCGGACACGCCAGGCACGGATGCCGACCGGTAGCAGGCGCGCGAGCCGGGTGGTGCGATGATCGAACGGCCGCCCCCGGTATTCGCGCGGGGTGAATGTCGGCACATCGCGCATCGAGAGCTGCACCGATCGGGCGACGGGGGCCAGCTCGCATGCGATGTCGATGGCGCTCGAACCCGCGCCGACGACCACGACGTCCTGGCCGGTGTAAGGGCCGGCCTCGCGGTATGCGCTCGAGTGCACGATCGAGCCGCCGAAGCGCTCGCGGCCGGAAAGCGCCGGCTCGACCGCCCGCGTGAAGAGCCCGCTGCAGACGACGACGGCAGCGAAGGGCTCGCCGTCCACCCACCAGACGCCGTCGCCCGGCCGCACGTCCCTGACGGTGATCCCGAAGCGGATATGGGGCGCGAGGTCGAACCGCGCCGAAAAGCGCTCGAGGTACGCGAGCACGTCCGCCCGGCCGGGGAAGTCCGGCAAGGCATCGTCGAACGGCAGATCGGAGAAAGCGGTCTTCTGCTTCGAGGTGTTCGTTCGCAAGGAGCGGTACGTGAGGCCCGTGTCCTGCCGCCAGAGCCCGCCGAGCCCAGCAGAGCGCTCCAACACAGTCGGCGCGAAGCCCTCTTCCAGGAGCCAGCGCGCGCTCGCCAGCCCCGCCGCACCCGCACCGATCACCGCGATACGGCCGTCCACCTGCCGAGTATCAGGTCGCACACTTGAGCCGTGGCGATCCCCGACCGCGACGCGACGCTGCGACTGCTCCAGGACGGTGAGCTCACCGTCGAGGGACGGATCATCAGCGCCTCGAACGCGACGTTCCTCGCGACGGTCCGCGACGGCTCATGCGCCGCGACCTGCGTGTACAAGCCGGTCCGCGGTGAGCGTCCCCTCGACGATTTCCCGGATGGGACGCTGTCGAAGCGCGAGCGCGCGGCGTACCTCGTGTCCGACGCGAGCGGCTGGGACATCGTCCCGCCCACGGTCCTGCGGACGGACGGGCCCTTCGGTGCGGGCATGGCGCAGCTGTGGATCGATGTCGACGAGCAGTCTGACGTCTGGGCCATGGTGAACGGGACGGACGACCGGCTGCGCCGGGTCGCGCTGTTCGACGTCGCGGTGAACAACGCGGACCGGAAGGGGGGCCATCTGCTCCCGACCGGCGACGGACACATCTACGGCTGCGATCACGGGATCTGCTTCGCCGCCGAGCCGAAGCTCCGCACGATCCTATGGGACTGGCGCGGGACGCCCATTCGGAAGGACGAGCTCGCGGTGCTGCGCACGCTCCGCGCAACGCTCGATGGACCGCTGTGCGAGACGCTCATGTCGCTCCTCGCGCCGGTGGAGGTGCAGGCTCTCGTCGCTCGCGTCGAACGACTGCTACGGACGAAGCTCTTCCCCCAACCTGATCCCTACCGCCACGTCGTCCCCTGGCCGCCGTTCTGAACTCTGAGCGAGGAGCTCCTTGACCTTCAGGACGAGCCGATCGGTGTCGAACGGCTTGACCACCACCTCGCGGGGCGCGCGACCAGGGAGCGCGTCTGCAGCAAGGTCCGGATTGGCGGTGAGGAACAGCACGGGGATGTGAGCGAGCGCCTCTTGATTGCGGGCCAGGTCGTACCCGTCGATCCCGCTGGCGCCCGGCATGTTGATGTCAAGGACCAGCAGGTGCACGCCCGATACGATCACCGCATCGATGACGAGCGCGCCATTCGAAACGACGATGGTCTCGACACCCGCATAGGCCGCCAGCGTTTCCGCGACCAGCTGCGCGATGTCCGCCTCGTCCTCAGCGATCACGACGACAGGCCGGACCACCTCAGCCTCCATTGCCGCATCCTGTTGCGGTGAGCGCGCTGCGCCTCGGTCTCGATTTCGGCACCTCGAACAGCGCCGTCGCCATCGCTGACGGCCCCGTCGTGCGGCTGCTGCCGATCGACCGGATCGCCGGCGAGACGATGCCGAGCGTGCTGTATATCCGCCGCGGCGGGTCGGCCCTGGTCGGCCAGCCGGCGATCGACGCATTCCTCGCCGACAACCGCGCCCGCGGACCGTTCCGGCGAGAGTTCAAGATGCTCGGCGTCCGAATGCCGTCCAGCGATCCCGAGCAACCGACCGTCGAGGCGCACATCTTCACCGATACGAGCTCCCCCGGACGTCTATTCCAATCGCTGAAGACGTTCCTCGGCGACCCGCTTCTGGTCGCGACGAACGTATTCGGCGACGCGCACGGCCTCGAGGATCTGGTCGCCCTGCTACTCGACGGCATCTTCCAGCGGGTCGAAGAGCTCACGGGCGCCCGCCCGACGACCGCGACGATCGGCAGGCCGGTGGAGTTCGTGGGCGGTCCGGAAGTGGAAGAGCGGGCACGCGCCCGTCTTGAGCAAGCCGCGCGCCTGGCCGGGCTGCGCGAGGTGCGATTCGTGCAAGAGCCTGTTGCGGCCGCGCTCGCCGCCAACGTCCCGGCAGGTCTCGCCCTGGTGTTCGACTTCGGCGGCGGGACGCTGGACCTGTGCGTGACGCGGCGGGACGCGGGCGAGATCCGGGTGCTCGCCACGGCGGGCGCCGATGTCGCCGGCGATCGCTTCACGCAGTTGCTCATCGATCAGCTCGTTGCACCGCATCTGGGCGCGGAGAAGCGATGGGGACCGAAGGGGCTCATTCTCCCACGCTTCATCTCGACCGCGATCGGCGACTGGCGCGCGCTCTCCGCGCTCAGCGAGAAACCGATCCTCGACGCGCTCGACGACCTCGTCGGCCTCGGCGCGCCGAAGCGCGAGCTGTCAGCATTGCGGAGCGCCATCGAGCTCCAGCTCGGTTACGAGATCTTCGCGTCGGTCGACTCGACGAAGCGCGCGCTCTCGAGCGAGCAGCTGTCGCTCTTCTCGTTCCATCGCGGCGCGGTGGATATCGATCAGCAGGCGTCGCGTCGTGAATTCGAGCTCGCGATCGCGCCGCTGATGCGCCGCGTCGACGCGGCCATCGACAACGTGCTGGGGCGCGCCGATGTTCGACCGGAGCAGATCGTCGAGATCGTCTGCACCGGCGGCTCGAGCGCCATCCCCGCGGCCCGAACGCTGTTGCGCAAGCGGTTCAAAGCTGCGGCGCTCCGCGACCTGTCCGCGCACACGACGGTCGCGGCCGGCCTCGCCCTCGCTTCGTAGGCGGGCCTGTCCGGCCTATCTGGGCCGGTAGCTCGCGCAGAGCATCCCGAAGTAGGTGGGGGCCTCGTAGCTGAGAAAGTCCCCCCTCCAGCCGGGACCGAGCGCGCCGTGCAGCATCAGCATCTGCCAGTAGCTGTC
This sequence comes from Candidatus Limnocylindria bacterium, assembly GCA_035543375.1. Classification (GTDB taxonomy): domain Bacteria; phylum Chloroflexota; class Limnocylindria; order P2-11E; family P2-11E; genus UBA4735. Next base: position 19,490 of record DASZZF010000008.1, read on the forward strand.
GACCTTCCCTTCGACCGGAAGCGTGGGCTCGATCCGCAGCAACGCCGCCAGGTCGTCGGCCTTGACGAGCGCGACGACCTGTTCGTCGAACTCGCGTGACCGCGGCGTAAAGCCGTATGGGCCGCTCGCGTCATGGCCGTGGCCGTGATCGCAGCTCGCGATGAGCGCGACCCGCTTGCCCGAGGCCGCGGCCGCCTGCGCGATCGCCCGCCCCGCCGCGACATGGGTGTCGTACGACAGGTCGCGGGCCGGCGCAATTACGACGATCGGGACCGGCGGATCGACGCGCCCGCCCATGAACCAGAGCGGGACGAGCACGGCCCAGTCCATCGGATAGGTGGCCGCGGCGGCGTCGTTCGCGCCGTAGCTCACGCCGGCGACCGGGATCCCTGCCGCGCCGACGGCGTCGCGGACGGCATGCGCCAGCGGGCGATCGACCGGAACGCGGAGCGCGATATCCGGATGGCCTTCGAGCGTGCCCGCCACCGTTCCCGAGGTGACGACGGCCATGACGCCTTCGACGTGGATGTTGTGCGGCGTCAACACGATCGTCACATCGGGCTTCGCGGCCGCGAACCGGTGGCCAAGCTCCTCCATGCCGCGGCGTGTAGCGACCGCAAGATCGCGCCGCTCGGGCGGGCAGGCCTCCGCTATGGCGATGCCGCCATGCGGGGCGATGGCACCGAAGACGATGGGCACGCCGCGAACTCTAGTTCTAGGGTCCGGCGGGCTGGGCATTCCCGAATGCGGCCGGTGACGGTTCAAGCGAGTCGAGGATCGCCTCGACGTCAAAGTCCGCCGCGGCGATGACCGAATCCGCGGCGCCGTAATAGACGCGAATCCGCTTGCCGGCGTCATCGAGCGGCACATGACCACAGGTGAACACGACGTCGGAGAGCAGGCCGGCATGCTCGTATGGCCGCTCCGGTAGCAGGATGGGATCGGGGCTTCGCCCGACGACCGTGCACGGATCCTTCCGGTCGAGGAGCACCGCGCCGAGGGAATAACGCATGTCGGCGTTCACCCCGTGGTAGATCTCCAGCCATCCGTTGGCGCATTCGAATGGAACGGTGCCCGCGCCCGTTTGACGTTCGTCCCACATCCCCTCCCGGGGCAGAACGAGCGGATGATGATTAGCCCACGGCATCCGCTCGTCCGCGTGCGCGATCCAGATGCCGAGCACGTGGCCGAACGAGCTCGGCATCGGCCGCGTCAGCGCCATGTGCCTCCCATGTTTCCGCTCCGGAAAGAGCGCGAGATCCTTCTGGTCGGGCGGCAGCATCGCGCCGAGCCGCTCGAAGGTCCGGAAGTCCCGCGTCACGGCCAGGCTCACGGTGATCCCGACGCGCGAGACCGACACATAGGTGATGTGCCAGGCACCATCGAGGAACGTCGCGCGCGGATCCTCACAGCCGAACTCCTCGAGATCGGCGGCCGGGGCAATCGCAGGCTCGTCGTCAACGGTGAAATGGACGCCGTCAGAGCTGCGCGCGCAGCGGAGATGTGAGACCTGGGTGAGGAATGTCTGGGTCCGTCCGAGCTTCGGGTGGGTGAAGCGGATCCCGCGCGGATCCGACAGATCGAGGCCTGGCAGATCCTTTGGGAGATAGATCGGGATGTAGCGGAAACGCCCGGCATCCGGATCGCGCATCGCGATCGGCACGACATCGGCTCTCTTGTGCCCCCCCGGGAGCGCCACGACCTTCGGATGCGCTCCCGAAAAATCCAGGGTGCGTGCGTCGGCCGGCGGGTCGAGATCGGTCCGGGGCCGCTCCGCGACGCGCATCAGGAGGACGACCTCGTCGCCGACGCGCGCGGCCGCCGGATTGAGGACGCTTTGCACCTCGAAGTCGGGCTGCGACGGACGCACGTCCGCCGCCGTCAGGAGCGGGCGATCTTCGACGCGTTCGGCGAGGTCGGTCACGAGCTGGAACGGTACACACTCCGTGCGCAGGGATACTGGTCGGGTGCACCGGCTCGCAGCGGGCGTCCTCGCCCTGATCGTGTCGGCCTGCGTTCCGGCGCCCGCCGGGACCGCCCAGGTGCCCGCCACGGCGACGGCGTCTGCGTCCGCGTCGACCCAAGCGAGCCGGTCGTTGGTGCCCACGCTCACTGATCGGGTCGTCCAGACCGGTCTGAACGTGCCCTGGGACATCGCGTTCGCGCCCGACGGACGCATGTTGGTCACCGAGCGCAGCGGCAACGTGCTCATGTTCGAGAGCGGCCAGCCGGGCGCGCGGCGGATCGCGACGCTGCTCGTCGACAACGTGCGCGCGAGCGGCGAGGCCGGGCTCATGGGGGTCGCCATCGACCCAGCGTTCGCGAACAACGGCTTCGTCTACGTCTGCGCGACGCGCGCCGATCCGCAGGCCGGTGGAACGGTGAACCAGGTGCTCCGGTATCGCCTCGACGGCGCGTCGTGGGTCCAAGATGGCTTCGTCATCCGCACGGGCATGCGGTCAGGGGAGAATCACAATGGTTGCCGCATCCGCTTCGACGCGGGCGGCCACCTCTGGATCACTATGGGCGAGACGGGCAACGAAGGCCTCGCGCAGGACCCGAATTCGCTGAACGGGAAGATCCTGCGCGTGCAGGGGGACGGCACGATCCCGCTCGATAACCCGGTGATCCCGGGCGCCGCGGGAAGGACGGCGGTCTATTCGTGGGGCCACCGGAACCCGCAGGGCATCGCCTTCAACGGCAACGACGTCTACGACATCGAGCACGGTCCCGACACGGATGACGAGATCAACTTCATCCAGCCCGGCGCGAACTACGGCTGGCCGACCTTCCGTCAGACCGGCGGCGCCGCCCGCGGGATGAAGGATCCGATCTGGTCGTCCGGCAGCGTCACCTTCGCGACGTCCGGCGGGACATTCGTGACGGGCGACGGTTGGGGCAGCTGGAGTGGGTCGCTCTTCGTCGCGGCATTGAAGGACGCGTCGCTCCGTCGCTTCACGGTCACCCCAGCGATCGCGACGCAGCAGGATCTGCTCTACCGCGGGAAATACGGCCGGCTGCGCGCGGCGGTGCAAGGTCCGGACGGCGCGCTGTACCTCACGACGAGCAACCGTGATGGCCGGGGCTCCGCCGCCCTGTCCGACGATCGCGTGATCCGGATCGTCCCGGGCCAGCCCTAGCGGGACCGGCGGACCGGACGAAGGACGAACCGGTCGACCGTCGAGTAGAGGTCGGCGATGCCGGTGCCCCAGTCCCATCTGTCGAGCAGGCTGCGGTTGATGAAACGACGGGTCATTTGATCTCAGCCTCGGTCTGGTTGCTGCGCGGATGATGCGCCATCCTGTCTACGTGCGCGTCGCGGGCAGGGATGTGGTGGTCACCAACCAGGACAAGGTGTTCTTCCCTGCGCGGAATCTCACCAAGGGTGACCTGGTCGCCTACTACCGCGACGTCGCGCCGGTCGTCCTGCCCCACGTTGGCCGGCGGGTGATGCAGATGCTGCGTTACCCGAACGGCGTGGACGGGTCGTTCTTCTATCAGAAGCGCGTGCCGGTCCCCCACCCGGACTGGCTGGAGACGTACACCATCACCTTCCCGAGCGGCCGGACCGCCGACTTCCCGGTGGTGAACGATGCGGCCGGGCTCGCGTGGATCGCGAACCTCGGCTGCATCGACCTGCACACTTGGTCGTCGCGGGTCGGCGACGTCGAGCGGCCGGACTACCTGCTCATCGACCTGGACCCGCGCGGCGGAGATCCCTGGTCGCACGTGCGCGAGATCGCCCTGGTGGTGAAGGACGTCATGGACGAGCTCGGACTCGACAGCTATCCGAAGACGTCGGGCTCGACAGGGATCCACATCCTCGCCCCGATCGTGCCCGAGCTTCAGTTCCCGGAGGTCCGGCGGTTCGCGAAGGCCTTCGCCCAGGAGGTCGAGCGGCGGCTACCGAAGATCGCGACGACCACCTGGAAGGTCGCCGACCGCACGGGCGTCTTCGTCGACTTCGGTCAGAACGCGCGCGATCGCACGATCGCGGCCGCGTATTCGATCCGGCCGACGCAGGACGCGCGCGCATCCGCGCCGCTACGGTGGGACGAGGTGCCGGGCGTCGATGCCGCGGACTTCACGCTCGAGACGATGCGTGGCCGGCTGAAGGAGGTCGGTGACCTGACCGCCGGGATGTGGGGGTCACCAAAGAGGCTGGTCCCCTTGTTCGAGCGTCTTGGCCTCAAGCCGCCCAATTCTTAGACCGGTTCTTAAGGGGTCCAACAGACCCGCTCGATCGTGCTGATGACGCGATCGATGTCGAATGGCTTCGGGATGACGGCGGCCGCACCGAGCGCCTTCTGGTGCTCGTCGAGCCTGCCCGCGGCGGAGAGCAGCACGACCGGGACGGACGAGCCCCTTTGGCGGCGCTGTTGCTCCTTGCGGAAGGCCCAGCCGTCCATGACCGGCATCATCAGGTCGAGGAGGATGACGCACGGGCGCCAGCGCTCGAGGATCTCGAGCGCCTCCGCGCCATTGGCGGCGCACTCGACGGCGTAGCCTTCGTCGTCGAGGGCCAGTTGCAGCGTGTCACGGATGGCTTCCTGATCGTCCACGACCAAGACCCGTCGCCCCTCATGCACCGCTGCCGACACTACCCTGACCTTCGCTCGCTCATTCCACGAGCGAGGGACCAAGCGATCAGATCCCGAGCAGCCCCGAGATCGTCGGATCCCCGGCACGATGTGCCGGCCGGACCTGGTCCCAGGTGCACTGGCGCGGCTCCTTGTCGGGTCTGAACCGCAAGAAGCGCGTCCCGTGGCGGAACCGGTCAGCCTCCATCTTGTCGTAGCGCACCTCGCAGACGATCTCCGGTCGCACCTCGACCCATTCGAGGTCCTTCCCCTGCGACCAGCGGCTCTGACCACCCGGCGTGCGACCCGCGCCGAGGTGTCCGGTCTCCGCGATCGGGGGCAGCCGCTGCTGCAGGTCAGTCTGGAGCTGTCCGGTGATGCCCGAGGTGTGACCCACGAAGTCGAGCTCGCCGTCATCGCCGTAGAGACCGAGTAGCAGCGTGGCGATCCGCTTGCCGCTCAAGCGATAGCCGACGATGACGCAGTCGCAGGTCTTGTGATGTTTCACTTTGACGACCGCCTCGCGCGAGCCCGGCTGGTAGGCGAGGTCGGCGCGCTTACAGACGACCCCGTCCAGTCCGATCATCTCGAGCCGCTCGAGCCAGCTGCGCGCCTGCGCCGGGTCACGGCTCTGCGGCGACAGCGTGAATGCGGTCGCGCGTCGCTCGAGCTCCATCCGGCGCTCGGCGAGGGGCCGCTCGTGCAGCGGCTCGCCGTTCCACAGCAGGATGTCGAACGCGATGAACGTCGCGGGCGTCTCCGCGGAGAGCCTGCGGATGCGTGACTCGGCCGGATGCAGGCGCATCTGCATCGCGTCGAAGTCGAGCGAGCCACCCCGTTCGATGACGATCTCGCCGTCGAGCGCGGAGTGCGGCGGCAGCCGTTCGCCGATCGCGCGCAGCTCCGGGAAGTACCGCAGGAGGGGCCGGCCGTTCCGGCTCCATAGGGCGAGCTCGGAACCATCGTTCTCGAGCACGCCGCGGAAACCGTCCCACTTCGGCTCGTAGCGCCATCGGTCACCCTGCGGGATGTCGTCGACGAGCTCCGCCTCCATCGGCGGGAACGGCACGTTCGGTCCGGGCGTGCTCACGCCCGCAAGGCTAGCGACCTTTCGTCTTGTTGCTGTCCATCATGCTGAGATCCTCGGGGTGCGGCACGTTCGGCTCCGGCCTGTCGCTCTCTTCGACCTTGCCCTTGTCCGCGACGATGCCTTCCCGCTGCTCGATGACCCGCTCCTCCTCGAGGTCGCGCTTCGGGAACGGCTCAGTTTTCGGTGATCGCTCTTTCACGTCCACCTCCGGGCCGAGCAAGCGCACGGTCCGTGCCACGGCGGTGAAAGGCCCAGCCGACGGCCGGACGGCCGATGATGGTCCGGTGCAGGGCCTCCGGGTCGCGATGCTCGCCCCGATCTCCTGGCGCGTGCCGCCGCGGCACTACGGGCCGTGGGAGCTCGTCGTCTCGCGTCTGACCGAAGGGCTGGTCGCCCGGGGCGTCGCGGTGACGCTGTTCGCGACGGCCGATTCGCTGACCGGAGCGACGCTCGATGCGGTGTGTCCGCGGCCGCTCGCGGAAGACCCTTCGCTCGATGCGAAGGTCTGGGAGGGTCTCCACATCGCGAACGCGTTCGAGCATGCGCGGGGCGCCGATATCCTGCACAACCATTTCGACTTCCTGCCACTCACCTACTCGCGGCTCGTGGAGGTGCCAGTCGTCATGACGATCCACGGCTTCTCGTCGCCGAAGATCCTGCCGGTCTACGAGCGCTACGCCGATCGGGTGCGCTTCGTCGCGATCAGCGAGGCGGATCGCAGCGCACGCCTGCCCTACGCGGCCACGATCCACCACGGGATCCCGATCGAGGAGTACGCGCTCGGTCGCGGCGACGGCGGCTATCTGCTGTTCTTTGGGAGGATCCATCCCGACAAGGGGGTCGCCGAGGCGATCGCGGTCGCGCGTGAGGCCGGTCTGCCGCTCGTCATCGCCGGCATCGTCCAAGACCAGGCGTACTACGAGCGTGAGGTCGCGCCGCACGTGGATGGCACGCGTGTCCGGTATGTGGGATCCGTCGGCCGCGAGGAGGGCGGCGCGCTGCTCGGCGGGGCGGTCGCGCTGCTGCATCTGGTGAACTTCGCCGAGCCGTTCGGCCTCTCCATGGTCGAAGCGATGGCCTGCGGCACGCCGGTCATCGCGACACCCCGCGGCGCGGTGCCCGAGATCGTCGACGATGGCGTCACCGGGGCGGTCGTCAGTGGAGTCGGCGAGGCGGTCGGCGCCGTGGAGCGCGTCGCGGCATTCGATCGCGCGCAGGTCCGCGCGCGAGCGCAGGTGCGGTTCTCCCGCGAGCGGATGGTGGACGACTATCTCGCGCTGTATTCGAAGATCGTGGCCGGCGAGGCATGAGCGATCTGGTACTCGGCGTGAACTACTGGCCGGCGTCATCCGCCGTGCGAATGTGGCAGCGGTTCGACGCGACCGAGATCGAGCGCGACTTCGCCCGCTGCGCCGCCGCCGGCTGCAACACCGTCCGGATCTTCCTGCTGTGGGAGGACTTCCAGCCGGATCCGCGGTCGGTCGACCGTCGCGCGCTCGAGCGGCTGCGGGAGGTCGCGGACATCGCGGCGCGGACGGCGGTGCGGCTTATTCCGACGCTCTTCACCGGACACATGAGCGGGGTCAACTGGATTCCCGGCTGGGCACTCGGCACGCAGGCGGCCGGGCGGTTCCGCACCGTCACGGGGGGAGCGGTCGCGCGGCGGCCGTCCCGCGACTGGGCGCAGGACGCCGAGATCTTCACGTCGCAGCTTCTTCTCGCGCGGGAGGCCGCCGCTACCCTTGCCGGCCACCGGGCCCTGGGAATGTGGGACCTCGGCAACGAGAACTCGAACTGTTGGGTGCCCGAGTCGCGGGACGACGGCCGGCGGTGGCTGCACGCGATGGCCGCCGCGATCCGCGACGCCGACCCCACGACGCCGATCACCATCGGCCTGCACGCCGAGGACCTCGAGGAGGACCGGCGGATCGGCCCGGCCGAAGCCGCGGAGGTGTCCGACGTCCTGTCGATACACGGCTACCCGATGTATCTGCGGTGGGCGCGGGCGAGGGACGACGCGCGGGTGCTCCCGTTCCTCGCGGCGATCACGCGGTGGCTCGGGCAGAAGGATGTGCTCTTCGAGGAATTCGGCGCCGCGACGAAAGACCCGGGTGATCCACCGTCAGCCGGCAGCGAGGTCCTGCTCGATGAGGCCGAGGCGGCGTCATACACCCGCGCCGCGCTCACCGGCATCCACGAGGCCGGTTGCACCGGGGCGCTGCTCTGGTGCTACACGGACTACAACCGCGCGGTCTGGTCCGAGGCACCGCTCGACGAAGCCACGCACGAGCGTCATTTCGGACTTTGGCGCACCGACGGGACGCCGAAGCCTGTCGTCGCGGAGCTGGGTACCTGGCGAGACGCGCGGCGCGCGCCTGTTCCGGATGCGCCGTGGATCGGCCTGCGGCGTGAAGAGTTCTATCAAAGACCGCTCGAGAATCTCACGACGCTGTATGCGGCGTATCGCTCGCGACCATAGCCCCGCATGGCCCCCGCCGCGCTCCATCGTCAATGAGCGTCAATATGAGCCACATGACCGACCGCCTCGTCGTCACCCCGGACCCGCTGAACGCGGAGCTTCGCATCGAGCTGCAAGAGGGGCTCATCACCCCCGCATCGCGCCACTACGTGCGCACCCACTTCCCCCTGCCGGCACCCATCGACTGGACCGGGACGATCGCGATCGGCGGCGCCGTCGAGCACCCGCGGACCTACACCCTCAATGAGCTGCGCTCGCTCCCGGCCCGCTCGAGCGTCGTGACGCTCGAATGCGCCGGCAATGGCCGCGCGTTCCTCGAGCCACCCACCCCGGGCGAGCCCTGGGGCCAAGGCGCGGTGAGCACCGCGGAATGGACCGGCGCGCCGCTCCGTGCGCTGCTCGAGCCGGCCGGGCTCGCGCCCACCGCGGTCGAGATCCTCTTCCGCGGCGCCGATGGGGGAGTGCCGGCCGACCTCGGTCGGCGAATCGCGTTCGAGCGATCGCTCCCGGTCGATCGGGCGATGGCCGATGAGCCGTTCATCGCGTACGCGATGAACGGCGGACCGATCCCGCTCGAGCTCGGCGCGCCGTGCCGCCTCGTCGTCCCCCGGCATTACGGCATGGCGTCCGTGAAGTGGCTGGCCCAGGTCGTCGCGGTCGAAGCGCCGTTCGACGGTTTCTATCAGGTGGATCGCTATGTCATCGACGGCGCGCCGATCGGACCGGTCCGCCCCCGCGCGATCGTCGTGCCGCCCGGTGCGGGCGCGGCGCGGGTCGGGTCGCGCATCGTGCTGCGCGGGTACGCCTGGTCGGGGCGCGGAGCCGTCGTGCGGGTCGAGGCGTCGACGGATGGAGGGGTGTCGTGGCGCGACGCGGCGCTCGGCGGTCAGCGCTCCGCCGACGCGTGGCGCGAGTGGTCGATCGAATGGACGCCGGAGCGCGCGCTTACCTACGAGGTCATCGCGCGTGCGACCGACATATCAGGCGAGACCCAACCGCTCGTCCAGCAGCGGAACGCGCTCGGCTACGCGAACAATGCGGCTCAGCCGGTCCGCGTCTCGGCGCGCTGAGGGAAGCATTCGTCGGGGTGTCGCATGAGCCATGCCGCCACGTCCGCGACCAACGCCTGGGCACCGAGGATGTTGGATTCCGCACCCGAATGGGGATTGAGCCGGCCGAGATCGAGCCCGTCCGCGACGCGGCCGGCCGACCGGTCGTACACCGGGCTGCTCGCGAGATTGCGTCCGTCGAACCACGCCCGGGCGTCACGCGCCGCGTCGCGATAGTGCGCGTCGCCCGTCGCGGCGTAGAGGCGATCCATGACATAGACCGCGGAGGCGACGCCGTAGGGCTGCACGGTCGGCAGATCGAAGCCGCCCGACACGAGCGGTCCAAGATAGCGGTCAGCGCTGCGGCGTGCCACGTCCACGAGCTCCGGGCGCTCGAGCACGACGCCGGCCTCGGCGAGCACCCCTTCCTGGATGTGACCCCACAGGTGCGGCTCGATGGCGTCGTGCGCATCCAGGATCAGCTCGTCCTTGCGCATCCTCACGATCTCATCGCACCACCGCGAGACCGCGGGCTCGTGGCCGCCACCATCGAGCGCCGCAAGGATCTGGATCGCGCGCACGTCCGATCCCGCGGGCCGATCATCGAACCAGGCCATGGCCCGTTCCAGGTCGGCGCGGGCCCGTTCGTCGCCGAACGTCCGCCAGATCTTCGCCATCGCCCGCGCCCCGCGCGCGTGCCAGAACGACGCGCCATCGGCGCGGGATGTGACGCCTTCGACGTTGCGCGCGCCATTCCAGTCGAGAACGAAATTGAGGAACCGGCCGTCGGCCTGCTGCATCCACCGGCAGAACGCGAGCAGGCCATCGATCCACGCCCGCGCGACCGGCAGCCGGGTGCGCTCCCACAGGTCGCACCACAGGACGAGGGCGCGCGCCACGTCGTCGATGCACGCTACGCCCTCTTCGCCGCTCTCCCAAGCGCCGAACGCCTCGCCGCGGTGATCCGCGTAGATCGCGATGCCGAGCGCCGGCGCGCCGCTCAGGTCGAGCGGACGCGTCAGTGCGCGGAGCCGCGTCAGCACGGCTCGAGGCTGTCGAGGATCTCCCGCACGGCGAAGTCCGCGGCGGCCACGACCGAGTCGGCGGCACCGTAATACATCCGGATCCGCTCACCGCGGTCGTCCAGCGGCACGACGCCGCAGGAGAAGATCGTGTCGTTGAACAGGCCCATCGTCTCGTAGATCTCTTGGGGCGAGTGGATCGGCTTCGGCGAGCGCGCGATGATCTTTCGCGGATCGTCGAGGTCCATGAGCAAGGCGCCCATGGCATAGGTGGTGTCGCGATCTACGCCGTGATAGAGCTCGAGCCAGCCGCGCTCCGTGCGGAAGGGCACGGCTGACGCACCGGTGCGAAGCTCGTCCCACATCCCCCATCGGGGCAGCGCGAGCGGCAGATGACCGCCCCACGAGCGGAGATCGTCGGAGAACGCGATCCAGATGCCGAAGACGCGCGCGAACGACTGCGGCATCGGGCGGGTGAGCGCGACGTATTTGCCGCCGATCCGCTCGGGGAAGATCGTGACGTCCTTGTGATCGGGCAAGAAGATGACGCCGTGCCGCTCGAACGTGCGGAAGTCAGCGGTCGTCGCGAGGCTCGTGGTGATGCCCCAGCGGGAGACCGACACGTAGGTCACATGGAATGTTCCGTCGATGAACGTGATGCGCGGGTCCTCGACCCCGTACTCCTCGAGCCCGTTGTCCGGACCGAGCGACACCTGGTCGTCGACCGTGAAGTGCACGCCGTCGCGCGAGCGCGCGATCCGCAAGTGCGAGATCTGGGCGAGATAGTCCTGATATCCCTCATTCACCATCCGCATGGAGCCGGTCGAGATCCGGTACCGGATCCCGCGGGGGTCTCGTAGGTCCAGGCCGGGGAGATCGCGTGGGACATAGGCGATGGAGATCTTCGGCGGATGCACCGTGGCATCCATGAACGCGATGCCGATGACATCTTCCATCGCGTACTGACCGCGCAGCGGGCAGAGGACCGGGTGGGGTCCGTTGAAATCGAGGGTCAGGGCCTCTGCTGGAAGATCGATGTCGCTCCGCGGCCGCTCGGCCACGCGCACGAGCAGGATGGTCTCACCGTCGAGAACGGCGCACGCGGCATTGAAGACGGAGACGACCTCGAGCGCTGGCTGCGACGGCGGCACATCGCGCGAGGTGAGGAGCGGATTCTCCGCGAGGCGGTGCCCCAGGCCGACGATCGGCTCAGCTGCTCTCAACCTGCTTCGCTGTACCGTCCGTGCTTCTGCGGGTCGGTCACGTGCTGCATCAAGGCGAGCACGCGACGCCCGACCGCCGGCCATGCCGTCTCACGCCCATAGGCATACGCGCGGCTCTCGAGCCGGCGCTTGAGCTCCGGGTCGGCGAGGATCCGGATCACCGCATCGGCGATGGCGGTCGAATCGCGGAACGGGACGACGATGCCGCGCTCGTCGGCGAGCGCTTCAACCGCGTGCAGGTATGGCGTGGAGACGATTGCCTTCCCCGCGCCGAGCGCGTAGGCGAGCGTGCCGCTGGTGATCTGATTCGGATCGAGGTACGGGGTGACGTAGACATCGGTAGCCAACAGGTAGTCGACGATATCGCGTTGGATCAGATACTCGTTGACGAAGCCGACGTGATCAGCCATCCGGAGCTTCTCGACCGCCTGTTCCAGCGTGTTGCGGTAAGTCTCGCCCTGCTGCTTGAGCAGCTCGGGGTGCGTCTGACCGACGACAAGGTAGAGGGCGTCCGGGTGGCGCTCCACGATCGCCGGCATCGCGCCGATGACATACTCGAGCCCCTTGCGCGGGTCGACGAGCCCAAAGGTCGAGAGGATCGTGCGGCCCTCCCGGCCGAGCTGCTTCTTCAGCCGGTGGCGGCCGCGCGGCTCGATCGCGGGCATCCCATGGGGGATCACGATCGGCGGTTTGGTGATGCCGTAGTCGCTCGCGAGGAGGCGCGCCGCCATGTGCGCCATGACGATGACCTCATCGCTGTGCTCGGCGACCGTGCGCACGGCATCTCGGAGAGACGGCGACGGCTGCGGGGTGACGCTGTGAAGCGTCGTCACCGCCGGCTTGCGCAGCTCGAGCAGGAATGGACGAAGGTGATCCTCGTATACGCCGTCCTTCCACACGCCGTACAGCCCGAACTCGTGCTGGATGTTCACTACGTCCACCGACGACGCGTTGATCGCCGCGGCGGCGGACCGGTAGGTCTCGGGCTCGCGCTGGCGTACCCGGAGCTTGACCTCGGCGCCGTACGCGCGGGCGCTGTTCGGCTCGTCGATCGCGATGACCGAGCAGCGGACCGAGGGGTCGGCTGCTTTGACCGCGGCGATCACATCGGCCGTGAACGTGGCGATCCCGCAGCGCCGGGGCATGGAGGAGGAGAGGAATGCGACCCGCATCCCCTCCATTATCGACGTCACCGCTTGGTCGGCTGCTAGCTAGGCTTGGTCGCCTGCTAGCCGGGCTGGATCGGTTGGCGCTGCGCCTGGCCCTTGCGCTTGAGCACCACCTCGCTGGGGCCGAGATCTCCTCCTTGCGGGCGGCCCGACCATGCCGACGCCGGCCGGCGGGATGTTCGCGGCGAACGCTCCGGGTCCCGCCACCTCCGGGACCGCGTCGGCCGGCGGACGCTCCGGCACGCGTTCGTCCACGCTCTTGCTCTTGCGCTCGGCGGTCTCTAGGTCGTCGGTCGGGCGCGGGGTGTCACTCGGCCGATCGGTCATCTGGATCGCTTCCCTTTGCCGGTCGGGGTTGCAGAAAGCGTGCCTTTCGAGCTAGCGAATGCCGGCGACGCCGAGCAGGCCAGGCAGCACCGAGCCGAAGAACGAGCCTGCGATCGCCGCCCCGGCGACCAAGACGAGGATCTCGAGACCGGACACGATCGGATTGCGCCGGGTGAACCGCGACTTCAGCACACCCAGGGCGAACATCACGACGGCCGAGAGCGCGATCGAGATCCAGAGCGCCGAATCGACCGGCACGAAGAAATACGGGAGCAGCGGGATGGCCGCGGCGAGCGCGAACGCGCCGGCGAGGATGAGCGCGCCCTGGAGCGGCGTGCCGCCCTCCTCGGTGCTGATGCCCAGCTCCTTCTCCACCATCGTCCTGAGCAGGACGTTCGGGTCGCGCGCGATCTCGGCGGCGATGCGGGCGGCCACCTCCGGCGCCGATCCGTCGCGCTCGAACATGAACGCGACCTCGGCCTCCGCCTCGCCGGGCCGTTGCTGGACCTCTTCTCGCTCCTCGGCGATCTGCGCGACGAAGATCTCGCGCTGGCTCTTCGAGGACATGTACTCGCCGGCACCCATCGAGAACACCTCGGCGAGCGTCGCGGCGATGCCGGCGATGAGCACGGTGTAGGTGTCCCGCGACGCGGCCGCGACCACGCTCACTACGGCAAGGATGCTTGTGACGCCGTCCTGCGCGCCGAAGATCGCCTCGCGGACCTCACCGAGCAGATCGGCCTTCCGCCGCTCCTCAACGAGGTGCGCCTCAAGCCACGCGGGGTCGTGGAATGGCCGCTCCGCGGTCGGCTGACGCACCTAGACGACTTTGCCCGGTCCGCCGCCATCGGCTTCGAGGGGCAGTCCCGCGCGGTGCCACGCGGTCACGCCGCCTTCGAGGTTCTCGCAGTTGTAACCGATCGTCCGCAGCCCACGCATCGCCGCCTCGCTCCGGTTGCCGTGCCGGCAGACGGCGACGATCGTCTTGTCGCGCGGCACCTCGTCGAGCCGCTCGCGCAGCTCGTCCAGCGGGATGTGGTGCGCGCCCGCGATGCGGCCGGCCTGCCACTCAGCCGGCTCACGCACGTCGAGGAGATACAGCTCGCGGGCCCTGGGGCTCACCTCTTCAGGCCGCATGACCTGGATTCTGCGGCAGCAGCGACCGCGATGCAGAATTCAGCCGTGCAGCCGCCGTACCCCATCGACCTCGTGCCGCTGCTCCCCCAGTTCTTGCTGCGACGCACGGCCAAGGCCGACTTCCCGCTGCGGGCGATGGAGCGGCTCGGCCTCGATCGACCCTCGTACTTCCTCGTCTTCGGCTTCGGCGCGCTCGATCCGGCCGGCGAGCGCGCCGCTGATATCGGCAATCGCCACTACCGAACGACGAACGAGCCGCTGCAGGCGCAGATCGCGGCGGGTCAAGCGGCGGGTCTGGTCGAGACGCGCGACGGCCGCTGGTCGCTCACCGAGCGCGGGCGGCAGGTCGTCGCCGAGCACCGCCGGGCGATCGATGCGCATTTCGCGGCGCTCGCCCCGATCGACACGAGCGACCTCGCCCGGCTCGCGGGCTTGCTCGATCAGGCACTACGATCGGCGGCGGTCTCGCCGGAGCCGGCGTGCCGCGATCACACGCCGCGAGGTACCCGCTATCGGTGGCAGCCGCCATCGTCGCCGCTGGCGCTGCTCGACGCCGCGATCTACGGCCTGTGGCAGGTCCGCGACGATTGCCATGTGCAGGCCTGGCAGGACGCCGGACTGGACGGCGCGGCGCTCGACGTCATGACCCGAGTCTGGCACCGGGAGGCCGCGACCGCCGATGAGCTTGCCGGCAAGATCCCGACGCAGCGTCCCCAGGACGTCCGCGCCGCCCTCGACCGGCTCCGCGCGGCTGGCAGCCTGACCGCCGGTGAGCCGCTCGCGCTCAGTGGGAGCGGCACGGCCCTGCGCGAGCGCATCGAGGCCGCGACGGACCGGTATTTCTTCTCGCCCTGGCCCACAGCGGTGGCGGCCGAGGCGCGCTGGGCGACGGATCGGCTGGCGGCGGTGAACGCCGCGCTCGCATAGGCACTCATTTTCCGAATCGTTACGTTTGGCACCGTTTGTGCCGAAGCGGTCGCCGATGGCCATCGAATCGCCGGGTCCCACCGCCGAGCGCGCTGTCACGCACGACGCGCGGATCCTCATCGTCGATGACGAGTCGGATATCGCGAACCTCCTCGGCACGGTGCTGCACGAGGAGGGATT
Source organism: Candidatus Limnocylindria bacterium (assembly GCA_035543375.1). Taxonomy (GTDB): domain Bacteria; phylum Chloroflexota; class Limnocylindria; order P2-11E; family P2-11E; genus UBA4735. Next base: position 34,673 of record DASZZF010000008.1, read on the forward strand.
CGCCGTGCGGGTCGTCACCGACTCGCGCCAGGCCGTCGATGTCTTCAACAGCTTCCGTCCGGACCTCGTGACGCTCGACGTCATGATGCCGAGCGTCGACGGCATCAGCCTCTGCCTCCAGCTCCGGAAAGAGTCGGAGGTGCCGATCCTGTTCGTATCCGCGAAGAGCGATCCGCCCGACCGCGTCGTCGGCCTGCGGATCGGCGCGGACGATTACATGGGCAAGCCATTCGACAACAACGAGCTCGTCGCGCGGGTCGAAGCGCTCCTGCGACGGCATGCCTACGTGGCCACCGGTGAACGCGACCGCCGCCAGCTGCGATTCAGCCGGTTCATCATCGATCTTGGCAGCGTGCAGGCGATCAAGGGTGAATTCCCGCTGCCGCTCACGCCGACCGAGTTCAAGCTGCTCAAGACGCTCGCCGCTGAGCCGGGACGCGTCTTCACGCGCGATGACCTGTTGACGGGTGTGTGGGGCTACGAACCGGGCAGCGACACGCGCCTCGTCGACGTACACGTCGGCCGTCTGCGCAAGAAGCTGCAGGACGCCGGCGTATGCGAGCTGTCCATCGAGACCGCCCGCGGATTCGGCTACAAGGCGACGGTTGCCCCGACGAGCTAGACCGTCGCGGCGCCCACGGCCTCGCGGATCCGTCGCACGTCCTTCACCAGCGTCGCGAACTGCAAGGGCGTGAGGGCCTGCGCGCCGTCGGACAACGCGCGCTCGGGTTCCGGATGGACCTCGATGAGCAGCCCGTCCGCGCCGGCAGCGGCTGCCGCCCGCGCCGCGGGCGTCACGTACGCGGTCTTCCCGGTGCTGTGGCTCGGGTCGATGACGATGGGCAGATGCGAGAGCTCGTGCACGACCGCGATCGCGGAGATGTCCAGGATGTTCCGAGTCGCGGTCTCGCCTCCGGGCGCCGGTAAGCCGCGCTCGCAGAGCATCAGCTGACGGTTGCCCTCGCGCAGGATGTACTCCGCACAGAGCAGCCAGTTCTCGATCGTCGGGTACATCCCGCCGCGCTTCAGCATCACCGGATGGCCGGACCGGCCGACCTCGCGGAGCAGCGCGTAGTTCTGCATGTTGCGCGCGCCGATCTGCAGGATGTCCACGTAGCGGGCGCAGAGCTCGACGTCATGCGGGTCGAGGACCTCGGAGATGATCGGCAGCCCGGTCTCGTCGCGGGCGGCCGCGAGCAGCTCGAGGCCCTCGCGCCCGAGACCCTGGAAGTCATATGGCGAGGTGCGGGGCTTGAAGGCGCCGCCGCGCAGGATGTGCCCGCCGCTTGCCTTGATGGCGCGCGCCGTGACCATGAGCTGCTCTTCGCTCTCGACGGCACAGGGCCCGCCCATGATGACGAGCGACCCGTCGCCAATGCGCACGTCGCCCACCACGACGACGGTCGGATCGACGTGGAATTCGCGGCTCGCGAGCTTGAAGCGCTTGAGGATCGGGACCACGCGCTCCACCTCGGGCAGCGATAGGAGCTGCTCGGCGAGGCGCGCTTTGTCGTCGTCGAGGACGCCGATGGCGCCGATGACCGTGACCTCGGAGCCGGACATGTTCGCGGCGTAGCCGCGCTCGCGCAGCCGGTCGACCACGTGGTCGATCTGCTCCTTCGAGGCGCCCCTCCGCATGATGATGATCACGCGAATATCGTAGGCGACATGCCGCTGTACCCGTTCAAAGGGAAGTCACCGCGCGTGCATCCGACCGCGTTCGTGGCGCCGACGGCAGTCCTCATAGGGGATGTCACCCTGCACGAGCACTCGTCGGTATGGTTCGGCACCGTGCTCCGAGGCGACATGGACCGGATCGAGATCGGCGCCCGCTCGAACGTTCAGGACAACTCGACGATCCACACCGACGAGAACGAGCCAACCATCGTAGGCGAGGACGTCACGATCGGGCACAACGCCCTAGTGCATTCGAGCATCATCGAGAACAACGTCCTCATCGGTCAGGCCTCCGTGCTGGTCGGCGGCTGCACCGTTGGAGCCGGCACGATCGTCGGCGCAGGCGCCGTGGTGCGCGAGGGCATGATCGTGCCGGCGCGTTCGCTCGTCGTCGGCGTGCCGGCGAGGGTCGTGCGAGATGCCCGGCCCGAGGACGAGCGCTGGACGGTGGAGGCCGCCGCGCACTACGTCGAGCTGAGCGCCTGGTATCGCGACCACCTGCGCGACGCCTGACGGTGGCCACGCTTCGGATCAATGGGACGAGCCTGGCCATCGCGGACGTCGTCAATGTCGCGCGCAAGGACACGCCGGTGGCGCTCGATCGTGCGGCTGAGCAGCTCGTGCGGGCGGCCGCAAAGCTCGTCGCAGAGCTCGCCGACGGCGAAGTCGCGATCTACGGCATCAACACCGGCTTTGGCGATCTCTCGCAGATCCGTATCCCGCGCCAGGATCTGGTGAGGCTCCAGTACAACCTGCTGCGGAGCCACGCGGCGGGAGTCGGCGATCCGCTTCCGCGGGACGTCGTGCGCGCGGTCCTGCTGTTGCGGGCCAACACGCTGGCCGCGGGACGGTCGGGGGTCCGGCCCGAGACGATCGATCTGCTGCTCAATCTGCTCAACCGCGGCGTCCACCCGGTGATCCCGATGCATGGGAGCGTGGGTGCGTCGGGTGACCTCGCGCCGCTCGCCCACGCGGCGCTCGTCCTCATCGGCGAGGGCGAGGCGACATTCGAGGGCCGGCGGATGAGTGGCGCCGACGCGTTGAAGCGCGCCGATCTCAAGCCGATCGAGCTCGCGCCGAAGGAAGCGCTCTCGCTCATCAACGGGACGCAGGTCATGACCGCCATCGGGTGTCTCGCGCTCCACGACGCCGAGATCCTCTGCACGTCGGCCGACATCGTCGGCGCGCTCTCGGCCGAGGCGCTGCGCGCGACGGACGGGGCCTGGGACGAAGCCCTGCATGCGGCACGGCCGCACCCGGGTCAGCAGCTGGTCGCGGCGAACCTGCGGCGGCTGACGCACGGCAGTCCGCTCGTCGCATCACATCGCGTGGGAGACCCGCGCGTCCAGGACCCGTACTCGATCCGGTGCATGCCGCAGGTGCACGGCGCCTCTCGCGACGCGCTGGCCCAGACCCGCCGAGTCCTCGAGATCGAGGTCAACAGCGTAACCGACAACCCGCTCGTGTTCGCCGAGCAGAAGCGCATCGTGAGCGGCGGGAACTTCCACGGTCAGCCCGTGGCCATCGCGCTCGACCTCGCGACGATCGCGGTCGCGGAGCTTGGGGACATCAGCGAGACGCGCGTCGACCGGATGACGAACGGCCGGACCAGCGGTCTTCCGGCGTTCCTCACCGCCGACGCCGGCACGAGCTCGGGCTTCATGGTCGCGCAGTACACCGCGGCGGCACTCGTCGCGGAGAACCGGCTGCGCTCGATGCCGGCATCGGTGGAGTCGATCCCCACGTCGGCGGACATGGAGGATCACGTGAGCATGGGCGTCCACGCGGCGCACAAGCTCGCGGCCGTCGTGCGGAATACGCGTGACGTTCTCGCGATCGAATCCCTCTGCGCCGTGCAAGGACTCGATCTTCTCGGCGCGAGGAGCTCGAGCGCGCTCGAGGCCGCTCGGCGCGTCGTCCGGGAGCATGTCCCGCACCTCGATGCTGATCGCACACTGTCGCCCGACATCGCTGCCATGGCGGATGTGATCGCGCGCGATCTCCTCGCGACCGCCGTGCGACACGCCGCCGGCGAGATCGACTGAAGGTCAGTCCGTGGCGCGCTCGAGGACCGTCGCGATCCCCTGACCCACGCCGATGCACATCGTCACCAATGCGTAGCGGACCTTGGTGTTCCGCAGCTGGAGCGCCGCCGTTCCGGCGAGTCGCGCGCCGCTGGCACCGAGCGGATGGCCGAGCGCGATCGCGCCGCCGTTCGGATTGAGACGCGCCGCGTCGCGCCAATCGATGCCGAGCTCCATGCAGCATGCGATCACCTGGCTGGCGAACGCCTCATTTAGCTCCACGATGCCGATGTCCTCCATCTTCAGGTGGGCGCGTTGCAGCGCCATCCGCGACGCCGGGATCGGCCCAAGTCCCATCTCGTCCGGACGGACGCCGGCGACTCCGGTGCTGACGACGCGAGCGATCGGCGTCAAGCCGAGCGCACGGGCGCGTTCGCCGGACGCGACAAGGAGCGCGGCGGCGCCGTCGTTGATGCCCGAGCTGTTGCCGGCCGTGACGCTGCCGGCGGCCCGGAACGCCGGCTTGAGCTTCGTCAGCGCGTCGAGGGTCGAGTCGGACCGCGGGTGCTCGTCGACGTCGACCGTCACGTCGGCGCCCTTCGCTTGCGGCACGGGCGTGCCGACGATCTCCGCGGCGAGACGTCCTTCGCGCATCGCGCGCGCGGCCTTTCGCTGGCTGAGGAGCGCGAGCTCGTCCTGATCGGCGCGCGAGACCGTACGCAGCTGCGCGACGTTCTCCGCGGTCTCGCCCAGCGCAGCGGTGTGCTTGTCGACGACGAGCTGGGGATGCGGGAATCGCCAGCCGATCGTGGAGTCGGCCAGCGTGACGGTGCCGCGGGCGAACGCCGTCTCCGGCTTCAGCATCACGAGCGGCGCCCGGCTCATGCTCTCGACCCCGCCCGCGACGAACAGATCGCCCTCGCCGCTCCAGATCGCCTGGGCCGCGCTGTTCAGCGCCTGCAGGCTCGATCCGCACAGACGGTTGATCGTCTGCCCCGGCACGGTCACCGGGAGACCAGCGATGAGCAGCGCAATCCGGGCGACATTCCGGTTGTCCTCGCCCGCCTGATTCGCGCAGCCGAGGATGACGTCGTCGATCCGCGCGCCATCCACGTTCGCGCGGTCGAGGATCATGCGCAGCACGTGCGCTGCCATCGTGTCCGGACGCAGGCCCGCGAGCGCTCCGCCGTAGCGCCCGAACGGCGTCCGCACGTACGCGCAGATGAACGCGTCGGTTCGCTCAACCATGCACGTTCCATTGTCCTACGCTCGGACGATGCGGTTCACGCTCACCGTCAACGGCGCGCGGCGCGAGGTGGATGTCCCCCGCCGGACCACCCTGCTGTCGGTGCTTCGCGATGACCTGGGGCTGACCGGCACCCGGTACGGCTGCGGGACGGGCCAGTGCGGCGCGTGTTTCGTGCTCGCCGACGGCCGCGCGGTCGCCTCCTGCTTCATGCCCGTCGATCAGGCCGCGGACCGCGAGATCACGACCGTCGAGGGACTCGCCGATGGCGACCGGCTCCACCCCGTACAGGAAGCGTTCATCGCGGAGGACGCGATGCAGTGCGGGTATTGCACGAGCGGCATGCTCATCTCCGCCGCGGCGCTCCTCGCGCGCACGCCGCGACCGGCCGCCCAGGAGATCCGCGATGCGCTCGCCCCCAATCTGTGCCGGTGCGGCGTCTACGGCCGCGCGATCCGCGCCGTGCAGCGAGCCGCGGAATGACCCTGCACGGCGATCGCCTCGAGCGGCGCATCCGGATCGGTCCCGACGGTGCCGTCACCGCGTTCTCGGGAAAGATCGAGTTCGGGCAGGGCATCCGGACCGCGTTCACGCAGCTTGTCGCCGACGAGCTCGACGTCCCGATCGAGCGCGTCCACGTCATCCTCGGCGACACCGGACAGGTGCCGTTCGACCACGGCACCTTCGGCAGCCACTCGGTCGAGCAGGAATCGCCGCGGCTGCGGCGTGCCGCCGCGTTCGCGAGGCGGCAGCTCCTCGAGCGCGCCAGCGCGAAGCTCGGCGTGCCGGTTGAGCGGCTCGACACTGACGCCGGACACGTCGTCGCGGGCGACGCGCGGCGGCTTGCGTACCACGAGCTCATCGATGGCCGGCCGCTCGAAGGCGACATCCCGCCTGAGATCGCATTCTTGCCGCGTGAGCGGTATCGCTACCTTGGACGGCCGATGCCGCGCGTCGAAGCGCGCGACATCGTGACCGGTCAAGCGACCTATGTCGCCGACATTCGGCTGCCGGAGATGCTGCGCGGCGCGATCGTCCGGCCACCCGTGCGGGGCGCCAAAGTGCGCAGCGTTGACGATGCCGCGGCGCGCCGGGTGGCCGGCGTCGTCGCGGTCGTGCGCGACGGCGATCTCGTCGGCGTCGTAGCGGCGCGGGACGATCAAGCGCGCGCCGCGGCCGACGCGGTGGAGGTCGACTGGGAGGTCGGGCCGCCTGACCCGGGTCCGGACGTCGATATCCCGCTGCGGGATGACCCCACGACCGAGCCGGCCCTCGCTGCAAGCGCAGTGCGTCGATCGGTGACTTATGTGCTGCCCTCGATCGCGAACGCGCCGATCGGCCCGAGCGCCGCCGTCGCGGACGTGCGCGAGGACGGCACAACGATCTATGGCGCGACCCACCGGCCGTTCGGTCTGCGCGAAGGAGTCGCGAAACGCCTCGGTCTGGCGCCCGAGCGCGTGCGATTCATCTCTCAGATGTCTTCTGGCACGTATGGGCGGAGCAGCAGCTTCGAGGTCGCCGTCGAGGCGGCGGTCCTCTCGAAGCACAGCGGCAAGCCGGTGCTCGTGCAGTGGACACGCGCGGAGGAATTCGCATTCTCGCCGAGCCGTCCCGAGTGCGTGCTCGAGATCGCGGCCGGCATCGACGGCGCAGGCCGGATCAACGCGTGGCGCTACGACGAACACACGAACGTCCACACCGCCCGCTGGTTCGACCCGAAGAACGCCGGCGGCACCCACGGCCGCAACGCCATCCCGCCATACGACATCCCGCATGTGAGCGTCGTGCTCCACATGGAGCCGACGCCGCTCCGCACCGCGAATTTCCGCTCGCTCGCCGCGTCCGAGAACGTCTTCGCTATCGAATCGTTCATGGACGAGCTGGCAATGGCGTCGCGGCAGGAGCCGCTCGCGTTCCGCCTCGCCCACACGAGCGACCCTCGCCTCCGCGCGGTCCTCGAGCGGGTCGCGACCGCGAGCGGCTGGGGCCGTCCGGCCCCTTCCCGGACGGACCGGCGCGGCCTCGGTATCGCGTGCACCGTGTACCACGGGACCTATGTCGCGCAGGTCGCGGAAGTGGAGGTGGCGTCCTCGGGCGCGGTCCGCCTAGTCGCGATGTGGGCGGTCGTGGACCCGGGCGCGGTCCTCAACCCGGAGGGCGTGCGCAATCAGATCGAGGGCGGGATCCAGCAGTCGGCCAGCTGGACGATCCTCGAGGAGCTGCGACATCGCGACGGGCGCGTCGCCGCCTCCAGCTGGGACAGCTATCCGATCGCGACCTTCCGTGACGCACCGGAGCGCATCCTGGTCATCGTCGCCGGCGACGCGACGAAGGATTCGACCGGGGTCGGGGAACCGGGGGCGGTGCCGACCGCCGCGGCGATCGCGAATGCCGTCTTCGCCGCATGCGGAGCGCGCGTGCGCGACCTGCCGCTGTCACCGGAGCGCGTGCGCAAGGCGATGGCTGCATCGACATCATGAGCGCGCCCGTCGTTCGGGCGCCGCGAGGGACGGCGCTCGCCTGCCGCTCGTGGCCGCAGGAGGCGGCGTTCCGGATGCTCCAGAACAATCTCGATCCCGACGTCGCGGAGCGGCCGGACGAGCTCATCGTCTATGGGGGCACCGGTCGCGCCGCGCGCTCGTGGGAGGCGTTCGAGCGCGTCCTTGCCACGTTGCGGCGGTTGAAGGACGACGAAACGCTGCTCGTGCAATCGGGCAAGCCGGTCGGCGTGTTCCGGACGCACGAGTGGGCGCCGCGGGTCCTCATCGTCAACGCGATGCTCGTGCCGAAGTGGGCCACCTGGGAGGAGTTCCGCGCGCTCGAAGCGATGGGGCTCACGATGTACGGGCAGATGACCGCGGGGTCGTGGATCTACATCGGCACCCAGGGCATCCTGCAGGGCACCTACGAGACGTTCGCGGCGGTCGCGCGCACGCACTTCGACGGCACCCTGGACGGGCGCCTCGTCGTCACGGCCGGCCTCGGCGGGATGGGCGGCGCGCAGCCGCTCGCGGTCACGATGAACGGCGGGGTCGCGCTCGTCGTCGAGGTCGATCCGACGCGCGCCGAGCGCCGGCTGACGCAGGGATTCCTCGACGAGATCGCGACCTCGCTCGACGACGCGCTGGCGCGCGCCGAGGGCTACCTCGGGACGCGGACGCCTCGTTCGATCGGGCTCATCGCGAACGCGGCCGCGGTCCTGCCGGAGCTCGTCCGGCGTGAGGTGCGGGTGGACGTGGTCACCGATCAGACCGCCGCGCACGACCCGCTCGACGGCTACGTCCCGGACGTGCCCCGCGCCGCGCTCCTCCGGATCAACGATCCGGAGGGCTATGTCGCAGCCTCGCGAGCATCGATCGCGCGCCACTGCGAGGCGATCGTCGGCCTGATGAAGCGCGGCGCCGTGGCGTTCGACTACGGGAACAATCTGCGTGGCGAGGCGCAGACCGGTGGCTTCGCCGACGCATTCAGCTACCCCGGATTCGTCCCCGCGTACATCCGGCCGCTCTTCGCCGAGGGCAAGGGACCGTTCCGCTGGGTCGCGCTGTCCGGCGATCCCGCCGATATCCGGACAACGGATCGCGCGGCGCTCGATCTCTTTCCCGAGAACGCCTCGCTCGCCCGCTGGATCCGGCTGGCGCAGGAGCGCGTGCCGTTCCAGGGGTTGCCGGCGCGTGTCTGCTGGCTCGGCTACGGGGAGCGCGCCGAATTCGGAGCGCGGATCGACGATCTCGTCCGGACCGGTGCGATCAGCGCTCCGGTCGTCATCGGTCGCGATCACCTGGACTCCGGGTCGGTGGCATCGCCGCTGCGCGAGACCGAGGGGATGCGCGACGGCAGCGATGCGATCGCCGACTGGCCGATCCTGAACGCGCTCGTGAACACGGCGGCGGGAGCGACCTGGGTGTCCGTCCATCACGGCGGCGGTGTCGGCATCGGCAACTCGATCCACGCCGGCATGGTCTGCGTGGCCGACGGCACCGCGCTCGGCCGCGAGAAGCTCGAGCGCGTGCTCACGACCGACCCCGGGACCGGCGTCATGCGTCACGCCGACGCCGGCTACCCCGAGGCGATCGCGTTCGCGAAGGAAAACGGAGTGGACCTGCCGAGCCTCGACCGCTCCTGAGGGCCAGGTCCTCCTTCAACAGCAGATCAAGCGCAACGTTTCAGCGCCGCAGGTTCGCCGGGAAGTACTGCAATCCCCACTGATTGCCATCGGGGTCGTCGAACCAGACGTACTTCACGCCGCCGATGTCCTCGACGTCGCCGACCGCGACACCCCGGAGTGAGAGCGCCTCGCGAGCCGCATCGATGTCCTGCACGACCAGATGCAGGCCCTTGACCGATCCTGGCTGCATATCCGTCACCCCGGTCGACTTCCCCGCGAGGACGATCGTGCACTTAGATCCGGGCGGCGTGAGCTGGACGACTCTCATGGTGTCGCTGATCCGGACATCGACCTCCAGCTTGAAACCACAGTTTTCGACATAGAAGGCCTTGGCCCGGTCAACATCGGAGACCGGCAACGGCACCAGCTCGAGTTTCATGTCAGGCACCGGAGTCCTTGGCGTCGACCACTCGCCGACCCGGCCGTCGGAGAGCAGCTCGGCCAGTCGGTCGTGGCTCTCACGCATGCCGACCTCCATGCCGGAGTGGAGCATGCCGTCGCGATCCTCCTTCGAGTCGAAGACCACCCGGATGGTCAGCTCGGTCTTACCGTCGCGCTCGGTGAACGTGGCGGTCTGGACCTGCACCTTGCCCGGCACGCCATCGAACTCGAAGGTGTCGACGATCCGCTCCGGCGGCACGACTTCGCGATACTCACCTTCGAAGCCGTACTCGTTGCCGTCGGGCGCGCGGTTCAGGAACCGCCACTTGCCGCCCGGCCGCAGGTCCATCTTCTCGACGGTCGTCGTGAAGGCCCGCGGCCCCCACCAGCGTGGGATGAGGTCCGGATCCGTGCAGGCCTTGAAGACGAGCTCGCGCGGAGCGTCGAACACGCGAGTGATGAGGATCTCTCGATCCGAGGGAAGTGTGACGTTGGTCGTGGCGTTAGCGGTGGCCATTCTTCTTTTCCTTTCTTTTCAGCTCAAGGACGACTTCTTCAAGGCGGTCCAGCTGGTCGTCCCAGAGGCGGCGATATCGCTCCAGCCAAGCATCGAGCTCCTTCAACGGCTCGGGCCGCAGCGCGTAAATGCGCTGCTGGGCGACGGGGCGCGCCTCGACGAGCCCGGCGTCGCTCAGCACGCGGAGATGCTTCGAGACCTGTGGTTGGTTCAGCTTGAGTCGGACCGCGATCTGCCCGACCGGCAGCGGCCGGTGCCGGAGGAGCTCGACGATCTGCAGGCGGTTGGGCTCGGCCAGGGCGCTCAGGGTGGCGTTCACCGGCTATATATATCTCGAACGGCATATATCTGTCAAGGCATATAAAGCCAGGACACGGTCAGGCGACGCGCGTCCCCCGCTGGTAGACGGCCCACACCCGCCAGAGCGCGCGCGGGTCTGACAGCGGGTCGCCGTGCACGAGCACGAAATCCGCGGGCATCCCCGGCTCGAGCTTCCCCGCCGTCGGCAGGCCTGCCACTTCGCCGCCACGCCACGTCGCCGCGGCGAGGGCGTCGTGCGGCTCGAGCCCGGCGTCGACGAGCAGCTCGACCTCCCACGCCAGGTGGCCGGCGCGCACGGACCCGCCGCCGAAGTCGGACCCGCAGGCGATCGTGACGCCAGCACGCTGTGCCGCCACGACCGACGCCTTCTCGCGCTCGTGGCGCTCGCCCATGCGCGCCTTTCCCGCGTCCGAGGCGAAGCGCTCGATGCGGGTCGTGTGCGCGAAGGTGTCCCAGCTCGCGCCGACAGAGAGCGTCGCGACGAGCGCGACGTTGTTCTTCGCCATGATCCGGGCGGTCTCGTCGTCGATCGAGGTCCCATGCTGGATGGAGTCGATGCCCGCCTCGGCGGCGACGCGCGCGCCGGCGAACGTCGTCGAATGCGCGGTGATCCGCGCGCCTCGCGCGTGGACCGCCTCGGCGGTGCGCCGCACCTCCTCCGCGCTGAACGGCGATACCGCGGCGGCCGACCCGCGTGGCGGTGCGTCGAGCATGATCTTCACGAAGTCGCTGCCACGGTCGAGCTGGTCGAGCGCCGCCCGACGCAAGGCCTCGCCATCGTCGGCGTCGATGCACGCCGGGAGGTATCCGGTCTTCGCGACCCACGTCCCGGCGGCACGGATGGATGGCTGGCCGGCCTTGCCGCGAAGCTCCTCACGGATGTCGAGGCTTAATGCCCGGCCATCCACCGACGGTGCGCCCACGTCGATCGCCCAGAGCACGCCGGCCTGCACGAGCCGCCGCGCGTTATCGCGTCCGACCTGTCGCAGTACCTCGGGCGGATCCTCGAGCCGCTCGATCCAGTGGCTGCCGCCCTGCATCACCAGGTGACTGTGGCCGTCGACGAGGGCAGGCACGATCGTCGCTCCGCCGGCGTCGATGACCTCGGCCCCCGTGAGATCGGCGTCGTCCGCGGGACGGATCCACTCGATCTTGCCGTCCGAGATCGCAAGGCTGACGCCGACCCGCAGCGTGCTCGACCGCCCATCGGCGAGCGCCGCGTCATGTAATACAAGGCGCGCCATCAGCGTCCCTCCCCTTGATAGCGGCCCTTGTAGCCCTCGGCCGCCGGCGACCCGAGCCGGAGAAAGACGAGCTGGATGACCCGGGCGCCGCGCTGCAGGCGATAGCCCTTCGGGTTCTGCACCGCGAGCAGGCCCTCGCCCTTTCCGGAGTAGCCGGCATCCCAGACCGCCGCGTGGATGGTCACACCTGACCGCAGCAGGCTCGACCGCGGGCGGGCGAATGCCATGAGATCGGTCGGGAGGTTGACCTTCTCCACGTACCCGATCACGTAGCTGCCCTGGTGGAGATCCCACCAGCCGTCCTGATCCGGATGCAGTTCTTCCCGCGCCGCCGGTTCGCGCACCCCGTCGGCGGCGCCAAGCAGACCCGGGGACGTGAGCCGCTGGACACGCTCGATGCGCAGATCGACGCCGTTCGGCTGGAGCTGGACGCTCGGATCGATGCCCTCGACGAGCGGCGGCTCGCCGGCGATGGCCGCTCGGAGCTCTTCACGCGACAGCACGCTCATCGGCGCGATGCTAGGCGGACAGGCCATCAAGTGCCACACTCTCGCCGTGCTCACGACCCGGACTTTCCTCTTCTCGGATCTGCGCGACTACACGCGTTTCGTCGAAACGCACGGCGATGAGGCCGCGCGGACGCTCATCGAGGACTACCGCCGCATCGTCCGCGCGGAGATCGGGAAGCACGAGGGCGCCGAGATCAAGACCGAGGGCGACTCCTTCTATGTCGTCTTCACCAACGCGCGCGCCGCCATGGCCTGCGGCACGGGTCTCCTTCGTGACGCCGATCGGTACAGCGCGGAGCACGCGAGCCGGCCGATGCGCATCGGCGTCGGCATCCATGCGGGCGAGCCGCTGCCGCACGAAGGACAGTACGTCGGCTCCGCGGTCATCGTCGCCGCCCGGCTGGCGCAGAGCGCGAAGGCCGGCGAGCTGCTCATCACGGACCTCGTGCGCGGGCTCCTGCCGCGACAGGGCCTGCCTCAGCTCGAGGAGCGGACGGATCTCGCACTGAAGGGCATCGAGGAGCAGCCGCGGATCTTCGCGGTGCTCTGGCAGGCGGCCGCCGCCCCACGGGCCGCCTCGATGCCGGAGGTCGTCATCGAGGCGGCGGCGCCCACGTCCCAGCAGATCCTCTGCCCGATCGTCGTCGGCCGCGAGCGCGAGCGAGCGGCCCTCGATGCCGCACTCGCCGACGCGCTCGCCGGCCGAGCGCGAACGGTCCTCGTGTCGGGAGAGGCCGGGTTGGGCAAGAGCGCGCTCCTGCGCGACTTCGCGGCGCACGTCAAGGCCTCGGGCGCCCGGATGCTGGTCGGCGAGTGCAACGAGATCGAGGCACGGCGGCCGTTCGGTCCGTTCATCGACGCGTTCATCGCGGCCGGCATCGACCTGCCGACGGAGCTCTCGCAGGGCGGGCCGGGCGCGCAGCTGGTCGCCGAGGCGGAGCGTTACCGGGTGCATTCGGCGTTCGCGGAACGCCTCGTTCTCGCCTCGCGCCAGGCACCGCTCGTCGTCGCGATCGAAGATCTGCATTGGGCCGACGAGGCGACGTACGAGCTGATCCCCTACCTCGCGCGGAAGCTCAAGGACGCGCGGGTGCTGCTGCTCGCGACGTACCGCAGCGACGAGCTGCACCGCCTCCACCCGTTGAACCACGTGCTCGCCGAGCTGACGCGCGGGCGGCTCGCCGAGGACGTGCGGCTGCACAAGCTCACGCTCGAGGAGACCGGGAACGTCATGCGCGGGGCGCTGGGGCTGGACCGCCAGCCGACGACCGAGTTCCGCCACGCGCTGTGGGACCGTACGGAGGGGAATCCGTTCTTCATCGAGGAGATCCTTCGGGCCCTCGTGGAAAAGGGCGACCTCAAGTACCGGGACGGCGCATGGCGGCGCACGAAGGACGTCGCCGATCTCGCCATCCCCCTGTCGGTCCGTGACGCGGTCCAACAGCGCCTGCTGACGCTCGACCCGAACGCCCGCAAGGTCGTGCAGGTCGCGGCGGTCATCGGCCAGCGATTCGAGTTCGACCTGCTACAGGAGGTCAGCGGCCTCGACGAATCGACCGTGCTCGCCGGGATCAAGGCCGCGATCGACGAGCAGCTGGTGCGCGAAGACGCCGACGCCGACGCCGACGAAGAGCGCTACGCGTTCCGGCACGCGCTCTCACGCGAGAGCGTCCTCGCCGAGATGCTGCAACGCGAGCGACGGCTCCTGCATCGTGCGGTCGGCGAGGCGATCGAGCGCAACGCGGGCGGCGCGCTCGGAGCGCGGGCGGAGGAGCTCGCGTACCACTTCGACCAGGCCCGCGACGCGCGGGCGTTCCGTTATCACGAGCTCGCCGCGACCGAGGCGGCGCGCATGTTCGGCTTCCCGCGGGCAGTCCATCACCTCGAGCGCGCGATCGAGCTCGCCGCCGACGACGAGCCGCGGATCGGCGAGCTGCAGCTCCGGCTCGCCGATCAGGCCTTCTGGGCCAACGACATCGTGCGGTCGCTGCGCGCTGCCGAGCAGGCCCGCGCGACGTTCGACCACTCGGGCGACGATCACGGCGCCGGCGAGGCGATCCAGCGTGCCAGCCTGGCGCACTGGTACCTCGGCGAGACCGAGAAAGCGCGCGCGATGATCGACGAGGCGATCGGCCGGCTCGAGCCGCTGGGCGACAGCGCGGCGCTCGCGCGCTGTTACGGGGAAGCCTCCCGGCTCGCGATGCTCGACAACCGCGAGGACGACGCCGTCGTGCTTGGCGAGCGGGCCCTGGAGATGGCGAAGCGCCACGGGGCGCTCGACGTTGAGGTGTCCGCGTACGCCACGATCGGCACTTCACTCGGCCATCAGCGCTTGGACGAAGGACTGCCGCTGCTGCGCAAGAGCCTCGCGCTCGCGGTCGAGCACGGGATGCAGTCTCATGCGCACCGCGCCTACAACAATCTCGTCGCGACCCTGGTGCGCGGACCCGACTACGCCGAGCCCGCGCGGATACACGCCGAGTCCGTCGCGTACGCCGACCGCTGGGGCGTGCGTCCCGACGTGCTCATCGCCCGCGACCTGCTGTTCCGGGTCGACGCCGGCGAATGGGACGAGGCGCTCGCGGACCACGCCGCGATGACCCCGGACACCATTTGGTGGTACGGCCGCCTGGTCTGGACCACGTTCATCCGGGTCGCGCGCGACGGCCCGAGCGAGCCGCTGTTCGCGGAGATGGAGCGCGCTCGCGCACGCCTGCTCGCGGCGGGGGACACCCAGTGGGTCGGCGAGGCGGCCAGGCCGGCGCTGGCGTACCTCTTGGCCGGCCGGTACGCCGAAGCCCGCGACGTCGCGGCCGCCGGATCGGAGGCGATGCGGCGCACGGGATACGGCTTCCAAACGAGGCTCGGCACTGCCCTGGTCGTCGCGGCGCTCGCCCGCGGCGACGACGCGACGGTGGACCTCTGGAGCCGAGCGATGCTCGATTGGCCGGATGCCGGCTGGGCCGCCCCGACGGGCGAGGCGTTCGCCCGCGCCGCGCTCGCGCGGCGCGCGGGCGACGCCGCGGGCGCGATCCGGCTCTTCCGCGAGGCGGCGGACCTCGCCGCGCGCCAGCCGCCATTCCAGCACCAGACCCACACCTCGGCACGGCTCGCTATCGCGGAACAGCTCGCGAACGAGGGCCATCCCGAGGAGGCCCGGGCCGAGCTCGACCGCGCGCTCCCGCCGTGGCGGCGGGCGAAAGCCGCTTGGTACCTCGCCGAGCTCGAGCGGTGGGCCGCGGCGCAGGGGATTCCGACGGCACGTGGCTGAGCTCGCGCCGAAGCCGGTCTCCGCGTCGCAGACCGTCTTCACGAAGACGATGCTGCCGAGCGACGCGAACCCCTCCGGCAACGTCCACGGTGGCGAGATCATGCGGCTGATCGACGAGTGCGCCGGCGCCGCCGCGGGCCGGCACGCGCGCCAGCGGGTCGTGACCGCACGGGTCGATGAGCTGTCCTTTGTCGCGCCGGTGTTCGTCGGGGACCTTGTGACCGCGCGCGCCTCGGTGAACGCCGTCGGCACGCGGAGCATGGAGGTCGGCGTCCGGGTCGAAGCGGAAGACGTGCTCACCGGCAAGGTCGTCCACGTGTCCACTGCTTACCTCGTCTTCGTGGCCATCGGCGCGGACGGCAAGCCGAGCCCGATCCCGCCCGTCATCGCCCAGACCGACGATGAGCAGCGACGGATGGCCGCGGCGAAGGTCCGCCGAGAGCGCCGAATGGAGCGCCGTTAGCATCGGCATCAGCTCGAGTGGGCGGAGGGGCGAAGTGATCCACAAAAGACGGCTGCTCACGATCATGGCCGCAACGCTGCTCGTCGCCGTCGCCTGCCAGGCGCCGCGTGCCGCATCAACGCCGACACCGAGCGCGGTCGGCAGCACGAGCGCGGCTCCCGACTTCACGGGCAAAACGCTGAACATCGCGACCGGCGGGACCGGTGGCGTCTACATCATCTACGGCGCGGGTCTGGCGGACGTGCTGACCAAACGGCTGAAGATCGCAGCGAGCGCGCAGGTGACGCCGGCCTCGGTCGACAACATGAAGCTGATCCGCGATGGCAAGGCGGATCTCGCCTTCACGCTCTCTGACACCGCCTTCGATGCGATCAACGCAAAGGGCCGCTTCGCGCCGCCGGAGGCGAAGGTCGACGCGAAGACCATCGCGGTCGCGTACTCGAACTACATGCACGTCGTCGCGAAGGACGGCAGCGGCATCAACGCGATCCGCGACCTCAAGGGCAAGCGCGTCTCCACCGGCGCGGCGGGGTCGGGCACGGAGACGAAAGGCATCCGCATCCTCGAGGCCTACGGTCTCGACGCGGTGAAAGACATCCAGCCGCAGCGCTTGAACGCCCAGGACTCCGCGGACGCACTGCGCGACGGCAAGATCGACGCGTTCTTCTTCGACGGGGGCCTGCCGACCGGCGCGGTCAGCGACATCGCGAACTCGACGAACATCAAGCTCCTCGACCAGTCCGATGCGATCGCGAAGATGAACGCAAAGTACGGCAATTTCTACTTCGCCGCGAAGATCCCCAAGGGCACCTACAAGAACGACACCGATGTCGTGACCGCGGGCGCTGCGAACCTCCTCGTCGTGCCATCGAGCCTCGATGGCGCGTTCGTGAAGGCGCTCCTGCAGACGATCTTCGATAACCAGGCGGACCTGGTGCTCGTGCACCCCGAGGCGAAGAACCTCAGGCTCGAGACGGCCACGGTGGGCTCGCCGATCGACTTCCACCCGGCCGCGATCGAGTTCTACAAGAGCAAGGGCGTCTGGAAGCCGTGACGTGAGGGCGCTCGCCCTCATGGTCACGCTCGCGGTGATGGCGGGGGTGGCATTCGCCACCCCCGTTCCCGTCCTGCGGATCGACCCGGGTGGCCTCGACCTCTCGCTCGGGGACGGCGGCCGCTACGAGTACGTGTACCAGCAATCCATCTATCAGGTCCCGGTGATCGAGGAGCACGAGTACGCCGGTGACGCGATCCGCATCGTACGCGTGCGGTCGATCGACCGTCGCGCTGTGGAATACTTCCGCTGGGGTGACGACATCCGGCGCGAGGGTGACGTATACGTCCAGGACGCGCCGCCGAATCGCACGCCGGCGCTGGCCATCCGTATCACCCGCGAGGGCGCGCAGCATCTCCGCAGTGGCGATCGCGACATCGACCTGCGTGACCACTTCGGCGAGCGGCTCGTCACCGTGACGGGCACCAAGGCGGCGCGCGGCCTGGCGCTCCTGCCCTGGAGCCGACCGTGACCGACGAGATCATCGTCCGGCCGGACTTCGACGCGGTCCTGTCGGATGAGAAGAACCGCGAGATCATCGAGGAGTTCGAGAACGAGGCGAAGACCCGCCAACTGACCGGCTGGTGGGCGCGCGTGGTCACCACGCTCTCGGTCGCGACCACCCTGTTCGCGCTGTACTACGCGGCCGCCGGCGCGGAGATCCCGTTCACCGGATTCGTGCTGGTCCCCACGATCAGCGTGTTCGGCGAGACGATCACGACGAAGCAGATTTACGAGATGCTCTTCCTCGCGGCCATCCTGACGCTGACGTTCCTCCTGTACCCGGCTCACCCGCGCTTCCTCAAGCGGATCAACCCGAGCCTTGATCTGTTGCCCGCGGCAGCCTCGATCGCGATGGCGCTCTACGTGCTGCTGAACTTCGAAGACGTCATCTATCGCGCGAACAGTCCGACGCCGACCGATTTCATCTTCGGGCTCGTGGCCATCGGCGTGGTCCTCGAAGCGTCCCGTCGCACGATCGGGATCCACCTGCCCATCCTCGGCCTCATCGCGATGGCCTACGCGTACTTCGCCGACTTCATGCCCGGCGCATTCCGCGGTCCCCCAAAGAACCTCGACGACATCGTCGCAAATCAGTACCTCGGGACCGACGGCATGCTGGGCCAGCCGCTCCTCGTCGCGGCCACGTTCATCATCCTGTTCACGATCTACGGCGCAGTCCTCGACTACACCGGAGCCGGCAAGTTCTATGTCGACCTCGCCTTCGCCATGACCGGTAAGAAGCCGACAGGGGCCGGCCGGACGGTCACGATCGCCTCGTTCCTCCTCGGCACGGTCTCGGGCTCCGGCGTCGCGACCACGGTGACTCTCGGCTCGATCGCCTACCCGATGCTGAAGAAGGCCGGCCACGATCGCGAATCGTCCGGCGCGATCCTCTCAGCGGGCGGGATCGGCGCGGTGATCTCGCCTCCGGTCCTGGGTCCCGCGGCGTTCATCATGGCCGAGCTGCTCGGCATCAGCTATCTCGAGGTCGTCGTGATGGCGATGATGCCGACGATCCTGTTCTACCTCGGCATCCTGCTCATGATCGAGATCGACGCGCGCAAGCTCGGCGCGAAGCCGATCGCGCTCGACGCCCCGGGCTTCTGGTGGCTCACGAAGCGCTACTGGTACCAGTACACGTCGCTGTTCGCCATCATCGTCTTCCTCGTGCTCGGCTTCAGCACGATCACCGCGGTGTTCTGGTCGATCATCCTCGGGATTCTGGTCTCGTACATCCGCAGGGAGACCGCGCTCTCGCTCTCCAAGCTCATCGCCGCGTTCTCGAGCGGAACGCGTCAGGTGCTCTCGGTCGCGGCCACAACGGCCGTGGCCGGCATCGCCGTCGGCATCCTGCTCCAGACCGGCCTCGGCCTGAAGATCTCAAGCCTGATCCTGGCACTCG
This sequence comes from Candidatus Limnocylindria bacterium, assembly GCA_035543375.1. GTDB lineage: Bacteria > Chloroflexota > Limnocylindria > P2-11E > P2-11E > UBA4735. The sequence goes on from DASZZF010000008.1 coordinate 53,454, forward strand.
GTTTTGGGAACCTCGTGCTGACGCTCATCGTCGCCGGGATCGTGCTCTGGGTGCTCGGCCTGTCACTGCCGATCACCGCGACGTACCTGGTCGCCGTCCCCACGGTCATCCCGGCCCTGGTGACGCTTGGCGTGCCGCCGCCGGCCGCGCACATGTTCGTCTTCTACTACGCGGTCCTCAGCGAGGTCTCGCCGCCCGTCGCGCTGTCGCCGTTCGCGGCGGCGGCGATCACCGGAGGCAATCCGTACAAGACGATGATGATGACGTGGAAATACTCGCTGCCGACGTTCCTCGTCCCGTTCATGTTCACGCAACCGGGTGGCATCGCGATGCTCTGGCGCGACACGACCGTGCCTGACGCCGCGCTCGCGTCCATCTCCGCGATCGTCGGCATCGTTGCGATCGTCGCGGGAGTCGGTGGTTACCTCCTGAAGCCAACGACCCTGTACGAGCGCGCGCTCCTCGTCGCAGGCGGTCTGCTGCTGCTGGCACCCGGATTCCTCGCGGACGTCGCCGGCCTCGCGCTGTTCGCGCTCGCCGCCGCCTCGCAGGTGCTGCTCCGGCGTACCGTCCCGCGACCGCAGCAGACCTGATGATGCGCGGGTACCGGCTGCTCATCCCGATCGCGCTCGGCGCGATCGTCCTCGCCACCCGCCTGCCGTTCGTCACGCACCTTGCGTGGGAGTGGGACAGCGTCCTGTACGCGCGCGCCCTCGAGCAGGGCTTTCACGTGGGATCGGACCTGCCGGATCAGCGCCCGCACCCGCCGGGTTACCTCTTCTACGTCGCGATCGCCGCTGTCTTCCGCGCCGTCCTCGCCGACAGCAACGCGGCGCTCGTCGCGATCTCGGTGCTCGCGAGCGCCGGCGCCGCGGTCGCGGTGTACCTGCTCGCGCGACGGTTCGCGCGGATCGAGCTCGCACTCTTCGCGGCGCTCGCCTTCGCGTTCGACCCGCTCGTGTGGGCGCATGGCGACATCGCGCTCCCGTACATCGTCCTCGCCCTCGGCTCGACGGTGCTGGCGCTGCTCTTCTGGGATGGGTGCGGAGGCACCGCGCGGCAAACGGTCGTCGCGAGCGTCGCCCTCGGTCTGGCAAGCGGACTGCGTCAGGATCTCCTGCTGCTGCTCGGTCCGCTCTGGCTCTGGCTGGTTGTCCCGCGCGGCTTCCGCGCGACGGCCCTCGGCGCCGTCGCGGTCGCGCTCGCAAGCCTCACCTGGCTCATCCCGTCGGCGGCGCTCTCGGGCGGCCCGGGGGCATACCTCGGCGCGGTGATCGCGCAATCCGCGTCCATCACCGGCAAATCGTCCGTGCCGGCGCTCGGCGCGGAAGCGCTCTCGTACAACCTGCGCTTCACGATCCTGGCCCTCGGCTGGGGGCTCCTCGCGACGGGGGTGCTCCTGCTCGGCCTGCTCCTGGCACCCGTGCTGCACTGGTCGCGGACGCGGCGGGGCGCGCCGCGGATCGGCGCGCGGGTTCAGTTCTTCCTGCTGTGGCTCGTCCCGGGCTTGTTGCTCTACGCGACCTGGATCATCGGCGATTGGGGCTACGTCCTCTCGATCCTCCCCGCGCTGTACGTCCTCACCGCGGCGCTGCTCGAGCGTGCGCTTGCCGGGTTACCTGCGGCGGCGCTCCTGGTCTGGCGCGGCATCGCCGCCGTACTGGTCGTCGGGACGGCGTTCGTATTCGTCGGCACATCGGCGCGCTGGTCGGGGAACGCGCTCGCGGCGCACGACCGCAGCCTGCGCGACCGCGTCACGTACGTGCGCGACCATTTCGGCGCGGACCGTACGATCCTGCTCGCGCGCGAGGATTTTCTGATCGCGCAGTACTACCTGCCGGCCTATCGGGTCTGGCTCTACGACCCTGCGCCTGCGGCAAGCGGCGCGGCGAAGGTCGCGCCGGGTGCGAGCTCGCTCGTCATCTTCACTGCCGACCTGCTGCTGCGGCAGCGGCTGAACGGGCAGGTGACGGAGCTCGAGAACGGCGAACGCCTGCGGTCAGTCACGCTGGGATCCGGAGACGATCCGCAGCTGTTCGGGGATGGCTACGTCGTACGCGAACGTTGACCTAGCGCGAGGACGCGATGGCGTGACGCAGGGCGAGCGCGATGCGTCCCGAGAGCGCGCTCAACACGAAGCGATCCCGCGAGCAGCGCGAGCACCGGCAGTACGGAGACCGGGGTGAGTGGGTCATCGAGCGGTCGTTCATGGACGTGCCCTAGGCAAGCGCTGTGCCAGTTCGCCCGGCCGACGCGGCGAGGTTACCCCAGGCTGGGTGAGGCGCCTAGGCCAGCGCGCGAACGGCCGCGTAGGCAGCCCCGAGGACCATCGCCGAGATCGCGACCTGGGTCACGTCGCGCCTCCAGAAGACGATCGCCACGAAGCTCGCGAGGGCCAGCGCGATCGGGAGCGGGCCGCCGAGGGCCGCGGGCGCCAGATCGAGCGTCACGGTGAGGATGACCGCGACCACCGCCGCGGAGATCCCGGCCAGGGCCTGCCGCACGAGCGGCCGTTCGCGGACGCGCTCGATGGCGCGGGCGAAGCCGAGCACCAGGACGAACGATGGCAGGAAGACAAGGACGGTCGCGAGCACGGCGCCGCCGAGACCGGCCGCGAGATATCCCACGAACGTAGCGAAGAGCATGAACGGCCCGGGTGTCGCGACGCTGAGCGCGATCCCGTCGAGCAGCTGGGCCGTTGTGAGCCAGCCGTGCTCCTCGACGGCGCCTCGCTGGAGGAACGCGACCGAGCCGTAGGCGCCGCCAAAGCTGAACAGGCCTGTCTTGAGGAAGACCCAGGCAAGGTCGAGCCAACTCGAGCCGACAACGAACGCGGCCACGAGCGGGAACGCGCTGATCGCCGGCAGGAACGGCGTCCGGATCGTCAGCCGACGCGACCGCAGCGCGACGTTCAGGAACGCCGCGCCGGCCATGACGGTGACGAAGTCGAGGGCGGCCACTCGCAGCCCGAGGAGCGTGACGATCGCGATGACGGCGAGCGTCGAATCGGTGATCGACGCGCGCCCGATCTTTAACAGCCCGGCGGCGATGATCCCGAGGACCGCGGGCTTGAGCACGAACAGCGCGTCGTCCACCGCGGGGACCGAGCCGAATGAAACGTATGCCGCCGAGAGCGCGATCATAATGACAGCGCCCGGCACGATGAACGTCACCCCCGCGACCACGCCGCCGAGCAGGCCCCGGGTCAGAAAGCCAACGTAGATCGCGAGCTGGAGCGCCTCGGGCCCGGGAAGCACGTGGCAGACGCTCATGATCCGGACGAAGCGCGCGTGGGTGAGCCACTGGCGACGCTCGACGATGCCCTGGAACATCATCGTGATCTGCGCCGCCGGTCCGCCAACGTTCACGAAGCCGAGACCGAGAAAGTAGCGGAACACCTCGGCACGGCTCGGCGCGCGCTCTGTGTCCACCGCGGCCGAGTCTACGGGCGCGCTGCGGGACGCGACCGCGGCGCGGAGGCGCTACCGCCGATCGTGCAAGACGCGGGGGACGTCTTCGACGCAGTCCGCACGGTGCTCGCCGTGCGGAAGTATCAGGAGACGCCGATACCCGCATCGGTCGTCGAACCGATCGTCGCCGCCGGTCACCTGACCGCGAGCTCGATGAATCTCCAGCCGTGGCACTTCATCGCGGTGCAGGACCCGGAGATGCTGAGAACGCTCGGCGCCGCCGCGCGGACCGGTCCCTATATAGCGCAGGCGCCGCCCGCGATCGTGGTCGCGGTCGAGCAGACGCAGTTCGGCGTCTCCGACGCTAGCCGCGCGATCCAGTCGATGGTGCTGCCGCCTGGGCCGCTGGCATCGGGTCCAATTGGGTGGGCTTCGGGGGGTTCGCGGAGGTGAAGCGGCTGCTCGCGATCCCTGATGCGCTCGATGTGCTCGCAATCCTGCCGTTCGGTCATCCCGCGGACCGGATCGGGCGGGGCAAGAAGAAACGCAAGCCCCTCGGTGCGGTGGCGCATCGTGAACGCTTCGGCGAGCCGTTCGCCTAGGAGAGCGGCGGGAGCGCCGACCGTGCGTCGGCGCTCCCAGGGCACGAGGCCTACTTTGCGTTCTTTGCGAACTCGGTCGTGTACGTCTTGCTGAGATCGATCGTCTTGCCCTTCACGTTGTCGTCGAACTGCTGCAGGATGCTCAGCTCGAATTCGGGAGCACCCGTCGGCATCACGCCGTCCGGGCTGAACATCTTCATGCTGCTCGCGAGCGCGTCAACGTACGCCTGCTTGTCAGCGCCGTAGTAGTCGGCCGGTAGCTTGTCGGCGATCTCCGCCGCCGAGTGCGTCTGAATCCACTTCAGCGTCTTCACGTAGGCGTTCACGAGGCGCTGGACGACATCCTTGTGGCTCTGCACGTAGTCGTACTTCATCCAGACCGAGATGAACGGGTAATCGCCGCCGAGCGCAGCGCGCGTTGACTCGGGCGTGTACAGGTCGATGAGCACCTTCGCGTCACCCGACTTCACGAGCCGGAGGACCGTGGGCTGCGTGGTCATGCCCGCGTCGATCTTGCCCTGCTTGATCGCGGCAATGAACGTGTCGCCCGCGCCAACGGGAATGGGATGGATGTCCGTCAGCGCGACCTTGTTGTGCACCGCGAGCCAGTTGATGAGCGTGTGGGTGCCGGAGCCGATCGAGGTGACGCCGAGGTTCTTGCCCTTGAAGTCCGCGGCGGACTTGAAAGTGCCGGCCTGCGCCGTCGCGACCATCACTGCCTCGCCAGGTGCATTCAACAGCTGGACGACGTCGATGATCTGCTTGCCTGCTCCCTGGAGATCGATCGCGTGGTCGTACGAGCCGGAGCCGGCGTCGACCTCTCCGGCGAGCAGAGCGAGTTCTGACGACTGCCCGGACGGCTCGTCGATGAGCGTGACGTCGAGGTTCTGTTCGACGAAGTAACCGAGCTTCTCAGTGAGCATGTTCGGCAGATAGATCTGCTTGCTGATCCCGCCGACCATGATCTTGAGACTGACCTTCCCCGACGGCGCGTTGGAGCTGCCTCCGCAGGCCGCCATGATCAGGACTGCGACGAGCATAAACGCCGTGATACGCAGATGTGCGCGACGCATGGGTCCTCCTCCGCCTACTTCGATCGTGTCCCGCGTGCTGCTAGATCGTCACTTCGATGAGCGTGTTGGGCCGCCACTTGATGAGCCGGTTCTCGAGCGCCGTGACAAGGGCCTCCGCCACAAGAGCCACGGCCGCCAGAATGAAGATCGCCGCATAGACGCCGTTCATGTTGAAGGTGTTCTGCGCCGTGGCGATGACGAGACCGATACCCTTCGTCGAGCCCAGGAACTCCCCCACCACGGCGCCCACGAGAGCGAAGCCGAAGCTCGTGTGCAGGCTGGCGACGATCCACGACATCGCCGAGGGGATGATGACCTCAGTGGTGACCTGGTGCGGCTTCGCGCCCAGGATCCGCGCGTTCGCGATGAGGTTCCGGTCGGCTTCACGCGCGCCCTGGAACGCGTTGAAGAACACCACGAAGAAGACCATCACGACCGCGAGCGCGACCTTCGACGGCATTCCGAGACCGAGGGAGACGATGAAGATCGGGCCCAGCACGACCCGCGGTATTGCGTTGAGGGCTTTGATGTACGGCGCGAAGATCTCCGACAGGAGCCGGTTACGCCCGAGCAGGATCCCGAAGATCACCCCGGTGACGACGCCGATGATGAAACCGAGCACGGTCTCTTCCATTGTGACCAGGACCTGCTCCCACAGGGGCCCCTGCGCCGTGCCTTCGGTCACCCACGTGTAGATCCGTTTCGCGATGCCGGTCGGCTGGCCGAAGAAGAACGGGTCGATGATCTCCGCCCGCGACAGGATCTCCCAGCTCGCCAGCAGGAACACCCCCAGACCGACCCGCAGCGCGACGACCATCGACCGGCGCCGCCGGGCAGCCTCCGCCCGCGTCGCGGCACGTGATCCGGTGCGAACGCTGTCCTTGCGAACGCTAGTTCTTGCGCTTAGCTCGTTCATAGCTCACCAACACTTCGTCACGGAGATCGGCCCAGATCTCCTGGTAGATCCGGGCGAACGCGGGGTCGAACCTGATCTCGGATACGTTCCGCGGCCGGGGCAGATCCACGTCGTAGGTGCCTTTGATCGTGCCGGGACCGGCGGTGAACACGAAGACGCGGTCGGCGAGGGCGATCGCCTCCTCGAGATCGTGGGTGACGAAGACGACGGACGCCGACGTCGCTGACCAGATGCTCAGCAGCTCGTCCTCCATGAGCGCTCGCGTCTGCACGTCGAGCGCGCTGAACGGCTCATCCATCAGAAGGATCTCCGGCTCCGTGATGAGGCTCTGCGCCAGCGCAACGCGCTTGCGCATGCCGCCGGAGAGCTGGTGCGGGTAGTACGACTCGAAGCCGCTGAGGCCCACGCGGCTGATCCAATCGCGCGCCTTCTCTTTCGCTTCGGCGGTCGTCGCCCCGTGGTAGCGCGGGCCCGCAGCGACGTTGTCGAGCACGCTCTTCCAGGGAAAGACCGCGTCGGTCTGGAATACGTACCCGACCCGCGCACCGACCTGTGGCATCAGATTGCCGAGGACCTCGATCTCACCTTCGCTGATGGGCTCGAGGCCCGAGATGAGCGCGAGGGTTGTCGATTTCCCACAGCCGGTCGGACCCACGAACGCGCAGAACTCACCCGCGCGGATGTCGACGTTCAGATCGGTGAGCGCGGTGTACGCGTCGCCGGTCGGGGTGCGGAAGTTCTTCGTGACGCCACGCAACCGGATGACGGGTGGCCGCTCCTCGGCGAACCGGCGCGCCACCGTGTGCGGATCACCGAAGCGCGAGGTCGCGCGGCGTTCCGCGTCCACCGGCGCCATGCCGCTCGCCTCGTCGCGCGCGGCATCCTCCAGGATGTGATCCTCCGCCTCGAGGAGGATCCGCCGCTTCTCGTCACGGCTGAACCGCAGCTCCCGCTCGAGGTTGGCAAGGTAGTCGCGGAGCACGTGCGTCGTCACGGTCATGTCGCCTCACCGATGACCCCGGTCACGCCGCGCGCGAAGCGCTGCCAGTCCGCGCGGGCCGCCAACAGGTGCTTACCCCCGTCGCGGGTGAGCTCGTAGAGGCGTCGCTGCCGGCCGGCATGGGTGAGCCAACGGCCGCGGATGAGGCCCTCAGTCTCGAGGCGATGGAGGATCGGATACACGGTGCCCTGCTGCAGGTCGAATACGCCGCCGCTGTCCGCATTCACGAGATCGATGACGGCATAGCCGTGTGCCGGCCCGCGCTCGAGCGCGGCCAGCAGCAGCATGTCGAGATGGCCCCGAAGAATTTCGCCCTTCATACCTAGCGCGGCTAGGCATAGGCCGCCGTGGCGGCGCTGTCAACTGGGCAGTCGCTTGACTACCGCGGCTTGCGGGCGAACACGGTCACGCCGCGGGTGTCGAACTCCTTCGCATCGCTCTCGTGCTTGCTGCCCGAGAACACGTCGACCTCGTTCGACATGACGATGTCGGCGAAACCGGTCTGCTCCAGGAGCACGCGCCACTCTGCATCCAGCAGAGCACCGGCAATTCAGCCGCTCCAGAGCGCGATGTCGTCCTTCGCGTCCTGCGGGACTTCCTTGTGCACCAGGATGTCGCCGATCTGGATCCGCCCCCCGGGCTTGAGGACCCGGAGCATCTCCTTGAACACTGCGCGCTTGTCGGGGCAGAGGTTCACCACGCCATTGCTGATGATCACGTCCGCCCACCCGTCGTCCACCGGCAGCGACTCGGCGAAGCCCTCGCGGACCTCGACGTTCGTCAATCCCATGCCGCGCGCGCCATCGGCGGTCTTCGATCGCATCTCGGCGGTCATGTCCACCGCGACGACCCGACCATTCGATCCGACCTGCTGCGCGGCGATGAGCGCATCGAAGCCGGCCCCGCAGCCGACGTCGACCACACGCTCGCCGGGCGCGAGGTCGCCGAACAGGAACGGGTTGCCCGTGCCGGCAAAAGACCTCACATTCGCGGCAGGGAGCCGATCGACGACTTCGCCGGGATAGCCGAGCATCTGCGCCAATGGCCGACCCGTGTGGAAGTGGAAGCCCAGCTCGGGGTTCGTTGCGACCTCGGCGTACTTGTCGGCGATGAATCGTCGCAGCACAGCTCGGTCAACGCGCGCCACGCCAACCGGGTTAGCGCTCATCTGCTGACTCCCAGCGCGGACTCTGGTGGGATACTGCCCGAAGCATCAGGAGAATGAAATAGAGGAGGACCGATGGCAAAACTGCTGATCACGACGATCGCCGGCCCGAGTGACCCGACCCGAGCGAGCCTCGGTTTCCACATGGCCGTCAACGGCGCGGTCAAGAACCAGATCGAGACGAGCATCGCGATCGTCGGCGATGCGATCGAGCTGCTGAAGCCCGGCGCGGCAGGGACGGTCCGGGGGGTCGGCGTCCCTCCGCTCGCCGACCTGTTGGCCGACTGCGTCGCGGCGGGCGTCCGGATTTTTGTCTGAAAGGGTTGCGCCGAGGCCCGTGGGGTCTCTGAGCAGGACGTCTCAGGCATCAAGGCCGAATACATGACGCCGCCCGTCTACACAAAGATGGTCATGGAGGCGGACCGCAACATCACCTTCTAGCGGGCGCGGCGCTCATGCCCGACGGGAGCCGGCGCTACGCGGCTCGCTTCGCGGAGTCGAGCGTGCCGTGCTGGACCATAAGCTGAGTCTCATTGGACGCAAAGCTCACCACTGTGCGGTTTCGGTTGTCGACCACGGTCGTCAGGGTGAATCCGGATCCCGACAGATACGAGACGACGTAGACATCGTCGTTGACCTGTGCCGACTCGTACTTCGCGCTTGCGTCGCCGGCCTTCGCGTCGCCTGACGCCGGTCGCCCCGGTGTCTCGCCCGCCTCGGTCGCGAGCTCGCGCCACTGCACGGTGCCGTCGGCGGAGAATGTGTGCTCGAAGCGCTTGCCCTTCATCGGGCCATCGGCGTAGCTCCAGCGAACAGACGTGCCCTTGATCGAATCCGCGCCCATTTCGTTCCTCCTTGCTGCGTTGCCAGAATGGCTGCAAGACCGGGACCACGCTTCGCCGAGCGTGACGCGAAGTCGGACTGATCGTGAGTTACGTCTCATCCGTCCGCCAACTCTTCACGTAGAGAGATTCACTGATCCGCGGCTGCACGAAATCGGGCACGACCCCGACGTGGCGGTATCCCTGTCGGACGTAGAAGGCGCGGGCGCGCCGATTCGTCGTAGTGACCAGGAGCACCATGTGTCGGCAGTCCAACGCGCGCGCTCTCCTTTCAGCGTCCGCGAGCAGCGCAGCACCGACGCCACCAGACTGATAAGCTTCCGCGACGAGAAGCAGGCGCAGATACGCCGCGCGGTCCAACGCCCGCGTGGCGATCACCCAGGCGAGTCCGACCACCTCTTCGCGCTCCAGTGCGACGAGCAGCGTGTCGCGACGTCGCAGTGCCTGGTCGAGGCTGGCCCTCGCGCCGCGAGCAGTGACCCCGTAGCGGCGGAGCAATGGCGATGCCGTCATGAGCTCGGCCAGAGCGACGATGTGCTTACGGGAGGCGCGCGCAATCCTCATCCGCGCCGTGGATCGAGCGCATCGCGAAGCCCATCCCCGAGCAGGTTGAAGCCCAGGACCGCGATCATGATCGCCAGTCCCGGGAACACGGCCAAGTGGGTCGCGAACTCGAGGTACTGCCGGCCTTCGTTGAGCATCACGCCCCACGACGGCGCCGGCGGTTGCGCAGAGAGGCCGAGGAACGAGAGCGCTCCTTCCGTGAGCACGGCCCACGACAGCGCGAGGCTGACCTGCACGATGAGCGTCGACAGGAGGTTGGGCACGATGTGGCGCGTGACGATGCGCGTCTGCGTCGCGCCGATCGCGCGCGCGGCCTCAACGAAGTCGCGCGCCTTCAGCGTGAGCACCGGGGCGCGCACGACCCGCGCGAAGATCGGCGTGTAGACGACGGCGATCGCGATGATCACGTTCTTCGGGTCAGGACCCAGCGCCGCGACGATGCCGAGCGCGAGGAGGATCGCCGGGAAGGCGAAGAACACGTCCAGTACGCGGCCGATCGCAAGATCCGCGATGCCGCCGAGGTATCCGGACACCAGACCGAGCACGCCACCGACGACGGTGGCGATGGCGACCGAGAACACGGCGACCTGCACCGACAGCCGGGCGCCGAACAGGACGCGGCTCAGGAGATCGCGGCCGAGGGCATCGGTGCCGAGGGGGAACTCCGCGCTCGGGCCCGCGAGGCGCTGCGTCGAGAGCTGCAACGGGTCGTGCAGCGGAAGCCAACCCACGACGAGCGCGACGAGAACGTACGCGAGCACCATCACGAGCCCGACAAGCGCGACCGGCTCGCGCAGGACCGCCCGGCCGATCGCCGCGAGACCGGCCGAACGGCCGGCGACGCTACGAAACGCGGATTCGGGGATCGAGGTAGCCATACAGCAGATCCACGACGATGTTCACAAAGACGAAAAGGACGGCGACCACGAGCACGCCTCCCTGCACGAGCGCGTAGTCGCGCTGGAGGATCGCGGTGAGCAGCATCCGGCCGACGCCAGGGATCGAGAAGATCTCCTCGACGACGACCGCGCCGCCCAGGAGCTGACCGACCTGGATGCCGAGCAGCGTCACCACCACGATGAGGCCGTTCTTCAGCACGTGCCGTCGGACGATGAGCGACGCGCGAAGCCCCTTCGCCTTCGCGGTGCGCACGTAGTCGGCACTGAGCACGTCGAGCATCGCGGAGCGTGTCATCCGCATCGTCGCGGCGGCCAGCGCGACGCCGAGCGTGATCGCGGGGAACAGGAGCAGCCGCAGGTTGCCGAGCGGGTCGCGCACGAAGTCGACATAGCCGCCGGTGTTGGGAAGCCATCGCAGGTAGAGCGAGAACAGCACGATGATCAGCGTGCCGAACCAGAAGCTCGGGAGCGAGAGCCCGATCAGACCGCCGATGCGCGCCGCGAGGTCGACGCGTGTCCTCGGGCGCATCGCTGAGAGCAAGCCGAGCGGGATCCCGACGAGGACTGCGATGAGCGTCGCCGCCGTCGCGAGCTCAAGCGTGGCCGGAAGCCGCTCGGCCACCTCGACGAACACCGGCCTCCCGGTGCGGATCGAGTAGCCGGCGTCGCCGCGGAGCAGCGAGGTCAGCCAGGTCCAGTATTGCACCGGCAGCGGCTGATCGAGACCGAAATACGCCCGAAGGCTCGCCATCTGCTCGGGCGTGAGGGCCGTCGACGTGCCGAGGCGTGCAGCGATGGCGTCTCCGGGGATGAGCCGGATAAAGAGGAACGTGAGCAGCGACACGCCAATGAGCGTGGGCACCGCTCCGAGCAGTCGCACCGCGAGATAGCGACTCACGCGCGAGGACGGCGGCGGGAGGCAGCGCCTCCCGCCGCGCTCTTTACTTGTCCAGCCAAGTCTGGCGCAGATAGATGATCGAGCCGGTCGGCAGATGCGTGAAGCCCTTCGTGGTCGGCAATGTGCCGTTGTAGTCGCGGCCCACGAAGAGCCAGATGAACGGCACGCCGTTGACCAGCTCCTTCTGCGCGGTGGCGTAGAGATCCTTGCGCTTCGCTACGTCCGTCGTCGCGCGCGCCGCTTTGAGCGCATCGCTCGAGATCGGGTTCTTGTAGCTCGTCACGAAGTTCAGGTTGCCGTCGTCGGTGAAGTAGCGGAACACGTAGAAGTCCGGATCGGGACCGCCACCGTTGAGGCCGGGTGCCATGTCGAAATCGGCCTTGAGCCAGCGGTCGACCCACTGCGTGAACTCGAGCGTCTCGATCTTCATCGTCACGCCGATCTCGGCAAGCTGAGCCTGCACGAGCTGCGCGATGTCCTTTGCGTACACCGGCTCCGTGGTCTGCGTCAGCATCGTGAACGAGACGGGGCCCACATTGGCCTCCTGCAGCAGCTGCTTCGCCTTCGCGACGTCGCGCGTGTACAGCGGGTACTGCGAAGTCGGAAGCGCGTAGTTCGCGAGCGCCGGGGCGATCGGTCCGGTGACCTCACCTTCGCCGAACGCGACCGCGTCGATGATCGCCTTGCGGTCGATCGCGTACGCGATCGCCTGGCGGACCTTGACGTTGTCGAACGGCTTGCGCTTCGTGTTCACGAACAGGAGGTTGTAGCTGAGGCTCGGCTTGGCGGAGAGCGTGATAGCCGACTCGCTGCGCAGCGTCCGCGCGACCTTGGCGTCGGTAATGATCGCCATGTCGGCGGCCTTGGTCCGCAGCGCGGCGGCCAGTCCTGTCTCGTCGGGCACGACATTGATGCGCACGCCGTCGAGGTAGGGCTGGCCCGAGACGTAATAGTCCTTATTGGCCGCGAACCGCATGAAGTTGTCCGGCACCCATTCCGCGAGCTTGAACGGACCGCTGCCGATCGCGGTCTCCTTCTTGGAGAGGTCGGCGTTGGCCTCGCCGATCTTCTTCGAGACGATGCCGGTGTTGGGATGCGCCATGTACGCGATGAGGGCCGCGTTCGGCGTTTTCAAGTCGAAGACGACCGTCGACTCATCGGGCGCGCTCACGGTGCTGACGTCCCCAAAGAAGGAGCGCGCCACCGCCGCGGTCTTCGGGTCGATGATCCGGTCGAACGTGTACTTCACATCCGCGCTCGTGAGCGGATCGCCGTTGTGGAACTTCACACCCTTGCGGATCTTCACGGTCACCTGCTTGCCGTCCGACGACATCGTCGGCATGGACTCGGCGAGGTCCGGCTGCACCGCGAGGTTCTCGTCGAGCCGCATGAGATAGCTGTAGAGCAGCTCGAACACGCGAGCCGACGTGAACGCGGGCACCTTGTGCGGATCGAGGTTGGTCACCTCGCCGGCGCGCGCGAGCGTGAGCGTGCCGCCCTTCTTCGGCCCGGCCGCGGCGCTCGCCGTCGGGCTCGGCCCGGCCGCCGGCGCGCACGCCGACAGGACGATTGCAAAGATCAGGGTGGCTGCGCCAGCGATGTTGAGACGACGAGTCACTGCTTCCTCCTCGCGCTACTGGTCCGACAGTATGACCGCGCTCACGCCTCCACCCGTCTATCGGCCCGGCGAAGACCGGCCGGCGTTCGATTCAATTGCGCGCCGCGCGCGCGCTCATCTGCAGGTCGTGGTCGCGATCTGCGCATTCACAACTGCCGTGCCTGTTTCGAAGATCCGCGGCGTACCACCCTCGGGTCCGATGGTGACGAACTCCGAACCTGACTGCCCGATCGAGCCGGTCGCCATCCGCGCGGCGACCCCGTAACGATCGCAGCCGTTGACCGTATCGCCATAGGTGATCCGCAGACTGACCGCGGGGCCAGCCGATGCCCATTGGGTAGCGAGCTCATCCCAGCTCGGGTTTCTCACGAATCGCGCTCGCCAGGACGCCGCGAAGCAGTCGCTTACCGCGCGGGCGTCCTTGCTCGTCGAGAGTTCGAAATACCGTTCGATGACCGCCTGCGTCGTCATTTGGGGATTCGTACACAGGCCAGGTGCTGCGGTGACTGAGGGTCGCGTCTGCGCAGATGGCTGATCGACGTAGCCCGGATCGCCTGGACGAACAAGCGAATCGAAGCCCTCCATCGGAGCGCCGGCGATGAGCCGAGCGCAGACATACGTGCCAAGCGCCGATTGGCCGGACCCCGGCCAACCGAAGCGCGCCGTGGGAACGCCGGTCGGGGTCAGCAGCTCATAGGTGTTCGGCCCAGAGCCCTGGCCAGACGTGATCGAGTTCGGGCCGAGTGTCCCGCACCTCACCACGGTTGTGGCCGCAGCGACGACAGTCGCGGTCGGAGCCGGAGCGGGGCTCGAGATCACGGCCGCCGATGGCGTCAGCGCCCTCACCGCATAGAGGAGCGCGATGCCAAGTACGACAGTCAAGATGACGGCCGCGAGGGTGGCTAGCGCACGTGTGATCATCCGAGCGTGCTCCTACGCCCGCGCATCCAGCCCGCAAGGCCTACGAGGAGAAGGATCGCCACGCCTCGCGAGATCACGACGATGCCGATCAAGCGCCGGATCAATCCCAGCGCCCTCCTTCGACGCGGCCGAACCGCGTTCGTACTGCGATGCCGCGAGCTATGGTCGCACGAGAGGCGCCCGCGCTCAGCGCGGTAGTGCGAGTATGCGCAGCTCGCGGTAATCATCGAGCGACCGCGCGATCTCGGTCGCGGTGAGCGTCGCCGCATCCAGGCGCAGCAGGAGGTAGCCATTGCTGGCGGTCGGCGGCGGTCGCTGGAGCATGACGTAGAGCGCACTGCCATCAGGCGATGGTGTGGCCCACGAGACGCGGTCCGCCGGCACGAGCTCGCTCTGGATCTGCGCCTTCGCAATGTCGATCGAACGCAGGCGGGGCGTCGCGTAGCGCGCGGCAGCTTCGCCTTCGAGCTGTACGGTCTGTTCCATCGCGAAGAGCCGATTTCCGTCAGGGGAGAAGGACAGCACCCAAGACCGCGACTCGTAATTCGTCTTCGCCTCCGCGATGAGTGGTCCAAGACCGATCAGCTTGCGGAGGCTGACCGGGCGAGAGAGGCGCTTGGTCCAGAGCGCAGCCAGCGACGCCGTGTCGATCAGCGTGAGCCAATCGCCATCGGCGTGCAGGATCGCGACGCGCGTGCCGTCCGGGCTGAGCGCGAGGCCGGGACCGAGTTCCGACTGGCGGCGCTCGCCGCCGATCTCGGTCTCCCAGACTCCCGCGACGAGGCCGTCGAGCGGCAGACGACGCAGCTCGCGACCGGTGCGAAGGTCCAGCGCGACGAATGCCGCGGACTGCGGCCCGGTCGCTTTCCCCGAGGCATCGGCAACCGCGAGGCCGTAGGCGCGCAAAGTCGAGTAGTCGATCCGCAAGGTCGTGAGACCACCGACAGCGAGAGCAGGCAGCGTCTCCAGTTCGTGCCCCATTGCGCTATCCAAGATCGCGCGGCCCGCAGTCAGCTGGGCTGGCGGCCAGTCTCGCGCGAAGAGCTTTGTGCCATCGGGACTGAGGGCATCCACGATCACCGCTCGCGGTGGGTTGAACTGCGCCTTCTGCGCACCGGTGCGCAGATCGAACACGCGCACGAGGACACCCGACGGGCTCGGACCGTAGCCTCGCTCATACGAATAGTCCATGACCGCGCCGGTCGCTCCGTCGGCGGATACGACGAAGGACGAAGAGCGGGAATCCGCAACGGCCAGAAGCGGCGGACCGGGTAGATCCTCAAGCGTTCGCGGATCGATGGCGCGCAGCCCGGCTCCGCTCGAGGTCCCGAGATAGAGCTGCTTCCCCGCGACCGGGCGAGCCGGGCGCGACGAACTGACCGGCAAGGTGGTTTCGGGCTCGCCGCAGGCTCCGAGCAGCAACACGAAAGCGACAAGAATTGGGCTGAGCTTCACATCCACCCTACAGCCGCCACGCGCCCGCGGTTCCCGCCGTTCGGTTGTCTCGATGCCCACGCACCAGACGGTCGCTTGTGGCCCCGGAATTGTCATGACGGACTGGTCACCATTCGGATCCGCTATGGCGCTCGCGCGGCTAGAACACCGCGATCGGGTTCACGAGCGAGGCGGTGCCACGCTCCAAGCGCAGCGGGGCGATGGTGAGCAGAAACTCCGCGCGCTGGTGCGCCTGCGCGGCCTCTGCGAGCGCCTCGAGGTCGAGGTTGTCCAACAAATGGATGCCCATCGCGACGAGCGTCAGGACGTGGATGGGCAAGCGCACCTCGGGGATCCCGCTGGGGAACACGTCGCTCACTCCATCGCAGCCGAGCACCGCGACGCCACGCTCGCGGAGCCATCGCGCGCACGAGTAATGAAGCCCCGCGGCGCCGTTCAGGAACTCCCACGGCCCCAGGGTTCGTCGACGTAGCTGGCGGCCGGTACGAACGAGGAGCACGTCACCCTCGCCGACCCGGACCTTTCCCGCTGCCTCCGCAGCATCGAGATCCGCGGGCATGATCGAGGTGCCAGGCTCGAGCCATTGGGCGCCCTTGAGGCGCGGAATGTCGAGCAGCACGCCGCGCGTGACGATGCCATCCTGGGCGGCGGTGATCGCGCTGCGCTGACTTCCTACGGACGTCACCGTCGCCACCGAGCGGCCGTTGTAGATCTTCCCCTTCCAGACGAAGTGGCAAAGCGCGTCGAGATGGGTGTGGGCGAACCCGTGCGGTGAGACCACGATCATGTCGTGGAGGGAGTCGCCGCCTTCGGCGCTGACGACGTCGCCCGCCCGCAGCATCGCGTGCACGATCGGCCGCATGTTCTCGACGTCTGCGACGGTGTTCAGGGGCAGTGCGCAGCTTACGGTCCTGCCCGTCTTCACGAGCGCGGCGGCCCGCACGGCGCTGGCCGCCGGAATCAGGTTCAAGGCGCCCCGCTCGTCGTCGGCGCCCCAGCGGCCCCAGTTGCTGCACTCGTCGAAGAGCGTCTGGAAAGCTTCCTTGTTCACTGGATCACCTTCCTATTGACTCGGAGGTGGAGCCCCCATTTCGAGTTCGCTGCTGCGCCGGTCAGTCGAGCCACATGAGCTTGGCCGGATTGTCCCGGATCATCGTTCTGATCGCCGCCGGCTTCACCCCGAAGCCGAGGAGCGCGCGCACGAAGATCCGAACGCCATCGACCGAGTTCACGTGCAGCACCTGCCCGAAATCGCTCGCGATCACACACCGCTCAGGGCCGATCTCTTCGATGACGCGGACCGTTTCGCGCGGGTCGGCGACCGGCTGGTAGATGCTCGGGATCATCGGCTGGCAATACGTGCCGACGAAGACGCCGAGATCGGCGAGCTGCTTCATCTCGTCCATGAGGAGCTTGTTCAGCTCGAGCAACGGGTGATCGAGCACGCAGCGCGCGCCGATCTCCTTCGCAAGCTTCGCGAGTGGCAGTAGCTCGGCGAAGTCGGTGTGGCCGAGGCCGATGCCGACTTTGCGCTCGGTCGCCAGCTCCATGATCCGGCGTACGTCGGGAAGGACCTTTCCGGTGGCCTCGTCCACGAGTCGCACGCCGACGTGCTCGGGTTGCCCGGCACCGCGCCAGAAGCCGTAGGACGTGAATGTCGGGAACCAGATCATCCGCACGTTCGGATACTGCAGCGCGACGCGTACGTATTCGGGATTCATGCCGTGGCACGTGCCGGCGCCACCGTAGATCTCCACGCGGTGGGTAAGCGTTCCCTCTTCCACGAGGTGATCGATGTGACGCTGCGCCAGGTACGCCGCATTCGCGCTCACGTTCCAATGATCCTTGAAGGCGAGCGCGCGCATCTTCGCCTTCGAGGCATCGATCGCGACCTCGATCATGTCCTGCGCGCGATGGACGAAATCGGGGTAGGCGTGAACGTGGTTGTCGATCGCGCCGTCGAGGAGCTCATTCTCGATGCCCGGATGGATCTTCGCGATCTCCGGGCTGTCCTTGAGCATCTGGTAGAAGTAGTCCTTCGCGTTCAGCTCCTTGACTCGCCCGACCTTCAGCACGCGTCCTACGAGATGGTCGTCACACATATCCCGTTCTTCCCCTAGAGCGATTTCGTATACCGGCGTTCGGGATCGATGACCTCACGGATGAGCCGGATCTCCTCTGCGCTCGGCGGCTCCGTCGTCGCGACATGCTTGGGAACGTCGAGCGCGAAACCGGTGGCCTCGCGCAGGTCGTCCGCCGTGACTCCGGGATGAATGGAGTGAACGACAAGGCGTGCAGTGGACTCGTCGACACCGAACACGCACTTATCCGTGAGGACGCGTCGCGGACCGCCGCCTCGAAGCCCGCCCCGCTCGCGGGCGCCTGGCCCGTCCAGGAATCCCGGGTTCGTGAGATGCGTCAGGCGCTCGACGAGCTTGCGGCGCTCGTGGCGGACGATGAGGATCGTCGACCGCGCGAGGGACGCGATGTCGTTCGCTCCGCCGCCACCGCCGAACCGCCGGATGCCACCGGTCACGCGAGGCACCTGTGTCGCGTTCGCGTTCCCGTGCGCGTCGACCTCAAGCGCACCGAGGAAGCCGACGTCCACGAGCCCGCGGTGGAGGAGCTTCCCCATCACGTCGTTGAAGCTCCCCATGAAGCTCGCGCCATACCAATGCCGCGGATCCGCATTCCCGACGCCGAACGCCACTGGATGCGGGTCGGCCAGGCCGATCTCGTTCAACACGACGAGCCGGGGCGCGTGGGTGCGCTGCGCGAGCGCTGCCGCGAGCTGTGGGATGCCGAGGCCGACGAACGCGAGCTCCCCGTCGCGCAGCTCGCGCGCGCCAGCGACCACCATCAACTCCGACGTGGTGAACGACTCGATCGTCGTCGTCAATAGCCAAGCCCTGGATCCGCCGTCAGCGTCGCCAGCTTCGCCGCGCCGCCGATCGCCGCGAGATAGCCCGCGTGGTCGGTCCCGCGGACGTATCGCGCCAGATACTCATCGAATGTCCGCTGCGACCGGGTCGCGTCGGCGTACAGGGCGAGGTGCTCGGCGTCGTAGTCGTAACGGCGATACACCGCCGTCGGATGCGCGCCGAAGGGCACGTGTACGAGCGCAGTGACGCGGAACGCCGGTACGAGCGTGAGCTCCGGTGACCGGCGGATCTCGATCGGCTCCACCACCTCTTCGGCGAGTACGATCACCCGCTTCGCGGCGGCGACGGCCTCGTCGTTGTCCCAACGGGGTCCCAGGACCCGCGTGTTGCCGTCCGCGTCGGCAACCTGTGCATGGAGAATCGCGGCGTCCGGCTCAAGGGCGCGAAGCAGCACGACCTGCTCACCGCCGAACGGATCGCGATCCTCGCGCGCGACCCCTGCCGCCACCAGCGGCGCGACGAGGTCGGAGGCGAGCAGGGATCGGATCGGGATGTACGGCAACCCGAGCGAGCCGGCGAGGTACCGGAACGTCACGGCGAGGCTGGACATGTATTCGACCTCGATCCGGCCACGCTCGACCGCCTCGTTCACCCGACCAAGCTGCCCGAACCGGTCCAGCGAGCCGCCCCCGTAGATGACACGGCCAACGCAGCCCGCGCCGACAAGCAGGTCGGCCTCGAGTCCGAGGATGCAGGCCGAGATCGTGAGACCGCGCACGTCGCGGCGGACCAGCTCGTGCGCGAGCGCCATCGCGTTACGAGCGATCGAGAAGCCCGACAACGCGACATGGTCGCCGTCGTTGATGAGCCTCGCCGCGTCGCTGAGGCTCGTCAACCGGCTCATCCGGTCGCCTCATGAAGCGCGATAACGCGGCGCGCGCGTTCGACGATGGGTCGGTCGATGAGCTGGCCACCGAACGCGATCGCACCATCGCCGCGCAGCTCGGCCGCCTCGAACGCAGCCACGACCCGCCGCGCGTAGTCGACGTCGCCCTCGCTCGGCGTGAAGACCTCGTTGATGACCTCGATCTGGCCGGGGTGGATGAGTGACTTACCGGTGAAGCCGAGGCGTCGGGCCTGCAGGCTGTCGCGCCGGAGACCTGCGGCATCACCGATCTCCGGCCAGACACCATCGAACGACTGAACGTGCGCCGCGGCTGCGGCGACGACCATCGCCGTGCGCGCGTACGCGAGCTCGCGCGCCTCGCCTTGGCGGTCCGTCGGGAGCCCAAGATCGTTCGCGTAGTCCTCGCCGCCGAAGATGAGGCCGATCACTCGCGGTGACGCGGACGCGATGTCGAACGCCCGGAGGAGGCCGACCGCGCTCTCGATCGCGACGATGAAGGACACCCCGCCCTCGGCGAGCCCGGTCTGGCGCTCGCGCTCCCCGACCCGCGCTGCGACACGTCGGACCTCCTCGGCGGATTCGACCTTCGGCACGAGCAGGCCTTCGAGGCCGGGCCGGACGACGGCGCTGATGTCAGCCTCGAAGCGCTCGCCGGTGATCGCGTTCACCCGCACGAAGCGCCGCGGCCGCATCGCGCCCGACTGGCCAAGGATGCCCGCGAGAAGCGTTCGCGCCACGTCCTTTTCAGTCGGTGGCACGCCGTCCTCGATGTCCAGTAAGGCGACGTCGAGCGCGGCAAGCCCGAGCGCCTTATCGACCATCCTCTGGCGATGGCCTGGCACGAACATGAGCGAGCGCGCGAGCTCCATCGCGGTCAATAGCTCCGCGGCATGTTGAGCACATGCTGGCCGACGTAGGCGAGGATGAGATTGTTCGAAATGGGCGCGACCATGAGCAGGCGCGTCTCCCGGAACTTTCGTTCGACGTCGAAGTCGCGGGCGAAACCATACCCGCCGTGCGTGTCGATACAGGCGTTCGCCGCGGCCCACGCGGCCTGGGAGGCGAGAAGCTTCGCCATGTTCGCCTCCGCGCCGCACCGCTCTTGCTTGTCGAACAGCCACGCGGCCTTGTCTCGCAACAGAGTCGCGGCCGCGAGTTGGGCGTGCGATTGCGCGATCGGGAATTGCACACCTTGATTCGCGCCGATCGGGCGCCCGAAGACCACGCGCCGCGTGGCATAGCCTGCCGCCTGCTCGACGAACCACCGGCCATCGCCGAGGGACTCGGAGGCGATCAAGATCCGCTCGGCGTTCCACGAATCGATGATGTACCGGAAGCCCTTGCCCTCGTCACCGATGCGGTCGCTCTGCGGGATCTCGAGATCACGGAAGAAGATCGTCGTCGAATGGTGATTCATCATCGTCGCGAGCGGCCGGACCTCGATCTGCCCCGACGATGCGCCAGCGCGCAGGTCGACGATGAAGAGTGAGAGGCCCTGCGTCTTGTCCTCGAGCTCGTCGTACGGCGTCGTGCGCGCGAGCAGGAGCATGAGGTCAGAGTGCTCGGCGCGTGAGATGAAGACCTTTTGCCCGTTGACGACGTAGCGATCGCCGCGTTTCGTCGCCGTTGTCCGCAGCCGTGTCGTCTCCGAGCCCGCGTCGGGTTCGGTGACGCCGAATGCCTGGAGGCGCAGGTCGCCCTTCGCGATGGGTGGCAGGTAGCGCTCCTTCTGGGCATCGGAGCCATACCGGAGCAGGCTGCCCATCGTGTACATCTGCGCGTGCGCCGCCGCGGCGTTGCCACCCGAGGCATTGATCTCCTCGAGGATTGCCGCGCCGTCGGCGATCCCAAGCTCAGAGCCGCCGAAACGCTGCGGGATGAGGGCCCCCAGCCACCCCGCCTCGGTGAGCGCACGCACGAAGTCAGTGGGGTACTCGCCTTGCTGGTCGAGACCGCGCCAATACGCCCCGGGGAATCGCGCGCAGAGCTCGCGGACGGCGTCGCGGATGGCTCGACGCTCCTCGCTCAGGCCGAAGTCCATATCACCTCCGCGCGCGAGAGCGTCGCGATCTCCTCGTCGCCGTATCCGGCCGATCGCATCACCGCGCGCGTGTCGCCGCCAAGCCTGGGAAGCGGTCCCGTCGCGACCGGACTATCCGACATCCGAAGCGCGCTCTCGATCGTTGGGATCTCGCCCACCTCTGAGTCGATGGTCCTGATCAGCCGTCGCGCGATCACCTGTGGATGCGCGAGGACCTCGGCGATCCCGCGGACCCTGCCGTGCGGGAGTCCGGCGCTCTCGAGGCGCGCGAACAGGGCCGCGCTGTCGAGACGCCCGAACTCCTCTTCGACGATCGCCTCCAGCTCCCGCCGATGTTGACGGCGGGCGATGTTCGTGCCGAAGCGCTCGTCGGCGAGCAGGTCGTCTCTTCCGAGCATCCGGCAGAACGCCTCCCAGTGCTGCTGGCTCGCGATCGCGATGTTCACGTACGCGCCGTCGCGCGCTAGGAACGGACCGTAGGGAACGACGTTGTGGTGGCGCAGGCCCGGCCGTTCGGGCTCTGCCGCCCCGTGCCAGACGAAGTGCGGGAAATACGCGAGCCAGGACAACGTCGCATCGAACATCGAGACGTCGATGAGCTGCCCGCGACCGGTCCGTTCGCGCTGATACAGGGCGAGGACGATCCCGAGGGCGGCATACATCCCGGCCGCGATGTCGCTGATCGGAGCGCCGACCTTCGCCGGTGCATCGGGATAACCGGTCGTCGAGATCATCCCGGCCTCACCCTGGATCAGCAGGTCGTAGGCGAGCGCGTCCCGGTACGGACCGTCCAGCCCGTAGCCCGAGAGGCTGGCATACACAAGACGCGGATGGCGCGCGGCAAGCTCGGCGTAGCCGAGGCCAAGCCGATCGGCCACGCCCGGGGCGAAATTCGTGAGGAACACGTCGGCCGTCGCGACCAGACGCGCCAGAACGCCCCGGCCACGTTCGTCGTGCGCATCTACGACGACGCTCCTCTTCCGCCGGTTGAATGCGACGTATCCCGACGAGAGCCCGCGCACGACGTCGTCCCACGAGCGCACGACGTCGCCGCCACCGGGACGCTCGATCTTGATGACGTCGGCGCCCATGTCGGCGAGCACGTGCGTCGCGAACGGCCCCGCGACGGCCTGCTCCAGCGCGACGACCCGCACGCCATCGAGCGCCGGCGCATCCGCCGCTCCCACCGCAGCCGTCGCTGTCATCCCTTCGGCCCGGGGAAGTGATCGCGGGCCAGGGCAACCGCGCGCGAGGGCACCATGAAGCTGCGCGTCATGACGAGCACGACCGTGCCGTCCTGCTTGATCCCGCGCTGTCGCACCTTCACGATGCCCCAGCCCGGACGCGAGCGCGAGGTTCGGGCCTCCAACACTTCGCTCTCGGCGTAGAGCGTGTCGCCGGCGAAGAGCGGGCTCGGGAGCGTGACCTCGTCCCATCCGAGCGCGAAGCCGTTCTCGCTCGTGTCGACGACCGCGAGCCCGGCGACCACGGACAGGGTGAACGCACTGTTCACCAGCGTGCGCCCGAACTCGGTCCCCTTCGCGTAGTGCTCGTTGAAGTGGATCTGGTTCGTGTTGTTGGTGAGCAGGGTGAATTGCGTATTGTCCGCTTCGCTGATCGTCCGCCCGATCCGCGATCGGTAGACGTCGCCGACCGCGAAGTCATCGAAGTAGCGCCCTTCCCACCCGCGCTTCACGCTCATCCCGAGAGCCTAGCCTTGCGAGGTCGCGAACGCCCTCTTCGACCTCGCTGTCGGGGACGACGCTTGACATGGGGGACTACCTCGGCGCGCGCCTATCCTGACGCGATGCTCTGGGACGTCGAGTTCAACTCGGGGGCTTTCTATCCGGCTGCGACCGATGTCCGCCTCGCGGAGATCGCCGAGGAGCGTGGCTTCGATGCCGTTTGGAAAGGCGAATCGAACAGTACGGATCCCCTTGTGCTTCTTTCCGGCATGGCATCACGGACAAGGCGGATCAAGCTCGGGACCGCGATCTATCACATCTACGGCCGCAGTCCCGTCACCCTCGGCATCCAGGCCGCCACCCTGAACGACCTGTCAGATGGCCGCGTGCTCCTTGGTCTCGGCGTGGCCAACCGCGCGATCGCCTCGTGGCACCAAGGCAGCTTCGACCGGCCTCTGGGGCGGATCCGTGAGTACGTGGACGTCGTTCGCTCAGTCGCCCGGGGTGAGAAGGTCGATTATCCGGGCGAGATCTATCCCGTCCACGGGTTCAAGCTGTCATGGCGACCGGCGCACCCGGAGCTGCGCGTGTACTACGCCGGGCTGGGCACGCAGATGACGCGCCTCGCCGGTAAGATCGCGAACGGCATCATCATGAACATGGCCAACCCCGCGAAGATCCGCGAGATCGTCGCGAACGTGCGGGCGGGCGCGACCGGGGCGGGTCGGGACCCGAATTCGATCGACGTTTGCGTGAAGGTACGCGTTGCGATGCACAGGGACCGTGAGGTCGCGCGACGCAAGCTGAAGCAGGTGCTGACCTTCTACAACCTAGCCGACCATTACAAGGACATGGTGGCCGGAATGGGCTTCGCGGAGGGATCAGCCGCGATCCGCGCCGCGTACGCGACCGGCGGCTTCAAGGCGGCGGCGGCGGCGGTGCCTGACGAAATGCTTGCCGGGCTTCCTACGATCGCCGCGACGTCGGTGGATGAGGTCCGTGAGCGGATAGGGCCGTACGCAGAAGCAGGAGCGACGCGTCTCATCATCCCGTTCGTTCCATGCGGCGATGACCCCGGGAGCGAGGCGGAGCGCTTCCTTCGCGCCTGGCGCTGACCGGACACGCTCCTATCTGTTCTCGATGATTCGATGGCTACACTCGACCCCTCGTCCAGCGAGCGCACGGAGGAGTAGGTAGCCGGCTTGGTGCCTCGCTCGCGCGTGAGCGGGTTGGTCGAGCGCCCGCTGTTACGCGGCTACCTCCATGCCGGGGCCGCGGTCGCCGCCGCGCTTGGCGGAACCTACCTCGTCGTTCGGTCGAGCGGTGATCGGCCGCAGCAGCTGTCGATGCTCGTCTATGGCGCCGGCCTCACGTTGCTCTTTGCCGTCAGCGCCCTCTACCACGTACGCACGTGGGCGCCGGCCCGCCGGGCGATCCTGCGGCGGATCGACCACGCGAACATCTTTGTTCTGATCGCCGCGACCTACACACCCATCACGGTCAACGTGTTTTCAGGGTGGTGGCGGGTCGGCATCCTCAGCGCCGTGTGGGGACTGGCACTCGCCGGGGTCAGCGCTGCGGTCGCGGGCGTGCAGCTTCCCCGCTGGGCGCGAGCCGGCCTCTACGTCGGGATGGGCTGGATCGCCCTGGCAGCGCTTGGGCAAATTGCCGCCGTGCTTCCGTGGCCCGCCATCGGGCTGCTCATCACCGGAGGAGTTCTGTACTCCGCGGGCGCCCTGCTCTACGCGGCCAAATGGCCCGGCCTCTGGCCGCGCGTCTTCGGATATCACGAGGCCTTTCACCTCATGACCATCGCGGCAGCCGGCTCCTTCTATGTCGTCATGCTCGTGTACGTACTGGGAGCGCCACGCCCTTAGCGATGCGAGGGAGCAGCTCGACAATGGCGACCGCGCCTAATGAAGCAGGCCGCGCCACGTCCCGAACGCGACGCCCAGGAGCACGGTGCCGACCGCGACGCAGCTCGCCCAGAGGAGCAGGAGGCGGTCGAGATCGGTGAATGGCTGTGGCCGCGCGATCGAGCGGCACGGCCGGCTTCCGAAGCCGCGCGCGTCCATCGCCAGCGCGAGCCGCACCCCGCGGCGGATCGCGCCGACGAGCAGCGCGAACGACCGTTCGCGGAAGGACGCGATCTGCGCGAGCGGGCTGCGCCGATCGTCTATGCCACGGGCACGGCGCGCGAGGCCGATCGTCTCCCACTCGGCCGCGAACAGCGGCAGGAGGCGGAACGCGGCGAGCGCCCCGACCGCGAAGCGCGGAGAGGTGCGCAGGTGCTGCACGAGCGCGTCCGCGAGATCGGTCGGGTCGATCGTCACGAACGCCACGACGCCGGCGAGCGCGATCGCGATGAGCCGCAGGGCAGTCGCGATCGCGTTCACCGCGGACGGGCCGCCGCTCCCGAAGACGCCGTTCACGAACGCGGCGCCGGCCGCGGCCACGAACAGCGGGACGCTGCGCCGCAGGAGCGCGCCGGGCGGAACGCCGGACAGCTTCACCGCGAGCGCGACGAAGAAGAGGACGACGAGCGGGGTCACTGGATCGACTGAGAAGAACAGCACGAGCATGACGAGCGCCGCCGCACCCAGCTTCGCCAGCGGGTTCGCGCGCTCGAGCGGGGCGCGCGGATCGGGGCGAAGCGGCGAGAGGAGCATCACGCCGGGCGTCCCCGCTCCAGCCGCAGCTCACGATCCGCGAGCGCGCGCACGAGCTGGCGGTCGTGAGTCGCGAAGACGATGCCGTGCCCCGCGTCGCGCGCGGCGCGCAGCAGGAGCACGAGCTCCGCGAATGTCCGGCGATCCTGGCCGAACGTCGGCTCGTCGAGCACGAGGAGCGGTGGGTCGGTCGCGAGGGCCGTGGCGACCGAGAGCCGGCGCTCCTCGCCGCCGGAGAGGGTGAACGGGTTCGCGGCCGCGGGGACATCCAGTCGGAGCCGCTGGAGCAGCTCCCGCGCACGCGCACGCGCCGCTTCGGGGCGGGCGCCGGAGCGGAGCGGGCCGACGGCGAGCTCCTCGTCGACGCGACCCCGCACGAACTGGTGCTCGGGGTCCTGGAACACCGTGCCGACCTGGCGTACGAGACGGGACGCGGGCAGGCGCCACAGCTCGTTCGCCTGGCCGTCGACGACGGTGCCGCGACCCGGCCGCAGCAGTCCCGCGACGAGGAGGACGAGCGTCGATTTCCCCGAGCCGTTCGCGCCGGTGAGCGCCACGGCCTCGCCCGCGCGGACCTCGATGTCGACGCCATCGAGCGCCCACGCGTCGCTTCCTGGGTAGCGGAACGCGACGCCGCGTGCCGAGACGAGCGGATCGCCCGGGGCCGCGTGTCGGTCCGTGGGAGGGATCGTCACATCCGGTAGCGGCGCGAGCTCGATGACGCGATCGACGAGCGATCTGGCGGCCTCGAGGTCGTGATCGACGAGCACGATGGTCCGGCCGGCGGCGCGAGCGTCGGCGATCAGGCGGTACACGAGCCGCGCTCCATCCGCGTCGAGGTTCGCGGTCGGCTCGTCGGGGAGCAGGATGTCCGGCTCGAGCGCGGCGACGCCGGCGAACGCGAGCCGCTGCTTCTCGCCGCCGGAGAGCGCGCCGGTGTCGTGGTCGCGCGGGTACGGGAAGCCCACGCCGCGGAGGACGGCGTCGACGCGCGGCCAAATTTCCGCGGTCGGGACGCACTGGTTCTCGAGCCCGAACGCCACGTCGTTGCCGCACCGCGCCATCACGAGCTGGGTCTCGGGATCCTGGAAGAGGATGCCGACCCGGCCGTCGACCGAGAGCGTGCCCTGTGACTCGCCGCCGCCGGCGCGATCCAGCAGCGCCGCGATGCCGAGGAGCACGGTGCTCTTCCCCGATCCGGAGGGGCCCGCGAGGAGCACGGACTCGCCTCGCCTGATCTCGAGGTCGAGCCCGCGCACCGCCCAGGCCTCGCGGCCGGGGTGTCGCCAGCCCCAGCCGCGGGCCTCGATCGCGAGAGCCGTCAGACCCGGCTCTGTCCGCGCCCCGAAGGGAACGACGCGAGGACGCCGGTCTGCGCGAGCGAGCGAGTCAGGTAGTACGAGCCGATGCCGGCGATGACCGCCGCCGACGCGAGATAGAAGGGCACGAACACGACCCAACCGTCGATGCCGAGGTCTGGGTAGTAGACGAGCATGTCGTGGACCCACGCCGCGACGGCGCTCGCGAGGCCGGCAAACGCAGCGACCCCGATGGTCCAGGTCCGGTAGCGGAACAAGAGGAACACGATCTCGGCGCCGGCGCCTTGGACCACTCCCGAGACGAGCGTGTCGAGGCCCCATTGCGAGCCGATGAGGGCGGAGACGATCGCGGCGAGCAGCTCGCAGAACAGAGCCGCGCCCGGCTTGCGGATGACAAGGCCACCGAGCACGGCGGGGATCAGCCAGACGCCGGAGATCAGGTACTGCGACGCGGGGAGCACGGCGAACGCGGGCGAGGTCGCCGCCCAGAGGGCGTTCCAGGCCCAGAAGACCACGCCGAAGGCGACGGCGATGACGGCGGCGACGACGATGTCGACGGTGCGCCAGGACAGAGAGGAGGTGGACGCGCGCGAGTTGGCCATGGTCACGACTCCCTACGCTGATATGACTCAGATCAGGTTCAAGGGTCTGCGGTCTCCCGCACTCTCAGCGCCTTTCGGCGCTCCCCTGTCATGTATGAATCTGCCTCGATCCTACGCCCCCGGTCCACCGTTGGGCCATCCGGGGACGCTGGGCGCCCCGGCCGCGGTGAGCGCCGGTACGATCGGCGAGCGGCGCCGCGGCGAGATCAGCGCGCGGTATCGCCGAAGACGACGATGTGGCGGACACCCTCGCCTCGCCGGAGCTGGTCGTAGCCCGCGTTGACCTCCTCGAGCGAGTGGCGGTGGGTGACGAGCGGCCGCACCTGCAGGCGGCCGGCCTTCACGAGGTCGAGCACGACGGGGAAGTCCACGTTCCGGCAGCCGAGCGTACCGATGATCGACAGCTCGCGGTACTGGACCCGTCCGGCGTTGAGCTTCATCGCCTCGGCCGCGAAGCCCAGGATCACGAGCCGGCCGGTCGGGCGGATGACGGAGAGCGCGAGCTCCAGCACCGCGGGCTTGCCGATGCACTCGATGGCGACCTCGGGTCCACCGTTTGTCATGCGCCGGAGCTTCTTCGCCAGCTCCGGATCCTTCGCGTCGAGCGTCGCCGCCGCGCCGAGCTTCCGTCCAAGCTCGAGCTTGGACGGCTCGAGGTCGATCGCGATGACGTTCGCGCCGACCATCGCGGCCACCTGCACGACCGAGAGGCCGAGCCCGCCGCAGCCGAACACCGCGACCGTCTCGCCCGCCGCGATCTGCGCGCGGCGGACGACGGCGTGGTACGCGGTGGTGAGCGCATCGGCGACGACGCAGCCCTCCTCGAGCGGCACCTCCGGTGGCACGACGAAGGAGTCCCGCACCGGCCAGGCGACGTACTCGGCGAGGCCGCCGTCGACGGTGTTGCCGAGCATCTTCTGCTTCGCGCACTGGTTCTCGTGCCCGGTGCGGCAGGCGACGCAGGCGCCGCAGGTCGTGATCGACGAGAGCACCACGGAGGCGCCGAGCCACGCCGCGTCCACGCTCGCGCCGGCACGCACGACGGTCCCCGAGACCTCGTGGCCGATGACGAGCGGCGGAGCCTTGAACGTGGGCGTGCCGTGGTCGAGGTAATGGAGGTCGCTGTGGCAGAGGCCGCACGCGGCGACTTGCACGAGGATCTCGCTGGGTCCGGGATCGGGGCGCGGCACGGTCGCGAGCTCGAGCGGCTTCCCGCCGCCGGTGAAGAGGGCGGCGCGCATCGTCGCCGGCAGCGCCTCCGCGGCTGGGTCCCAGACCGGTGCGGTGTCCACGGACATGGTCGCCCTCCAGTACGGGGAACTCTCCTATGGACCGTACGAGCCGATCGTGTCCGTCCGTTGTCAGGCCGTCGCGGGGCATGGCCACGGGCGGGTCGGGCGAGGCCCGGCTTGCCGACGCCGGACGGATACGATGCGGCTCGAACATGACTTCGATGGATGCGCCCGCTCCCCAGGTCCGCGTGCGCCGCGACGGCGGCGTCGCCTGGGTCACGCTCGACCGCCCGCCGCTCAACGTGTTCACCATCGCCCTCCTCGGCGAGCTCGAGGAGGCGCTCGACATCCTCCAGGCCGACCGACAGCTCCGACTCATCGTGCTCGAGGGAGCCGGCCGTGTCTTCTCCGCAGGAGTGGACGTCGGCGAGCACATGGGCGACACGCTTGGACCGATGCTCGACGCGTTCACCCGCGTGGCGGTGCGCGTCCTCGAGGGTGACCTGCCGGTCATGGCCGTGGTGCAGGGTGCCGCGCTCGGTGGCGCCTGCGAGCTCGTCGCGCTCTGCGACCTCGCCATCGTCGCCGACGACGCGAAGATCGGCGTGCCCGAGATCGCACTCGGCGTGGTGCCGCCCGTCGGCGCGGCCCTCTTCCCCACGCTGGTCGGCCGGCAGCGCGCGGCGGCGCTCGTGCTCACCGGCGAACCGCTCTCGGGCGCCGAGGCCGCGGCCTGGGGGCTGGTCTGGAAGAGCGTGCCCGCCGAGCGGCTCCGCGCCGAGGCGGAAGCCGTCGCGAAGACGTTCGAGCAGAAGAGCGCGGCGGGGCTGCGCCTCGCGCGCCGGTCGCTCCGGGTAGGCGCGGACTGGCTCGGCGCGGCGATCGCGCGCGCGAACGGCCTCTCGCTCGAGGCGATCCCCACCTCACCCGACGCGCAGGAGGGCCTGCGCGCCTTCCTCGAGAAGCGCCCGCCGCGCTGGACGCACCGGTAGGCGCGATCGGCCGGCCGGGAACGTGAGCTAAACCGCCGCGGAGACCTCCGCGTCCATCTCGCTGAGCCGAGCGTCGCCGAGGAGCTCGGCGGACATCGGGAAGACGACGTACTCCTCCTTCGCGATGTGCTCGCGTAGGAGCTTGTCGAACGCCGCGAACACCGTGGCGAAGTCGGCGCGCGTAGGCTCGCCGATCAGGCGGGAGACCTGCCCATGGATGATCCGGTGCTCCTCTTGGAGGACTTGCACCGGACCCTCGCCGCCCATGCGGGCGATGAGGTCCGGGAAGAGCAGCACCTCTTCGTTCTCCGCGTGCTTGAGCAGCGGCGTCGCGAGGGTGCGCGCCGCGGCGATGGCGACGGCCACGTCGCCGCCCTCGTCCACGAGGCGCACGAGGCGATCGAGTTGCTCGGTATACGCCACGTGCTCGGCCGAGAATCGATCGATGATGCGCATACGTCCTCCTTACAGGTACTGGCCGCCATCCACCGGGATGACGGCGCCGGTCGGCGGGGCCTTCGAGAGCTCCGCGCCGCAGCGGCCGCAGTGGGCGAAGTCGGCGGGGATGCCGGTGGCGCCGCACGAGGTGCAGGCGCCGGTGTACGGACCCCAGAGGTACTCGCTCGACCCGCCGTCGCGCGCCTTCTCGCGGAGCGCGACGCGGCCCGCCTTCCGCTTCTCGGTGAACGCGCGCATGCCTTCCTGCGGCTCGAGCGCGCCGAAGTGGACGGAGAGCCAGTCGCGCGCGTGCGGGATCGTCATCGACCACGCGAGGTCCTTGAAGAAGTTCGCCTGCGCCTTCGTGTAGCGCATGCATTCGGGGAAGGTGTCGACGAGCTTCGCCGCGAGCCGCGCCACCGCGGCATCGAGCTCGGCCGCGGGAACGACCTCGTTCACGAGACCCCAGTCGAGCGCCGTCTTCGCGTCGACCCACTCGCAGGTCATGAGCATCTGCCGCGCGCGCTTGTCGCCGATCGCGAGGCCGAGCCACTGGGTCGCCCCGCCCGCGGCGACGCTGCCCACCTGGACGCCCACCTGGCGGAAGCGCGCGGTGTCCGCGGCGATCGAGAGGTCGCAGGCGAGGTTGAACTCGTTGCCGCCGCCCACGGCCATGCCGTTCACGCGGGCGATCGTCGGCTTGCCCGACTTCGTGATCCCCTCCATTGCGTCGGCGAACGCGCCCATGTACTTCCAGTACTCGTGGGGGTGCTTCGTGAACCGCTCGTCGTACTCCTTCACGTCGCCGCCCGTGCAGAACGCGGTGTCGCCTGCGCCGGTGAGCACGATGACCGCCACGCCGTCGTCCTCGGCCGCGTCGCGGAACGCCCGCGCCATCTCCTGGAGCGTATGCATGGTGTACGAGTTGTAGGCCTTGGGTCTTTGGATCGTGACCGTCGCCACCCAGTCCTTCTTCAGATAGCCGATGTCGGTGAAGTCGCTCATGGCTGCACCCCCCCGTGGCGCCGACCTGGAGTCATGCGGCCACCTGCTCCTTCGCCTCGAGCCGCATCTTCCCGAGGAGTGCCGCGCCGAGCGCGGCGACCAGGTCGGGCATCTCGGCCACGTTCACCGGCATGCCGAACGACGCCTCGAGCGCCTTGATCTGGCCGCTCTGCCGGGCCATGCCGCCGACGAAGGTGACTTCGGGCTCGAGGCCCACCCGCTTCAGGAGCTGGAAGGCGCGCTGGGCGAGCGAGTCGTGGATGCCGCGGACGATGTTCTCCACGCTGATGCCGCTGGTGACGAGGTTGATGATCTCCGACTCGGCGAAGACCGCGCAGACCGACGAGATCTGCTGCGGGGCGTCGCTCTTCAGCGACAGCTCGCCGAGATTCTCGAGCTTCACTTCCAGATAGCGCGCGGCGCGCTCGGCGAAGCCGCCCGCGCCGGCGGCGCACTTGTCGTTCGATTTGAACTCGGCCACCCGGCCGCCAGGGAGCACGCGCATCGCGCGCGTCGTCTGGGCGCCGATGTCGATGACCGAGCGCGTGCCCGGGAAGAGGTGGGCGGCGCCCTTCGCCACGCAGGTGATGTCGGTGATCTGGATGTCACGCCGCGCGATGTTGTACCGGCCGAGGCCGGTGGTCGCGATGTACCCGACGTGGCTCGCGTCGCGTCCGGCCGCCTCGAGCGCGCGGCCGAGGACATCGTCCGCGAGGCCGGCGAAGTCCGGCCGCATCCGCGCGAGGCCGGTCCCGACGACCCGCTCGTCCTCATCGATGAGCACGCACTTGGCGCTTCGGGCACCCATGTCGATCCCGGCGATGAGCGTCATGCGAGCACCTCCTGCGCTGTGACCGGCGGACCGGAAAGGACGCGCTCCATCGCGAAGATGGCCGCGCCGAGCGCGCCGGTGTAGTGCGAGTCCGGGCTCACGTTGACCGGCATGGCGAGCTTCTGCTTGAGTGCGGTCACGATGCCCACGTTCTTCGCGACTCCGCCGGTCATGGTGACTTCCGACTCCGCGCCGACCCGGCGCACGAGCGCGACGGTGCGCGCGGCGATCGCTCCGTGCACGCCGGCGAGGATGTCGTCCACCCTCTTGCCCTGGGCGAGGTACGTGAGGATGTCTGACTCGACGAAGATCGTGCAGACGGTCGAGAGCCGCACCGGCTGCTTCGCCGTCATCGACCGCTCGCCCATCTCGGAGACGTCGAGACCGACCGCCTCGGCGGAGTTCGTGAGGAAGCGGCCGCTCCCGGCGGCGCACTTGTCGTTCATCGCGAAGTCGAGGACCTCGCCGCGGTCGCTCACCTTGATCGCCTTCGTATCCTGGCCGCCGATGTCGATGACCGTGCGGGTGGCCGGGATGAGCGCCCAGGCGCCCTTCGCGTGGCAGGAGATCTCGGTGACCTGGGCGTCGCCGAACTCCACCTTGAACCGGCCGTAGCCGGTGCCGGTGACCTGACCCACCTGCTCGCGTTGGAGGCCGGCCTCCTCGAGCGCCTTCTGGAAGGCGCGCTCCGCGGCGCGCACGAGGTACGCGCCGGTGTCGGCGAGCGCGCGGGCGACGATCGTCCCCCGCTCGTCCACGATGATCGCCTTCGTTTGGGTCGAGCCGACGTCGACTCCGGCCGCGTACCGCATCAGCTCACCCCCTGGAGGATCTTGCCGGCGGTGACCCGCCGCTGCTCGAGCGCCTCGAAGAACGCGTCGATGCGGTTGCGGAGCTGAGCCTCGGAGAAGTAGCGCGGGTCCTCGATGTCCGACTCGATGAGCAGCGTCGGGACGTCAAGGTCGCGGACGAAGTGCTCGCGCATGTCGCCCTGGCCGGCGGAGAAGAGGCGGCAGGACTTCACCGAGTGGATGACCAGCGCATCGGCGTCCCACTCCTTCACGTAGCGCTCGATCTGCTCGTAGCGCTGGAGGAAGTTCCGGTTGCAGACGTTCGCCGCGAGCATGTGCCGCGCGATCGACTCGAGCGGATGCGCCGGGTCGTGACGAAAGCCGAACTCCCAGAGACCGCCGACGGTCGAGTAGGTGGAGGCCACGGCCACTGCGCCCCAGCGGCTGAACATGTCCCGGAAGACGCGCAGCTTGGGCCACGGCGGGGGCCCCTCGATGACGATGCGGAAGCGCTCCTCGGGGAGCGGGCCGCGGGCCTTCTTCAGCTGCTCGGTCATCTCGCGGTGCGCGACCTCGAAGAACCGCAGGCCGTCCTCGGTGCCGCGGAGGCAGTAGAGCGGCGCCATCATCGTCACCGAGTCGAAGTACGCGTCGTAGGGCGCGGGCCGCTGCTTCGTCATGTCCTTGATCTCGGCCCACAGCTGGCCGGTCCGGGCCGAGAGCTCGACGATCTTCGTCAGCTTGGCCCAGTCGAGGCTCTTCCCAGTGACCTTCTCAAGCAGCACGATGAGCTCCTCGAGCTGCTTCACGACGTACGTGAGGTCGGCCTCGCTCGGCTCGCCGTCGGCGGAGCGGATGAACGGGATGTCGATGTTCATCGCCGGTGCGTCGACCATCTCGGCCAGGTGCTCGAACCAGTTGAGGTAGACGTTGCAGCCCACGTAGTTGCAGACGAGGACGTCCGGCTTTGGGATCGTCGCGAATGGGGTCACGTAGCCGGAGTGGAAGAGGCCGATGTCGGCCTTCACGTAGGCGCAGTTGTCGCTGGCGTAGCCGAGCTCCTCCGCCTTCTGGATGAGCGGCAGCGAGCCATGGCGCACGGCGATCTGGAGGACGTTCACCTCCGGGAAGATCGGGAGCACGTCGAACGCGCGGAGCAGCTCGACCGGGTTCCCGGCGATGAGCAGGTGCGCGCATTTCCCGCCCTTGCCCTCCGCGATGGCGGTGGCCTCGGCGTAGTACTTCGCCATGAGGTCCTTCTGGAGCAGGTGCATCTCGCCTTGGTACTTGATCTCGTTCGCGGCGGTCATGCGAACAGCATCGATTCCACGAAAGTCTCGACCTCCGTTCTGATCTTCTCGTAGAGCCACGTCTTCTCCTCGAACTCGAGGTAGAGGTGCGGGATGCTCTGCTCGTCGAAGGCCTTGCGGTAGAGCGCGTAGTCGAAGAGACCGGGCTCGCAGAACTTCGCGATGAGGCAGATCGCCGCGTCCGCGCCGACCGCGCGGGCCGACTCGACGATCGCCTTGGCCCGCGGCACGCGGAGGTCGTGCTTCGTGCTCGCGTGGAGGGTGTCGTCGAGGTACGCGCTCGCGAGCGCCCGGAAGGGGTCACCCTCGGTCGGCACGTCGCGCCGGAAGAGGCGCCAGCCGAGGAGGAAGTCGTCGTCGAGGATGTAGCAGCCCGACTCCTCGATGCTCTCGATGAGCTCGAGCGGGGGCTGCTCGCAGAACGCCCCGACGAGCACGACCTTGATGCGGTCCTTGAGCCGCCCGTCCCGGTCCCGTGCCGCGTCGAGGGCCTCGTTGAGGATCGGCGTGACCTCGGCGGGGTCCATGAGCGTGGTGAGGCGCGCGAGCGTGTAGAGCTCGCCCGTGGAGAGATCTTGGGGACGCTCCGCCCGGAACGCGTAGAGCTCGCGCACCGCGGCGCGCATCGCGTTGTACGCGGCGAGGCTCGCGCGGACGTCGTCGTCCGTGACCGGCTTCCCGAACACCGCGGCGAGCTCGGCAAGTACGCGGCGGTACTCGGCGGAGAGGTAGTCCACGGTCCCGGCCGATGTCATGTTCTGCGGCAGGTGGACATAGCTCACCTTCTGCTTCGGGAAGTTGCGAGACATGACGCTGGCGAGGTTCCGCGCCGGATCGCAGATCGACTCGAACATGATCGCGTCGAACACGTCGAGCTTCTCCTGGAAGCCGAGCTCCATCGTGCTCTTCACGATCGAGCAGATGAACGACTGGAAGCGGGAATCGGCGTGCGCGATCTCGATCCGGTTCCCGCCGCCGAAGAGCCCCACCGGGAGCATGCCGGCGGCGTGTCCCAGCTCGACCGGCGCGTAGACCGGGTAGCAGCCGATCGCGCCGCGCCCGGTGCGCGCCCGGTACTCGCGAACGGTCGGGAAGTCCCGATCCTCGACGACGTCGCGGTAGCGCGCCGCGGGGAACGCGCGGGTCGCCGAGTCGAGGGTGACGGTCATACGGTCCGCCCGAGGCAGGCGAGCGGCTCTTCGCGGAAGCCCAGGTCGCGGAAGAACGGCGCGAGCGTGCGGTCGTGGAGCGGCAGGAGCGTGTAGACCTGCGAGGTGCCGAGCTCGCGGAACCGCGCCAGCAATGCGCCGGCAAGCGAGCGGCCGAGGCCCTGTCCGCGCCACCCGTTGTCCACGCCGAAGGCCTCCACCCAGCCGGCGGCCGGGAGGCCGAACGCGGCGCGGACCTCGCCGGCCACGTACCCGACGAGCCGCCCGTCCTCCTGAGCGCCGATCGCGACGACCGCGGTCCCGCTGCGCAGCCTGCGCCGCCAGTCGGCCGCGGTCTCGGCGCTGCCGATGAGCGCGGCGAGCCCGACGATCGCGCCGACGTCGGCGAGGCGGAGGGCTCGCAGCGTCGGTGTCGAAGCGGTCGCCTGCATGGAGCCAAACGTATCGGCGGATCGTGTCAGTCTCATGTCCGTCGTGAAGGGGCACGGGCGGTGCGGCGAGCCCGGCCCACCTGACGCGGAGGGTTACGCGGGGGTGTCCCTGCGCGGACGGATCGTGATCGTGAGCAACGCGTCGCTTGTGCCGACCTCGATCTGTCCGTAGGAGAAGGACACCGGGATCGCGCCCTCGGGTCCGCGCATCACCACGGGGGCGTCGTGCAGCCGGCCAAGGCCCCCGAGGACGGCACGGCCGAGACAGCGCGGGCCGTCGAGGCCGGCGCCGGAGCAGGATCGACACTCCAGGACCTGCCCGCAGCGCCGGCCGAGGAACGACGCGCGCGACGCCCCGAGCAGTCGCTCGGCGGAGCGGTTCGCGAAGCGGACGGCGAGCCCGCGATCGACGACGAGCACCGGGTCGGGGAGCGCGTCGAGAGCCGCCACTGCGTTGTCGCCGAGCCGACCGGTGGCGGCCTCCCCGCCGATCGCGAGGCGGTACCCGACCCCGTACACGGCCTCGATGTAGCGCGGCGTGCGCGGATCGTCGCCCAGCCGTTTCCGCAGGCGGGACACGTGCAGGTCGATGGCGCGGTCGGACGGCGCCTCGTCGTCGAACGATTCCGTGCGCGCGATGAGGTGCGCGCGATCGAGCGCGGCGCCACCGCTCTGGAGGAGCGTGCGCAGGATCGCGAACTGTTGCGCCGTGAGCGACACCGGCGTGCCGGCGAGGCGAACCTCGTGCGCGGCCACGTCCATGACGAGCTCGCGGTGGCGGAGCATCGGGCCCTCGCGGACCTCGAGCCGGGCGCGGCGCGCGAGCGCGTTCGTGCGGATCGCGAGCTCCACAGGGTCGAAGGGCGCGAGCACCACGTCGTCCGCGCCCGCCGCGTACGCCGCGCGGCGCGACGCGGAGTCATTCTCGCGGTCAACCACGATCGTCGGTAGCCGGCCGTGCGTGCGTGCCGCTGCGACGACATCCCAGCCGTGACCGCTGTCGAGGGCGACGTCCACCACCACGACGGTCGGGCGGTGGAAGGACACCGCCTCGACCGCGTCGGCGGCGCGCCTGCAGGCGATGACCTGGAGCCCCTCGGCCCGGAGCGCAGCCGCAAGCGGCGCGGCGGCGCGCGTGTCGTCGCTCGCGACGAGGACCAGCGGGGCGTCCAGGGCGCGCATCGTTTCCGTCCAGTGTCAGCGAGTCCGGCCAGCGGAAAAGGGCCGTCCGGCCCTAATCCGCGGGCCGGACGGCCCGGGGATCCCGCCACTCACGCGCAGGCGTAGCCGCTGCGTTGATCTGATATATGGAGCGGCCCGTCAACGGGCGAGCCGTCGGCGGTGGTCCGGTGGCACGGGGAACGGGCGGGCAGGTGGCAGCGGCGTCGGGCCACTCTGATATTCGCGGATCTGTCCCGCATGTGGGTGGTGCGCCGGAGGCCGCCTCTCACTAGACGCGCGGATCCGGCGCGTTCCGCCGGCCGCATCGATCAATCAAGGATCCCTCCGCAGGATGCGCCCGCCCGGTCCCCAGTGCCTCCGGACCGTCTAGGCCCAGCGCCCGGTCAGCACGCCCCAGATGAACCCTGCGAGCTCGCGGGCGATGGCCACCGTCGCGACGGTCGAGCGCTTGCCGCGCTGGGTCATCCGCCCGTACCGGGCGTGCAACCGGTGCTGCGCGGCGATCGCGTACGCCACCAACTCCGGCGGCTGATCGGCGAAGCGCGTGCGCCACGCAGAACCCAATGCCGGTTTCTGGCGATGGGCCCAGGCGGCTTCGACGAGCACCCGGCGGAGGTGGGCGTTACCGGTCTTGGTGATCGATCCGCGGCGGTGGCGCTCACCGGAGGACGCCTCGCTCGGCACCAGGCCGGTGAAGCCCATGAACGCGGCCGCGGCCGCGAAGCGCCGGAAGTCACCGACCTCGACCAAGAGCGTGAGCGCGCTGAGCGATGTGATCCCGCGCAGGCAGCACAGCCGCCGGACCGCAGCCGCGTACGGCTCGCAGGCCGCGATCCGCTCGATCGCGCCGTCCATCTGGTCACGCTGCCGCAGCCGGGCCTGGGTGATCGCCAGGTGGTGACCGACCAGCTCATCCAGGCCGGCGGTCTCGAAGGGCTGCCGGCGGACCCAGGCCAGGTGTCGACCGGTCCACCTGGTCTTGCCCTCGCGGTACACCCGGTCGTGACGGAGCAGGAACTTCGAGAGCCGATGGCGGGCTCTCAGGATGTCCTCGCTGAGGTCCTCGCGCGCACGGATGAGATCGCGCACCACCTCTTCCTCCGGCGGCGGGATCCGGATCGTGGTGAGCTCACCGGCCCGGAACAGCCCGGCGAGCTTGCGGGCGTCGCGGCGGTCGGTCTTCACGCGCTCCCCGGCGCGCTTGGGGATGAGCCCCGGACGATGACGCTGCAGTCGACACCGAGCGCGGTGAGGGTCCGCTGCAGCCCGTACCCGGTGGGCCCCGCCTCATAGCAGACCCGCACGTGCTGCGGATCCTTCCAGCGACGGACCAGCTTGCGCACCGCCTCAGGGGTATTGGCGATCTGGTCCTCGTCTGGGAACTGCGCGCCGGGGCCCAGGAGTGCGACGCTGATGCTCTCCTGGTGCACGTCAAGACCGACGTACGTGATCGGCGCGATACTGGTCTGCACGGCCGGTGTCCTCCGTATGGTGGCGATCTCCGCGCGCCAGCGCGGTCAATCCACGAGGTTACGCAGGCGCCGGCCGCTCCATACTCACTAGCTCGGACCGCGCTCAAAAGGAAAGAGCGCCGGTCCGACCGGCGCTCGTTCTCAGCCCTGCGTGGGGCAGGTCACATCGTCTTGGGCAGTTCAGGCTGCGGCGTGGGCCGCGGCTGGAGCGGCTGGTCGATCGGCTGACTGCCCTGCTTCCCCTGCTCGAACGACGGCGGCAGATGCTCGCCGGGTCGGGGCGGAAGCGGACCCTGCGGGTTCACGAACGGTCCGGGATCTGGGACTGGCCCTGACCCTGCTTCTCCTGCATGACGGTCCTCCTTTTGCTGCGGTCCCGTTGATCC
>DASZZF010000009.1:0-29910 GCA_035543375.1 Candidatus Limnocylindria bacterium
GGGGGGGGGGGGGGGGGGCACCGCTCGAAACCACCGCGGCGATGACGACGGACGACCGAGTTGGGACAAGGTCAGTCGCCTCAGGAAGGAAATCAAAACCCTCCAGGTCGAACTCGACAGGATGCTCGATGCCATAGAACCAGCATGAAGGGATGATGTTGTGTGGAGAGGCGCGCTCCGAGGCCTCGTGGAGCCGCCACCGCGTTTATTTAATCGGAGCGGGAGGGCCGCCAGGTGATCGGTTCTCCTCGAGGTCGGATGTCCGATGGCTTCCGATCGACACGTACCTGAGCTTAGTAGCCGATCACCAGCACACCTTTCAGGGGTAGCGTCAGCTTGTCGCTCATGTAGAGGGTTTTCCGGAACTTGCAGACGTAGTCAAAGTCCTTGACGCCTTGTAGTCGATCCGAACCGCGATCAGGAGGTAATCGACGGTCGGCATCACGCAAGCCTCCGTTCGTCTTGCCAGAACCTCAGCGGCGGACGGCCACCTTCGCTCGCTCAGCTTCGTCGTGGACCGCGTCGGCGGCAACGGGACGGCCCAGCCACTCGCGGACCGTCGTGAGCGTCTTGCCGCCCGTCGCGCGCCAGTCGTGG
The DNA here is from genome assembly GCA_035543375.1 of Candidatus Limnocylindria bacterium. Classification (GTDB taxonomy): domain Bacteria; phylum Chloroflexota; class Limnocylindria; order P2-11E; family P2-11E; genus UBA4735. The sequence continues at coordinate 598 of DASZZF010000009.1, forward strand.
TCATCGGCCGCTGCCGACGGGCAGTAGGCGAGCTTGCCCGCGTGCAGGACGAACGGATGCTCAACGTCTTCGGGCGGCCGGTGGTCGGGGTTCGCGCAGAGGTGCTCGATGATGTTGAACACGGTGGTCATTGAACAGCGGTCCGGCGGAGCTTCCTCCCTCGGCTGGGGGAGCCCGGGAGCCGTACATCCCCCAAGGGGAGGATCCGCTACCGGGCTGCTACCGGGCTGCCTGCCCGCTCATCCGTTTGGCGGATGGCGCGCCTCGGTCGCGGCCCGATAGTCACGAGCGCCGGGCGGCGGGGGCAAGGCAGATCGGTTGGGTAACCCAGCCCCGCTCGGCCGCCGCCCGGCGCTCCCGTTTGTAGCAGCAGACGATTGCGGAAACGTTGAGCCGCTCGGGCGCGCGGTGCAAGCAGCTTGGGAGCGCCTGAGCGATCCGCTCGGTCAACAAACCACCGTAGCCGCAGCACAGCGACGCTACGGAGCCGGTGTGAACCAGAGACGGACACTGGCATTGCAGAAGTCACACACCAGGGCGGCCCCCATCGGGTCGGTCGCGTCGCGCTCATAGGGTCGCTCGTGTAGGTATCCGGGCGCAGGGGGCGGCCACACGCCGGACAGCGCACGCCGTCCCGCTAGAACCGGTGACGTTCTAGCCAGAGTGATTCGGTCATCTGCTCGATTCAACGCGGCATCACGGTCGCCTTTGCCGGCACCGGTTGAATAAGCACCCTCTGCGACCGGTCGAAACCTCACCCCGCCCGCGCTGATCGCGTTCCTCCGTCCGGTGGCAGCCTGCTCGGCGAAGTCAACGTCGGGCAGGAGGAAGGACGTGCTGGTCGTGGAACAGTGGGCCGAGCTGCGCAGGCTGCACTTCGTGGGCAAGGTCTCGATCAAGGAGCTGGCCCGGCGGTACGCGGTCGATCGCAACACCGTCCGCCGCGCGATTCGATCGAGCGAGCCGCCGCGGTACGAACGCGCGCCGCAGCCCTCGAAGCTCGATCCATTTAAGGATGAGATCCACCGCCTGCTGCACGACGCGCCGCGGCTGCCGAACACCCGGGTCGGTGAGCTCATCGCCCCGCTCGGGTACCACGGGCACCAGACGATCCTCGATGCGTACCTGCGCGAGGTCAGGCCGCTGTTCCTCCCGGCGGTGCGCACGTACCAGCGGACGACGTACCGCCCGGGCGAGCTCGCCCAGTTCGATCTCTGGCAGCCGGCGCGCGAGCTCCCGATCGGCTTCGGCCAGACCCGCCGCGGATACGTGATGGTCGGCGCGCTCGGGTACTCGCGCATCGGTGCTGGCGCGTTGGTGTTCAGCAAGGAAGCCCCCGACTTGCTCTGGGCGATGGCCCGCTGCCTGCGGGCATTCGGCGGGCTGCCCGAAACCCTGGTCACCGATCGCGAGGGCGCGCTCCACGCCGGCGACGGGAAGCCAACCGAGCCGTACGCCGCCTTCTGCGGCCAGCTGCCGGTGGCCTGGCGGTTCTGCGCGCCCGCCGACCCCGAGGCGAAGGGCGTGATCGCGATCGGTCACGCCGCCACCAAGCGAGTTCGGAGCGAGCTGACGGCTGAGGGGGACGCGCGAGCAGAGACGGTGATCCGCCAGTTCGAGTGGGCGGTCAACGACGTCGCCGGACTCCGCGAAAAGCTGGAGCAAGCGCAACAGGAGCAGGCGACCAGCGCTGCGCGCGTGCGGCCGACCGCCGGTCGCAACAGCTCGAACGCCAGTTGCTTCGTGATCGCGTCGCGCCCGGGCCGTCGCCGGATGCCGTGGCCGACGCTGCCGTACCGGATCCCGCATCGGCCGCCAGCTCCCGTCGAGCTCCGCTGGGCGTTGCACGATGACGGCCCCCTGGCGTGGCTCGATCTCGGCGCGGACGACCCCGACGCCCTTCCGGCGCGGGTGCGCGTGCTCGAACGCGACGGCAACGTCATCGCGGTCAGCGATCCGGCGGTGCACGGCGCTAGCCGGGATGGCATAGGCCGGACCGCTTCGCTCGTGCTGCCCGCGCCGGCGCAGCTCGCGGACGCGCTGCGGTCGGGCGCGCTTGCCGACTACCGCTTCGAGGCCCTGATCGCGCACCGCTGGGTCGGGGTGCGCCTTACGCCGCGGGCCGACCGCCCCGAACACCGACAAGCGCGGCCGCGTCTGGCGCCGGAGCTAGGGCTGCAGCGCGTTCACGGCGACGTCGCTCACCACCAGCAGCAGCACCATGATCGCGACGACGATCCCGATCCGCTTGAAATCCCGCACCACGAACGACCGCTCCGTCGTGGCGGCACGCTCGAGCATTGCCGATGGCTCGCCGATAGCGCGTGACGCGCCGGCGCGCACCGGCGAACCTGCACGCGCCGATCCCGCGTAGGACCGGCGGGTCGTCGTGCCGGCGGCGTTGGTCCCACTGATCCCACTGATCGGCGGGCGGTCATGAGCCGCGGCCGGTCGCGCCGCGGGCGCCGCCGCCCGGCCACGTTCGCGCCGTCGCTGTTTCTTTGCCATGAGCGGACAAGGATAAGGGAAAGCCTGTATGTTGCCGCCGCATGCCGCTGGACCCGCGTTCGCTGTCGCTTGCGGTCATCGGGCTCGCGGTCGTGGTCCTTGGGCTCGCGGCGTGGCTAGCGCTCACCCAGCGAGGCGAGGGCCCGGCCGCGCCGCCGGCGCAAGCGGATCCTAAGCGACGACGGCACCACCGGCCTTGACGAGGTGCTCGACGCCCAATCGAAGCGCAACGACCAGCTCGCTTCGCGGGTGGACGCGCTGAACGCCCTCGAGCACGAGCTCGAGGTCGCGTCGCGCCTGGCGCTGCAGAAGGTCGGCGTTTTGCGGTTCAATCCGTTCCGGGACGCCGCCGGCGACCAATCGTTCGCGATCGCGCTGCTCGATCAGAGCGGCCGCGGTCTCGTCGTCTCCAGTCTCCACGGCCATGCCGACACGCGTGTCTTCGCCAAACAGGTGACGAACGGGCGTTCGCGGTACACCCTGTCAGACGAGGAACAGGACGCGATCAGCGCGACCCAGAAGTGAACCGGAACGGAGCGGCGAGCGTCATCGCCATCCTCAATCCCGCGGCGGGGCGCGGCGCCGGCCGCACGCTCGCACCATCGCTCGCGAACGCGTTCCGCGACGCCGGGCTGCGCATCGAGGTGCTCGTTACGCCCGGACCCGCCGAGGCGACTCGGCTTGCCGCGGAGGCCGCCGACGATGGCTATGCCACCGTCATCGCTGCAGGCGGCGATGGAAGCGCGAATGAGGTCGCCAACGGGCTTGTCGGCACCACGACGGCACTCGCTCTGTACCCAATCGGCACTGGCAACGATCTCGCCCGCAGCCTCGGGTACCCGCGCCGGCTGCGCGACGTTCCGGCGTTCATCGCCGCCGGGCGGCGGCGGGTCATCGACGTGGGCGAGCTGAACGGCCGCATCTTCGTGAATGCGGCGGGCGTGGGGATCGACGGCGTCGTCGCGGAGGGGGTGCGCGGCAGCACGCGGCTGGTCGGCCCGACCCTTGGCTACTTGGCCGGCGCGCTCGGTGCGATCGCGAGGTACCGGGCGCTCCCGATGCGCATCACGATAGACGGCGAGGAACGCGAAGGCCGGCATCTCGTCGTCGTCGCATCGAACGGGCGGTACTTCGGTGGGGGGATGCAGCCGGCGCCGCGGTCGGCGCTCGACGACGGCTGGCTCGACATCACCGTCGCCGGCGATCTCGGGAAGCTCGCGACGCTCGGCGCGCTCGCGCGTCTGTATCGCGGGACCCACGTGAACGGCACCACGATCCAGGGTGTCCGGGCGCGAAGCGTCGACATCGCGCTCGAGCGGCCGGCCGCGATCGAGATCGATGGCGAGCTGCTCCGGTCGGCGGCCGTCGCGATCCGCGTCCGGCCGGGCGCGCTCGCGGTGCTTACCGCATGACCGACCCGCGCCGGCGCGTGCCGTCGGTGGACGCGGTCCTGCGTACGAGGGCCGTCGCGGGCACCGAGCGGAAGCGTCTCACGGTGGCCGTCCGCGATGTCCTCGCCGACGCCCGGCGTACCGGAGCGCCAGTGCTCGCACCGGCGGAGTACGCTCGGCTCGCGGGCGAGCGGCTTGCGGAACGGGATCGCCCGACACTGCGCCGGGTCATCAACGCGACGGGCGTGGTGCTGCACACGAATCTTGGTCGCGCGCCGTTATCAGCGGCCGCGCTCCGCGCGATCGGTGAAGCGAGTGGGGCGGTCACCGTCGAGTACGACCTCGCGCGGGGAACGCGAGGTGAGCGCCACGGGCACGCCGCGCGGATCCTCGCCGAGGTCACCGGCGCGGCCGATGCGGTGGTCGCGAACAACGGTGCGGCGGCCCTGCTCCTGGCCCTCGCGGCGCTCGCCGCGCGCCGCGAGGTCATCGTCGCGCGCGGCGAGCTCGTCGAGATCGGCGGCGGCTTCCGCATCCCGGACGTCCTCGCTCGCTCGGGCGCGAAGCTCGTCGAGGTCGGGACGACGAACCGCACCTACACCCGTGACTACGCGAACGCGATCGGACCGAAGACCGCGGCGATCCTGCGTGTCCACGCCAGCAACTTCGCCCTCCGCGGCTTCGTCGCGCGCGCGGCGTCGCCCGAGCTCGCCACCCTGGCCCGACAGCGCGGCGTCGCCTTCATCCACGACCTGGGGAGCGGCACGCTGCTCGACACGTCCCGGTACGGGCTGGGCCGGGAGGAGACCGTGCCCGAGGCGGTGGCCGCCGGGGCGGATGTCGTCACCTTCAGCGGCGACAAGCTCCTCGGCGGTCCGCAGGCCGGAATCGCCTGCGGTGGCGCGGAGGCGATCGCGAAGTTGCGGACGCATCCGCTCATGCGCGCAGTGCGGCCCGACAAGCTCACCATCGCGGCGCTCGTCGCGACCATGCAGGCGTATCGCGACGGCACGGCCACCGAGACGCTGCCCGTCTGGCGGATGATCGCGGCGACGCCGGCCCAGCTCGGGCGCCGCGCAAAGGCCCTCGTTGCGCTGCTCGCTGGAGCGGGCGTCGATGCCGCGGTCGTCGAGACGCGTTCGACCGTCGGCGGCGGGTCGCTGCCCGAGGAGACGCAGCCCTCCCGCGCGGTCGCGGTCCGCGCCGCGAGCCCGGCTCGCGCCGCCGCCGCGTTGCGGGCGGCGAGCCCGCCGGTCGTCGCGCGGATCGTCGACGATCAGCTTGTCCTCGACCTGCGCGGCGTGCTGCCCGAGGATGATGCGGATCTCGCGCGCGCCGTGAGCGGTGCGCTCGGGCGACTCAGCTGATATGGAGCGGCCTCGTCAAGACGGCCGCGGTGCGGGTAGATCGCGCCGAGACGATGGGTTGGCGGCGATCGGATGTCCCGAGGGGACGGACGGGCAAGTGGCAGCGGCGACTTCAAGCCGTCTCTGATATGCGCGGGTTGGAACCGCATGGCAGTGGTGCGCCGGAAGCTGCCTCCCACCAGGTGCGCGGATGAGGCCGCGGTGCGGCTCCCGCCGCTGGAGTGCTCGCTGGGCACCAAGCCGGTGCAGGCCATGAAACTGGGAGCCAGGCGAAGCGCGCGAGCTCGCCGACCTCGACGAGCAGGGTGAGCCCAGTGAGCGCCCTGATCCCGCGCAGGCTCGCGAGCCGGCGGACCCCCTCGGTGCACGGCGGCTGGGCGGCGATCGCCAGCAGCTCACGCGCGATCTGATCGCGCTGGGCGACGCGCTCCTCGAGCGCGGCGCGATGTTCGACGAGCACCCGGTCCAGTCCCGGGACGGCGCATCGTTGGGCCCGAACCCAGACGAGGTGGCGCCCGGTCCAGGCCTTCCTGTCGCGATAGATCCGGTCATGGCGCAGCAGGTCACGCACCGCCTCCTCCTCGGGCGGTGGGATCCGGAGCGCGGTGAGCTCGCCGGCGCGGAAGAGCCGCCAGAGCTTGCGCGCATTGCGCCGGTCGCTCTTGACCGGCTGGCCTTGGCGCTTGCGGATGAGCGCTGGGGCGATGACCCGGCAGTCGAACCCCTGCCTGGCGAGCGAGCGCTGCAGCTCGTACCCGCAGGGCCCTGCCGCATCGCAGACCCGCGCGTGACGGGTCACCTCAGCGCCGGACCAGCTTGCGGATCGCCTCCGGGGTGTTCGGGATGCGGTCCTCGTCGACCTCAAGGGCTACCGGTCTGAGTAGGGCCACGCTGATCGAATCCTTGTGCACGTCAAGCCCGACATGGGTGAGCGCGATATCGTGTGCCAACGGTCGGCCTCCTCCGTTGGTGGCTCTCTCCGCGCGCCAGCGCGGTCAACCCACGAGGTTACGGAGCGCCGGCCGCTCCATCCTGACTAGGGAGGTTCGACATGGAGCTTCACGCAGTGGCGACCGACGGCGCGCCCAAGGCAATCGGGCCGTACAGCCAAGCCATCCTATCCGGCGACCTCATCTTTTGCTCCGGCCAGGTGGCCCTGGACCCCGCGACCGGCGAGAACGTGAGCGGCGATGTGCGGGCGCAGGCCGACCGCGTGCTGACCAGCCTCGCTGCCGTTCTGACCGCCGCCGGCTCGGACCTCGGGCACGTCGTGAAGACGACGGTCTATCTCACCGACTTCGGCGATTTCACCGTGATGAACGAGGTGTACGCCCGGCACTTCGGCGATCACCGTCCGGCGCGCGCGACCGTCGGCGTGTCGGCGCTGCCACGCGGGTTGCGTGTGGAGATCGAGTGCATCGCGACGAAGGGGTAGCGCCGCTCCGGGTGATCGGCACCGCCGGTCACGTCGACCACGGCAAGTCCTCGCTGATCCGCGCGCTGACCGGGATCGATCCCGACCGCCTGCGTGAAGAGCAGGAGCGGGGCATGACCATCGACCTGGGCTTCGCCTGGCTCGCGCTCCCCGGTGGCGGCGATGTCGGCATCGTCGATGTCCCGGGTCATCAGGATTTCATCCGCAACATGCTCGCGGGCATCGGCGGCATCGACGCGGTGCTGCTCGTGATCGCAGCCGACGAGGGCGTGATGCCGCAGACGCGCGAGCACCTCGCGATCCTCTCGATCCTCGGGATCGACCGTGGCGTCGTCGTCCTGACGAAACGCGACCTGGTCGATGAGGAGTGGGCCGCACTCGTGCGCGACGACGTGCGCGCAGCGCTGCGCGGCGGTCCGCTCGCCGCCGCACCGCTCGTCGAGGTCGCGGCGTTGGCCGGCGACGGCCTCGACAGCCTTGTGCGCACGCTCGAGGGTGTCCTCGGCGACGCGCCGGCACGGCGGGACCTCGGCCGCCCGCGCCTGCCGATCGATCGCGCGTTCACGATGGCCGGCTTCGGGACGATCGTCACCGGCACGCTCGCCGACGGCTCGCTGCGCGCGGGGGATGCGATCGAGGTCGTGCCTGGCGGCGTCACCGGCCGGATCCGCGGCCTCCAGACCCACCGCCGGCCGATCGACGTCGCTCGTCCGGGCTCGCGCGTGGCCGCGAATCTCACCGGCATCGGTCGCGACGCGGTCGCGCGCGGGATGGTGCTCGCGGAGCCTGGCACGCTCGTGCCGACCTCGGTCATCGGCGTACGCCTGGCCCTGCTGCCCGACGTGAGCGGACCGCTGGGACACGGCGACAGCGTGCGAGTGCATGTCGGCACAGCCGAGGCGATGGCGCGCGTCTCCGTCCTTGAAGGCCGCGAGATACCCGCCGGCGGCCGCGTCTGGGTGCAGCTTCGGCTCGCCGCGCCGGTCGCGCTCGCGGTCGGCGACCGGCTGGTGGTGCGGCGGCCGTCGCCATCGGAGACCCTCGGCGGCGGCGTCGTGGCCGACCTGATCGGCGAGCGGCTGCGGCGGCGGGCCGACACGGTCGCCGCTCTCGAACGCCGTAGCGCCGTATCTCCGGCGGACCGCCTACTCGCGTCGCTCGACGCGCCACGGACCGCGGCCGAGGCCGGCGAGCGGAGCGGCCTGGGCGCGGCGGAACGCGACGCCGCGCTCGCCGCGCTCATCGCCGAGGAGCGCGCCGTGGCCCTCGGCGATGCGGTCATCTCGCGCGAGGCGTTCGAATCGCTGGCCACGCACGCCGAACGCGTCCTCGCGATGACCCACCGGCGCACACCGCTACGGCCCGGCGCGTCACGCGAGGAGATCCGTAGCGCGCTCGATCTACCGCCCAAGCGCTACGCTGCTCTCGTCGCCCGCCTCGTGCACGAGGGGCGGATGGTCGAGCGGGGGAGCGCGCTCGCGCTCCCGACGCATCGCCCGGCGCTTTCGGCCGACCAGGAAGCGCGCTGGGCGCGGGCCCGCGCGGCGCTCGCGGTCGAGCCGCTGCACCCCCCCGGGGTCGCGGCGCTCGAGAGCGAGCACGGGATCGACCGCGAGCTGCTCGTCGCGCTCTCCGAGCGGGGTGACGTCGTGCGCGTGGGCGCCGACGCGGCGTTCCTGCCCGATGCGGTCGAACGTTTCGGCGCGGCGATCATCGCCGAGCTCGCGACGAGCGGCTCTGTCACGGTCGCGCGCGCACGCGACCTCACCGGATCGAGTCGCAAGCATGTCCTCCCGCTACTACAATTCCTCGACGACCGCGGTCTCACGCGCCGGATGGGCGACGATCGCGTGCTCGTGCCGGATCCGGATACCGCTCGAGAGCTGCTCCGGCGTGCGACCGGCAAGGGCGGCCGCGCCTGAAGAGGAGTCCGCGCCTGACGCAAGGGGGATGGGAATGAAGTTCCGTGCCGTGCGCGCCGCCGACCTCGGTCGGGTCGACGCGACGATCGTGCCGCTGTTCGACGACAAGCAGCCGGCGAAGGCGCTCTCGCGCTCGAAGCGCGCCATCGTCGAGCGCATCGCCAGCGAGCGGGGCGCCGGCTGCCTCTACAACGTGTTCACCCATATCGGTACGGACAGGGACGGGCGGGTCGTCGTCGTGGGCGCCGGCAAGCGCAGCGAGTACGATCCGGCGCGCGCGCGCAACGTCGCGAGCGCCGGGATCAAGTCCTTGTGGAAGACCGACGCGAAGGCCGTCGCCGTCGTGGCCGAGGCCGACGGTATCGGCGCCCGCCGGGCGACCCAGGCAGCCGTCGAAGGTGTGCACTTCGCGATGTGGCGCCCCGAGGCGCACCGGAGCAACGCCGAGGAGCGCCGCCTGCCGCCGCTGTTGAGCGTGAGCATCGTCGTGGACGGCGACGTGCGCGACGCCATCAAGCGCGGCGACGCGGTCGGGCAGGCGGTCAATGTCGCGCGCCGTCTCGCCAACGAGCCCGCCAACAAGATGACCCCATCGATCCTCGCGGAGGAGGCCCGAGCACTCGCAAAGGCAAGCGGGATCGAGTGCGAGGTCCTCGATCGGAAGAAGTGCGAGAGCCTGGGGATGCACAGCTACCTGTCCGTCGCACAGGGTAGTCACCAGCCGCCGCAGTTCGTCGTCCTCCGCTACCGCGGCCGCGCGGGCAAGGGGTACGACCTGGGCTTCGTCGGGAAGGGGATCACCTTCGATTCCGGCGGCATCTCGATCAAGCCCGCGGAGAACATGCACCAGATGAAGGCCGACATGACCGGCGCTGCGTCGGTCGTCGCGGCGATGGCCGCGATCGGCGCGCTCAAACCGAAGGTGAATGTCATCGGCGTCGCCCCCTGCACCGAGAACCTCCCTGGCGGCGGAGCGACGAAGCCGGGCGACGTCTTCACCAGCCTGAGCGGGAAGACAGTCGAGGTCATCAACACCGACGCCGAAGGGCGGCTGGTCCTCATCGACGGGATCACCTACGTCCAGCGCGAGGGCGCAAAGCGCGTGGTCGACGTGGCGACGCTGACCGGGGCGATCTCGGTCGCCCTCGGGCCGTATTTCAGCGGCCTGTTCGGCAGACCTGACCGCTTCGTCGAGGAGGTCCGGCGGGTCGGTGGCGATGCCGGCGACCTGCTCTGGCCGATGCCGCTCACCGACGAGTACCGCGCCGATATCAAAAGTGATATCGCGGATCTGAAGAACAGCGCCGGTCGCGAGGGTGGGGCGATCAAGGCCGCCGCGTTCCTCGACGCCGTGGTGGAGGACGGGACCGATTGGGCCCATCTCGACATCGCCGGCACCGACTGGAGCGAACGTGACCGCTCGCACGCGCCGAAGGGACCGCAGGGACCGTCGGTGCGCACGCTGATCGCCCTCGCGGTCCATTACGCGGAGGCGTAGAGCTGGAGCGACCGGCCCTAGCATCGAACGGATGAGCGAATCCGGATCGATCCTTGTCGTCGGCGCCGGCCTCGCCGGGTCCGAGGCCGCGTGGCAGCTTGCGCGTCGGGGGCTCGCGGTCGAGCTGCTCGAGATGCGGCCGTCGACCATGACGCCCGCCCACAAGACCGGGCGCCCGGCCGAGCTCGTCTGCACGAACTCCTTCAAGTCGGATATCCCCGAGGTCGCGGCCGGCCTGCTGAAAGAGGAGCTGCGCCAGCTTGGATCGCTCGTGCTGCGCGCTGCGGACGCGGCGCGCGTCCCCTCCGGCCAGGACCTGAGCGTCGACCGCGACGCGTTCGCGCGCGGCGTCGAGGCGGGGCTCACCGAGGCCCACGTCCGTGTGACCGCCGGGGAGCTGACCGCGATCGACCCCGGGCGCACGACCATCGTGGCGACCGGACCGCTGACCTCGCCCGCGCTCGCGAGCCGGCTGGAGCAGCTCACCGGCCAGGAGCATCTGCATTTCTTCGACGCGGCGGCGCCCATCGTGGTGGGGGAGTCGCTCGAGCGCGAGACCCTCTTCCAGGCGTCGCGCTACGGCAAGGGCGGCGGCGCCTACCTCAACGTGCCGCTCCAGCGGCCGCAGTACGAGGCGTTCGTGGCCGCGCTCGTCGCAGCGGAGCAGGTGGAGCTTCACGCGTTCGAGAAGACGATGTGGTTCGAGGCGTGTCTTCCGATCGAGGAGATCTGCCGGCGAGGACCTGAGACGCTCCGGTTCGGCCCGCTGAAGCCACTCGGGTTGACCGACCCACGGACCGGACAGCGGCCCTACGCGGTGGTCCAGCTCCGGCCGGATGACGCGGCGTCAGACCTCTACAACCTCGTCGGCTTCCAGACGAATCTCCGCTGGCCGGAGCAGCGGCGGATCTTTCGCACCCTGCCGGGCTTCGCGAAGGCCGAGTTTGCCCGCCTCGGCGTCATGCACCGGAACACATACGTGAATTCGCCCGTCCTGCTTGGTCCGTCGCACCGCCTGCACGCGGCACCGCGCACCTACCTGGCGGGCCAGCTTATCGGCGTCGAGGGCTACCTGGAGTCCGCGATGAGCGGGCTCGTCGCCGCCATCAACGTCGCGGCAGAGTCGACCGGCCGGCCCGAGGTCATCTTCCCGGCCGACACTGCCATCGGCTCGCTCGTCCGGTACGTCACGACGCCCCAGCGCGACTTCGCGCCGATGAACGCGACCTGGGGCCTGTTCCCCCCGCTCGAGGACGGCATCCGCCGCGACAGGCGCGAACGGGCGCGTGCCCACCTCAGCCGGGCGCGGACCTCGTTCGCCGCCTTTCTGCTTGCGCATCCTCTTTTGGATGCGTCCGTACGCACGGACACGGCTCCCGTAAGCTCGCGGCTGCCGGTCTCACCGTGACGGAGCAGCTGAGCTTCCGCCTCGCCCAGGAGAAGCCCGACATCCTTCGGGGCCTCACCGTCGAGCAGCGGGTCGCGGTCGAGCACGACCGCGGCCCACTGCTCATCGTCGCCGGCGCGGGCACCGGGAAGACGCACGTCCTGACCGCCCGGATCGTCCAGCTCATCGCCTCCGAGCGGGCGAAACCGCATCAGATCCTCGCACTGACGTTCACCGAGAAGGCCGCCGCAACGATGCAGGAGCGGGTCGATCTCAACACACCGCTCGGCCTGAACGACGCGGCGATCCGCACGTTCCACGCGTTCGGCGACGAGGTCTTCCGCGAGTTCGCGCTCGAGCTCGGCCGGGCGGGGGAGCTGCGGGTGCTCTCCCCGGCCGAGCAGGTGATCTTCGTCCGCGAGCACCTCTTCGAGTTGCCGCTCGAGCGCTACCGGCCGGCCGGCGACCCGCTTCGTCATGTCCGGGCCCTGCTCGACCTGTTCGGCCGGGCGCGCGACGATGACATCAGCCCCGCTGAGTACGTCGCGTTCGCGGGCACGCTGCGGGCTGAGGCCGCCGACGATGCGGCGCACGATGAGGCCGAGGCCCAGGCCGAGCTCGCCGCGACCTACCTGTCCTACACCCGGCTGAAGGAAGTCCACGGGGTAGTCGACTTCGGGGACCAGATCGCGCTCTCGCTGCGGGTGCTGCGCGACCATCCCGCTGCTGCGGCCCGCCTCGCCGAGCGCTTTCGCTACGTCCTGGTGGACGAGTTCCAGGACACGAACGATGCGCAGTTCAAGCTGATCCAGCGCCTCGTGGAGCCTCACCAGAACCTCACCGTCGTCGGCGACGACGATCAGTCGATCTTCGCCTGGCGCGGCGCGACGCTTGCGAACTTCGATGCGTTCCGCTCTTCCTACCCCGACCACGCGGTCGTCACGCTGGTGGAGAACCGGCGCTCGACCCAGGGGATCCTCGATGCGGCGTACGCCCTGATCGGCAACAATCCCGACCGCCTCGAGCAGCGACTTGGCATCGATAAGCACCTGCACGGCCGGCCCGCGTCGACCCGCGTCGAGATCGACCATCTGGCCTTCACCAGTGGCGCCGAGGAGGCGGAGACGATCGCCGATCGGATCGCCGAGGCCGCCGTCCGGACGCAACGCAAGCTCGGCGACTTCGCCGTGCTCGTGCGATACAACTCGGACGCGACGCGGGTCCTCAACGCGCTTGCCCGACGGGGGATCCCGGCCCACTTCTCGGGCGGGGGCCAGCTATATGACCGGGATGAGATCCGCCTATTGGTGTCGTTCCTGTCGGCGGTTGCGGCACCCAGCGATTCCCGCCACGTCTACTTCCTGGCCACGTCGTCGCTGTACGGGTTCCCGCCGGGGGAGCTCGCCAAGCTCACCGAGCAGCAGGGCCGCCGGCAGCGTCCCCTCCGCGAGCTCTTCGACGAGCTCGCCCGCGGCGAGGCGACCGGTTTCAGCGTCGAGGCCGCCGCCGCCGCCCAGAAGCTCGTTACCGATCTGGGGGGTTACGCGGCGCGCGCCGCCGAGCTCACGACCGCCGAGCTACTCTTCGATTTCCTGGACCGGTCGAAGCTGCTCGAGCGGTATCGCGACCCGGACTCCGCGCTGGCCGAAGAGCAGGGGCGCAACGTCGCGAAGTTCCTGCGCCTGGTCCAGAGCGCCGGCAAAGCCCTGCCGGCCGACCGGGCAGCGTTTGTGGTGCCGCACCTCGAGCTGCTCCGAGAGGCCGGCGACGATCCTGCGGCCGCAGACTTCGAGCAGTCGGAGAATGCGGTGAACGTCCTCAGCATCCACAAGGCAAAGGGCCTTGAGTTCGGCACGGTCTACCTCGTCGTCGCGACCGAAGAGCGGCTTCCTGGAAGCCTGCGCCCAGCGGAGCTCCGGCTCCCCGACCGGCTCGCCCGGACGCCGGCCCTGGATCGTGACCGCCACATCGCCGAGGAGCGGCGACTGGTCTACGTCGCGATGACCCGGGCCAAGCATGAGTTCTTCTTCAGCAGCGCCACCGATTACGGCGGCACCCGGCCGCACCGCCCCAGCCGGTTCATCCAGGAAGCGCTTGGGCGCAAGCCCGAGCGACGCAGCGCGCGGCTTGCCGCGGTCGAGGAGCTCGAACGGTTCGCGGCCCCGCCAGCAGAGGCGGACGCGCGGCTCCCCGGACTGGACGCGGACAACGTGCTCACGCTCTCGTACACCGAGATCGACACCTACCGGCGCTGCCCACTGCGCTACCGCTACGAGTACGTCCTGCGGATCCCGGTCCTCCCCACCGCGCCGATCATCTACGGCACCGCGCTCCATCGGGCCGTCGCGGCGTTCCTGCGCCGCAAGCAGGAGGGGGGACGGCCGACACTCGAGCAGCTCGAGGGGACGTTCCGGTCGTCCTGGGTCGGCGGCGGTTTCATCTCGGCCGATCACGAGAGCGACCGGTTCGAAGCGGGGCTTGCCGCGCTCCGGCGGTTCTTCGCGGACGAGCGGTCTGCGCCCGCACCCGAGCTGGTGGAGCAGCGCTTCTCGTTCATGCTGGGCAACGACCGGGTGGTCGGTCAGTGGGACCGCGTGGACCGCACGCCGGACGGGGCCGTGATCGTCGACTACAAGTCGAGCTCGATGGACGACGATGAGGCGCCACAGCGCCGGGCCAATAAGGATCTGCAGCTCCCGGTATACGCCCTCGCCTATGAGCGGATGTACGGAGTGCCGCCCGCGAAGGCGGCGCTGCATTTCCTGGAGACCGGCCAGCGCGGCGAGATCACCCCGACCCCCGAAGCCCTACGCGCGATCGCCGCGGTAATCACCTCCACCGCGAACCGCATCCGCGCGCGCCAGTTCACCGCCGAACCACGATCACCCGAGTACCGGACCTGTAGCCAATGCCCATATAACGCGATCTGCCCCGACTCGCGGACCCGCCGTCCGGTGGGCGGGGGTCGGGGCTAGCCGCAGTGTCTGTGCGGAAAGACGCAGCCAAATTAGGTAGCGCCTCCCATGTCGGGCCAGCGGACATCGATGTCGCGGAATGCGACAACCATGTCTGCCTATGCGACCTGCCCGTCTGCGCGGAAAGGCGGCGGCGTGGGAGCGTGCACGTAACGGATCAGCAGGACCAGGGCGATAAGGATGGTGGCCGCGAGCAGCGCGAAGACACCCCGGTAGCTGAAGCGGGGAATAAAGACCACCGCGGCGATGAAGACCGACGCGGGGATCGCGATCGATTCGGCGGCGGCCTTGAGGCCCGCGAACACCCCAGTCTTCTCAGGTGGGATGAGCGACGCTAGCAGTGGCCAGCCGACGGCGGTGGCGGCGCCGTTCCCGATGCCGGCGACGAGCACCACCGCCGCGGTGTCCGGGAGTCCCCGCACGAGCAGACCGACGAACGCGGCGAGGGCCAGGAGCGTCCAACCGATGGCGAGGACGGGCTTCGCGCCGATCCGGTCGGCGAGCGGCCCAGCTGCCGCCGCGCTCATGCCGGTGACCAGGAGGGTGCCGGCAGCGATGGCTAGGGCCACCTGCTCGGACAACAGGATGTCCACCGTGAGGAACAGAGTCAGGTAGGGGAGAACCGCGCTGAAGCCGACCATGAAGACGAAGACCGTTGCGAGGTAGCGGATCGCCTGCACGTTGCCGGTGATCTCCGCGACATAGGCGCGGGCGCCGAGCCGCTGCTTTTGGCTGCCCGCAGGCTCCACCTCGGGCTCGCGGATCCCGACGACCGTGACTCCGAAGGTCGCGATCATCAGAGCGGCGACCAGGCCGTAGCTCCAGTCGGGGATGCCGCCGTCGCGGGTCGCGAACGAGATCGCGGCGAGGAACGAGACCTGGCTCGCGAGCTGGATCAGCGTCGCGACGCCAGAGAGGACCCCGCGCTCGCCGAGGGTGGTGATGTCGGCGAGCAGCGCGACATAGGGGTCGGCCGCCACGTTGAAGCAGATTGAGAACAGCACGATCCCGATCGTGAGGCCGAGGACGTCGTGCCGGCCGGCCGCGAACAGGAAGAAGGCGGCCGAGAGCGGAATGCCGACGAGAATGAATGGCCGGCGCCGGCCGAGGCGCGACCGGGTGCGGTCCGAGAGCGCTCCGACGGTCGGCTGGATGAGCACCCCCTCGATGCTGCGGGTGCTCGAGAGCAGGCCGGTGAGCAGGTCGCCGGCGCCGCTTGCCTTGAGGAGCTGCGGGAGGACGAAGTTGTTGAACGCGAAGAAGGCGCCCGCCCCGACCGAGCCTGCCGAGTACAGCAGAGTCCGAGTCTTCGTCAGCGGCCGCATGGCAGCGAACGCTACTGATACCTATATTGATAGCGTTCGAACACCCGTTCTATCATCGCCCATGCCAGAATCGGCGGTGGAGGGAAGGAGGAGCCCTGTGGAGTTGATCGGCGCGGCGATCCTCGCGGCGGCCGTGATCGGCCTGGCCGTGCTCGTCGCGGTCGTCCTGGTCAGCCGGCACCCGACCGATGCGCCGCTGGCGCTCTTGCAGCAGGGCATCCGCGCCGACGTCGCGCTCCTGCAGCAGACCATCGCCGACCTTCGCTCCGCCAACGCGCAATCCATCGGCGAGCTCCGCTCCGACGTCCAGCGGTCGCTTGGAGCAACGGAGCAGCAGTTGCTGACGCAGTCGGGTTCGACGCAGCGGACCCTCGGGGAGCTCGGCGTGAAGCTCGCCTCCCTGGGCGAGCAGAGCGCCCGGATCGGCGAGCTGGCCAAGGACATCGGTTCGCTCCATGACCTCTTCCGCGCGCCCAAGCTCCGTGGCGGCTTCGGCGAGCTCATGCTCGAGCGCCTCCTCGCGGACAACCTGCCGGCCGGCGCCTACGAGCTCCAGTACGGCTATCGCGACGGCTCGCGCGTGGACGCGGTGGTCAGGTTCGCCGGCCGCCTCGTGCCGATCGACGCGAAGTTCCCGATCGAGTCGTTCAACGCGATGGCTGCGGCGGCCGACGATGCCGAACGGGCCAGCCGGAGGCGGTCGTTCGTACAACAGGTCAAGCGACACGTTGACGCGGTCGCCCGGTACATCTCACCCGCCGATCAGACGATTGATTACGCCTTCTTGTATTTCCCGGCCGAGGGCGTCTACTACGCGGCGGCGATCGAGGAGCCGGACCTACGCGAGTACTGCGCCGAGCGCCACGTGCTGCCAACGTCCCCGAACACGCTCGTCGCGTACCTCCAGATGGTCTCGCTCGGCCTACGCGGGCTCGCGATGGAGGAGCGGTCGCGCGAGCTCCATGAGGGGATCCGTCGCGCGTCGCTCGAGGTCGAGAACTTCCGCCTGCTCCACGAGACGCTGGGCAAGCACCTCGAGAACGCGACGAAGAAATACGCCGAGTCGCTCCGCGGGCTCGACCGCGCCGCCGACGCCATCGCGGCGGTGGGCCGGCCCCTCGCGAGCGCGCAGCAGCCGCAGCTCCCGCTGACCGCGGATGAGGACGAGCGCGGCATCACGCGGCTGCCGTACGTCGCCGGCGGGGACGAGCGCTGACCGCGACCCTCCTCGCGATCGCCGCCGTCGCCGTTGCCGTGCTCGCGTTCACCGTGGCGACGCGCGATCCGGACAGCGCCGTGAGCGTGGCTCTCGCCGTCGGCAGCGGCGCGGCAGCCGTTGGCGCGCTCGCGGCACTGGCATTCGTGGCCGTGGCGACCCGCGGGCTGAAGCGCGGCGCGGCGCGGGGTGCGGCGGCGGGGCGGGGGCTGCGCCGCGGCGCGACGGTCGGGAGCGTCGCCGGACTGCTCGCGCTGCTGCGGGCACTGGACGGCCTCACCGTCGTCACGGTGCTGTTCGTGATCGCGCCATTCCTCGTTGCGGAGGTCGTGCTCTCAATGCGGCGCGCTTGAGGCCGCGCGGCTAGTCTCGACGGCCCATGGACCTCGAACGCCTCAAGCAGCGCGCCGCCGCCCGCATCGACGAGTGCGCCGCCGGACTCGACGACCTGGCCCTTCAGATCCACGCGCACCCCGAGATCGCTTTCGAAGAGCGATTCGCCGCGTCGGCGCTGTCGGCATACGTCGAGCGGCAGGGTCGCCCGGTCACGCGACCGGTCGGCGGCCTCAAGACCGCGTTTGTATCCGAGACGCGCGACGGTAGCGGCGCGACGATCGCGATCCTCGCCGAGTACGACGCCCTGCCGGGCGTGGGTCACGGCTGCGGGCACAACCTCATCGGTACCGCTGCGGTGGGCGCCTACCTCGGTGCGCTGACCGCGCTCGGCGAGGTCCATGGCGCCCTTCGGCTCATCGGGACACCGGCCGAAGAGGGCGGCGCCGGGAAGGTGAAGCTCCACGCCGCGGGCGTCTTCGCGGGCGTGGACGCGGCGATGATGTTCCACGCCGCGGACGCGGATATCGCCGATCCGCTCATGCTTGCCTCGAGGGTGCTCCAGGTGGAGTGCATCGGGAAGGCCTCGCACGCCGCCGCCGCCCCGCACGCGGGGGTCAACGCGCTCGACGCGCTCTTGCTGGGGTGGACCGCGATGGGCGCGCTCCGTCAGCTCGTCCGCAGTGACGCGCGGATCCACGGGATCATCACCGACGGCGGTCAGGCGGCGAACATCATCCCGGAGCGCGCCGCGGCGCGGATCATCGTCCGCGCGTCCGATCCCGCGTATCTCGCAGACCTCACGCGGCGGGTGATCGCCTGCTTCGAAGGCGCCGCGCGGGCTACCGGGTGCGAGGTGCGACACGAGGTGCAGGGCGGCCTGGATCTCGTGACGACGAATGGCCCGATGGCCGCGGCGTTCGTCGAGAACGCGCGCACGCTCGGCCGCGCCCTCCGAACGCGCAAGACGGGAGAGACCTCCGGCTCGACGGACATGGGCAACATCAGCTCGCTGATGCCAGCGATCCATCCGTTCCTGTCGGTCAGCGAGGGACCAGTGCCGTGGCACTCGCATGACTTCGCCCGGGAGGCGCGCACGCCCCGCGCGCTCGAGACGATGCACCTTGCGGCGAAGGCCCTCGCCTTCACCGCGATCGATCTACTGGCGCGACCGTCCCTGCTCGCCCAGGCCAAGGGGGCGTTCGCCGCGAGATCGCGCGCCTCGTGACCGAGCTCCTGATCCGGGGCGGCATGGTGATTGACGGGACCGGGGCGCCGCGCCGCCGGGCGGATGTCGGGATCCGGGACGGCCGCATCGTGGCGATCGGGGAGGTCGGGAGCGCGTCGGGGGCGCGGACGATCGACGCGACCGGACGGATCGTGAGTCCCGGGTTCATCGACATCCACTCGCACAGTGACGAGTCCGTGCTCATGAATTCTGCGCTCGAGAGCACCATCCACCAGGGGGTGACCTGCGTCGTCGCGGGCAATTGCGGCGGATCGTCGGCGCCCGTCATGGGGCTCGCCGCGGAGGAGCTCGAACGGGAGCTCGCGCGGTACGACCTCGAACGTACCTGGACGTCGTTCGGCGAGTACGCGAACACGGTGGAGCGCTCCGGCAGCGCGATCAACTTCTGCTCGCTCGTGGGCCACGGGACCCTGCGGATGTGCGTCATGGGCGCCGACGACCGCGCGCCGGGTGTCGGCGAGCTCGGCGCGATGAAAGCGCTCCTCGCGTCCGCCCTGGCGGACGGCGCGGTCGGACTCGCCTCGGGTCTCATCTATCCGCCGAGCGCGTACGGGACGACCGCCGAACTCGCCGAGCTCGGGTCCGTCGTCCGGGAGCACGACGGGCTGTATGCGAGCCACATCCGGAACGAAGGCGACGACCTCCTCGCGGCTGTCGAGGAGAACCTCGAGATCGGTCGCCGCAGCGGGGTGCGGGTCCAGCTCTCGCACCACAAGGCGTCCCAGCGGCGCAACTGGGGAAAGGTCCGGGAGTCCACCGCCTTGGTCGAGCGCGCGCAAGCCGGCGGCATCGACGTCAGCGCCGACCAGTACCCCTATACGGCGTCGTCGACCGGCCTCGCCGTGACGATCCCGAAATGGGCGCAGGCCGGGGGGTCGCTTGCGCTGTGCGAGCGGCTGGCCGATCCGCAAGTCCGGGCGCGGATCCGCGGCGAATACACCGAGACCGAGCGCAATTGGGAGCACATCGTCATCGCGCGCGCCCGGCACCGGCCCGAGTGGTCGGGCAAGACCGTCGCGGCGCTCGCCGGCGCGACCGGCGTGGACCCGCTCGAGTGGGCCTGCGACGCCCTCATCGCGCACGACGGCGCGATCGATATCATCCACCACTCCATGGACGAGGCCGACGTGCGCTTCGTGATGGCGAAGAGGTGGGTCTGCGTCGGCAGCGATTCGCGGGCCGACGCGCCGTACGGGCTGCTCTCCTTCGGGAAGCCGCACCCCCGCTCGTACGGTACGTTCCCTCGCGTGCTTGGCCACTACGCCCGCGACCTGGGCGTGCTGACGCTCGAGGACGCGGTCCGTAAGATGACGTCGCTCACCGCCTCGCGCCTCAAGCTGCGCGACCGGGGCACCGTGCGCGAAGGGGCCTGGGCCGATCTGGTCGTCTTCGATCCGCTAAGGATCGTCGACACGGCGACGTACGACGATCCGCACCGGTATCCGCTTGGCATCGATCACGTCATCGTGAACGGCGAGGTGGCGACGCACGGCGACGAGACGCTGCCCGCCCGCGCCGGGCGGTTCCTGCGTCTCGGCCGCGACGCGGGTGCCTGAGCCTCACGTCGCGATCCTCGCCGAAGGGCTGTTCACCCGACAAACGGCGAAGACCGCCATCGGGGCGTTGCGCTACGCGCCATACCCGATCGTGGCCGTCGTCGACTCCGCCCATGCGGGCCGCGATTGCGCGGATCTGGTCGGCGTGGGTCAGGGTGTCCCGGTCGTCGCATCGATCGACGAAGCGATCCGGTGTGGCGCGACCGTGCTGCTCATCGGCACCGCAGCGCCCGGCGGCAGGATCCCAGACGACTACCGGCCCCGCCTCGCGGAGGCGCTCGAGCGCGGGCTCGAGGTCTGGAACGGCCTGCACGAGCGCGTGTTCGCCGATCCGGAGCTCCAGGCGGCGGCGGCTCGCGGCGGCGGCCGGGTCCGCGAGCTGCGCGAGGCTCCGCCCGATCTGCCGGTCGGCGGCCACCGCCAGCGCCGGGCCGGCGCGCGTGTCGTGCTCACGGTCGGGTCGGATGCCGCGGTAGGCAAGATGACCGTCGCCCTCGAGCTTGTGCGCGCGCTCGGGCGGTCCCGGCGGCGCGCCGCATTCGTTGCGACGGGACAGACCGGCATCGCGATCGCCGGCGGCGGGATCTCCGTCGACGCCGTCGTCGCCGATTTCATCGCGGGCGCCGCCGAGCGGATGGTGTGCGACGCGGCCGAGGCCGCCGACTGGGTCGTGGTCGAGGGACAAGGCGCCATCACGCACCCAGGCTTCTCCGGCGTGACGCTCGGCCTGCTCCATGGGAGCGCCCCGGACCTCATGGTCCTCTGCCACGACGCGAGCCGCACCGAAGTGAAGGGCTTCCCGGGATCGCCCCTGCGGCCGCTGCGCGAGCTCGTGTCGCTCTACGAGGGCGCCGCGGGGTGGAGCCGGCCTCCGGGCACGCGGGTGCCGGTCGTCGCCGTGGCGCTCAACACGAGCGCGCTCGATGATGCCGCTGCGCGGTTGGCCGTCCACGCCGCGGCGGCGGAGACGGGCCTGCCGGCCGCCGATCCGGTCCGCGAAGGTCCCGTCGGCGCGGACCGGCTGGCGCTCGCGGTGCTCGGCTCGTGAGGTTCACCGTCCGCACGCTCGACGTGCACCTCGCGGTGCCGTTCGCGATCTCGCGGTCGGTGCGGACCGAGAAGCGCGTCGTGCTCGTCGAGCTCGCCGAGGGAACGCGGGTCGCGCGCGGCGAGGCGTCACCGGATCCGTTCTTCCGCGAGACCGCCGAGTCACTGGAGGCCGACATCCGCGGGGCGCTCGACCTCGTGCCGGAAGATCCGGCCGATCTCGCGACGCTGCGCCTGTGGTTGGACGAGCGCTTCCCGCACGGCGGCGCCGCGGCCTGCGCGCTCGATATCCTGGCCCACGATCGCGCGGCGCAGGCCGCGGGAGTTCCACTTCGGACGTTCCTCGGGCTGGGTCCCGCCGAAGCCCCGCCGACGTCATTCACCATTGGCATCGCCGAGCCCCGGGTGATGGGGGAGCGTGCGGCGGTCGCGCGCGCGTCGGGCTTCGAGGCCTTGAAGGTCAAGCTCGGCCATGGCGACGATCGCGCGATCCTCGAGGCGATCCGCGCGAACTTCGACGGCGCGGTCCGCGTGGATCCGAACGGTGCCTGGACCGTAACGGAGGCGCCCGCCCGGATCGAAGCGATCGTTCCGTTCGGCATCGAGTTCGTCGAACAACCTGTCGCGCCCGATGACATCGCCGGGCTGCGCTGGGTACGCGAGCGGTCGGCGCTGCCCATCGTCGCCGACGAGGCCGCGGTGCGCCTCGCGGACGTCGACCGCCTCGCCGGTGCGTGCGACGGAATCAACGTGAAGCTGCAGAAGTGCGGCGGCATCGCGGAAGGACGCGCGATGATCGAGCGCGCCCACGAGCTGGGGCTCAAGGTCATGCTCGGCTGCCGCGCCGCCGAAACGAGTGTCGCGATCGCCGCGGCGGCGCATCTCGCTCCGTCGGTCGACTGGGCCGACCTCGACGGCAATCTGCTCATCGTCGACGACCCTTTCGTCGCGGTGCCCGTCGAGCGGGGCCGGTTCGTGTTCAGCGACCGCGCCGGTCTCGGCGTCGTGACGCGATGACCGCCGGGCCCGTCAGGGTCGCGTTGCTCGCGATCGCGATCGCGATCGGCGGTCTCTTGCTGTTCGTCGCGCTCTTCAACGGCCCGGATACCTACGGCGACATTGCTCGGTCGAGCGGGAGGACCGGCGCCGCGTTCCGGACGGCGCCCGACCTCACGTGGTCGACCGACCTGATCGGCCTCACCGACCTGCACGCCCGCACCCTCGCGTACGTGCTCGGGCGCTCCGCCGAGCTGCCGTCGTTCGCGACGACCGGCCGTCCGTTGTTCGAGGCCAACGAGCGGTCGCACATGGCCGATGTCCGGGGGGTCTTCAGGCTGACCGGCTACGCCTTCGTCGTCGCGCTCGTGGTCATTGCCGGCCTGGTCCGCTGGACGAGCCGGCGGGAGCGGTCGCGGCTCGTTCGAGACGCGTCGGTGGTCGCGGGTGCGACGGTGGCGCTGATCGCGGTCGTCGCAGCCGTCGCCTTCGACCCGCTGTTCCTCCTGTTCCACGAGACCTTTTTCCCACAGGGCAATTTCCTGTTCCCGGCGGATTCGAATCTGCTCACGCTCTATCCGGACGAGTACTGGTACGGGGTGACCCTCCGGATAGGCGTCGCCTTCGTGGTCGCGATGGCGGTGACGTCGATCGGCCTGAGCGCGACACTCCGCCAAGCCCGTCGTTAGACTCGCGAACGTGAAGCGCGTATTGCTGATCGAGGACCTCCCCCAGGTGGCCGAGCACCTCAAAGGCATGCTCGGCCGCGAGCAGGACGTCGAGGTCGCCGGCGTGCAGGCGCAGGCGGAGCTCGGCATCATCCAGGCCACGACGGAGAAGCCGGATGTGGTGCTCGTCGACGCGCTGCTCCAGGGGAAGGTCAGTGGCTTCGACGTCGCGAAGCGGATCCGCGCGGCCTCGCCGGGGACGCGCATCGTCCTGGTCACGGTCCCGCAGAAGCCGGTCGATCCGAGACCCGAGGAGGGTATTGACGCGGTCTTCGTCCTGCCCGGCGGGGCGAACGAGCTCGGCCAGGCCCTTGGCGGCGCGAAGGACGCGAAGCGCGAGGGCCGCGGTCAGGTCATCGCGGTGTATTCGCCGAAGGGCGGCACCGGAAAGACGACGATCGCGGTCAATCTCGCCTGCGTCCTGCGGAGGAACGGCGCGTCCGTCGCGCTGTTCGACGGCGTCATGCAGTTCGGCGCCATCCGCCACCTGCTGCCTGTCCCGCCGTCGACCCGCTCCATCGTCGACCTCCCGGCTGGCGCGGCGATGCGCGCATCGCTGAGCGAGGCGCTCTGGGAAGGGCCCGGCGGCATCGCCGTGCTGCTCGCGCCCCCGCGGCCGGAAGAAGCTGACCTCGTCGCCGCGTCGGAGCTCGGCAACGCGATCGGGCTCCTCGCTGACACGCACGACTACGTCATCGTCGACACGCCCGTCCGCCTCTCCGAGGACACGCTTGCGATCCTCGACGCGGCGAGCGCGATCCTCATGGTGGTCACCTATATGGGCGCGACGATCGCGAACACGCGCGCCGCGATCGACACGTTCGAGGCGCTTGGGTACAAGGGGCAGAAGCCGATTCTCCTGGTGGTGAACCAGTCCGATTCGACCGCCGGCCTTTCGAAGGGCGGGATGGAGCACGCGCTCAACCTGCCGGTCGTCGCCGAGATCCCGACGGACTGGAAGCTCGTGAGCGAATCGAACAACAAGCAAGCGCCGTTCGTGATCTCGAACGCGACCGCACCGGTGTCGCAGGCCATCGCCAGCCTCGCGACCGCGCTCGTCTCCCAACAGCGGAAGTAAGGGGCGGTGGCCTCGGCCCCGGACCTGCCCATCGGGGTCTTCGACTCCGGTGTCGGCGGGCTGACGGTATTGCGCGAGCTCCGGCGGCAGCTGCCGCAGGAAGCGACCGTCTACCTCGGCGACGAGGCGCGGATGCCCTACGGCCCGCGACCGGACGGCGAAGTCATCGCCTTCACGCGCGAGGCGCTCCGCTGGTTCGCGGACCACGACTGCAAGCTCATCGTGCTCGCCTGCAACACCGCGACCGCCGTGGCGCTCGAGGCCGTCCGCGACGCGTCGAAGGTGCCGGTCATCGGGGTCGTTCGCCCCGGCGCCGCCGCGGCGATCTCCGCCTCCGCGCGGCGCTCGGTCGGCGTGCTCGCGACGGCCGCGACGGTGCGCTCCGGCGCGTACCCTCGCGCCCTACGCGACCTCGATCCATTCGTGGACGTGATCCAGCAGGCCTGCCCGGCGCTCGTGCCGCTGGTCGAGGATGGGAAGGCGGACAGCCCGGAGACCGAAGCGGCCGTCCGCGGCTACGTGGGCCCGCTCCTCACCGAAGGCGGTGTCGTTTCCCCGGTGGTCGACACGCTGTTGCTCGGGTGCACGCATTACCCGATGCTCCGCGCGGTCATCGAACGCGTGGCGGGGCCACGGGTGCGCGTCGTCGATTCCGCGACGACGACCGCGCTTGCCGTGCGCGAGGTGCTCGAGTCGCATCACCTGTTGCGGGCGAACGCTCGGCCGGCGCACCGCGTGTACGCGACGGGATCCGCGGACCGCTTCCGCGCGGTCGCGCGCACGATCTTTGGCGAGGATCTGCCCGCGATCGAGACGGCGACCCTCGGATGAATCTCAGCTCGACGATCAGCGGCCTGCCGTACGTCGGTAAGACCACGCTGTTCAATCTGCTGACCGGTGCACATGCGTCGACGGGCGCGTTCGCGGGTGCTGAGGCCGAGACAAACATCGGGGTTACGAAGGTGCCCGACGTGCGGGTGGAGAAGCTCGCGGCGCTCTACAAGCCGAAGAAGACGACATTCGCGGAGATCACCTACCGCGATCTCGGGCTTGCCAAGACCCCGACGCCGGGGGAGGGGATCAGCCCCAAGAAGCTCGGGGATCTCCGCAACTCGGACGCGCTCGTCCATGTCGTGCGCGCGTTCCGCGATCCAGCGGTGCCGCACGCCGAGGGCTCGGTCGATCCGGTACGCGACGCCGCGTCGCTGGATCTCGAGCTCCTGTTCTCCGACCACGCGATCGTGGAGAAGCGCCTCGAATCGATCGAGCGTGAGCTGCGCAACACGAAGGGCCCCGAGCGCGAGGCCCGCGAGCGCGAGCAGGCCTTCCTCAGGCGGGCCAAGCCGGCGCTCGAGAGCGAGCTCCCCCTGCGGGACCTCGAGGTGGACCCTGACGAACTCAAGGTTGTGCGCGGCTTCCGCTTCCTCACGCTCATGCCCCAGCTCATCGTCGTGAACGTGGACGAGGCGGATGTCGGGGCGCCCGACGCCGTGCTTGCGCCGTTGCGGGCCGCCGCGGCGAAGCACCGATCTACCGGCGTCGTCGCTGTCTGCGCGAAGATCGAGGCGGAGATCGCGGAGCTACCCACCGACGAGGCGTTGGCCTTCCGGAGGGAGCTCGGGATCCGCGA
The DNA here is from genome assembly GCA_035543375.1 of Candidatus Limnocylindria bacterium. Taxonomy (GTDB): domain Bacteria; phylum Chloroflexota; class Limnocylindria; order P2-11E; family P2-11E; genus UBA4735. The sequence continues at coordinate 26,239 of DASZZF010000009.1, forward strand.
GTCGCCGCTCGATCGGGTCGTGCACGCGACGTACGACCTGCTCGGCCTTGCGTCCTTCCTCACCGCGGGCGAGGACGAGGTGCGGGCGTGGACGGTCGCGAAGGGATCGGGCGCGCAGCAAGCCGCCCGCGAGATCCACTCGGATCTCGAGCGCGGGTTCATCCGCGCCGAGGTGATCCGCTGGGACGAGCTCCTGAGGGCTGGGAGCGAGGCCAACGCGCGCAAACAGGGCGTGCTTCGGACGGAGGGAAAGACCTACGTCGTACAGGACGGCGATGTCGTCAACGTCCTCTTCAACGTGTGATGGCCGGGCTGCCATTCCTCGCGATCGGGCACACCTCGCGCGATGAGTTTCCCGACGGCCGCTGGCGGCTCGGCGGGTCGGCGCTCTACGGGGCCGCGACCGCCGCCCGTCTCGGTGCTTTGGTCACGCTCGTCACGCGCGTCGGGCCGGCCGAGCGTGGGCCGCTCGAGACGCTCTGCGCTGAGCTCGGGATCGGATTCCACGCGCTGCCATCGCCGGTGACGACCACCTTCGTCTTCTCATACGACGCGGCGGGGCGGCGATCGCTCCGGCTCCGTGACCACGCTGCGCCGATCGCGCGCGCCGACCTGCCGCGCGCGAAGCGCAAGCCGCGCGCGATCTTGCTCGCGTCGATCGCCGGGGAGCTCGACGCCTCGCTGTTCGCGCTGGCGAAGGGCACAGCGTGCGTGCTGGCGGCCCAAGGCTTCCTCCGCACTTACGCTGCCGACGGCCTCGTGATCCCGCACGCGTGGGACGACTTCGCGCGATCCCTCGCCCAGGTCGACGCGGTGGTCGTCAGCGAAGAGGACGGCGCCAACTGGGCGGCCTGGCTACCGCACACGACCGTCATCGTGACGCAGGCGGAGCAGGGCGCTGACCTCCACGCTGGGGCGCAGCGGACCCACGTGCCGGCCTTCGCGGTCGATGAGGTCGTCGACCCGACCGGTGCCGGCGACGCGTTCGCCGCCGGTCTCGCCATCGGCCTTGCGGAAGGGCTGAGCGGCGTCGCGGCGGCGACATTCGCGAGCGCGGTCGCGTCGTTCGCCGTCGAAGGGCTCGGGATCGCGCGGCTCGCCGACCGCGCGCGCGTCGAAGCTCGACTGGCCGCTGGCACGCGGTGAGCGTCGACTGGCGCGCGCTCGATCGCGGCGCGGCGGCGCTCAAGGGGACCGTGGGGCTCATCGTCCTCGACGCGGATGGCCAGACCTTGTACGAGCGCGACGCCGACGGGGCGTATCCGGCGGCGTCCGTGATCAAGATCCCGATCCTGATGACCGTGTACGCCGACGCCGCCGAAGGCAAGCTCTCGCTCGATGAGCGTCTCGCCGTGGGAAAGCACCTGCCAGGGACCGGCGTGCTGGGACACGTTCCCAGCGTGGCGAACCTGACCGTCCGCGACCACGCGACGCTCATGACGATCGTGAGCGACAACACCGCGACGAACCGGCTCATGGAGCGGTTGGGCGTCGAGCGCATCGCCGAGCGGATGCGCGAATGGGGCTGCGTCCGCACCGGTCTGCGACGCAAGATGTTCGACTTCGAGGCGGCAGACCGCGGCCTGGACAATGTGGCTTCGCCGCGAGAAACGGCCGGGCTGCTGCGCCGGCTCGTCTGCGGCGAGATCGTCGACCGCGCGACGTCCGACGCCATGCTGGCGGTCCTCGAGCACGCCCAGGACGACGCGCTCATCCGGCGCTACCTACCCGTGCGGACCCGGGTCGCCCACAAGACCGGCTCGCTCGAGAGGGTGCGCAACGACGCGGCGGTCATCTGGGGGGAGCGGCCGGTGATCGCCGTCGGCTTCGTCAAGGACCTGGTAGACGTGCGGGTCGCGCGGCCGCTGCTCGGCCTCCTGGGCTGGATCTCGTATCAAGCCGCCGGTGGCGAGGCCGTGGGTCTTCCATCGGAGTGGCCGGTCCGGGCATGATGCCATCGTGACCCGCACGAAGGCACGCTCGAAGCCGCGCGCTCGCCGGCTGAAGGTCGCCCGACTCGGCCGGCCGACGGCCGCGATCGGGCTGCTGCTCGCAGGGTCGCTCCTCGGGAGCGCGTTCGTCACGATCGAGGCGCAGCGGAACACGCTCGCCCGCGAGGCGAGCGCGTTGCAGTCCCAGATCGCCGCGAATAGCGCGCAGCTGGCGCGGTCGCAGGCGGGGATCGCGGAGAAGCAGACGGACGCATACGTGACCGACAAGGCGCGCGCGTACGGATACGTGAAGCCGGGCGAGGCGCTCATCGGCGTGCAGCGCGACCCGGCACCTGCGACGGTCGCGCTTAGCGTGGATCAGCCGACCCGGATGCAAAGGTGGCTCGCGTTGTTCTTCGGTCAGCGTTAACTCGCGCGGCACGATGCCTTCGGACGCTGTAAGGTGAACCTCGCGGGATGGAGCAGCGGTAGCTCGTCGGGCTCATAACCCGAAGGTCAAGGGTTCGAATCCCTTTCCCGCAACAGCAAGCCCGGGCTGCGGCCCGGGTCGCTTCATTTTCAGGTCCTATTGCACCGGCGTCGCGAGTTCGGTAACAAGCAAGCATGCCCAACACGGACCCCGAAAAACGTCGCGCGTATCAGCGCGACTACATCAGGCGTACCGCCGAGAAGCATCGCGAGCACTCGCGGGAGGCGATGCGGCGCTGGCGGGGAACAATCCGGAGGCGCGGCTGGCCCGCGATCGCGCATACAAGGAACGTCACAAAGAGCAGGTCACCGCGGGACACAAGCGTTATCGGGATCGCCATCCCGAGCAGCGGCGAGCGATCTCGCAGAGGCGGCGAGCTCGGGAGCTTGGGGCGATCGGGAACTTCACGATCGCCGAGTGGCTCGCCCTGCGCGAGACTTATGGTCAGGGCTGCGCGTACTGCGGCGCGTCCGGTCCGCTACAGGCCGACCATCGAGTGCCGCTGGCTCGAAGCGGCACGCACGACATCACGAACGTCTTGGCGGCCTGCAGGTCGTGCAACGTCAGGAAGAGTGCCTTGTCAGAGCGTCAGTTCCGAGCGCGGTGGTAAGGAGGCGTCTCGAGATAACCGTAAGATTGATCGTGCGGCTGGGTAGCTCAGCTGGCCTAGAGCAGTCGACTCATAACCGACAGACCGTGGGTTCGAATCCCACCCCAGCCACCGTGTGATGTGTCGCGACATCGGAGACCGATGTGGCAAGACATAAGAGAAATACATCCTAGACAGCGAGCCCCAACGTCTGCGGCTGGTAGTCACGATTCGGATCAAGGGTCAGGTGCCGAAGCAGCTCGCCGTCCTCGACGGTGACCACCCGGATATCGCGATCGGCGATCAGCATCACCACCGGCCGGCCCGATGCCGAGCACCCATCCCGATATGGTGGAGCTTGGAGTCGTAGCGCAGGGTCAGTGCGCCGTGGTGATCGACCTTGTCGTAGCGGACCCGGAAGTGGGTCTCCGGTGCAGCGTCGGGTCGGGCCTTGAGCTTGGCCTCGAAGACCTCCTGGGGGGTCCGCCGGCCGAGGGCCCGGTGCGGCCGCTCGGTGTTGTAGGAGGAGGCGAACCGATCGAGCTGGGCCTGGAGGGCCTCGAGCGATCGCGCGGCCGGCTGCTTGGCCAGGTACTTCTTCTGGGTCTGGTGGAACCGCTCGACCTTGCCGCAGGTCTGGGGGTGGTACGGCCGGGAGTGCT
>DASZZF010000010.1:0-117717 GCA_035543375.1 Candidatus Limnocylindria bacterium
GGGACGATCGCCGTCGCGGGCACCGACGCCCTGACCTTCGCCTTCTCGCTCCCCGTCAGCGCCGGCAACACCTTCCAGAGCCTGACCCAGGACTTCACGATCACCTACACCGCGACCCAGCTCGCAGGTGCCGCCCGCTAATCCAGACCAGTCTCCTCCGCTGGTGGGACGGCCCGGGGAGATCCGGGCCGTTCGCGTTATCCGGCTAGAGTCCAGCCGTGACGGAAGACCTCGCGACGACGCTCCTCATCAAGCCCGGCACGTCCGTACTGCTCCTAAACGCGCCCATCGGCTTCCAGCGAAAGCTCGCGCCGCTCCCGGATGGCGTGACCGTCTCGGACAAGCGCGGCACGAGCGCCGATGTCGTCGTGGCATTCGCCCGTGACACCGGCGAGCTCAAGCGACTTGCGACGGCGTTCCCCGCACTCGAGGAGGACGGCATCCTCTGGGTCTGCTACCCGAACGGCGGTACTGGGGCCGGCACGGATCTCGACCGCGACGTCCTCAGGGCAGCCATGACCAAACATGATCTCGCCGAGCAGACCCTTGTCGCATTCGACGAACAGTGGTCGGCGATGCGCTTCCGCGCCACGGACGACGTCGGCAGCTAGAATCCGCGCAGCGCGACGAAGCGGCCAACGCCTTCAGCACAGCGACCGCGAAGCGAGCCGGGATGGTGGAAGCCGGCCGATCCCGCTGAGGGTGACCACCGCGGAGCGCATGGGGTCCGCCCCGTACAGCGGATCGAACGAAGCGCCCCGGCCGTCTCATTGCGGGTCGGGGAAGCTGGGTGGAACCGCGAGATCACCTCTCGTCCCAGTGACCGACCGCACCGGAGGACGAGATGGCGAAGCCAGAACGCAAGCCGAACCGCAAGCCTGATCACGGTACCGACGACCTGTACGCGCTCCGCCATTCGACGGCGCACGTGATGGCTGGCGCGGTGCTCGAGATCTTCCCGGACGCGAAGTTCGGCTTCGGGCCGCCGGTCGCGGACGGCTTCTACTACGACTTCGATCTCCCGAAGCCGCTGCAGCCCGACGATCTCGCGCGGATCGAGGAGCGCATGCGGGCAATGGTGCTGAAGGACGTCCCCTTCGAGCACGGCGAGATGGGCGTCCCAGACGCCCTCCGGGTCTTCGGCGAGAAGCACCAGGACTACAAGGTCGACCAGATCCAAAAGCTCGACGACACCGTCGCGGGCGGCAGGGTCAGCCTCTACACGCATGATTCATTCGTCGACCTCTGCCGTGGGCCGCACGTCGAGCGGACCGGTAAGATCGGCCCGTTCAAGCTGATGTCGATCGCCGGCGCGTACTGGCGCGGGGACGAGCACAACAACCAGCTGCAGCGGGTGTATGGGACCGTGTGGCCGACGCAGGAGGAGCTCGACGCGTATCTCGAGCGCCTCCGCGAGATCGAGCGAAGGGACCACCGAACCCTCGGGCGCGAGCTCGAGCTCTTCAGGATCGACGAGGAGCAAGGCAGCGGGCTCGTGCTCTGGCTGCCGAATCTCTCGATCGTCCGCGAGGAGCTCGAGACCTGGTGGCGAGCCGAGCACCGCAGGCGCGGGTACACGCTCGTGTACACGCCGCACATCGCGCACGAGCGCATCTACCAGCGGTCCGGCCATCTCGAGAAGTACGGCGAGAACATGTACGGGCCGCTGGCGTTGGACGGGGGCACTCAGAACTTCTGGATCAAGCCGATGAACTGTCCCGGTCACATCAAGGTCTTCCAGTCGAAGGTGCATTCGTATCGCGAGCTGCCGATGCGGATCGGCGAGCTCGGGACCGTCTACCGCTACGAGCGCGGCGGGACTCTCCACGGCATGTTGCGGGTGCGCGGCTTCACGCAGGACGACTCGCACATCTTCTGCTCGTGGTCCCAGGCGCAGGAGGAGATTGGTAGAGTTTTCGACCTCGCGATGGAGTTCCTCTCGACCTTCGGCTACAGCGACCCGTCCATCTACCTCGCGACCCGTCCCGAGAAACGGCTCGGTTCGGACGAGCTGTGGGACAAGGCCGAGAACGCGCTGCGCGAGGCGCTCGGTGTCCGCGAGGTCCCCTACGAGCTGGACGAGGGCGGCGGGGTCTTCTATGCGCCGAAGATCGACATCAAGATGCGCGACGCGATCGGCCGCGAGTGGCAGGGCCCGACGATCCAGATCGACCTGAACCTGCCGGAGCGCTTCGACGTGACGTTCGTGAACGACCAAGGTCAACGCGAGCGCGCGGTGATGATCCACCGCGTGCTCTTTGGGAGCCTGGAGCGGTTCGTCGGTGGCCTCATCGAGCACTTCGCCGGCAACTTCCCGCTCTGGCTCAATTGGGAGCAGGCAGCGATCATCCCGGTTCGCGACAGCGCCCGGCAGTACGCGGAGGAGGTCGCGGCCGCGCTCAGTGCCCGCGGGCTTCGCGCGCATCTCGATCCACAGTCGGGTGACATGCGGACCCGGATCAAGGAGGCCCAGGAGCGCAAGGCGAGCTACATGCTCGTCGTCGGCGACAAGGAGGAGGCGGCGCGCACGGTCTCGGTGCGGCGCCGCGGATCGCGCGAGGAGGAGCGCGGCGTCGCGCTCGACGCACTCGTAAAACGGCTCGTCGCCGAACGCGACAGCAAGGCGCTGCCCCCGGACTTCACGCTCCATCAGGCGGCACCGACGCTCATGGCGGACGGCTGACCGTCCCGACCTTGCGCGGCGACCGCGTCGTGCTCCGACCGATCAGAGATACCCACCTGCCGTACCTGGTGCGATGGGGAAGTGACCCCGAGTTCCGCTGGTACCAGTGGGGCCGGACGCCGGGACGATTCGAGGAGCCCGACGCCCGCGCCTGGATCGAGCGGATGTCGCACCCGGGAGAGTCCGCCTGCTTCGTGATCGAGCACGCGGGCCGGCCGATCGGCTTCGCGAACTACCGGAACCTGCGCCCGAGGGGGCGGAGCGCCGAGGTCGGCATCGGGATCGGAGAGACCGCACTCTGGGGCAAGCATCTCGGCCGGGACGCTCTGACGGTGCTGATCGGCCACCTCTTCACGGATCTGCACCTGCACCGGATCGGCCTCAGCGTCGTGGGTCACAACGATCGGGCCATCTGGATGTACAAGGCCGTCGGCTTCGCCGTCGAGGGCATCGAACGGGACGGCGTCGGGACGGACGACGGATTCGTCGATGACGTGAAGATGGCGATGCTCCGCGACCGCGCGCGGCCCGTCTTCGAGCCACGGCCGGTGACGCTCGATGGCGACGCGGTGCGGCTCGTCCCATTGCGGATGGAGCATGCCGCGGCGCTGTACGCGGCCGGCGACGAGGACGAGATCTGGCTCCAGGTACAGCCTCGGCCGGTCGGGGTGGAGGGATACGCCCGGTACATCCGGACCGCCCTCGATCAAGCGATCCTCGGCACGCAACTGCCGTTCGCGGTCGTCCGGACGAGCGACGGCGAGCTCGTCGGGACCACCCGGTACGCGCATATCGATCCGCCCAACCACACGCTTGAGATCGGGTACACCTTCTACGGCAAGGGCGCCCGCCGGACGAAGGTGAACACCGAGTGCAAGTACCTACTGCTCCGGCACGCGTTCGAGACCCTGCGGGCGAACCGGGTCTGGCTCCAGACGGACAAGCAGAACGAGCGATCGCAGGCCGCGATGGCCCGGCTTGGCGCGGTGAAAGAGGCCGAGCTGCGGAACGAGCGCATCCTCGCGGACGGCCGCCTGCGGACGAGCGTCGTGTTCGCCGTTACGGTCGAAGACTGGCCAGCCATGCGGGCACGCCTAGAGGGCTTCCTCGCGAAGTGATATCCTGACGGCCTGATCAATACGTCCTCCAAGCGGAGCGGAGTGAGCCGATAGCTCCCGAGCTCCGCATCAACGACCAGATCCGCGTCCCCACTGTCCGCCTTATCGGCGCCGACGGATCTCAGCTCGGCGTCGTCCCGACACCGCGTGCGCTCGCGCTCGCGCAGAGCGAAGGCTGGGACCTCGTGGAGATCGCGCCGAACGCCCAGCCGCCGGTGGCGAAGATCCTCGATTTCGGGAAGTACCGCTACGAAGAGCAGCAGAAGCAGAAGGACGCGAAGAAGAAGCAGCGCGCCGTCACTTGGAAAGAGATCCGGATGGCGCCGAAGATCGACGACCACGACATCGAAACAAAGATCAAGGCCGCCGCGCGCTTCCTCGACGAAGGCGACAAGCTCAAGGTCACGGTGCGCTTCCGCGGCCGCGAGATGGCCCACCCCGACCGCGGCCGGACGCTCCTCATGGACGTCGGCGACAAGCTCAAGGACCACGGCATCATCGAGCGCCTGCCGCTGCTCGAAGGACGCCAGATGATCATGGTCATGAACCCGATCCGCCGCGATGCGCAGCAGGTGGCGGCACTCGCGGCCGCGGCGGCGAACTCAGCTGCCACGCCGAACAGCTCCGCGGCGTCGCCGTCACCGGGAACCGCGCCGTCCGCTCCTGCGGCACGTCCCGCCGGGCCGCCCGCGGCCACGTCCGCCGCGCCTGCTCGTTCGGAGGCGACGGAGCCCGCGCCGAATCGCGTACACTAGGACTCCCACGTTCGGCCAAGGAGTCCGTATCAACGTGCCCAAGCAGAGAAGTCATAGCGGCGCCAAGAAGCGGTTCAAGGTCACCGGCACGGGCAAGATCGCCCGGGCCAAGGCCTATAAGGGGCACTTGAATGCCCACAAGTCGCCCGGCCGCAAGCGGCGCCACGCCGGCAAGGGTCTTGTCGCCAAGGCCGACGTGCGGCTGGTTCGCAAGATGCTGCCGAACCTCTAAGGGGTAGGGACCAGATGACTCGCATCAAGCGCGGCGTTGCCGCCCACAAGAAGCACAAGAAGCTGCTCCACGAGGCCGAAGGGCGGCGGGGGGCGAAGCGCAAGCTCGTCCGGCCAGCCCGCGAGGCCGCGCTCCACGCACTCACCTATGCCTACCGTGATCGCCGGGCCCGCAAGTCGCAGTTCCGCGCCCTCTGGATCGCCCGGATCAACGCGGCGTCGCGCGAGTCCGGGGTGTCGTACAGTCGGCTGATGTCGGCGATGCGCGTCGCCGGGGTCGACCTCGACCGCAAGATCCTCGCGGATATGGCAGTCAACGATCCGAAGGTCTTCCGTCACTACGTCGACATGGTCAAAGAGAACAAACTGAAGGCGGAGACACCGAGCAAGTCATAAAGGCACGGACGGAGAGAAGTACCGTCGGGCGCCCGTCAGGGAGGATCGGTCGAGACTGCAAGCCGATTCCGGGAGCGCAGCGGGAAATTCGCTCCTGAGCCGACCGGCAGGAAAGCCGGTCCGGGTCGAGCCCGATATCGCTCGTGAACGAGTGCCGCTCGCAGATCGCGTGCGGAACACGGGTGGTACCACGGAGCTCAGCCTTCGTCCCGACGGGACGGAGGCTTTTTATATCGCCGGAGGGAGAACCTGGACATGGCGGACGAGCTGAAGGAGCTAGCGGCACAGGCACTCGCCGAGATCGTGGGCGCGCCGGACGCCGCCGCCCTCGACGCCGCTCGCGTCCGCTATGTCGGACGCAAGGAGGGCGAACTCACCCGCCGCGTGAAAGGCCTCAGCGCGCTTCCCCAGGCCGATCGCCCTGCCGCGGGCGCGGCGTTGAACGAGGCAAAGAGCCGGATCGAGGCGGCCCTCGCGGCCCGTGACCGGAAGCTGCACGAGGCGTCGATTGGGGCGAGCCTCGGCGGCGAGACCGAGGACCTCACGCTCCCTGGCCGTCCGGTGCGGATCGGCAGACTCCATCCGATTTCGCGCACGATCCGGGAGATCTCGCGGATCTTCCTGAGTATGGGCTTCGAGGCCGTCGAGGGCCCCGAGGTCGAGTGGGATTACTACAACTTCGAGGCCCTGAACATCCCGCCGGGCCACCCGGCGCGCGACAAGTTCAACACGCTGTGGATCTCGGAACAGTCGACCAACGTGCTGGCGCAGACCGGGACCGGCGGCGTGGCACGAAGGACCGCGCCCCCGGGCACAGAGGAGCGGATGCTTCTGCGCACGCACACCTCGCCCATGCAGATCCGGGTGATGGAGCAGCGCCGGCCGCCCGTGCGAGTCATCGTTCCGGGCCGCTGCTACCGGTTCGAGGCGACCGACGCGACGCACGAGAGCGTGTTCTTTCAGTACGAAGGCCTCGCGATTGATGAGAAGCTGACGCTCGCCGACCTCAAGGGGGTGCTGTACAGCTTCGCGCGGCAGCTCTTCGGCGGCGAGCGCAAAGTGCGCTTCCGTCCGGACTACTTCCCGTTCACCGAGCCGTCGGCCGAGATCGCCTTCGACTGCTTCGTCTGTGACGGTGCGGGCACGAAGAACGGGGTGCGCTGCGTGACCTGCGCGGGAGCGGGCTGGATCGAAGCGGCGGGCTGCGGCATGGTGCATCCCGACGCGCTCCGTCGCGTCGGGTACGACCCGGCGCAGTACCAGGGCTTCGCGTTCGGCGGCGGCGTCGAGCGTCTGGCGATGCTCCTCACGGGCACGCCGGACATCCGCCTGTTCCATCAGAACGACCTTCGCTACCTGGAGTCCGTCTAGATGCCGACGATCCGGGTGCCGGTGTCGTGGCTCCGCGAATACGCGGACGTCGGGACCAACGTTCCGGAGCTCGCGCAACAGCTGCACATGAGCGGCACCGAGGTCGACCGCATCGAGCGGCCCGGCGGCGGCTGGGAGCACGTCTGGGTCGGACGGGTCGCGGCGCTCGAGAAGCACCCCGACGCCGACAAGTTGAGCCTCGTGACCGTGGAATACGGCGAGAATCGCCGCAAGACCGTCGTCACCGGCGCGACGAACCTCAAGGCCGGCGATATCGTGCCGTACGCCGAGGTCGGGGCGCGCCTGCGCGACGGTCACGGCGACGGCTGGATCACGCTCGAACCGAAGAAGATGCGCGGCGTCCTCAGCGAGGGCATGGTCTGCTCGCAGAAAGAGCTCGAGCTCGGCGCGGACCATGAGGGGATCCTCGTCCTCGACCGGTCGCTCCCGGTCGGCGTGCCGCTCGCCGACGTCTTGGGCGATCCGGTCATCGTCATCGAGCTGCAGCCAAACCGGCCGGACTGCATGGGGATCGTCGGGATCGCGAGAGAGGCCGCGGCGCTCCGACGGGTCGAGCTCCGCGAGCCCGCGACCGCGAGGCTCGAGTACGACCTCGGCCCAGAGCAGCTCGCGGTGCGGATCGAGGACCCCACGGCTTGTCCGCGGTTCGCGGCGGCATATCTCGAGGGCCTGCGGATCGGAGAGTCACCGCAGTGGATGCAAGAGCGCCTGATCGCGGCGGGGATGCGTCCGATCCACAACGCGGTCGACATCACGAACTATGTGATGCTCGAGCTGGGCCAGCCGCTGCACGCGTACGATGCCGATCGCCTGAAAGGCCGAGCCCTCGTCGCGCGACGCGCGCGGGCCGGCGAGTCGCTGCGGACGCTCGACGGCGTCGACCGGCTCCTGACCCCCGACACCCTCGTCATCGCGGACGAGGAGCGATCGCTAGGCATCGCCGGCATCCTAGGTGGCGAGGACTCGGAGATTCGCCCCGGGACCACCCGCATCGCCCTAGAGTGCGCGAGCTTCGAGCCCCGCGGGATCGACCGCATCGCATCGCGGCTCGGCCTCGCTCAGCAGAGCGCTGCCAGCGCGCGCTTCCGCCTGGCGCTCAGCCCGGAGCTGGTGCCGCAGGCGCTCGCCCGCGCCGTCCAGCTGCTCGTCGAGCACGCCGGGGCGCGGGTCACCGGAGCGGTCGACGTCTATCCCGCGCCGCGGCCGCGTCCGAACGTCCGGCTGCGCTTCAGCGACATCCCCCGGGTGCTCGGCTTAGAAATCCCGCGCGAAGAGTCGCTCGACGCGCTTCGGCGCCTCGGCTTCGTTGCCGTGGAGTCGGACGACGCGCTCGTCGTAACGCCGCCCGCGATCCGCACCGACATCGGCATCGCGGAGGACGTCGTCGAAGAGGTCGCCCGCATCGTCGGCTACGACCGAATCCCGACTCGTATCCCCGACGGCCCGTTGCCGCTGCACGAGCGGCACCCCCTGGAGGAGCTCCGCGAGCGCGTCCGCGACCTGCTCGTCGGCGTCGGCTTGCAAGAGATCGTGTCGTACTCGCTCATCGACCCAGCCTGGCTGACCCGGCTCACCGCCGACGGGTCGCCGATCGCGGCGGCTCCGCTCGGCATCCAGAACCCGACGAGCACCGGCCAGTCCGTGCTGCGCCCGACGCTGCGGGCCAGCCTGCTCGACACGGCATCCCGGAACTTCAGGCACCGCGACGGTGTCGCGATCTTCGAGATCGCGCCGGTTTACCTGCCGCGCGCCGGAGATCTGCCCGAGGAACGGTGGACGATCGGCGTCCTCGCGGCGGGCCGAGCGGACGACCAGACGTGGCTCACCGAGACGCGCGAGTGGGATCGCTCAGACGTAAAGGGCATCCTCGCCGCGATGGCGCGCGGCCTGAACGCCCGAAACTTCTCGGGTCCGTCCGAGCCGGCCCCGGGCATGCATCCGGGCCAGTCACGCGTGCGTCTCCACGACGGGCGCGCAGCGCTGATGATCGGGCAGCTCGATCCGCGGGTCGCCGACCGCTGGGACCTGCCGGCCCAGACGTACATCGGCGAGGTCGACCTCGCGTCGCTCCTCGCCGTGGTCCAGCCGCGCGTCGCGAAGGCGCCACCGCGTTACCCGGCGGCGCTGCGCGACGTCGCGTTCGTCGTCGGCGAGCCCGTGCCGTACGGCAGCGTCCGCGACGAGGTCAGCGCGTCGGCGAAGGACATCCTCGAGTCGGTGACCCTGCTCGACGTCTACCGCGGACCGCAGGTCGGGGACGGAAAGAAGTCGTTCGCGCTCCGCTTGGTGCTCCGCTCGGCCACGGGAACGCTCACCGACGCCGATGTCGAGAAGGCGATGAAGCGCATCGAGAGCCGCGTGCTGCACCGGCTCGGCGGGACCATCCGGGGCTGAGCCGGCCTGGCCCGCGCCTCCCACGCGGCTTCTACGCGCGCCCGACGCTCCTCGTGGCGCGCGAGCTCATCGGGAAGACGCTCGTGTTCGATCGGCCCGATGGGAGTCGAGCGGTCCGGATCGTCGAGACCGAGGCCTACCTCGGCGAGCGCGATCCCGCGTCGCACGCCTTCCACGGCATCACGAAACGCACCGCACCGATGTTCGGCGCGGCTGGCCACAGCTACGTCTACCTTTCGCACGGCGTGTACAACTGCATGAACGTGGTCACCGAAGGGCGGGGCGTCGCCGGCGCGGTCCTGCTGCGCGGCGCGGAGCCGCTCGAGGGCGTCGCCGGGGACGCTCGCCGCCTGGCTGGACCCGGCCTGCTCGGGATCGCGCTCGGCCTGACCACCGCGAACACCGATATGGATCTCGTGCGCTCGGCGCTCTCGATCCGCGACGCGACGGCCGTACCGGACCGCTTGGTGTCGCGCGGCTCGCGCATCGGGCTTTCCGCGGGCGCGACGTTCGACAAGCCCTGGCGCTTCTGGATCGCGGGCTCGCCGGGCGCCTCGCGCAGGTGACCCCGGCATGACTTCGGAAAGGACGCTTGCGACCCTCGAGTTCACGAGCGTGCGGCAGCTCCTCGCGGATCGGACCGCGTTCACCCCCGGCCGCGAGCGGGCACTCCTGCTCGCGCCGGAGGCGGCGCTTGCCGCGGCCGAGCGGCTTCAGGACGAGACCGCTGCCGGCCGGGCGTTGATGCGCGCGATGCCCTCTGCCGGGCTACGCGACGCGCACGACATTCGCGACCCACTCCACCGCGCGGACCTCGGCGGCATCCTCGACCCCGCGCAGCTGCTTTCGATCGCGCAGACCATCCAGTCTGCGCAGGGCCTCTTCGATGACATCCGGCCCTATGCGCCGCTCGCCGCGCGCGCCCGTTTCGCCCGGCCCCCGACGAGCCTCGCCGACGCTGTAGAGCACGCGATCGGCGGCGCCGGCGAGGTGCTCGACCGCGCGAGCGCGGCGCTCGCGTCCGCACGCGGCGAGCTCCGGAACGCCCAAGCGAGGCTCCAACAGCGGCTCGACGGCCTGCTGCGCTCCGACCTGGCGCGGTATCTCCAGGACCCGATCGTGACGCAGCGGGGCGGAAGGTACGTCGTGCCCGTTAAGTCCGAATACCGCTCCGCCGTGAAAGGCATCGTCCACGACCAGTCGGCGAGCGGCGCGACGGTGTTCATCGAGCCGCTCGAGGTGCTCGAGGCGAACAACCGCGTGCGCGAGGCGGCGCTCGCCGAGCAGCAAGAGGTCCACCGAATCCTGGACAGCCTCTCGCGGAGCGTCGAGCGCGCGAGCGAGGACCTCCACGCCATGCTCGAGGCGCTCATCTCGCTCGACGTGATCCTTGCGAAGGCAGCGCTGGCTGACGCGTTCGCGTGCGAACGGCCCGCGCTCAACGCCGCCGGCCGGGTGGACCTCATCGGGGCGCGCCATCCGCTGCTGATCGAGCGCGGTACGCCGGTCGTCGCGATCGACGTGAGCCTGGGCACCGACTTCCGGGTGCTCGTCATCACCGGCCCGAACACCGGCGGGAAGACCGTCACCCTCAAGACCATCGGCCTGCTCGCGCTCATGGCGGCCGCGGGGCTGCAGCTCCCGGCCGAGCGGGGGAGCAGCATCGCGGTGTTCCGGCGGGTCTTCGCGGACATCGGCGACGAGCAGTCCATCGCGCAGTCGCTGTCGACCTTCTCGTCGCATCTGCGCAATGTGGTCGCCACGCTCGCCGAGGCGGAGGCCGGAGACCTCGCCCTGCTCGATGAGGTCGGCGCCGGCACGGACCCCGACGAGGGCGCGGCGCTCGCGATGGCCGTCCTCGAGACGCTGCTCGCGCGCGGTGTGCTCGTGGCCGCATCGACCCATTACCCCGAGCTGAAAGCATTCGCGTTGAACACGCCGGGGGTGACGAACGCCAGCGTGGAATTCGACACCGAGACGTTGCTGCCGACGTACCGGGTGCACGTCGGGCTTCCGGGTGCATCACAGGCCTTCGCGATCGCCTCGCGCCTCGGCCTCGCCGCCGAGGTGCTCGATCGGGCCGAGACGCATCTCTCGGAGCTTCACCGCTCGCTCGAGCGGACGCTGCGCGAGGCCCAGCGCCAGCGCACGGAGCTCGCGACGACCCTCGAGGAGGCGCGGATCGCGGCCGCCGATGCGTCGACCGCGCTGGTACGGGCCGAAAACGAGGCCGACACAGTCCGCGCCCAGGCGGCGGACGCGTTGCGCCGGGCCCGGGCCGACGCGGACGAGCTCATCCTTCAAGCCCGCCGCGCGCTCCGGCAGGCGGAGAGCGCGCGCGACGAGGTGGCCAAGCGCAACTTGATCGATGACGCGCGCGCCGCGCTGGAGATGGCCGAGAGCGCGCAACGCGAGGCAGCCCTGCCGCCGCGTCCGGCCGTGCTCCACGAGATCGCGATCGGCGCACCGGTGCTCGTCGACGGCGTGACCGAGCCCGGGACCCTGCTTGGCATCGATGACAAGGGCATCGCCGAGGTCGCCTCGGGTGGGATGCGACTCCGTGCGCCGCGTGAGAGCCTGCGTCCCGCGCCGCGGACGGAGCCGCAGATCCGCTCCACCCGACCGGTGGTGCAAGGCAGCAGCGCGTCATCGGTGCCGCTGCAGCTCGATCTGCGCGGCGCGCGTGCGGAAGAGGCGCTCGAAGAGCTCGATCGCTACCTGAATAGCGCCGCAGTCGCCGGGTACGACCGCGTGCGCGTCGTGCACGGCAAGGGGACCGGCGCGCTACGGACGGCCGTGCGCGAGGTGCTCGCGCGGCATCCGCTCGTTCGCGAGCACGCACCCGCCGCGGCGAACGAGGGCGGCGAGGGCGCGACGGTCGTGACGCTCTAGGCGAGCCGCTCGACGCGGATCCCGGCCGCGGCGAGCGAAGCGTCGATCGCGGCCGCGCCGGCGGACGCGATGCCGGCGTCCGCGAGCTGCCGCAACAGCATCGGATGCGGGTCCGGGATCCCGCCCGGGGCGAACCAGCGCACGTCGCCGCCGGCCTCGGCGGTGAGGGCGCCACTGGCGTCGCCCGCGTACATGAATACCGTGATATCGAATGCCCCGGGCGGTTCGCTCATGACCTGGTAGCAGGCGACGAAATGCGCGCCGGCCAGCGTGAGGCCGGTCTCCTCCCGAAGCTCGCGCGCGACCGCGTGCACCACGCCCTCGTCGCGCTCCACGCCCCCGCCGGGCAGGAGCCAGGCACCGGCGAACGGACCTCGGAGCTGCCGGACGAGCAGGACGCGGCCGCGGTCATCGCGGATAGCAGCGATCGCGCCGACACTCGGAGACGCTCCTCCGGCCGCGGCCATCAGCGCGGGGGCGTGGGACGCCCAGTCACGGGCGGCGTGAAGATCGGCGGCAGGGTGAACGTCGGCGGCGGCGTGAAGATCGGCGGCGGCGTGGGCGTGCTGCCGCCTGGCGGCGTCGACGATGGCGTGGCCGATGCGGACGGGCTCGGGCTCGCACACGTCCCATCGGGGGGTCGCAGGTTCCAGCTGTACCTGCCGTACGAGTGTTGGCCGGCGATGGCCTCACGGATCCAGCGGTCCCGATCGAGCTTCCATGCCGCCGGCCCGACCTCCTTGATGTCCATCGCGACCTTCTGCGATCCGTCCGAGCCGGCGCAGCCGGCCGTATACCAGTCATCGACCTTTCGCGGCTCGGTGCCCTTGACGAAGATCTCATTCGTCGAGAACGGCGTCAGGCTCGACGGCAGGAGCCCCGAGCCGTAGCCGCCGAACGCCCCCGACGCGGCGACGACCGTCCCGTCGACCACATTCGCCGGTCGTTTCCAGTCAGTGGCGGGAAAGCCCTCCAGGATCTCGCGCATGTAGTCGCGCCAGAGCAGACCGGGTCCGATGGCAGAGGAGATACCGCGCATAAGGTCGCCGTTGCTGTTACCCATCCAGACACCGGTCACAAGGGTCGGCGTGAATCCGACGGCGTACACGTCCTTGAGGTTGTCGGTGGTGCCCGTCTTCAGGCCGGCCGGCCGACCGATGTTCGTGAAGCTGCCGAAGATGAAGTCGCGGTCCGGCTGGGTGGTGTCCTTGAGGATATCGACCATGACGTACGCGATGTTCTCGTCGAGCACGCGCTTGCGCTCGAAGTCCTTGTGCTCCCAGATGATCTTGCCGCGCGAGTCCTCGACGCGGAGGATGAACGTCGGCTCGGCGCGCACACCGAGATTCGACAGCGTGCCGTACGCGCTGACCATGTCGACGAGCTTGACCTCTCTCGCGCCGAGGGTCAGCGAGAGGCCGACCTTCGACGGATCGATCTCGGTCGTGATGCCGAGGTCGTGGGCGGTCTGGATGGTGTCCTCGATCCCGGAGTACTGCTGGAGGAACTTGATCGCGGGGATGTTCCGCGACTCGCGGACCGCCTGCCGCATCGTCACGGGTCCGTGGTACTGCAGGTCCGCGTTCTCCGGACGGTAGCCGCCGCCGAAGTCGGTGCGGGCGTCGACCACGACGGTCGCCGCGGTCGCGCCCTTCTTCAGCGCAGTGACGTAGTTGAACATCTTGAAGGACGATCCCGGTTGCCGCTCGCCGATGCCGGCGACGTCGAACTGGCCCTGTACCTTCGGGTCCGTCCGGTTGTTGTAGTCGACCGACCCGACGTACGCGAGCACCTCGCCCGAACGCGTGTCCAGCGACGCGAGCGCCGCATTGTTGACGTTGCTGCCGTCCCGGAGCCCGTCGACGGAGTCCCGCACGTGCTTCTCGGCCGCCTGCTGCAGGCGCCAGTCGAGTGACGTAATGACCCGGAAGCCCCCGCGGGTGACCGCGCCCTCGTCGCCGCCGAGGATCGTCGTGAGCTGGTTGCGCGTCTGAAAGACGAAGTGCGGCGCCTCGATCCTGGCCACCCGGACGCCAGCGGTCTTGATCGGCTCGGCGGTGGCGCTGTCCTCCTGCGCTTGGGTGATCATGCCGAGGCTCTGCATCTGGTCGAGCACGTAGGCCCGGCGTTCGGTCGCACGCAGGGTGTTCTCCGCCTTCGTGGGATCGAGGATCGACGGCAGCTGCGGGAGTCCGGCCAAGAGCGCCGCCTCGGGGAGGGTCAGCGTCTTGAGATCCGGCTTCCCGAAGTACGTCTCGGCGGCCGCCTTCACGCCGTAGGCCTGATCGCCGTAGTAGACCTGGTTCAGGTAGAGCTCGAGGATCTGCTGCTTGGAATAGGTGCGGGTGACCTCCACGGCCAGGATCGCCTCGCGGATCTTCCGGGTGACGCTGCTCTCGTTCCCAACGAGCCGGATCTTCACCAACTGCTGGGTGAGCGTCGACGCGCCGCCGGACCCCACGTTGCGATGCGTGATGTCCGCGAAGGCCGCCCGAGCGATGCCGAGGACGTCCACGCCGGGGTTCGTGAAGAAGCTGTGGTCCTCGGCCGCGACCGTCGCGTCGATGAGCACCTGGGGAATGTCCGCGTAGCGGACGAGATCGCGCCGCTCCTCCTCGAACTGGTAGAGGAGTTCCTTCCCGTCCCGGTCGTACACCTTGGTCGACTGCGGCAGCGGCGCCTTCCCGATGTCCTGGGCCGACGGTAGGTCGCGCGAGAAGAACGCGAAGGCGACGACCCCACCGACGAGCGGAAGGCCGACGAAGCTGATGAGAAGCGCGATCACCACCGGCGACAAGACCAGGACCCGGGCACCCGGACCCCTGCCCGTGCCCTTGGATGCCCGGTACGGTCCCCGCCGGAGTGCGTGATCGCGTGTCGTCGAGCGCGAGATAGGACGAATTCTAGACTGGGCGCGTGCCCACGAAGCCGTCCGAGCGCGAGCTCGACGAATTCCTCACGCGCGGCATCGCCGAGGTCATTGTCCGCGACGACCTGAGGCGCCTGCTTGCTTCCGGCGAGCGGCAGCTGCGGATCAAGATGGGCTTCGATCCGACGCACGCGAATCTCCATATCGGGCATGCCGTCGGCCTCCGGAAGCTCCGCACGCTCGCCCGCTGGGGCCACGAGATCGTGCTCATCGTCGGCGACTGGACGACCCAGATCGGCGACCCCACTGACAAGGACGAGTCGCGGCCGATGCGTTCGCACGACGAGGTCATGCGCAACGCCCAGACGTACCTCGAGCAATTCCACATCGTCGTCCCGAAGGAGAATTCGCGCGTCGTCCTCCAGAGCGAATGGTTCAGCAAGTTCGGGCTGCGAGACGTGATCGAGCTCGCATCCCGGTTCACCGTGCAGCAAATGCTCGCGCGGGAGGAGTTCCGCAAGCGGCAGAGCGCGGGGACGCCCATCCCGATCAAGGACCTCTTGTACCCGCTACTGCAGGCGTACGACTCGGTCGCGATCGAGGCCGATATCGAGGCCGGTGGTACGGATCAGCTGTTCAATCTCCTCGCGGGCCGCGAGCTCCAGGAAGCCGTCGGCCAGCGGGCGCAGAACATCTACGTCACGCCGCTCCTCGAAGGTCTTGACGGCGAGCGGATGAGCAAGTCGAAGCCGCAGACCGCGATCTGGCTCACCGACCCACCCGATCAGATGTTCGGGAAGGTGATGTCGCTCCACGACGACCTCATGCCGCACTACTTCGAGTGGGCGACCGAGATGCCGATGGACGACGTCCGGATGATCCTCGATACGCTCACCACAAAGGAGCTCCACCCGCGCGAGGCGAAGGAACGCTTAGCGAAGCAGATCGTCACCGAGCTCCACTCGGCCGGTGCGGCCGAAGATGCCGCCCGGGCGTTCCGCACGCAATTCCGCGAGGGCGGCACCGCGGCCGTGGTCGACATCCAGACCTTGTCGTTCGACGCGCTCGAGGTGCCAGTCGCGGACGTGCTGGTCGCGTTGAAGCGCGCGCGGAGCAAGGCCGAGGCGCGGGCCGTCATCACCCAGGGCGCGGTCCGCATCGACGGCGCGGTGGCCACGCTCGATACAAAGCTGCCGCGTGGCTACAAGGGCGTGATCCAGGTGGGTCGCCACACGATCGAGGCGACGATCGGCGGGGGATGACCCGGCCTTCCGTCGCGGTCGTGCCGTTCGGGGCGCGCGCGACCGACGCACGCGCGGGTGCGTGGGGCCGGCAGATCGCGCGCCGCGTCGTGGAGCGCTTCGCGGATGACCCGGCGGTCGAGGCGAAGCCCGTTTTCCTGGTCGCCTTGCCCGAGGTGGCATCGGAGGCCAGCTACCTCGTCTTCGGATCGACGCCCGACGTCGCTCTCGCAGCGCAGTACGGCACCGCGCTCGGGGCGAGCCACGCGCTCATCGGCACGCTCCGGTCAGGCAGCGGGGAGCGCTCGATCGAGGCGACCCTCGTCGACGTCGCGGGCAAGCGCGCGCAGGCCCGGTTCGACCGCGCGTTCCCGGATGGGACGCTGCACGAAGCCGAGCCGGCGCTCGTGGACTGGCTGGCGCGGCTGCTCGCGATCGAGCGGCCCGCCGCGGCTGCCGCTGCTGCGAACGAGGCCGCCTACCGTGCGATCCTCGAAGGCATGGACGAGGAAGTGAACGCGACCCTGCTCGCTCCCGCTGACGCCCCGGCCGCCGCGGGCGCGCGGGCGCGTGCGGCCGAGCGCTATCTCGATGCGCTCCGCGCCGACCCGTCCTGCGCCGTCGCCGAAGAGCGTTTGCTCGTGCTCGCGGCCGAGTCTCTCGAGGGCCCTGGCGCGGAGCGCTTCAGCGAGGCCATCGAAACGCTCACGACCATCGCTCCACGCTCGTGGCGCGCGCACTACCTCTTGGGCGCGTTGCGGCACGTGCGCGGCGATGGGAACGGCGCCGTCGTCGCGTTCGAGCACAGCGACGCGCTGCACCCTCTTCGCGATGCGGACATCATCCGGCTGGCCGAGCTCTATCTCGAGGCGGACGCCACCGCGAGCGCGCTCGCCCGGCTGCGCCGAATCCCGACCGACAGCGCCGAGTTCGCGCGAGCGCAGGGCCTGGCCGGCGGCATCGCCGCGAAGCGAGGCGATCTGGATGCCGCGATCGCGGCTTTCGAGCGCGCACTCGACGCGGGCTCGCGCGACGGAGCGACCTTCGCGTGGCTCGCGCAGTCGTACCTCTTGAAGGACGACGAGGCCGCGGCAGCGCGGGTCTTCGAACGGAGCGCCCGCGATGCGGAGCCATCCTGGGAGCTTGCGGCGGCCCACGGGACCTGGCTACACGGGCAGGGCGAGCCGGCTCGCTCGATCGACCGGTATCGCGAGGCGCTCCGCCTCGGGGCACCGGTCGCGATGCGGCTCGATCTCGCCCGGGCGCTCGTCGCTGCCGGCGATCGCCCCGGCGCGCTCGCGGAGCTCGATGCGCTGCTGGATGCAGAGTCCGTCGGCGAGCCGGCGGCGCATGCGCGGCGGCTGCGGCTCGGGTTGCGTAGGCGCCACCTCGAAGAGCGCCTGGAGCGAGCCGGCGGCGCTGCGATCAGTGGCCCGGACGGCGAGCTGAACGTGGCCCGTGGAGAACTCGAGCAGGTCATTGCACAGGAGCCGGACCTGTGGGAGGCGCACTTCGCGCTCGGTCTGGTCGCGCGGCGGACGAATGACCCCGCACTGGCGGAGCGCGCCTTCCGCCGCGCGCTCGAGCTCTGGCCCGAACAGCCCGATGCGTTGCATGAGCTCGGCGTCGCCCTACTCGAGACGGAGCGGACGAATGAAGCGATCCGCATGCTCGACGCGGCCGTGCGGCTGCGCCCCGACGACGCCGGCTACCTCGCGGACGCGGGCTTCGCCCAGCTCCGGGCCGGCAACCTGAACGGGGCCCGGCAACGGCTGACGCGGGCGAGCGAGCTCGACGCGAACGATCCGATCACCCAAGCCTACGTGCAGGAGCTGGTACGGGTCGAGGCCGTCGAGGGCAGGCCGAACTGATGCCCAAACAGGTCGTCATCGTCGGCGGTGGGTTTGCCGGCCTCCATCTGGTGCGACGCCTCGAGCGGATCCTCCGGCCGGGCGAGATCGAGCTCACGCTGCTCGACCGGCACAACTACCACCTGTTCACGCCGCTCCTGTACCAGGTCGCGACCGGTGAGCTGCCACCGCATGCCGTCGCGTACCCGCTGCGGTTGCCGATCGCGCATGCGCGCCAGCGGTTCATCCAGACCGAGGTCGAAGGGATCGATCTCGAACGCCGCGCCGTACGCACGGCCGATGGCGACATACCGTATGACCACGTAGTGCTGGTGCCGGGATCGGTGAGCAACGACTACGGTATCCCGGGGGTCCGTGAGCACGCCCTCCCGATGAAATCGCTCGCTGACGGCCTCGCGGTGCGCGGGCGGATCCTCGGCGCGTTCGAACGGGCCTCGCAGGAGCCCGATGCCGCGCGACGCAACGCGCTGCTGACCTTCGTGATCGTCGGAGCGGGTCCGGTCGGCGTCGAGCTCGCATCATCGATGCGCGATCTCATGGACCACACCCTGCGACCGATGTATCCGCACATCGACTTCGCCGCCGAGCCGCGCATCGTGCTCATCGACGCATCCGCGCGGGTGCTCGCACAGATGGACGAGCGGCTCGGCCGCATCGCCCTGCGGCGGCTCGAGGCGCAGCGTATCCGGGTCGTGCCGCGGACGGTCGTGTCCGAGGTCGGCTCGGACCTCGTCCGGACGAAGGATGGCGAGGCGTTCGTGGGGCAGACCATCGTGTGGGCCGGCGGCGTGAAAGCGAGCCCGCTCATCGCGTCGCTCGGTGGCGTCACGCTCTCCAGCGACAAGCGGCTCGTCGTCGATCGATCGTTCCGGGCAGGCGGGCGCAACGACGTGCTCTCCTTCGGCGACGCAGCATTCTTCGAAGATGCGGGCGCACCGCTGCCGCAGCTGGCGCAGGTCGCGGTGCTACAGGCGCCGGCCGCGGCCCGCAACATCGCGCACCTCGTACGGGGCGGAGCGCTCGAGCCGTACGTCTACCGGCGAAAGGGCGATCTCATCGCGCTCGGCCGCACGCAGGCGGGCGCCGAGCTCGCCTGGGCGGGCCACATCGTGCTCGGCGGCCTGCCGGCCTGGACGCTCTGGCGCGCGAACTACCTGATGCAGCTGCTCGGCGTCCGCAATCGAACCACGCTGTTGCTCGAATGGACGCTGTCCTATTTCTTCTCGCGCCTGACCGCCGACACCCCCTAACGCGCGGCCCGCCGCGGCTGGAACAGCGCGACCAGGTAGCGGACCTTGACCGTCGGATCAGTGCGTCGCCGCGGGCTCCGCTTCGGCCTGGTGCGCCGCGACGACCTTCTCGGCAATGTGCGGCGGGCACTGCTCGTAGGCGAGGAAGTTCGAGGTGAACGATCCGCGGCCACCGGTCATCGAGCGGAGATCCGTGGCGTAACGGAAGGTCTCGGCCATCGGCACGTGTGCCTTGATCCGCTGGTGGCCGGCGCCGGCGCTCTCCATTCCGAGCACTCGGCCGCGCCGCGAGTTGAGATCCGATAGGACGTCACCCATCTGATCCTCGGGTACGAGCACCTCAAGCTCGACGATCGGCTCCAGCAAGTACGGCTGCGCGTCCTTCACGCAGTTCTGGAGCGCGAGCGAGCCAGCGATCTTGAATGCCATCTCGGACGAGTCAACGGTGTGGTACGAACCGTCGTAGAGCGTCGCCTTGAAGTCGGAGAGCGGGTATCCGGCGATGACGCCCTTCTCGGCCTGCTCGCGGACGCCCTTCTCGACGGCCGGGAAGAAGTTCTTCGGCACCGAGCCACCGACGACGTGTGTCGCGTACACCACTCCGCTGCCCGGCGCGAGCGGTTCGATCTCGAGCCAGACGTCGCCGAATTGCCCATGGCCCCCGGTCTGGCGCTTGTAGCGGCCCTGGGCGGAGGCTTTTCCCCGGATCGACTCGCGATAGGGGACCCGCGGCGTGCGCGTCTCGACCTGGACGCCGAACTTGTCCTTGAGGTGGTGGACCGCGACCTCGATCGCCGACTCGCCAACGGCCGAGAGGATGGTCTCGTGCGTCGCGTCGTCGCGCCGCACGTGGAGCGTCGGATCCTCGTCCAGGAGTTTGTGCAGCGCGGTCCCGAGCTTGTCGAGGTCGGCCTTGCTCGACGGCTCGATCGCGACACTGAACGATGGGTCGGGGAATGCGATCGGCGCGAGCTCGATCGGCGCGTCCTTGTCCGTCAGCGTGGAGTTGGTATTCGAAGCGGCGAGCTTCGGCACGGCGCAGATGTCGCCGGCCCCAACGGTCTCGGCGATCTCCTGCTCCTTGCCGCGGAGGAAGAAGATCTGGCCGACGCGCTCGGTCTCCTTCTTCGTCGCGTCGTAGACGGGCGTGTTGTGATGCAGCGTGCCGCTGTAGACCCGCACGTAGCTGAGCTTGCCGACGAACGGATCGGCGAGGGTCTTGAAAACGAACGCGCAGAGCTTCTCGCCGGGGTCGATCTTCCGCGCGATCTCGCTGCCCTTCGCGTCCGAGCCGACGACCGGCCCGCCTTCGACGGGAGAGGGGAGCATCTCGACGATGGTCGCGAGCAGCGCGCCGAAGCCGACCTTGCGCGCGCTCGACGACGCCACCACGGGAATGACCTTGCCGTCGCGCACCGCAGCGTGCAGCGCGTCGCGAAGCTCCTCGTAGCTCATCTCCTTGCCGTCGAGGTAGCGCGTCAGGAGATCCTCGTTCGTCTCGACGATCGCCTCGACCAGCTGCCGGCGGTATTCACCGATCCGGTCCTGCTCGCTCTCAGGCAGCTCGCCGATCGGGTCGTTCGGCCCTTTCAGCACGTTCCCGTGCAGCAGGTCGATGGTGGCGGCCAGCTCCTGGTGCGCCCCGATGGGCACGTGGAGGGGGACGACGCGGATGCCGTACGCCTCACGGAGCTGTTTCAGCACCGCGTCGAAATCGGCGTTGTCGCGGTCGAGACGGCCGACGACGGCGATCCGGGGGGTGCCCTTCGCCTCGAGCTCCTCCCAAACGCTTTGCGTGCCCACCTGGATCCCGGCAGAGCCATCAAGGAGGACGACCGCGGCGTCGGCGACGCGGAGGGCCGCGCGGCGGTCACCGGCGAAGTCCGCGAAGCCCGGGGTGTCGAGGAGATTCACCTTCGTGCCCCCATGGGTGAAGGACGCAAGAGCCATGTTGATCGTGATGTGTCGCTTGTGCTCCTCAGGATCGGTATCGAGGATGCTCGTGCCGTCGTCGACCTTCCCGAGGCGCGCCGTCGCGCCGACCAGGTGCAACAACGTCTCGACGAGCGTTGTCTTGCCGGAGCCGCCGTGACCGGTCACGGCGACGTTGCGGATGCGGTCAGGAGCCACAGCGGTCATCGGGACCTCCCCTGCGGGTGCTGGCCGAATAGTATTCACGTCGATGTCGGGGCACTCCAAGTGGTCGCAGATCAAGCGTCAGAAGGGCGCCGCTGACGTGAAGCGGGGCGCGGTCTTCACGAAGATGACGCGCGAGATCATGCTGTCGGCCCGCGAGGGCGGTGGGGACCCCGAAGCGAACTTCCGACTGCGCCTGGCGATGGACCGCGCCCGAGGGGTGAACATGCCGCTCGCGAACATCCAGCGGGCGATCGAGCGAGCGACCGGCGGCGCCGACGGCGCGCAGCTGGAGAGCATCGTCTACGAGGGTTACGGCCCGGGCGGCGTGTCGGTCATGGTCGAGGCCGCGACCGATAACCGGAACCGCACGGCGTCCGAGGTCCGGGTCGCGTTCAGCCGGCACAACGGGAAGCTCGGCGAGTCGGGCTCGGTGCAGTGGCTCTTCGAGCAGAAGGGCGTCATCGAGATCGACGCCACCGGACAGGACGCGGACGGGATATCGCTGCAGGCGATCGACGCCGGGGCCGAGGACGTCGAGGTCGACGGATCGCTCATCACCGTATACACGACGCCGAACCGGTTCGAGGCGGTGAAGCGCGCGCTCGAGGCGTTGCAGCTGCCGGTGGGCGACGCCGAGATGTCGATGCGGTCGACAACGACTGTCCGTCTCGAGGGCGACCAGGCGAAGAAGATCATCGCTCTCGTCGAAGCCCTCGAGGATCTCGACGATGTCCAAAAGGTGCACGCGAACTTCGACGTGCCGGAGGAAGTCCTCGAGACCGCCTAACGTGATCCTGGGCATCGATCCCGGGACCACCGGCATGGGCTACGCGTTGCTCGACGGGGCGACCGATCCGGCGACGATCATCGATCGCGGCGTGGTCCCCGTCAGCGCCGACGCGTCGGCTGCGGAACGGCTGCTCGCCATCGCCGACGCGCTCGATGCGCTGATCGCCCGGCACGCACCGCGGGCCATCGCGCTCGAGCGGCTGTACTTCAACAAGAACGTGAGAACCGCGATGCGAGTCGCCGAGGCTCGGGGCGTCGCGCTGCTATGCGCGGCGCGCGCCCACCTTCCCGTCGCGGAGTACACGCCGCAAGAGGTGAAGCTCTCGGTCACGGGGACCGGCAGCGCCGACAAGAAGCAGGTGCAGCGGATGCTCACGATCGTGCTCGCGCTCGCCGCACCGATCACCCAGGACAACGTCGCCGACGCTGTTGCGATCGCGGTCACGCACGTGCAGCGCGAGCGGTTCGCAAGCGCGGTCGCACTCGCCCCTAGGCTTCAATGATCGCCTCCGTCCGCGGCCGCATCGTCGCGCAGGGCACTGACCACGTGGTCGTCGAGAGCGGCGGCGTGGGCTACAAGGTGTTCGTCCCGCGGCATCCGGAAACGGGGCCCTCCGACGAGGTCGTGCTCCACACCCATCAGGTCACCCGCGAGGACGGTCAGTTCCTCTTCGGGTTCGTCTCGCGCGAGGAGCTGGCGCTCTTCGAGCTCCTCATCGGCGTCTCGGGTGTGGGACCGAAGGCCGGCCTCGCGATCCTCTCGGTGTCTCGTCCGGTCGATGTCGCGGCGGCGATCGCGTCCGGCGATGTCGCGGCCCTGGCGAGAGCACCTGGCGTGGGAAAGAAGACCGCGGAGCGCTTGATCGTGGATCTGCGGTCCAAGGTGGGCCGGCTCTCGGGCGGCCCCAGCCTGGCGGAGCCGCTGCCCGATGGCGACGAGGCCCTCGCGGCGCTCCGGGCCCTCGGCTACACCCAGGCCGAAGCGCAGCTCGCGTTACGGGCAGTACCCCCGGCAGGTAACGCCAGTACGGAAGAGCGGCTCGCAGCCGCGCTTCGAAACCGTTAGAACGGACGGTCAGGGAAGGGGGCGGCGACGGCGGATGGAAAGGAGCCTGACTTGGCCTTCTGGCGCGATGAGACCGGCCAAGGTCTCGTCGAATATGCACTGATCATTGCCGTCATCGCCATCACGGTCATCGTCGCGATGATCTTCTTGCGCGGCCAGCTGCAGAACCAGTTCTCGAACATCGGCAACAACCTCACCTAGCAGCGCCCGCCGCCCCCTTTTCCGCTTCCTCGGCCCCTTTGCTACACTGACGCATGGCTGACGGGTGATCCCGCCGGCCGCTCGAGCCGTGAAGGTGGGGCGACCCACCTTTTTTGTCGCCGAAACGGCTGAGCAAGAGAAGAAGGGGAGCGCTGCCATGAACCGAGAACTCGTCACCGGTCTCGCGCAGCTCTCCGCCGAAAAGGGCCTCCCCAAAGAAGTCGTGAGCGACATCATCGCCCGAGCCATCAAACGGGCCTACGGCGCCGAAGAGAACATCGACGTCACCGTCGACATCCAGACCGGCGCGTTCAAGGTCTTCCTGCTGAAGACCGTCGTCGACAAGGTCGAGGACCCGAAGCTCCATATCCAGATCGACGCCGCGCGCCGCATGAAGCCGGACGTTGCGCTCGGCGACACGATCCCGCTCGAGGAGTCGGCGGCCGCGCTCGGACGCATCGGCGCGCAGACCGCGAAGCAGGTCATCCAGCAATCGTTGCGGGAAGCTGAGCGCGAGCAGGTCTACGCCGAGTATGCCGACCGCGAGGGCGACATCATCAACGGCCAGATCGAGCGCTTCGAGGCCGGCTCGGCACTGTTCGAGCTCGGGAAGGCGAAGGCCATCCTGCCGCGCAGCGAGCAGGCACCGCACGAGCGCTACTTCGTCGGCCAGCACCGCAAGGTACTGGTCCTCGAGGTTCGTCGCTCGATCCATGGGCCGCAGATCATCGTCAGCCGCGCGCACCGCGGTCTGGTGAAGCGGCTCTTCGAGCTCGAGGTGCCGGAGATCTATCACGGGCAGGTCGAGATCACGGGCATCGCCCGCGAAGCGGGGTCGCGCACGAAGATCGCGGTGCGCTCGCGTCAGGCCGGGCTCGACCCGGTCGGTGCCTGCGTCGGCCAGCGCGGCCTCCGCGTCCAGGCGATCAGCAACGAGCTCGGTGGCGAGCGGATCGAGGTCATCCAGTTCGACGACAAGCCTGAGGAGTTCGTCAAGAACGCGCTCTCGCCGTCGCCGGTCATCCGCGTCGACATCGTCGTCGAGGAGAAGACCGCGTACGTTGTCGTCCCCGACCGCTATCTGTCGCTCGCGATCGGCAAGGAGGGCCAGAACGCCCGCCTCGCCGCGAAGCTCACCGGCTGGCGTATCGATATCCGCAGCGAGTCCGAGGTCCGCGCCGAGGCCGAGCCGGAGCCCGAGCCGGAGCCGGTGCTCGTCGAAGCCGAGCCCGTCGCCGTCGGCGCCGAAGAGGACCAGGAAGCGATCCGCCACGACCTCGTCGCGGAGGTCGAAGCGGAGTCGCTCGCGGCCGACGAGGACGAGCTCGAGGAGGAGGACCGCGCCCTCCTCGGCGGCAAGAAGAAGAAGGATCGCCGCTAAGGGCGCCCCGCAGCGGACCTGCGTGACGTGTCGCCGGATGCGGGAAAAACGCGAGCTCATCCGGGTCGTCAGGGCGCCTGACGGCCGCCTCTCGGTTGACCTGCGGGGCAAGTCACCGGGCCGCGGGGCGTATCTCTGCCCCGAGGACGCGTGCCTCGAACGGGGCACCGCCGATGGCTCGCTCCAACGAGCCCTCGAGGTGCCGATCGACGAGGCGACCAGGCTCCGCTTACGGGACGAGCTCGCGAGCGGGGCGGAGACTAGGCGAGGGAGGGCGTCGCCCGACCGAGCCATTCAGGGATAAGAAAAGGAGGACTGGCTGATGCCGAAGGCCCGACCGAGGCGCTTTCCCCCGCAACGCGGACCGCGTCCGCGCCGCCGCCCCTCGCGTGGCCCGATGCCGCCTCCGATCGCGGTGCCGGCGCCTGCAGCCGTCGCGCTCCTCCCTGACGGTAGCGCGCCCGTCGCGCTCCCGAAGACGCTGCAGGTCGGCGAGCTCGCGAAGACCCTCGACCTCTCGGTCGTGGACGTCATGCGCGCGCTCGTGAACATGGGCGTCATGGCGACGATCAATCAGACCGTTGACTTCGAGACCGCCTCGCTCGTCGCGGGCGAGCTCGGCCGCGAGGTCGTGCCGGAGGAGGAGCTGGTCGTCGCCACCGACGAGCCCGAGGAGCTGGCCCCGATCGGCAAGGAGATCCTCTGGACCGACGACGATGCCTCGAAGATGGTCAGCCGGCCGCCGGTGGTCACGATCCTCGGTCACGTCGACCACGGCAAAACGAGCCTGCTCGACGCGATCCGCGAGACGAACGTGACCGCCCGCGAGGCCGGCGGGATCACCCAGCACATCGGCGCGTACCAGATCGAGCACAGCGGCCGTAAGGTCACCTTCCTCGACACACCGGGGCACGAGGCGTTCACCGCGATGCGCGCGCGGGGCGCGCAGGTGACCGACGTCGCGATCCTTGTCGTCGCCGCCGACGACGGCGTCCAGCCGCAGACCATTGAGGCGATCTCGCACGTGAAGGCCGCGGGCGTGCCGATCGTCGTCGCACTCAACAAGATCGACAAGAACGACGCGAACCCGGACCACGTGAAGGCGCAGCTCGCCGAACATCAGGTCACGATCGAGGAGTACGGCGGCGAGACGCCCCTCGTCGCGGTCTCGGCCAAGACGAAACAGGGCCTCCAGGATCTCATCGACACGGTCCTGCTCGTCGCCGACGTCGCGGACCTCAAGGCGAATCCGGATCGGCCGGCGATCGGGCGTGTCATCGAGGCGCACCTGGACAAGGGCCGGGGTCCGGTCGCGACCGTCCTCGTACAGACCGGCACGCTCGAGCGCGGCGACCTCATCGTCGCGGGCATCACCTTCGGCAAGGTCCGGGCCATGACGGATGACAAGGGGAAGAACGTCGGTCGCGCGGAGCCGTCGCGACCGGTGCAGATCCTCGGTCTTCCCGACGTGCCCGAGGCCGGCGACGTCCTCCGCGCCGTCCCGGACGAGAAGGCGGCTCGGGCGATGGTTGCCCACAACGCGCGCGAGCGCGCCCTCGCCGTCGGCGGGGAGCGCCCGGCGACGCTCGACGAGATGTTCGAGCAGGTGAAGGAAGGCAAAGCGAAGGAGCTCAAGATCGTCCTCAAGGCGGACGTGCAGGGGTCGCTCGAGGCCATCAAGGGAGCGCTGCAGAAGCTGCCGCAGGAGGAGGTCGGGCTGTCGGTCATCCATGACGCCGTGGGCGATATCACCGAATCCGACGTGACGCTCGCCGCCGCATCGGGCGCCGTCGTGCTCGGCTTCAGCAACAAGATCGACGTACCGGCGAAGCGCGCCGCCGACCAGACCGGCGTCGACGTGCGGCAGTACAAGATCATCTACGAGCTGCTCGACGACATGCAGAAGGCGCTCACCGGCATGCTCGAGCCGGTAATGGTCGAGAGCGTGCTCGGGCACGCCGAGGTCCGGCAGATCTTCACAGCGAACAAGACCACGATCGCGGGCTGCATGGTCATGGACGGCCTCATCCGCCGCGACGCGCAGGCCCGGCTGCTCCGCGGCATCGAGACCGTCTACGACGGACACGTCGGCACGCTCCGCCGCATCAAGGACGATGTCCGCGAGGTCAGCGCAGGAGTCGAGTGCGGCATCGTGCTCGACGGCCACAACGACATCGCGGTCGGCGACGTCATCGAGGCCTTCATCGTCCAGCCCAAGCCGCGCTGATGGCGTACCGGCGGTCGGACCGCGTGAACGCGTTGCTGCAGCGCGAGCTCGGCACGCTCATCAGCGAGGAGCTGCGCGATCCGCGCATCAGCTTCGCGACGGTAACTGGCGTCGAGACCACCGCCGACCTGCGGACGGCGAAAATCTTCGTCAGCGTGCTCGGTGACGACGAGCAGGCGAATGCGACCATGAAGGCCCTGGCGGAGGCGCGGCCTTATATCCGGCACGAGATCGGCACGCGCACCGACCTGCGATTCGTCCCGGATATCGAGTTCGTGTCCGACCGGTCGGCGGAGCGCGCCAGCCGGATCTCCAAGCTCCTGCGCGAGGCCCAGCAGGACCGATGATCGACGTCGTCGATGCGCTCCGCGCGGCGAAGCGCATCGCGATCGTGTCGCACCGCGACCCCGACCCCGACACGATCGGCTCGGGGCTCGCGCTCGGACTCGCGCTCGAGCGCCTGGGGAAGCAGGTCACCTGGCATTGCGCCGACCCCGTCCCAGACGCGATCCGCTTCCTGACCGGAGCGGATCGCTACCAGCGCGAGTCGCCGCCGGGCGGTGCGGATCTCGTCGTCTGCGTCGACTTCGGCGAGGCGTCGCGGGCGAAATTCGCGCTGCCGCCTGGAGTCCCGGTCGCGGACATCGATCATCACGCCACGAGCACGCTGTTCGGCGCCACGAACTTCGTTGATGTCACGAGCGCCGCGACCGGCGAGATGATCGGCCGGATCGTGGACGCGCTGGGGGTGGAGTGGACGCCCGACATGGCCACGGCGGCCCTTGTCGCGATCATGACCGACACTGGCTCGTTCCAGTTCCCGAACACGGACAAGCGCGCGTTGGAGCGGGCCGCCCTGCTGCGCGGGGCCGGCGCGGACCTGCAATCCATCACCTACAACGTGTTCCGTAACAAGCGCTTCGAAGCGCTGAAGCTCTGGGGCTTCGCGTTCTCGCGGCTGGTGCGCGAGGACGGCGGGCTCCTGGTGTGGACCTGGATCGAGCGCGCGGATCTCACGCACGCGGAAGCCAGTGAAGAGGATCTCTCCGGTCTGGTCGAGCAGATCGCCCGCAGCAAGGGCATGCGCGTCGCGCTCCTGTTCAGCGGCACGACAGCCGACCTCCGGGTCTCCTGCCGCACGTCGGCCTCCGCGCCGTCCGTCGATGCCTCCGCGTTGATGGCCACCTTCGGCGGGGGCGGTCACGTCCGCGCTGCGGGCGCGCTCATCCCGCCGGGCGCGGGCGCGGATCACCCGGCCGTGCGCGAGCGCGTTCTTCGTGCCGCACGGGAGGCGCTCGCCGCAGCCCGGCGTTCCGCGTGACCGGGGGCGCCGCTCGGTGATCTCCCCGAACGGGGTGCTACCGGTCGATAAGCCACGCGGCTGGACCTCCCACGACGTGGTCGCCGTCGCCCGCGGCGCGCTCGGGACGACGCGCATCGGCCACGGCGGCACGCTCGATCCGCTCGCCACAGGCGTCCTACCGCTGCTCCTCGGCCCGGCGACGAAGTTCGCTGATCGCCTGCACACCGCGTCGAAGGCCTACGCCGGCCTCGTCGTGTTCGGCACCGAGACCGAGACCGACGATGCTGAAGGCAGCGCGACGCGCTCCGCCGATCCGCCATCGTTGGATGCGGCTGCCCTTGAGCGCATGCTCGAGGAGTTCCGCGGCGAGATCGCGCAGGTCCCGCCGTCGTACGCGGCCGTCAAGGTGCGCGGACGGCACGCGTACGCGCGCGCGCGGGCCGGCGAGCAGTTCGCGCTCGCGCCGCGGAGGGTGCGGATCGAGCGGCTCGCGGTCGCGACCTGGGATACGCCGCTGCTGCGGCTGCTCGTCGTGTGCTCGACCGGGACCTACATCCGCTCCATCGCCCGCGATCTCGGGCGCGCCGCCGGCTCCGCGGCGCACCTGGGCGGGCTGCGCCGGCTCGCGGTCGGCGGTCTTGCGGCGGCTGACGCCCTGACCGTGGAGGACCTCCGGCGCGGCACGCCGTCTGCGCTCAGGGGGCTTCGTGCCGCGGACGACCGTATCCTCGAGCTGGAGCCGCGATTGCTCGCGGATCCCGCCGATTCGATCCTCGCGGACTGGGGGCTGACCTAGATGCTGATTCGGGCAGGGGAGCAGGCCGTCCGTTGGCTGCTCGAATCCTGGCGCGACCTGTCGCTCGATGCGAAGGTCGTGGGCGGCGTCGCCGTCGCGAACTGGCTGCTCCTCTTCGCGAACCACACCACGG
Source organism: Candidatus Limnocylindria bacterium (assembly GCA_035543375.1). Classification (GTDB taxonomy): domain Bacteria; phylum Chloroflexota; class Limnocylindria; order P2-11E; family P2-11E; genus UBA4735. The sequence goes on from DASZZF010000010.1 coordinate 29,128, forward strand.
TCGCCGCGACGACGGACGAGCCGATCTGGCGGCTCTTCCCCGGCGCGGCCGGTCCGGCGTTCCTCCTGCTCGCCGGCTTCGTCGCCCTGGGCTATCCGTTCCGCGACCGTCGCGACGGCGCTTCGTTCACGCCACACAATCGCGCGCTGCACCTTGCCGCGATCATCGCCGTCTTCGTCGTCGTCCCAACGGTCGCGTCGATCGTCCTGCGCGAGACCGGCCGGCCGTACACGTACGTGCACGACGGCGCGATCATGATCGAGGAGGCCGCGCGCAAGCTCCTTGCGGGCCAGAATCCCTACGCGGCCGACTACCTCGACACGCCGCTCTACTACTGGCCGATGGTGAACAACCCGGCGGTCTATCACCTCACGTACTTCCCGTTCATGTTCCTGTTGACGGTGCCGCTCGTCGCGCTGTTCGACCACTTCCGTCTCTTCTGGGACCAGCGGTACGTGTATCTCCCGGCGTTCATCGCGACGCTCGTGGTCGTCCCGCTCGTCGTTAAACGCAGCGACCAGCGGCTCGCGATCGCCGCGCTGGTCGGTCTCAACCCGCAGCTCTTCCCGTTCGTCATCGAGGGACGCAACGACTTCTTCGTGCTGCTCTTCCTGTTCGGAGGTGTCGTGCTGCTCCAGCGCGGGCGCTGCACGCTGGCCTCGCTCGCGATCGCGGCCGCAGCCGCGGCGAAACTGCACGCGCTCTTCCTATTGCCGTTCCTGCTCGTCTATCTCGTCGCGACCCGCAGGCCGCGGACCGCCCGCGAGGCGATCCGGGCGCTCATGCCGGTGATCCCGGCGGCGCTCTTCCTTGCGGTGACCTTCGTCCCGTTCCTGGTGAACGACTGGGGGGCGTTCTACGACGACGTCGTCCGGTACAACGCCGGCGGCGCCGCATGGACCTACCCGATCTCCGGGATGGGCTTCTCCGCGCTCCTGCTCTCGCTCGGATTCATCCCGTACCGGCAGGCGGACTTTCCGTTCGCGGCGATCGAGATGATCGTCGCGACCCCGATCGCACTCTGGACCGGCTATCGCCTGTGGGCGAGCCCGACGATCGCGCGCATGCTCGGCGCCTATGCGCTCACGCTGCTCGCGTTCCTGTTCTTCGGCCGCTACTTCCAGGGAAACTACCTCGGCTACATCCTGGCCGTCGCGACACCCATCCCGTTCCTCGCCGCGGCACGCAGGCCGCGCCGCACCACGCGCGGCCGGGTGCCGGCTGCGGGTAGCCGGGCGTTACCTGGCGTGCGGGCCACGCGACCGGTCACGGCAGCCGAAGCCAGGAGCATCGAATAGTCCTTCAGGGCTTCGCCGGTTGGCCATCCGGGCCGCTGCATCTCGCGCTGGGCGTCTTCGACGGCGTCCACCTGGGCCATCAGGCACTCATCCGGCGCCTGGTCGGCGGCGCGCACGCCGCCGGCGCGACGCCGCTCGCCGCGACCTTCGATCCGCTCCCCACACAAGTGCTCGCGCAGGATCCGCCGCAGTCGACGCTGGTGGATGCGCCCGAGCGCGCGGCGCTGCTCGAGCATGCGGGTGCACAGGGCGTCGTCATTTTCCGCTTCGACAAGGCCTTCTCCGAGCAGTCCGCGGCCGACTTTCTCAAGCGCCTGACCGCCGCGGGTGACGTGCAGCGGATTGTGGTTGGGCCGGACTTCCAGTTCGGGCACGGCCGCGAAGGCGCGGTACCGCGCCTGAAGGAACTCGGCGAGCGTTACGGCTTCGCGGTGACCGTCGTGGAGCCCATCGCGATCGGCGGCTCGGTGGTCAGCTCGACGCGGATCCGCCAGGCGCTCCGCCAGGGCGATCTCGTCACCGCGCAGGCCCTGCTAGGGCGGCCGTATTCGGTGAGCGGGACGATCGTCCGGGGGGAACAGCGCGGCCGCGCGCTCGGGTTCCCGACGATCAACGTCGCGCCCCCATCGGACAAGCTCCTGCCGCACGACGGGATCTACGCGACTTGGGTGACGATCGGCGCGGAGCGGTATCGCGCCGCGACGAGCCTCGGCGTGCGGCCGACGTTTGGCGGCGGGCCGCGGAAGCTCGAGGCGTACCTGCTCGATTTCAGCGCTGAGGTGTACGGGCAAGAGGCGTCCGTCGCATTCGTCGAGCGGCTGCGCGACGAGGTGAAGTTCGACAGCGCCGACGCGCTTTCGGAGCAGATCGCGAAGGACGTCCAGCGGACGAGGCTCGAGCTGCGCTAGCTCCCCGCCGTGGGGAGATGCCGCTCCGCCGTGCCGAGCGGGCTAAACAGCCGGAAGTACAGCGGGATGACGAACATCAGACACCCGACGACGGCGTAGACCAGCTGAACGTCGCCGGTGCGGTCGAGCGCGATGCCGCCGGCCATCGCCCCGAGCGGGTTCGCCGACCAGGCGAGGACCATCGCGATCGTGATGATCCTTCCGAGCATGTGATTCGGTACGATCGCCTGGCGCAGGCTCCCGGTGTTGACGTTGAAGAGCGTGCCGAGCCCGGCGGAGAGCCCCCAGAGCGCCACGGCGAGGGCGAAGCTCGGCGCGAATGCGAGACCGACGGTCGCGAGGCCGGAGACCATCAGCGCGCCGAGCGCGACATTTCCGAAGCTCCAGCGCCGGCGGAGCGGTCCCGCCGCGAGGGAGCAGAGGAAGACTCCAACGCCGCCGGCCGCGAAGAGGAGTCCGATCTGCGCGTCTGTCGCCGCGTAGCGCTGCTTGGCGAGCAGGACGAGCTGCGCGAAGGCGGTGACCGACACGAGGTTGACGAGCGCCATCATCGCGGAGATGTTCCGCAATACCGGGTGCCGGAGCACGTAGCGGAGCCCCTCCACAACGTCTTGCTGGATGCTCGTCCGCGGCCGCTCGAGCGGCGCGTTGAACGGTCGGCGGATGAGGCCGAGCGTCGTCGCCGAGACGAGGAACGTGGCGGCGTCGATGACGAGCAGGTCCTGGACCGGGAGCACGACGAGGAGCACGCCGGCGGTGATCGGGCCAAGCACGCTCGCCGCCGCGAAGCTTGCCTGGATTCGGCCGTTCGCCGTCACGAGGTCGGCCTCCTCGACGAGGCTCGGAATGGCGCCGAACTGAGCGGCTTCGAAGAAGATCGAGAGTGTCGAAGACGCGAGCACGACCGCGAGGACCCACCAGACGCTCAGCACGCCGGCTGCGGCCGCGAGTGGTAGCGACCCGACGGCAGCCACGCTCACCAGGTCGGTCGCGATCATCAGCCGCCGGCGGTCGGTGCGGTCGGTCCAGGCGCCGATGAGCAGGCCGAAGAGGAGGTGCGGGATGGTGAAGAGGGCTGCGCTCGCCGCAAGATAGATCGCGGACCCGGTGAGCTTGAAGACGAGGAGCGGGATCGCGAACTGGGTGAAGGACGTGCCAAACGCGGAGACGGTCTCGCCGAACCAGAACTTCCGGAAATCACCGCGCATCGCGGCTCCCGCTATCGCGCGTCTCCCGGGCGGACCATGTCGCGCGCGACGCTCGGGTCGGTCGGAACAGTCCGTCCGACCCACGAGCGCGCCAGTGCTACTTCGGGACCTGCTGCGCGAACGAGTTGTCGTAGAGGGCCTTCGAATCCACCTGGTCCGTCGCCTTGAGATTCGGGCAAAGGGTCGGGTTCGCCTTGCAGTCCTCGATGTTCAGCTTGAGGACGTTGTCCACGCCCTTCTGGTCGATGATCCCCTCAGCCGAGAGGTATTGCTTCCCGGCCTCGAGGGCCTTGATGTAGAGGTCGCGGTCCGCGCCGGTGACTGCATCCGGCAGCCTTGCGGCGATGTCCTTGGAGCTGTTCGCGGCGATGAACCGATCCGCCCGGACTAGCGCGTTGACGACCCGCTGGACCACGCCCGGGTTCTTCTGGATGTAGTCCAGAGTCGTCACGGCGCCGGTGAACTGATACGCGCCACCCAGCAACGCCGTCGTGTCCTTCTCGGTGCGGTAGTCGCCGCCGGCGATGATAAAGCCCTTGCCCGCGTTCACGTAGCTCGTGATGAACGGGTCTGAGTTCATGCACGCGGCCGCGCCCTTTGAGTCGAGCGCCGCGGCCATCGTGCCGGAGCCGCAGGGCTTGAAGGTGTAGTCCTTGTCCTGCACCAGGCCGGCCCGGTTCATCACGAAGGTGAGCAGGAGGTGCGTGCCGGAGCCGACGGAGGTCGCGCCAACGGTCATCCCTTTGAGGTCCTTAACGCTCTTCACGGTGTCCTTGAGGTCGTTGCGCACGATGAGCGCGGTCCCCGGCAGGCGGGCGAACGACACCACCATCTTGGTCGGCTTGCCCGCGATCTGGGCCTTGATCGAGTGGTCGAGCGAGTTGCCGGTGAAGTCGACGGTCCCGGAGAGCAACGCTGTCGCGGCCTCCGTGCCGGCCTGCGCGTAATTGAGCTGGATGTCGAGGTTCTCGTCCTCGAAGTAGTTGAGCGCCCTCGCGAGGTCCCACGGCAGGTAGATGAGCGAGGCCGCTGATCCGACCGAGACCTTGACCGTCGCCCGAGCCGGCTTCGTCGCCTGGGCCTGCGTGGCGGACGTCGTCGAGCTCGCCGCCGGGGTGACCTTCCCGGGGCCGCCGCAGGCGGACGCGAGCAGCAGCGCCGCCCCGATCGCGAGGATCGCGTGCGTGCGGTTCATCCGTACCCTCCGTACGCTCCAAGGATCCCGAGTCACCGGCCGGTGGATCAGCGCTCCCGTCGCGGCTTCCAGCGCGAAAACCATCCCTCCACCACCTGCAGGAAGCCGTCGAGTGCGAGCGCCAGCGCCGCGATGACCACGATACCGCCGAAGACGCCCGTCGAGTCAAAGAACGCCTCGGAGTTCGCGATCCGACGGCCGACACCGACGTTCGAGCCGATGTACTCGGCCACGACGGCCCCGGCGAAGGCAAATCCGGCGCTCGTCCGCAGGCTGGCCAGGATCGCGCTGAACGCGGCCGGGAGGAGGACCTGGAAAGTTACGTCGCGTCTCCGGGCGCCCAACACGCGCACGTTGTCAACGAGCGTCTGGTCCACGTCCCGGACAGCGGTGAACGTGGCGAAGAACACGATGAAGAAGACCAGCGTCACGCCAAGCGCGACCTTGCTCGCGAGGTCGATGCCGAACGCGAGGATGAACACCGGCGCGAGGACGAGGCGGGGGATCGCGTTGAACATCGAGAGCAGCGGGTCGAATGCCTGCCCAAGGAGCCAGTTGCGTGCGAAGGCGTAGCCGATGACCACGCCGAGGAGCGTGCCGATGACGAACCCGAGCACCGTCTCGGTGAGGGTCACTTGCATGTCGCGGTAAATGGAGGTGTCCGTCAACCCCTCGCCGAGCCAGATCCCAATGCGGGGCACGATGAGCGACGGCCGCGAATAGAAGAACGGGTCGAGGGTCCCGGCGCGGCCGAGCCCCTCCCAGAGCAGGATGAACGTCGCAATGACGCCCGCCTGGAGGGTACGGATGAACCACGGCCGCCGGGTGACGGGCGCGACGGTGAGGGCGGCGCTCATGATACCTGGAGGCTCTGCTCGTACGAGCGCGTGACCTCATCCCGAAGGTCTTCCCAGGCTCGCTCGTACAGCGCCGAGAACTCCGGCGCGAAGCGAATCTCCGTCACGTTGCGCGGCCGGGGGAGGTCCACCCGGTAGCGCGCCTTGATCCGGCCGGGGCCGGCGGTCATCACGACGATCTCGTCGGAGAGCGCGATCGCCTCCTCGAGGTCGTGGGTGATGAAGAGCACGGTCTTCCCGGCCGCGCCCCAGAGGTTCAGCAGCTCGTTCTCCATTAGGTTGCGAGTCTGGACGTCGAGCGCGCTAAACGGCTCGTCCATCAGGAGCACCCCGGGGTCGATGGCCAGCGACTGCGCGAGCTGCGCCCGCTTGCGCATGCCGCCAGAGAGCTCGTGGGGATAGTTGTCGCCGAAGCGCGCGAGGCCGACCCGGGCGATCCATTCGTCGGCCGTCCGCGTCGCCGCCGGCCTCGCCACCCCACGGAAATCGAACGGCAGGAGCACGTTCTCGCGCACGGTCTTCCAGGGCAAGAGGGCGTCGCGCTGGAAGATGAACCCGACATCGGTGCGGACCTCGCTCACGGCCGTGCCGTTCAGCGTGATCGTGCCCGTGCTCGCAGGCAGGAGCCCTGAGACGAGCGACAGCAGGGTCGACTTCCCGCAGCCGGAGGGACCGACCACCGCCACGAACCGGCCGGCGTCGACGTCGAGGTCGAACCCAGTGATAGCGGTGTACGGCGGCTTGCGCGGCGGGCGGTACGTCTTGGAGACGCCGCGGAGGCTGATCGCGGTCGTCATGCGGACGGCCATGCCGCCGCGAAGAGCATCTGCTCGTCACGGCCGGTCTCGATCCGCGCCCGTCGGAGGAGGTACGCGGTGTCCTCGGTCGCGATGTTGACCGTCGCGCCTGAAGCGCACGGGCACCCGCCGAGGCCCGCGAACGATGCGGCGAAGCGGTCGATCCCGACCCCGAGCGCGGCCCACACATTCGCGAGGCCCGTGCCACGGGTGTCGTGGGAGTTGGCGGTGAACCGGACGCCTCGGACGCGCCACCACAGCGAGGCGCCGCCCTGCAGCGGGTCGCGCTTTCCCGGGGCCTCGACCTTGATCACGTCGGTGCGGACGCCGGCAAGCGGCCCCGCGCCCAGCTCCATCAGCGGACGATTATGTCCGGAGATGTGACATCCGGTCGTTTTCCGGTAGACTGAGCGTGAATATAGAGATCGAAAAGATCAAGGAAAGGACAACGGGTGCCGCTCGCCGAAGCCGCTCACAAAGGTGAGGTCATCAAGACCTACCGCCAGCACGAAACAGACACGGGATCGCCGGAGGTCCAGATCGCGCTGCTCACCGAGCGGATCAAGCATCTGACGGATCATCTGCGCACGGCCGCGCACGACAATCACAGCCGTCGCGGGCTTCTCATGATGGTCGGCCAGCGCAGGCGGCTGCTCGCGTACCTTCACCGCAGGAGCCCCGAGCGCTATCAGGAGATCATCGGGCGCCTCGGCCTGCGTCGGTAAGCGCGGCAGACCTTCATGCGCGCACCCGCGTTAACGACACGTGGCAATAACCAGATCCCAGGCAACGATCAGCGATAAGCCCCTGACCTTCGAGACCGGGAAGTTCGCCGCCCAGGCCGGCGGCGCAGTCACGGTCCGTTATGGCGACACGATCGTGTTCGCGGCAGGGACCGTTGCGAAGACGACGCGGCCCGGTATCGACTTCTTCCCCCTCACCGTCGACTTCGAGGAGCGCCTCTACGCCGCGGGCAAGATCCCCGGCTCGTTCCCACGCCGCGAGGGCCGCCCGTCCGAGGAGGGCATCCTCACTGCGCGCCTCGTCGACCGTCCGATCCGCCCGCTCTGGCCGAAGGGCTTCAAGAACGACGTCCAAATCATCGTGTCGGCCTGGTCGAGCGATCAGGAGAACGATTACGACACCCTCGCCGTGAACGCCGCGTCCGCCGCGCTGCACATCTCGAACGCACCGTTCGAAGGCCCGATCGGGTGCGTCCGCGTGGGCACCGTCGACGGCAAGCTGTTCCTCAACCCGACCATCCAGCAACTGCTCGAGAGCGAGCTCGACCTCGTGGTCGCCGGCACGAAGGACTCGATCATGATGGTCGAGGCCGGCGCGGAGGAGATCCCCGAAGATAAGCTCGTCGAAGCCCTGGCGCTTGCGCAGACCGGCATCGCGACGCTCTGCGAGGCCCAGGAGGAGCTCCGGCGGGCCGCCGGCAAGCCGAAGCTCACGCCCGCTGTGGCCGCGCGCGACGAGGCGAAGCTCGGCCCGGTCCACCAGTTCTTCGCCGACCGGCTGCGCGCCAAACTCCGCAATGCGGACAAGCTGCAACGTGAAGCCGGGCTCGACCTGGTCCGCGACGAAGCGATGAAGCAGTTCATCACCGAATCCGGGACGATCACCGAGGACGAGATCAAGGGCGAATGGGAGAGCGTCCTCGAGCACGAGTTCCGCAAGGCCGTGGTCGACGAACAGCTCCGCCCCGACGGCCGCGGCACGAAGGACATCCGACCGCTCGAGATCGAGGTCGGCGTCCTCCCGCGCACACACGGCTCCGGGCTGTTCAAGCGCGGTCAGACCCAGGTCCTCTCGATCTGCACGCTCGGCCCGTCCGGCGACGAGCAGATCATCGACACGCTCTCACCGGTCGACTCGAAGCGCTACATGCATCACTACAACTTCCCGCCGTACTCCGTCGGTGAGGTCCGGATGATGCGAGGCGCGGGGCGTCGCGAGATCGGCCACGGCGCGCTCGCGGAGCGCGCGCTCTTCGCGGTCATCCCGACGAAGGATGAGTTCCCGTACACGATCCGAGTGGTCAGCGAGACGCTCGAGTCGAACGGCTCGTCCTCGATGGCTTCCACCTGTGGTTCGACGCTCGCCCTCATGGACGCCGGCGTCCCGATCAAGACGATGATCGCGGGTATCGCGATGGGTCTCGTCCTCCAGGACGGGAAGCACACCGTCCTGACCGACATCCAGGGGCTCGAGGATCACTACGGCGACATGGACTTCAAGGTCTGCGGCTCGGACGCCGGCATCACATCGCTCCAGATGGACATCAAGGTCAAGGGCATCACCCTCGACATCATGCGCGAGGCCCTCGCGCAGGCCCGCGAGGCGCGCCTGTTCATCCTCCAGGAGATGCGTCAGGTCATCGACAAGCCGCGTGCTGAGCTCAACAAGTACGCCCCGCGTATCGACACGGTCAAGATCAACCCGGACAAGATCCGCGACATCATCGGACCCGGCGGCAAGATGATCCGCGCGATCCAGTCCGAGTCCGGCACGAACATCGAGGTCGAGGACGACGGCACGATCCGCATCACCGGCGCGAAGCCGGAGGGTCGCGAAAGAGCCCGCGCCATGATCGAGGGTCTCACGAAAGAGCCCGAGGTCGGCGAGGTTTACGAGGGCAAGGTCACCCGGATCATGTCGATCGGCGCATTCGTCGAGTACCTCCCCGGCAAGGAGGGCCTCGTGCGCGCCTCCGAGATCTCGAACGAGCGCGTGAACAACATCGAGGACGCCGTCAAGATCGGCGAGCACGTGAAGGTCAAGGTCGCCGAGGTGGACCGGCAGGGCCGGGTGAACCTCTCGATCCGGGCGGTCAGTGAGAATCCTGACGAGTTCAACCGCCGGCAGCGCGAGCAGCGGGCCCGGTTCACCGAGCGGCCGGGCGGCGACGGCGACCGCGGCGGCTTCCGCCCCGGTGGCGGTGGCGGATTCCGGCGGAGCGGACCTCCGAGGTAGGCGCATCCTCTCCCTGATCCTTCCCGCGTATAACGAGGCTCGCCGGCTGCCGGCGAGCCTCGCGCACTGCGCCGAGTTCTTCCGTGCCCGGGGGCTTGCCGCGGAGGTCCTCGTCTGTGACGACGGGTCGACCGACGGCACCGCGATCGCGTACGCCGGCGCGGTCGAGTCACTGCCGCGCGCCGGGCTGCGGTACCGGTACCTCGAGCTCCCGCACCGCGGCAAGGGCGCTGCCATTCGCGCGGGCGTTGCCGCGGCCGCCGGCGACCCCATCGTCTTCCTCGACGCGGACCTCACGATCCCGGTCGACACCATCGACGCCTTCCTGCGGGTGCTCGCGGACGGCGCGGACGTCGCCGTCGCGTCCCGCTACGTGGCCGGTTCGGTCATCGATCGGCCGTGGTGGCGCGTCGTCATGGGCTGGGTGTACCGGGCGTGCGTCCACGCGATCATCCCGATCGATGTGAATGACACGCAGTGCGGCGGGAAGATGTACACGGCGGAGGCCGCGCGCGACCTCTTCTCGCGGCAACGACTGGATGGCTTCGCCTTCGACGCCGAGATCCTGTTCATCGCCCGTCGGCGCGACTACCGCGTCGTCGAGACGCCCGTGTCGATCCACCAGCGCGCGCACACGAGCGTCAGCTTCCTACGCGACACGCCGGCCATGCTCCGCGATCTGGTGCTCATCCGCTGGAACGCGGCGCGGGGCCGATACCGATGAACGGCATCGTGGTCACCGCCGACGACCTCGGGCTTTCGCCCGGCGTAACGCGGGGGATCCTCGAGGCGCACCGCAACGGCGTCGTGCGATCCACGTCGCTGCTCGTCACGTTCGCCGCAGGCGAAGGGTCGGCGGCACTGGCCCGCGCCGAGCGCGGCCTGGAGGTCGGGCTGCACCTCGACCTCGTCGGTGGATGCCCGGCGGCCGATCCCGCGCGGGTGCCCTCGCTCGTCGATCGCGACGGCCGGTTCCATCAGCTGCCGGAATTCACGGCCCGCTTGCTGACCGGCCGGATCCGCGCGACGCATCTGGCCCTCGAGCTGCGGGCCCAGGCCGACCGGATCGCGAGTTGGGGGATCGAAGCGCGCGCATGGGACTCCCACCGACACACGCACCTCATGCCGCCGGTGAGCCGCGTGGTCGCGGCGATCGCCCGCGAGCGCGGCGTTCGCTGGCTGCGGCGCGCGATGCCGCCACGGGCGACCGCGACGCTCAAGGCGCAGCTCCTCGGCGCCTCGACCGTCGTCACCCGTTTGAGCCGGCGCGGGGTGCCCGGGAGCGACTGGTTCGTCGACTTGTCGGCGCTGCCAGGCCGCCCCGACGCGGCGGCGGTCGCGCTCTATGCCGCGTACCCGGGGCTCGGGGAGATCGCCGCGCATCCGGGCTACCCGGACGACGAGCTCCGCCAGACCGGGGACACGCTCGTGCTCCAGCGCCACGACGATCTCATGGTCCTCACCGACCCGCTGCTCCGGAGCGCTTTCGGTGACACGGTCCGCCGGCGCGTGAGCTGATGCCGGGCTCGACGACCACCGCGGCACTGGACCGCGCGGTCCACCGCTACCGATCCGCTCCGGTGACGGCCCGCGCGCTCATCCACGGCCGCGCCTTCCTGTCCGATCTGGCGTTCGTGGATCGCTATGTGCCCCGGCACGGGTTCATCGTCGACCTCGGCTGCGGCCAAGGGTTGTTCGCCAACCTCCTGACCGAGGCCGCCCCGAACCGCCGCGTGCTGGGCATCGACCTCGACGCGCGGAAGATCGGGGTCGCCCGGTCGACCATCCAGGGCCGGGAGTCCCTGCGCTTCGAGGTCGGGGACATCCTCCACGAGACGCCGCCGAAGTGCGACGCGATCGCCATCATCGACGTCCTCTACCTGCTGTCGCCGGCCGACCAGGAGGCCATCCTGCGCAAGGCCGCGACGGCGCTTGTCGAGAACGCGCCGCTCATCGTGAAGGCGCAGGAGCGGGCGCCCGGGGCCCGCTACGCTCTGACCTACACCCAGGAGCTCGTCGCGGCGGCGCTCGGTCTGGCCCGCGGCGGCGCCCGGGGGTTCCATTTCCAGGCGCGCGACGACGCACGGGCGATGTTCGAGCGGGCGGGCTTCCTCGTGGATGTCATCGAGATGCCCCATCGGCCGTACACGGATGTCGTCTACCTCGCCCGAAAGGCGCCTGCGCCGTGATAATCAACGGAGTGAACGACGATCTGACCGCGCTCGCCGACGAGATCCGTCGCTGCACAGCGTGCCCACTCCACCGGAGCGCCCGCCAGGCGGTACCGGGAGAGGGCAGCGCCGAGTCCGGGATCGTCTTCCTCGGCGAGGCGCCCGGTTACAACGAGGATGTCCAGGGCCGGCCGTTCGTCGGAGCCGCGGGGCAGCTCCTCGACCAGCTGCTCGCGGGCATCGGGCTCGACCGGAGCAAGGTGTTCATCACGAACGTGGTCCGCCATCGGCCGCCCGAGAATCGGGACCCGCTCCCCGAGGAGGTCGCCGCCTGCCACGTCTGGTTCGAGCGGCACCTCGCTCTCCTCCGGCCGAAGGTGATCGTCACGCTCGGCCGGCACGCGATGTACAAGTTCTTTCCCGGCGACTCCATTTCGCGCGTGCACGGCATGGCACGACAGAAGGACGGTATGACGATCTTCCCGGTGTTCCATCCGGCCGCCGCGCTCCACCAGCCGTCGCTGCGAGCGGAGCTCCAGGCCGACTTCCAGGCGCTCTCACGGTTCCTCGACACGGCACCACGGCCCGCTCCAGCGGCACCCGAGCCGGCAGCCAAATCCGCCGAGCAGCTGACCCTTCTTGGCTAGCCCCGTTCGCGTCATTCCGCTCGGCGGCGTCGGCGAGATCGGCAAGAACATGATGGCCATCGAGCAGGGGAACGACATCGTCGTCGTCGACGCCGGTCTGATGTTCCCGGACGAGCAAATGCTCGGCATCGACCTGGTCATCCCGGACATCCGCTACCTTCGCGAGCGAAAGGACAAGGTCCGCGGAATCTTGATCACGCACGCGCACGAGGATCACATCGGCGCGCTGCCGTACGTTCTTCGCGATTTCCCGACGGTGCCGATCCACGGCACGAAGCTCACACTTGGACTCATCCGCTCCAAGCTGAAGGAGCACAAGCTCGCCGAGCGCGCGGTCTTCCGCGAGATCGAACCGGGCACGCCGTTCCAGATCGGACCGTTCAGCTGCGACTCCTACTTCGTCTGCCACAGCATCCCCGACGCCGTGGGTGTCACGATCGAGACGGCGCAGGGGACGATCGTTCACTCCGGCGACTGGAAATTCGATCACACCCCCGTCGATGGCCGGCAGACCGACTTCGCCCGGCTCGCCGCGATCGCCGCGAAGGGTGTCCTGCTGCTCATGTCCGACTCGACGCGCGCCGAGGTCCCAGGCTATACGCCGTCGGAGCGCCACGTCGGCGAGCTTCTGGACGCGATCATGTCCCGCGCGCCCGGCCGGGTCATCACGACGACCTTCGCCTCCAACATCTCGCGGATCAAGCAGATCGTCGATGTCGCTCACGCCTGGGGGCGTCGTACCGCGATCATCGGCCGCTCCATGGAAAACTACACCCGTACCGCGCGCGAGCTTGGGTACCTCGAGTATCCGGAGGGCGCGATCGTGAACCCGAACGAGATCGGGAAGCTCCCGGATCACGAGCTCTGCATCATCACCACCGGCAGCCAGGGCGAGCCCACGAGCGCGCTCTCGCGCATGGCCCTCGGCGACCACCGTCACGTGGCGGTGAAGGAGGGGGACACCGTCGTCATGTCGGCGAACCCGATCCCCGGCAACGAGGAGCTCGTCAGCCGGACCGTCGACAACCTGTTCAAGCTCGGCGCCGAGGTCATCTATGACGCGTCGAACCGGCCGCATGTCTCCGGCCACGCGAGCCAGGAGGAGCTGAAGCTGCTTCTCAATATCCTCCGCCCCAAGCACTTCGTCCCGATCCACGGCGAGTATCGGATGCTCGTACGGCACGCCCGGCTGGCCATCGACCTTGGTGTCGCGCCGGAGAACTCGTTCGTGATCACGAACGGCGATGTCCTCGAGATCGGCGACCGCGGCGCGCGCGTTGGCGATCACGTCCCGACAGGCCAGGTCTACGTAGACGGCCTGGGCGTGGGCGACGTGAGCCAGGCGGTCATGCGCGACCGCCTCTCGATCGGCAGCGAAGGCGTGTTCCTCGTCGTGGTGACCATCGAGCACCAGACCGGAGCGGTCGTCGCCGGGCCGGACATCACGACGCGCGGGTTTGTACCCGAGCAGGACGCGACCGCCCTGCTCGAGGAGGCGAAGGAGAAGGTGCTCGAGGGTCTCAGCCGGGCGCAGACCGGACCGCACCTCGCAGAGTCCTCGGCGCTGAAGGACGCGATCCACGAAAGTCTCGCGTCCTTCTTGTACGAAAAGACGAAACGCCGGCCCATGGTGCTGCCGGTGATCATGCAGGTCTGATGGCGAAGAAGACGACGTCGCGGCGCCCAATGCGCCGCGAGGCCACGCCCGGCGCGCGCATGCGCGACGAGGTCCGCGACCACATCATCGGCGTTGCCCTCGGCATCATCGGCCTGCTGTCGCTCGTCGCCCTGATCTCGGGCGGTGGCTCGGTCCTCAACTGGTGGCGGTCGCTGATGATCGGCATGCTCGGTTGGGGCGCGATCCTCATTCCTGCGCTCTTCGTCGTTGCGGCCGCGGTGACCTGGCAGCGTGCCCTCGCGAGACGGCTCCTGCTGCCCGGCATCGGGGCGCTGCTCATCGTCATCGCCCTGCTCGGGATCGCGCACGACGCGAGCGGGAGCGGCGGCGCCGTCGGCCGGGCGGTCGGCGGCGCGGCCACCGGCACGCTCGGTGCGATCGGGGGGCTCATCGTCCTGGTCGCGCTGCTCGCCGTCGGCGTGGTCGTCGGGGCGAACCGCACGTTGAGCGAGCTTGCCCGGCCGGCGATCGATCACCGGCCGCAGTTCGCGTTCCGCCCGGGCGCCGCGCTGCCCGGCGGTACAGCGCGGCGGTTCGAGGCCGAGCTGTTCGAGGCGGAGCCCGAACCGGTCCTACGGCCGGACGGCCGGGCCGTTCCGGCCTTTGCTGAGACGGCGTTGAAGGTCAGGATCAACCTGCCCGAGGAACGCCCCGGCTGGAAGCCTCCGAAAGTCATTGCCGAGCAGCCGGTGCTCGGTCTCCCGGCGGCGCCGGCCGTGCCACCCGGTCTCGAGGGCCTGCCCTCGGCGATGCTGGCTGCCGAAGGCGTCCTCCATGCGACCGCCGACCGCACCTGGACGGTGCCGTCCATGGAGCTCCTCGAGGCCGGCGACGATGCCCAGCACGGCGGGAAGGGCGAGATCGAGAAGAGCGCGCGGATCATCGAAGAGACGCTCGCGCACTTCAACATCCTGGCGAAGGTCGTCGAGGCCACCGTCGGGCCGGTCGTCACCCGCTACGAGATCAAGCCGGCCCCCGGTGTGAAGCTCTCGCGGATCGAAGCATTGAACGACGATCTGTCGCTCGCCCTCGCCGCGCGCACGCTGCGCATCGAGGCGCCGGTGCCGGGCAAGAGTGTCGTCGGCATCGAGGTGCCGAACCTGGCTGTCGGGGTCGTGTCGCTCCGCGACGTCGCCGAGACGACGACCTTCCGCGATCCGCGGTCCAAGCTCATGGTCGCTCTTGGGCGGGATGTCTCCGGGTCACCGATCGTGCTCGACCTCGCGGCGATGCCGCATCTGCTCGTCGCCGGACAGACCGGCTCGGGCAAGAGCGTCTCGATCAGCTCGATCCTCTGCAGCCTTCTGCTCAACTCGACTCCGGACGACGTCCGCTTGCTCATCGGCGACCTGAAGCGGGTCGACTTCTCCGGCTTCGCCGATATCCCGCACCTCATCGCGCCGGTGATGACCGACGGGGACAAGATCCTGAACGCCCTCTATTGGGTCACCGGCGAGATGGACCGGCGCTACCGGCTGTTCGCCCGCGCGAGCGCGCGCAACATTGCGGGCTACAACGAGGCACGCGTCGGGCCGGACCGGATCCCTTACATCGTGTTCGTCATCGACGAGCTCGCCGACCTCATGCTGCAGGCACCCATCCAGGTGGAAAAGCAGATCACCCGGGTGGCCCAGCTCGCGCGCGCGACCGGCATCCACCTCGTGCTCGGCACCCAGCGGCCGTCGGTCGACGTGATCACCGGTCTGATCAAGGCGAATATCCCGGCGCGCATCGCGTTCGCCACGGCGTCGGCGGTGGACTCGCGCACGATCCTCGACATGACTGGGGCGGAGAAGCTGCTTGGCCGCGGGGACATGCTCGTCCTCCGGCCGGACCTCGCGAAGCCGATCCGCGCCCAGGGTGTGTTCACCTCCGACAAGGAGATCGCGAAGATCACGAGGCACTGGGTCGACCAGTCCGGCACGAATTACGACCGCCACAACGAGGTCCTCGAGGGCGAGGACAAGCTCGTGCGCCGTGAACGGGGCGACTCGGAGATCGAGGACGACCGCTACGACGAGGCCGTGGACATCGTCCGCAGGGCAGGTCAGGCTTCGGTGTCGATGCTGCAGCGCAAGATGACCGTCGGGTTCGCGCGGGCTGGCCGGCTCATCGACATCATGGAGCAGGAGGGCGTCGTCGGACCCTCCGTCGGCCCCGGCAAAATGCGCCTGGTCTACGGCACGCGACCCGCGGCGGCCGCTGACGCGGACGAGCGCTAGTGGCCCGCCTCGGCGACGCCCTCCGGCAGGAGCGGGAGCGGATGGGCCTCACCCTGGAGCAGGCCGCTGAGGACACCCGGATCCGCGAGAAGTTCCTTGCCGCGCTCGAGAGCGGCGACTACCAGTCGCTCCCGGGTGCGGTCTACACGAAGGGCTTCCTCCGGAACTACGCGGAGTACCTGAACCTCGACCCTGAGGAGATGGTGGCGCTGTTCAGTGGCGAGCGCGGAGGCCCGGAGGCACCGCGCGTGTTCGAGCCGATGCGGCCGCTCGTGAAGCGCAGCTTCATCTTCACGCCGACCGTTCTCGTCCCCGTCGTCGTGCTCGCGGGCGTCGTGCTGTTCGTCGGCTATCTCTATTACCAGTTCACGAACTTCGCGATCGCGCCACGCATCGATATCACCGACCCTGCGGCCGATGCGGTCTCGCCGATCGCGCAGTACGTGCTGAAGGGGAAGACCGTGCCGGACGGTCGCGTGACGGTGCGGATCTCTCCCGGTCAGGACACGATCAACGACATCCATCCGGCCGCGGACGGGTCGTTCACCGTGACGATCCCGCTCAAGCCCGGCCCGAACCACATCGAGGTACAGGTGCTCGATGCCGCGGGCAAGCTCGCCCAGGCCTCGCGGACGGTCCAGCTCATCCCCGGTGGGGCCACCGAGCAGCAGGCCCCGCAGCTCATCGTCGAGCAGCCCGCGAACGGCGGCACGTACACGAACGCTCCGGTCACGGTCGCTGGGCGCGCGGCCAACGGGGTCACGAGCGTGGTCGTGAACGGCTCGCCGGTCACCCTGGGCAGCGACGGGCGGTTCAGCGTCACCGTGAACTTCGCGACCGGCTCGCAGACGGTGCGTGTAGTGGCGAAGACGGCGACCGGCGGCGAGGTCCAGGAGACCCGCATCGTCGCGGTGTCATACACGGCGGCCAACGTCACCGTGCGGATCAGCGGCGGGGACGCCTGGCTGCTCGCGACGGTGGACGGTGCACAGGCACCGAGCACGAACAAGATCTTCCCGAACGGACAGGTCCTCACCTTCTCCGGGCGCGCGGTGTCCGTCCGCAGCGGGAACGCCGGTGCGACGTTCCTGACCTACAACGGCCAGGAGCTCGGCAAGATGGGGGAGACGGGGCAGGTCGCGGAGCGCTCGTTCGCGTACCCGTGACGCTCAACCTGCCGCTCCTGCTCGTCTTCGCCCGCATGCTCGCGGTCATCCCGATCGTGGTCCTGCTGGGCACGCCGACCGAGCGCGCGGCGACGATCGCGTTCGCCGTCTTCTGCGTCGCCGCCCTGACCGACGCCATCGACGGCCGCCTCGCGCGACGCTACGGGCAAGTCACGCGCCTGGGCACATTCCTCGACCCGCTTGCCGACAAGCTTCTCGTGATCGGCACGCTCATCCCGCTACAGGCGCTGGGCGTCGTCCCGGCATGGATCGTCGTCCTTGTGGTCGCCCGCGAGCTGGTGGTCACGAACCTCCGCGCGATCGCGTCAGCGCGCGGCTACAGCGTCGGCGCGAGCGTCTTCGGCAAGGTGAAGACGATCCTGCAGACCGCTGCGACGGCCGGCCTGCTGCTGGTCGTCGCGGCACCGTCGTTGCCCCTCGCGCTCCTCGCGTACTCGCTGCTCGCCGCCGCGGTCGCCCTCACCGTCCTCTCGGGCGCCGACTACCTGTGGAAGGCCTCGTTCGCCATCGCCGGCCGCGGCGTGCCGGAGCCGTGGCGGATCGCCGCGCGCGACCGCGGCGCGCGCCCGCGTGCCCGCTAAACGCGTCGCCGCCCCGACCTACGCCGATCTGGCGGCGCGCATGGCGGTGCTCCACCCCAAGCTGCGGCGCAAGAAGATCACGATCGCCGTCGCCGAGTCGTGCACCGGCGGGCTGCTCGGCGCGATCCTGAGCGAGCACTCCGGATCGAGCGATTACTTCCGTGGCGGCATCGAGGTCTATTCCGACGACGCGAAGAGCACTCTTGCGAGTGTCCCGCCGCAGCTGATCCATTCGCACGGTGCCGTGTCGTCGGTCGTCGCGGCCGCCCTCGCGCGAGGCGCGCGCGAGCGGCTCGGCGCGAAGGTCGGGCTCGGCGTCACCGGCATCGCCGGGCCGACCGGCGCAACGCCGGGCAAGCCCGTCGGGCTCGTCTACGTGGCGGTCGACTCGGTGCAGCTGCAGCGGGTCCGCAAGGACCAATGGCCCTTCGACCGCGCCGGCAACCGGCTCGCGAGCGTGGGCGCCGCGCTCGATCTGCTCGCCGAGGCCGTCGAATGAGCGCCAAGCAAGAGTTCCTGACCGGCGAGCACGCGCTTGCATGGGACGATCCGGAGGTCGCGAGGCTCTATCGCCACCGGCTCGAGTACCCGGCGGCGCTGTTCGACCTGCTGCTCGATCTGATCGGGCGGGAGCGGCCGGTCGTCCTGGATGCCGGCGCCGGCACGGGCGCGATCGCCCGTCATCTGGCACCGCGCGTCGAGCGGGTCGATGCGGTCGACCCGGCGCTGCCGATGATCGAGGCCGGCCGCGTGCTCCCCGGCGGCGCGGATCCACGCCTCCGCTGGATCCACGCTCCGGCCGAGACCGCGACCCTGGATGGCCCGTACGGGCTCATCACGACGAGCCAAAGCCTGCATTGGATGGACTGGCAGATCGTGCTGCCGCGGTTCGCGGCGGCCCTCGCTCCCGGCGCTCGCCTGGCCATCATCGACGATCCGGAGGAGCCGGGGCCCTGGCATGAGGAGCTCCGCGCGATCATCGCGCGCTATTCGATCATGCGCACGTACCACCACCAGTACGCGCTCATCCCGGAGCTCGAACGGCTGGGGCTCTTCGTGCGCGAGGGCGAGCAGTACGTGCCGCCGGTGACGGTCACGCAGCCGGTGGACGACTATGTCGCCTCGTTCCATGCGCGCAGCTCGCTCGCGCGCCATCGCATCGGCGCAGCCGCGGCCGCGCGGTTCGACGCCGAAGTGCGGGCGCTGGTCGGAGACCGTCGGGTGGTCGAGCGCGGCATCGGAGGCCGCATCGTCTACGGCCGGCCGGTGGATCGCCCGTGAGTACCAGACCGCTCGGCGTCGGA
The DNA here is from genome assembly GCA_035543375.1 of Candidatus Limnocylindria bacterium. Classification (GTDB taxonomy): domain Bacteria; phylum Chloroflexota; class Limnocylindria; order P2-11E; family P2-11E; genus UBA4735. The sequence continues at coordinate 48,160 of DASZZF010000010.1, forward strand.
CTCATCGGCCTCGGCACGGTCGGCAGCGCGGTCGCCCGAGCGTTCAGCGAGCGCGGGCGCAGGATCGACGCTGCGGGCGGCCGGACGATCCGGCTGCTCGCCGCCGCGGTCCGCGACCCGAAGAAGGCCCGCGACGCGGCGTCGCCGACCGTGACGACGGACCCCTTCGCGATCCTCGACGATCCGGAGATCGACGTCGTCATCGAGGTGATCGGCGGCCATCGACCGGCCTATGACCTCCTGCTCGCGGCGTTCGAGCGCGGGAAGGACGTCGTGACCGCGAACAAGGAGCTCCTCGCGAAGGAATGGGACCCGCTGCACGAGACGGCGCGTCTGGCCGGGCGTGCGCTTCGCTACGAGGCCGCGGTCGCCGCGGCCGTCCCGGTCATCCGCGGCATCCGCGAACTCGGGGCGATCCGGCCGCGGCTGCTCCGGGGCCTGCTGAACGGCACGACGACCTACATCTGCTCGCAGCTCGACCAGGACGTGCCGTTCGCCGCTGCGCTCGCCGAGGCCCAGCGGCTCGGCTACGCCGAGGCGGACCCGGCAGCCGACATCGACGGCTTTGACGCCGCGTACAAGCTTTCGATCCTCGTGAGCCTGCTCGAGGGCCGCCATTTCCACCCCGACCAGGTCCGCCGCACGTCGTTGTCGACCGTCACCGCGGCCGACGTCGACGCCGCACGCGAGCGGGGCACGCGGTTACGCTACCTGGCCGTCGCCGACTTCGGGGAGAAGGCCGTGAAGTGTCGCGTCGGGCCGGAGGCGGTCGCCGCGGACTCACTCGAGGGACGCGCCACTGGCCCGACCAACGTCATCACGCTCGACTCGGATCTCGCCGGCACGCTCGTCTGGAGCGGTCCCGGCGCGGGCGGCGACGCCACGGCCTCGGCGATACTCGCGGACGTGATCGCCATCGCGCGCAGCCGCAAGTGAGCGCCTCGGGCCCGATCGTCCTCAAGTTCGGCGGTACGTCCATCGGCTCGCCGCCCGCCATCGAGGCGGCGGCGAAGATCGTCGGCGCGCATCAGGGCGAGCGCGTCGTCGTCGTTTCGGCGACCGCAGGCACGACCGATGCGCTCGTCGCCGCGTCCCTGGTCGCCGCGAGCGGCGACGCCATGGGCGCGCAGAAGGCGATCGAGCAGCTCGCCCGACAGCACAAGAACCTCATCGCCGACCTCGTGGGCGTCGGCGGGGCGGAGGCCCTCTCCGAGATCGGCGACCTGACCGATCGCACGATCGCACTGCTGCGAAGCGTGGCCCTCCTCCGCGATTGCACCGCGCGCTCGCTCGACGCGATCCTGTCATACGGCGAGCGCATCACGGCACCGATCGTCGCGGCCGTGCTGAACGCGCGCGGCCTCGCCGCGGAGGCGCTCTCGACCGAGGGACTGCTCATCACAGATGACGCATTCGGCCACGCCAATCCGCTGGCGCTCGAGACGCGCGCGCGCGCCAAGCAGCAGCTGTTGCCCCGGCTCCGCTACGGCACCGTGCCGGTGCTGACCGGCTTCATCGGATCCACCGCGGACGGCGTCACCACGACGCTGGGTCGTGGCGGGTCGGATTACTCGGCCGCGATCATCGCCGCGGCCCTCGGGGCGCGCGAGTGCCTGATCTATACGGACGTGAGCGGCGTCATGAGCGCCGATCCGCGGATCGTGAGCGACGCGAAGCCACTGCCCGCGCTCAGCTACGCCGAGGCAGCCGAGCTCTCGTATTTCGGCGCGAAGGTCATCCATCCACGCACCGTCCTCCCCGCGATCGAGGCTGGCATTCCCGTCCGGATCCTCAACACATTCGCGCCGGACGACCCGGGCACGACGATCGCCGCGACGACCCCGCGGGACAACACCGTCGTGAAGGCCACGACGTCGCTCGGCGGACTCGGGCTCGTCACCGTGCAGGGCGCCGGGATGAGCGGCGTGCCCGGATTCGCGGCCAGGGTGTTCGACACTACGGCCGCGCAGCAGATTTCGGTCCTGATGATCAGCCAGGCCTCGAGCGAGAACTCGATTTGCCTCGTAGTACCCATCGACTCGACGCCGCGGCTCGAAGTCGCGCTGCGGGAAATGTTCTCGCGCGAGCTCGCGCGGCACGACGTCGAAAAGGTCGCCATCGAGTCCCCGGTCGCCATCGTCTCGGCGGTGGGGGAGGGCATGCGCGGCACCCCTGGCGTCGCGGCGCGGCTCTTCGGCGCCCTGGGCCGGGCGAAAGTGAATGTCATCGCGATCGCGCAGGGCTCCAGCGAGCTCAACATCTCGCTCGTCGTGGCCGAGAGGGACCGGCAGAAGGCGGTCCGCGCGATCCACCAGGAGTTCCACGAGAGCTGAGCTAAGGCCGCGTCGTGTCGTGCCCACGGTCCCGAGCGGCGTCTGTCACACTTTCAGGTCAATGACCCAGCAACGAACCGTCGCCGTCCTCGGCGCCACCGGCACGGTCGGGCAGCGCTTCATCAGCCTGCTGGCCGACCACCCGTGGTTCAAGCTGACCGCGCTGACCACGTCCGAGCGGAGAGCCGGCAAGCGCTACGCCGACGCCGTGCACTGGCACCTGCCCGAGCCGATGCCCGAGTCGGTGGCGAACATGAAGCTCGAGCCGACCCGGCCGGACCTCGAGGCGGACCTCTGCTTCAGCGCGCTCCCCACGGAGGCGGCGCAGGAGCACGAGGCGGCGCTCGCGAAGGCCGGCCACCACGTGTTCAGCAACGCGAGCACGCACCGGATGGATGCGGACGTCCCGAACCTCCTCGCAGAGGTGAACTTCGAGCACGTGAAGGCCTTGGCTAGGCAGCGTGAGGCACGCGGCTGGAGAGGCTCGATTGTCACGAACGGCAACTGCACCGCAATCCACCTGGCGCTCGCGCTCGCGCCGCTGTTCCGCGACTTTGGCATCGACCAGCTCGTCGTGACGACGATGCAGTCAATCTCTGGCGCCGGCTACCCGGGTGTCCCGTCGCTCGATGTCCTCGACAACGTGGTCCCGTACATCGGCGGCGAGGAGGAGAAGGTCGTCGAGGAGACCCAGAAGTTCCTCGGCAGCTGGGATAGCGCGACGGGCTTCGTACCGGCGCCGTTCTCGATGTCGGTGCACTGCAACCGCGTCCTCGTCCGGGACGGCCACACCGAGACCGTGAGCGTGCACCTCACGGACCGGCCGGGCGTCGACGCGGTTAAGGCGAGCCTGCGGAAGTTCACGGGCCGCCCGCAGGAGCTCGGGCTGCCGTCCGCCCCAACGCACCCGATCGTCGTACGTGACGAGCCGGACCGGCCGCAGCCGCTGCTCGACCGCGACACGGAGCGCGGGATGGCCTCGACGGTCGGCCGGGTCCGCGAGGATCCGGTGCTCGGCACCAAGTTCGTGCTCGTCGGGCACAACACGATCCGCGGCGCCGCTGGCGCGTCGGTGCTCAACGCAGAGCTGCTCGTCGCGGAGCGCTGCGTGTAATGGCGGCCGAGACATTCCTCGCGCGACTCGACCGAGTGCCGCTGAATCGATTCCACTGGCGGCTCCTCGTCGCCGCGGGCCTCGGCTGGATGTTCGATGCGATGGACGTGATCCTCATCGCGTTCCTGCTCACGCCGATCAGGACGGAGTTCGGCCTCGACGCCACACGGACCGGCTTCGTCGCGAGCGCCGGGTTCGTCGGGATGTTCCTCGGCGCCGCCATCGCGGGGCGCCTTGCGGACCGCGTGGGCCGCAAAACGGTGTTCCAAGCGACGCTCGTCCTCTTCTCGTTCGGCGCGCTGCTCTCTGCGGCTGCCCCGAGCTTCGAGACGCTGCTGCTCGCGCGGGTCATCGCCGGACTCGGCCTCGGCGGCGAGCTGCCGGTCGCATCGACCCTTGTTTCCGAGTACGCGCCGCGGGCGTCGCGAGGACGGTTCGTCGTGCTGCTCGAGTCGTTCTGGGCCTATGGGACGATCCTCGCGGGGGTGGTCGCGCTCGTCGTGCTGCCGCAGTTCGGCTGGCGCGGCGCATTCGTCGTCGGCGCCCTGCCGGCGCTGTATGTCGCGTATCTGCGGCGGGCGTTGCCGGAGTCGCCGCGGTTCCTCGCCGAGCACGGGCGGGCCGCCGAAGCGGACGCGGTCGTGCGGCGGGTCGAGCGCGAAGGTGGGGGAGCGCTCATCACTGTCACGAAGCCGGTCGCGCCCGAGCGCTCGATCGGCGACAGCCCGGCGATCGGCGCGCTGTTCGCGCCGCGCTACCTGCGGCGCACGGTGATGCTCTGGATCCTCTGGTTCGGCATCACGCTGACCTACTACGGGATCTTCACGTTCCTCCCGTCGCTGCTCGCCGGCCGCGGCCTGTCGGTCGTCCGGAGCAACGAGTTCTTCTTCCTCTCGACCCTCGCCCAGGTCCCCGGCTACTTCAGCGCGGCGTGGCTGGTCGAACGCGTCGGCCGGCGGCCGACGCTCGTGGCGTACCTCATCGGTTCGGCGGTGAGCGCCTACCTGTTCGGCACGAGCGGGACCGGCACCGACGCCTTCATCTACGCGGCGCTGCTGTCGTTCTTCAACCTCGGCGCCTGGGGCGTCGTGTATACCCTGTCGCCCGAGCTGTACCCGACCGCCCTGCGCGCGACTGGCGCCGGCACGGCGGCCGCCGTCGGTCGGATCGGCGGCACGATCGGGCCGTTCCTCACCCCCGTCCTGCTCGCCTCGCTCGGCCAGAGCGGCGTGTTCGGGCTGTTCATGGGCCTCCTGCTGCTCACCGCGCTCGCAGTGGGGCTCCTTGGCGAGGAGACGCGCGGCCGGTCGCTCGAAGAGATCGCCCCGGCCGCCTAAGCCGCCGCTAGTACGCCATTTGGCTGATTGTCTAGTTCGGCTGAACGACCTTAATCTGCGTCGCGTGATCGAACGTGAACGGAAGTACCGGGTCCCCGAGAGCCAGGTGCGCCTGCTGCGCGAGCGGCTCGAACGGGACGGCCGCTGGGTCCGGGCCGGCGCCGAGGGCGACGTCTTCTTCGACCACCCGGCGCTGCATTTGCAGCAGGATGACCGGCGCCTCCGGCTGCGCTTTCGCGACGAGGGCGGGGTCCAGGAGCTGACCTACAAGAGCCCGCGCGAGATTCGCGGCGTGGACAAGGTCCGCAGGGAGATCACCGCGGTCCTGGTGTCCGGGCCGATCGAGGAGCTCATCGCCGAGCTCGGCTTCCGGCGGATCCGCAAGCTGGTGAAGCTGCGCGAGGTCTATGTCATCAACACGTTCGAGGTGGCCCTCGACCAGCTCGACGGCGCCGGCTGGTTCTGTGAGATCGAGGCCCTCACGGCCGACGCGGACGTCGATTCGATGGCGTTCGAGCTCGGCCTCGGTCCGCGCCAGCTCGAGCCACGCACATACTCCGAGATCGTCGACGAGATGGCGGCGGCGGGGGAGCCGGCGCCGGTCGCGTAGCTAGCCGATCCGTCGCTTGTAGAGCTCCTTCAGCTCCGCGTCAGAGCCGCCGAGGTAGCGGCTTGTCGTTGACGCGTTCTTGTGCCCCGCGAGCCGTTGCGCCGCGGGTAGGCCCATCTCGGTGGTCCACAGCGTGATCGCGGCGTGGCGCAGCCAGTGCGGTGAGACGTTCTCCGCGAGACCAGCGCGCTTCGCGGCTTCGGTGATCGTGCGCTGCGCGGTCCAGACGGACATCCGATAGCCGTCGGCCTTCTTGCGATCCGTCACGAAGAGGGCGCGATCCGTGTCGCGGCGCATCTGGAGATGCTTCTGCAGCCATTCACGAGCGCGGGGCGTGAGGAACACCTTGCGGTAGCGGCTGCCTTTGCCGAAGACGGTGACCTCGTCCACGATCCGGATGCCGTCCTTCGGCGCCTTCGCCGAACGATCGAGCTCCAGCTGCGCCCGGTCTAGCCCGATCACTTCGGATATCCGGCACCCCGTCGCGCATAGGAGCTCGACGAGCGCGCGACCGCGCACACCGTCGTCCGTTGCCGTGTCAAAGCTGGCGATGAGGCGGTCCAACCGGCTCCGCTCGAGATGACGGGCGTCGGGGCTCGGGTCGGTCGCCTTCGCGAGTTTGACCTTCTCGGGTCCCGGTACGGGCAGGTCGAGGAGGACCCCGAACTTCAGCAATCCGCGCAGCGCTATGAGATAAAGATTCTTCGTCGCGGGGCTGACCGCGCCCTTGCCGGCTCGTCGGCCACCACGGAGCTGGCGACGTGTGAGGTGACTCCCGAACGCTTTGATCGACCGGAGATCGAGATCGGCGACGCGCGGCGACGCGGTCGGCCCGAGGAACGTCAGCAGCTCATCCAGGTATCCGCGGTACCGCGCGACGGTCCGCTCCGAGCGGCCGTTGTCCTGCTGCTCCTGCAGGTAGGCACGGACGAGGTCCGCCAGCAGGCTCGCTGGTCCGAGATCCCTGGGATCGACGTAATCTGGCGCTAGGCGCTGCGCCGACACTCTCGAATGTGATGAAATCCTCATTGCACCACATACTCTTGCACCCTGGTTGAGCTTGCGTCAAGGCACATTCTTATTCTGCAGTTATCGACGCCGCCGCTGAGTCACGATACGGCGGCAGAAGTTGGCGAAGCTATCCAACATAGACAGGACGAACATCAGCAAGGTCACCGGACCTCTAGTCAGGGCGGGTTGGCTGAAGGCAGCCTCAGCCGTCAGGTCTGACCGACGAAATCATTCCGGCGCTGTGACGCGGGTTCTAAACCGGGCGGCGGAGCCACTCCGCGACCGCGTGGTCCTCAAGCCCCGCGGTGTCGAGCTCGCGCCCGTCGACAACGACGACCGGGATACGCACGACGTAACGCCGCTCGAGCGCCGGATCGGTCGTGATGTCGACCCGCTCGATCGCGAGCGGCCGGTCGAGCCCGATGCGACGCAACGCGCGCTGCGTCTCCTCGCAGAGGTGGCACCCGTCGCGCTCGTACAGCGTCACGCGTAGCGGCTCACCGCGGTGGGTGCGTTTCCGCGCGAGCGCGAGGGGCGCGCCGGAGGTTGCCGCGCAGCACCGCTAGATTGTCGCTGTGACCGCGTTTGCCCGCCCCGAGCTCTTCTGGTCGACCGAGCAGGTTGCAGCGAAGGTCGGCGATCCGAAGGTCCGAATCGTCGACTGCCGGTTCAGCTTCGACTCCGAAGCGCGCACCGAGTACCTGCGGGGCCACCTGCCCGGCGCCGTGCACATCGACTGGAGCCGCGACCTCGCCGCTCCCCCGCCCCCGCCGGGACACCCTCAGTACATGCTTCTTGGCCCGGCGGAGTTCGCCGCGACGATGTCTCGCGTCGGGATCGGCGACGACACGTTCGTGGTCGGCTATGACGCCGAGGGCGGGCACCACGCCGCGCGCTTGTGGCTCGCGCTCCGGCGCTACGGCCACGACGCGATGGCCGTGATGGAGGGCGGCATCCAGAAGTGGCTGCGCGAGGGCCGGCCGGTGGAGCCCGGCGAGGTGACGGTGAAGCCGGCGACGTTCACGCCGCGGCCGCGCGCGGGCGTCGTCGCATCGAAGGATGAGGTTCTGGCGGCCGTACGCACGGGCGATCCATGGCTGCTCGATGTCCGGCGCGACGCGGAGTACACCGGTGCCGAAGCGCGAGCGAAGCACGGGGGACACGTCCCGGGGGCAGTGAACGTCATCTGGAAGGACGCCCTGGGCGCGGGCTGGATGCTGAAGGACCCTGAAGAGCTCGAACAGATGTACATCGACGCCGGCTTCGGTCCCGAGACAAACACCATCACCTACTGCCAGGCGGGCGTCCGCGCGGCGTTCACGCATCTGGTGCTTACAGCGCTCGGCCACGACGACGTGCGCACATACGACGGCTCGTGGGAGGAATGGGGCAACCGGGACGACGTCCCGATAACGGTGGGGCGGAGCTAGAGCCGCTCGCTCGACGGCACCATCGTCCAGGTAATCGCGGCCGCGGCGAGCGCGAAGCCCACGGCGAAGGTCATTGCGAACGGCGTCGAGACGGCAAGCAGCGGGCCGGAGAGTGCTGAGCCGACCGGCAGCCCCGAGTAGTTCAGGTGCATCGAGACGGCGAACGCCCGCCCGAACCATGCCGGGTCGGTCACCCGCTGGCGGAGTGAGAAAAGCGCGACGTCCATGACCGCGCTGCCGCAACCAATGAGGATGACAGCGAGGATCACGGGCGGCAGGGCACGGGCGAGGGCGACGGCAGCGAACCCGACCCCGATGATAAGGATCCCCGTCACCAGCATCGGCCGCTCGCGCCCGGCGCTGCCCCACCGCCCCGCCAGGACGCCGGTGCCGAGCCCAGCGACGCCCATGAGCGCCCAGAGCGCGCCGACGGCCGAGGGCCCGCCGTACCCCTGCCGCAGAACGAGGACCGGAAGCGCGACGAGCAGAATCCCCTGACCGAGATTCACGACTGACATCCCGAGGGCCAGGCCGCGGAGGGTCGTATGACGAAGCACGTACGACAGCCCGTCGCGAGCCTCGACGAGGAGCCGGCCGGTGCGCTCGTGCGTGTTCGGCACGTCCTGGACGCCCGCGAGCGCCAGCGCACCGGCCACGAACATAACGGCAGTCGTCCCGATCGCGGCCTCCGCGGAGCTGAACGCGACGATCGCGCCTGCGAGCGGCGGGCCAAGGACTGTCGTAACCATGTAGCCCATGCTGTCGACCGCGTTCGCGCGATCCCATAGGTGCGCGGGCACGACGAGCGGAAAGAGGGAGCGCGAGCCCGCGGTGCCGAGTGGGTTCGTCAGGGAGCCCACAACGACGAGGATGAGGATGGCCCAGAGCGGCGCACCCGCCGCGGCGAGCGCGACGATGCCCGCGAGGGCGACCGCCGAGACGACATAGTCCGCGACCATCAGCCGGACCCGGCCGTACCGGTCAAGCAGGGCGCCCGCGATCGGGCTCACCAGAACGCCCGGGGCGATGCTCAGGAAGACGCTGATCCCGGCGAGCGCCGGCGAACCGTACCGCTGCAGGACGAAGAGCACGAGCGCGAGCTGCCACATCGAGGCTGCGGCGCGCACGAAGAGCGTCGCCCCGGCGAGCCGGACGAAACGCGGAACGCCGAGCAGCGCGCCGTAGCTGACCGGGCGGTCGGAGACGGCCATTACGACGGCCGCGCGGCGGACCGCAGCTCGGCCGCGAGACCCGGTGGAACGTCAGCCTCCACGTCGATGCCGCGCTCGGAATAGTCTTCACGCCGCAGCACCCCGCGCTCCCTGATCCGCTGCAGCATCGCGCCGCCGGTCTCGTATGGGAGCACGACCTGCACCGAGGTCCATCGGGCCCTGGCCTCCTCGGCGAGGCGGCCACGGATCGCCTCGGCGCCGTCGCCGGTCCGGGCCGACGCGAAGATCGCTTTCGGGAATTCGGCGCCCAGCGCTTCGCGGAGCGCTTCGCCCTCGGGTCCGCGAAGCGCATCCGCCTTGTTGAGTACGAGCAGGCGCGGCCGATCGGCGAGCTCGAGCGTCCGCAGGGTGTCGCTGACGACACGCATGAGCTCGTGTAGGTTCGGGTGCGACACGTCGGCCACGTGCACGAGCAGATCGGCGTCGGACAGCTCTTCCAGGGTCCCGCGGAAGGCCGCGAGCAGCGTCGGCGGCAGCTTGTTCACGAAACCGACGGTGTCGGTGAGAAGCATCGTCATCCCCTGCCCCACCTGGCTGCGGCGGGTCGTCGGGTCGAGGGTCGCGAAGGGCTGATCGGCGACGAGCACGTCCGAACCGCTGAGCGTGTTGAGCAACGTCGACTTGCCGCTGTTGGTGTAGCCGACGAGCGCGGCGAGAAAGAAGCCCTCCTTGGCGCGCGAACGGCGCGACCGGTCGCGCTGCGCGACGACGGCCGCCAGACGCTCCTTGAGGTCCTGGATCCGGCGGCGGATGACTTGACGGTCGCTCTCGAGCTTCGTCTCGCCGGGTCCACGGGTGTTGATGCCGCCGCCCTGCCGGGACAGCTCCCGACCGACGCCCGCGAGCCGGGGCAGGCGGTATTCCATCTGCGCGAGCTCCACCTGGAGCTGACCCTCCCGCGAGCGGGCATGACGCGCGAAGATGTCGAGGATCACGGCGGACCGGTCGATGACGCGTGCATCGAGCAGCTTCTCGAGGTTCTTTTGCTGCTTCGGCGAGAGCTCGTCGTCGCATACGACGAGGTCGGCGCCGCTGCGGGTGCGCTCGAGCGCCAGCTCCTCGGCCTTGCCCTTCCCGACCCAAGTGCTCGGATCGGCCGCCCGGCGATGCTGCGACGTGCGGCCGACGACCGACGCGCCGGCAGCGACCACCAGGGTGCCCAGCTCGTCGAGCGAGTCCTCGGCCTCGAGCGCGTTGCCCTGCTGCTCGAGGCCGACGAGATACGCGCGCTCGGTCGGCACAGCCGTCTCGAAGGTCACAGCTCTCCCTGGAAGACGTACTCGGCGGGGCCGGCGAGCTCGTAGCGCTCGCCGCGCGGCCGGACGATGAGTGTGCCACTCGGGAGCTTCACCCGGACCGTATCGCTCGTCACATCACCCCGCGCGATCGCGGCAGCGACGGCCGGGCAGGAGCCGGTGCCGCAGGCGAGCGTCTCAGCGACGCCGCGCTTGTGCACCCGCAACGCGAGCTCGCCCGCGCCCTGTGCGGCCACCACCGCCACGTTCGCGGGTCCGGCGAGCGCCGCCGACGCCGTCGCGAGCGCGATGAGGTCCTCACGCCCCGGATCGGCGACGAAGATCTCGCCCTCATCGCCACCGTGCCGGTCTAGGAGGTGCAGCGCGACGCAACGCGAGCCGTTCCCGCAGACGTCCGCGACGGAGCCGTCGGAGTTGTGGATGACGAGCGGCCAGCGCCGCCCGATCGGTGCGCCGATGATGACGATCCCGTCGGCGCCGATGCCGACGTGCCGGTCGCACAGCGCCCGCGCCCGCGGCGCGTCGATCGTGACGGGCTCGTCGACGACGATAAAGTCGTCCCCGCGCCCGTGCATCTTCGTGAACCTCATACCGCAGCCCCCTCGAGCAACGACAGCGGATCGAGGGCGGTCGGATCGACCCAGCGGATGCGCGGATCGCGCCGGAACCACGTCATCTGCCGCCGCGAGTACGCGCGCACGTCCTTCGCGGTCGCGACGATGGCGGCGTCGAGGGTCAGTTCGCCGCCCAGATGCGCCGCCCAGTGGAGATAGCCGTGGCCGGTCATGCTCGGTAGGCGGGGATCGAGACCGTGCTCGAGGAGCCCGCGCGTCTCCTCGAGCACGCCATCGTCGACCATCTGCCGTACCCGCGCGTCGATCCGCGCATCGAGCCATGCCCGCGGCGGATCGAGCCCGATGCGCGGGCAGTCGATCGGCTCGCCACGTTCACGCGGCACGCGACCGGCGAGCAGCGCGAGCTCGAGGTAGCGGACAACACGGCGCGCATTGCGAGGGTCCACCCGTTCCGCCGCGGCCGGATCGATCCGCGCGAGCTCGCGATGCAGGGCCGCGCCGCCCTCGGACAGGACCCGCGCCTCGAGGCGCGCCCGCACCGCGGGGTCGGTCGGCGCCGCATCGAGCACCAGACCGTCGAGGAGCGCGCGCACGTAAAGCCCGGTGCCTCCGACCAGGTAGGCGGTCCGTCCTCGCGCGGCGATCTCGGCGAGCGCCGTCCGCCCATCGCGCTGGTAGCGCGCGGCGTCGTACGGCTCGCCTGGATCGACGAGGTCGATGCAATGGTGCGGCATCTGCCGTTGCTCCTCGGGGGTGGCCTTCGCCGTCCCAATGTCCATCCCGCGATAGACCTGGCGCGAATCGGCGGACACGATCTCCCCGCCGGCACCTTTCGCCGCGCGCAACGCGAGCGCGCTCTTTCCGGACGCCGTCGGTCCCACGATCAGAATGACGTTCATCGCTGCCGGTCGAGCTCCGCCAGCGCCGCCCGCGCCCGCGCGAGCGTGGCGCCCGCGGGCGGGCGCTCGCCGTACCGGAGGTCCTCGAAGGCCCGCACGAGCGCACCCGCCGCGGCAAAGCGCGGCTCGCGGGCCAGGGCCCGCTGGAGATGCTCGGCAGGAGTCTCCCCTATCCCCCGCCAGCCGATACCGGCGGCGTCGGAGTACCTGAGCAGCCGCCAGTAGAGATGGCGTAACGCGCCCGCCGGCGTCCCGTCATCGCGCGGGGCCGCCGGTCGCCGAGCGCGGCGGGGCAACAAGCCCGCGAGGAGGGCGCCCAGGCCGTCGCCGTCGACCCGCGCCCGCTCGAGTGACGCACCCTCGGGCAGCAGCGCGCGGCGCTCGCGGGTCATCCGCTCAACGAGCACGAGGGCGATCAGGATGGCGAACACGGCGATGACGATCACGATGCCACCCACGACGAAGGGACGGGTGGCCTCGAGCTGACGAAGAGCCTCCGCTTCTTCGAACGGCGACATTGGCTGGATGGCAGGCAGCCGCGGGATGCCCGGCCCGAACCAGCTCGCGATCGCCCGCACGATCGCGATGAAGAACGCGGCCACGTACCCTAGGGCGAGGAGCACGTTGTAGATGAGGCCGCCGAACAGCGTAAGCAGCGCGTCCGCGGCTTGCGCCAGGAGGTCTCCGCCATACGGTGTCAGCGCGCCCGCGACGATAGCGAGGGCAGCTAGCAGGATGGAGGTGCCGGACGCGGTGCCGCGGCCCGCCCCGCCGCGGGCATCCGGGCCGGCAAGGACAAGCTCCTCGGCGGAACGCGCGAGCGACAGCGCCAATCCGGTCGCCACGATGGCCACGATGGCCGCGACGGTCAGTCCCGCGCGGTCGACGGCTCCCGGGACGAGCGCCGCGGCAATGAGCGCGAGGATCGCGGTGAAGCCGGCATTCCGCGCGTCGATCCAACGGACAAGCGAGCGCGCGACGCCGAGGTTCCGCCAGAGGAACGCTTCGCCCGCGATACCGAAGAACACGAGCCGTCCGAGGATCGTGACACCGTCCGGCCGCGCCGGCAGCGTGGCGATGCCGTACCCTGCCGCGCCCGCGATGACCACGATCGCGAGCCACATGTTCTGCGAGGCCGCGCGAGCCGCACGCAGCACGCTGGCCATGACGATGCCGGTGCCGATCAAGACGAGCGTGACTGCGACCACCGGGATCGGACGATCGCCGGCGAAGCCGACCTGCAGCCCGGCCGCGACCGCGGCGAAGAACACGCCCTCGATGACGCAGCGGGCCACCAGCAGGGCGACGATCGTCGCCTCGGCGCTAGACCGCCGCATGGCGAGCGCCATACCGCAGCGCGTCCACCGTCACGTCCGCGGCGCGCAGCCGCGCGCGGACGGCGTCGTCCGGCTCTTCGATGGAGAGGGTGAGCACGCGATGATGCGCGCGCCGCAGGGCGAGGAGCGCGATTGCGAGGCCGGTGGGCAGGCGCGGGGTGACGCAGATGAGCGTGGCGCCGAAGGGCAACCGGCCGCGCTCGCGGAGGAAGACGTCCTCGGGCGCTGCTGCCGCGTACGGCCCGAGCCGCGCGAGGATCTCGAGGCTGCGCGTGATCGGACGCGGACCGCGGCCGAGCGCCGAGCGCGGCCGTTCGTGCGTGAGGTTGTCGAGCCCGTTCGTCACGAGACCGATCTGCCGACCTTGTGCGGCCGCGAGCCGGACGAGCTCGGCGGTGGCCGAGATCACGATCTCCGTCTCGTCGGGGTCGGCCTGGATCCAGAACTGGTCGTAGGTCGCGACGTTGAGCAGGAAGATCGCGTCCAGGCTTGTTGCCGGCTCGTAGACCTTCGTTTGCAACGTGCCCTGACGCGCCGTCGCCTTCCAGTGGATCTCCTTGCGTGGATCGCCGCTCCGATGCTCGCGGACGCCGCGGAAGCGCAACGGATCCGGCAGCAGGCCGCGCTTCGTCGCGGTCTCGGCCAACGGCCGGAGCGACGGGCGGTGCCGATCGAGCACGGTTAGGGGCTTCGGATAGGCGATGACGGTCGGGCCGCCGTCGAGGGTGGCTTCCACCTGGGTGAAGCCGAGCCAGTCGCCGCTGCGGAGGCGAAGCGGCCCGAGCGCGTACGCCCCGCGCTGCGCCGCGCGGAGCGCGAATGTCAGCGTGATCCGCTCGTGCGCGCGCGGGGAGAAGCCGGCGCCGACTGACACGCGCGGCACGCCGGGAGGCGCGGGCAGGGGCTCGATCCCCTCGGGCAGCGCGAGGCGCGCCTCGAGCCACGGCATCGGCAGCGGCTTTCGGTTCGCGATGACGATCCGAACCTCGCACGCCTCACCCGCGACGAGCCGTTGCGGTACGACCTCACAACGGACGACGAGCCCCCGCAGTGCGGTCCGCGCCGTGAGTGCCGAAACGCCCCATGCCGCGAGGGCAGCGCCGGCGACGAGCAGCACGACGGGTATCCGGATGATCGCGGCCGCCACGAGGAGCGCGACGCAGGCCGGCCAGGGAAAGACGCCTAGGCGCTGTTCGGTCATGCGACCGGCCGTGGCTCCTCCGCCGGCACAGGCACGCGCGCGAGAAGGTCCGTGACGACCGCCGCCGATGTGCGCCCGCGCATCTGCGCGTCGGCATCGAGGAACAGGCGGTGCCGCAGCACCGCAGGCGCCTGCCGCTTCACGTCGTCGGGGAGCACGTAGTCGCGCCCGCGGATCGCGGCATGGGCCTGCGCGGCCCGGAACAGCGCGATGGACGCCCGCGGGCTCGCGCCGAGCTCTACGCCCGGCACGTCGCGGCTGGCGCGGGCGATGGCCGCCACGTAGGTGCGCACCGCGTCGCCGACGCGCACCTCCCGAACCGCGTCGCGGAGCTCGACCAGGGCGGCGTGATCGAAGATCGGCGCGAGCGTGCCGGTATCGACGTTCGCCGCGCCGTGCACGCGCAGTATCTCGTCCTCCTCCGCCGCCGACGGATAGCCGAGATCGAGGAGGAACAGGAATCGATCGAGCTGCGCTTCGGGCAGCGGGAAGGTGCCCTCGAGCTCGATCGGGTTCTGGGTCGCGATGACGAAGAACGGGTCGGGCAGCGGATGGGTCGCCTCATCGACGGTCACTTGCCGCTCTTGCATCGCCTCGAGGAGGCTCGACTGCGCGCGAGGCGTCGCGCGGTTGATCTCATCGACCAGCACGACGTTCGCCATGAGCGGCCCGGGCCGGTACTCGAAGCGTCCGGCGCGCTGGTCGAAGATCGACACACCGGTGACGTCCGACGGCACGAGATCGGGCGTGCATTGAATCCGCCGGAACTCGAGGTCGAGCGAGCGGGCGACCGCGCGCGCGAGGGTCGTCTTGCCGACCCCGGGCACGTCATCGATGAGGACATGACCCGCGACGAGCAGCGCCGCGAACAGCTGCTCGACCGGCTCCGCCTTCCCAACGACGACGCGGCCGACCTGCGCGACGAGCTGCTCCGCCGCCTGCTTGACGGAAGGCACTAGGCGGCCGGCGACGAGTGACGCGCGGACGCGGCGGACCGCGACGCATCACCACGGATGGCGCTGGCCGCGGCGAGCGCCAGGGCCAGGGCGATAAAGGCCGCGAGCCCGTGCAGGCCCACTTGGACCGGATCGATCACCTTGAGCGCGAAGGGACTGAACGCGCGCTCGATGAAGAAGATGAGCGCGAGGGTGAGCAAGAGCCGGAGCGCGACGCTGCCGCCATGAACGGCGCGGGTCGCGACGACGAGCACGACGACGGCGAAGAGATAGACGATCCAGCCCGACGAATCACCGGAGACATCCCACGCGCGCCCACCCGGGACGAAACCCGCGACGAGCCCGTCCGTGACGAGGACCGCGGCGAGAGCGAGCGTCAGCACGCCGAGCCGCCAGGACGTGCCCGCGCCGATGGCCGTCGGCGCAGGGCGCGCGGCGACCGGCTCCGGCGGGGGCAGCGGCGTCGTGGTCTCGAGCGAGAAGAGCGCCTCCATGTCGCCTGGCACGACGCTGCGACCGAGACGCCACACGCGAAGGGCGCCCAAGAGGATAACGAGCTCGACGAGCGCCGTCACAAAGTGGATGACGATCGACTCGGGTGGTTTCGGGCCGAGGATGAACGCGGTGAGCGGCCGCTCGACCATGAAGAAGCCGGACAGGGCGATCCGGCCCATGAGCGTGCGCTCGCTCCCGCGCGCAACGGCGAGAGCGATGAGCAGATTCACGAAGGCGAACACATAGGACGTCCAGCCGACGCCGTGGTACTCGTCGAGGATCGGCCCGCCCGCGAAGTTGTGGTCGAGCACGCCGTCGGCGACGAAAAGGATCGACGCAAGCAGCATGAGCGCGACGACCGGACGAAGCGCACGCGCCATCAGCGATCCCCTTCCACGCGGCTCAGATGGTAGCCGCGGGCCGCCGGCCGAGTCGCGCCTCGAGCGCCGGAATCGTCTCCGGCGGCACGAACACCCCGCCGAGGTCGGCACCGTGCGCTCCGCGGCCGTGAAAGTCGCTCCCGCCGGTGGGCACGAGCCCGTAGCGCGCCGCCAGCCGGAGGCAGCGGGCCATCGTTGCGGGCGAATGCGAGCCGTAGTACGACTCGATGCCGCCGAGCCCCGCGTCGACGATCAGTGGCAGCAGCTCCTCGAGCCCGACCACGGTGAATGGATGGGCGAGCGAGGGCACCCCGCCGTGCTCCACGACGAGCCGCACCGCCTCGATGGGGGTCAGCCCCACGCGCGGGACGTACGCCGGCGCACCCTTCGCGATGAGGGTGTCGAAAGCAGCGTCATACGTCGGCACGTGGCCCGCTTCGAAGAGGGCCTGGGCAAGGTGTGGCCGGCCGAGCGAACCGCCGCTCGCGATCTCGAGCACGCGGGCCAGCGAGATCGTCAAGCCGAGCTCGTTCAGCTTCTCGACCATGAGCTCGATGCGCCGGCCGCGGTTGTCGCGCAGCCAGCGGAGACGCTGCTCCAACGCGTCGTCGGCCGGGTCGAGGAAATACCCGAGGATATGGACGTCGCCCCACTCCGATTCGGTGTTCAGCTCTGTCGACGGGATGACCCGCACGCCGAGGCGCTCCCCCACCGCGACAGCCTCCAGCGCGCCGGCCAGCGTGTCGTGGTCGGAGAGGGCCTGGACCCGCACGCCGCGCTTCGCCGCGCGCTCGACGAGCGCGGCCGGCTCATAGGCGCCGTCGGAGCGCAGCGAGTGCGTGTGTAGGTCGATCGGATAGCCCGCGCTCATGCGTCGTGGATACGGTCGATGCGCTCGATCGACCGGGCTTGACCGGTCGCGTCATCCGCCACGACCAGCACACTGTTGAACGCGACCGGACCGTCGGCGACCTCGAAGCGTTTCGGCATGCCGGTGCGGAAGCGCTCAACAATGATCTCGGGACGCATCCCGAGTACCGAGTCGCGTGGCCCGACCATGCCGGTATCGCAGACAAGCGCCGTCCCGCGCGGTAACACCCGCGCGTCCGCCGTAGGCACATGGGTGTGGCTCCCGACTATCGCGGTGAACCGGCCGTCGAGGTGCCAGCCCATCGCGAGCTTCTCGCTCGTTGCCTCGGCGTGCCAGTCGAGGATCCGTACCGCCGGCGCACCGTCGGCCAAGCCGGCGATCAGCTCGTCTAGCGCCCGGAACGGGTCGTCCGCGGCGGCCATGAACGTGCGGCCGATCGCGTTGACGACGAGCGCGCCCTTCGCCACGAGCGAGCCGCGGCCCGGATTGTTCGGCGGGAGGTTGAGCGGCCGCAGCACGAAATCCAGCGTCTCGATCTCGTGGGTGAACTGACGCTGGTCCCAGACGTGATTGCCGGTCGTGACGACATCGGCGCCCGCAGCCCGCAGCTCACGCGCGATCTCGGCCGTCAAGCCCGCGCCACCCGCTGCATTCTCCCCGTTCACGATGGCCAGGTCCACCCGATACTCGCGGCGAAGATCGGGCAGGAGCCGCTCGACGGCCTGGCGGCCCGGCCGGCCCACGACGTCACCGACGAAAAGGATGCGCACGGATCACTTCGCGTAGTCGACGGAGCGCGTCTCCCGAATGACCGTGATCTTGACCTGTCCCGGGTACTGAAGGGTCTCCTGGATCTTCTGCGCCATGTCGCGCGCGAGCCGCGCGGCATGCAGGTCGTCGATCTCGCCCGGCTTCACCATGACCCGGACCTCGCGGCCGGCCTGGATCGCGAACGCCTTCTCGACGCCGGGAAAGCTGTTCGCGACCGCCTCGAGGTCCGTGAGCCGCTGGATGTAGTTTGAGACGATCTCGCTGCGGGCGCCCGGCCGGGCGGCGCTGATCGCATCCGCGGCGGAGATGAGCGTGCCCACCATCGTGACGGGCTCGACATCGCCATGATGGCCGACGACGCCGTCGATGACCACCTGCGGGAATCCGTACCGCTTCAGCAGCTCGCCGCCGATGACGGTGTGTGCGCCCTCGACCTCGTGGTCGATCGCCTTGCCGATATCGTGAAGCAGGCCCGCACGCTTCATCGTCTGCTGGTCGTAGCCGGTCTCCGCCGCAAGCATGCCCGCGATGTGGGCGACCTCGATCGAGTGACGGAGGACGTTCTGGCCGAACGACGTACGGAAGTGCAGCCGTCCCAGGAACTTCACGAGGTCCGGGTGCAGCGCGCCGATGCCGACCTCGTAGACCGCGGTCTCGCCGGCCTCCTTGATGGACTGGTCGATCTCGGTGCGGGCCCGGCCGACGGCCTCTTCGATCCGGGCCGGGTGGATCCGTCCGTCCACCAGGAGCCGCTCGAGCGCCCGCTTCGCGACTTCACGGCGGATCGGATCGAAGCCCGAGACGACGACCGTCTCCGGCGTGTCGTCGATGATCACATCGACCCCGGTGAGCGTCTCGAGGGCTCGGATGTTGCGGCCTTCACGACCGATGATGCGGCCTTTCATGTCATCGCTCGGCAGGGACACCGCGGTCACGGAATGCTCCGCCGTGTGCTCGGCCGCGTATCGCTGCAGGGACATCGTGATGATCGCGCGGGCCTTCTCGTCCGCGCGCTCACGGGCCTCGATCTCGTACTCGCGGACCTTGCGGTTGGTGATATCGCGCATCTCGTCTTCGACGCGTTCGAGGAGCAGGGCCCGGGCTTCCTCTTCGTTCAGGCCGGCGATCCGGGCGAGCTCACTGCGCTGCTCGTCCTGCAGCTGTCCGATCTTCGCCCGTTCGGTCTCGAGCGCGGCTTCCCTGTCGCCCGATCGGCGCTCCCGCTCGACGAGCTCGGCGGTCTGGGTGTCGAGCTGCTCGTCCTTCTTGTCCAGCCGGGACTCGTACCGCTGGAGCTCGGCGCGGCGCTCCCGGTTCTCGACTTCCGCCCCTTTGGCGACCTTGAGGGCCTCGTCCTTAGCGTCGAGGATGATCTCTTTCTGCTTGGTCCGTGCCTCGGCGAGCAGCCGGTCGGCGCTCGCGCGCGCGGTCGTTTCGCCTGAGAGGGCGATACTGCGGCGCACGAGCAGCGCGATCGCGAAGCCGATCGGGACCGCGACGACGAAGACGATGAGCCCAACGACAAAGGTGTCGGGCATGCCCAGAATCCTTTCCGTGTCCCGCGTACGCGAATCCGGCGCCGTTGTGAGCGCGCAGGCCCCCGTGTCGCGGAAGCGGCTCCCGGAGCGGCGTGCCCCGGATGCCGAGAGTTCACAGTGTTTAAGTGCGCCGAGAATAGCACTGTGACCACGACGAAGAGGCCGGCGGCCGCCGGCACCCCGGTGTATCTCGAATCGGGCGTGAAGCGCGTGTTCGCGTGCGCGTTCGAGTGGCCCGGCTGGTGCCGCTCCGGACGGGACGCCGATGCGGCACTCGCGGCCCTCGCCGCATCCGCGCCCCGCTACGCCGCGGTCGCAGCGGCGGCGGGCGTTCCGTTCCCGATCCGAGAAGCCCCGGAAGAATGGACCTGGGACGCCACCGAACGCATCAGCGGCTCCGCGACCACTGACTTCGGTGCGCCCGGCGCGGCGCCGGCGGCGGACCGGGCACCGCTCTCGCGGACCATCGCGGACCAACGCGGACCGGCTCGCCCGCCTCGTGGCGGCGTCGTGGACCGTCCTCGACGAGGTGGCCGCCGCGGCCCCGCCATCGCTCCGCAAGGGTCCGCGCGGCGGTGGCCGCGATCGCGGCGCCGTCGTCCGGCACGTCGCGGAGGCGGAGCTCGCCTATGCGCGAAAGCTCGGGCTGAAGCTCGGTGCCGAAACGACGGCCGCGCGACGCGCCGCGATCCTGGGCGCGCTCCGCGCGTCAACGGCGAATGCAGACCATGACACGGGCTGGCCGGTCCCGTACGCCGCGCGGCGCATCGCGTGGCACGTACTCGATCACGCCTGGGAGATCGAGGATCGGACCAAGTCTCCGCGCCCGACGAGCTCACGGTCGGCGAAGACCCGGAAGCGCGCGCCGAACAGGTAGGCCGCCGCATAGAGCAGCGCAACGACGAGCAGGAGCGCCTGGTATCCCGTGATAAGCGCGCCATACTCGATCACCCCGCCGACCATCGCCCCCAGCAGATTCGACGCGAACGCCATGTCCGCGACCTTCGTGTCGCGGAATGAGGAGCTGAAGACAAGGTTCGCGAAGAACACCGGCGCAAACGCGACGATGGTGGCGACGAGATAGCGGAGCCCGGGAGGATCCAGCAACAGCGCCGATGGCGGCAACAGATAGGCGACGAGCAGCGCCACCGCAAGACCCGAATACAGCAGCCGCGGACGGGGGGCGCGCCATGCGTTGACGCCGATCGCCGCGAGCACGCTCAGCAGGATCGCGAAGAACACGAGCGCGTTGACGATCCACGTCGTCCCGAACAGCAGCCCGAACGTGACGAGGCTGCGCGTCTCGAGCAGCAGGAATGCCGCTCCGAGCAGGAAGAAGTGCGGGCTGAAGGCGCGCAGCGAGATGCCCGCGATGCGGGTCGCGCGGAACGTGCTGAATCCTGCCACCAGCAGTATGAACGCGATCATCACGAAGTAATGCGACGCGATGCCCCGCGCGCGCAGATACAGGAGCGGCCAATCATCGGTCGCGGGGGCCGGGGCGTTCGACAGGTCCAGCTCCCCGGATCCAACCGCGGCTGGTCCGAGCGCGATCGCTTCAGGCGTGCGGCCCGCGAGCACAGCCCCTGTGCCGTACCCGAACTCGGGGAACGTCCGCACCAGCGGCGGCGCCCCGTAGGTCTGCTCCAGCATCGAACCGATCTTCGCGAGCAGCCAGGGCTCGCGGTAGTAGTTGTAGAGAACGAACACGCCGTCCGGCGTGAGGTGGTCTTTGACGCTCTGGAACGCCTCGTCGGTGAAGAGGAAAGACTCGAGCCGCAGGTTCGCGTTCGGACTCATCAGGACCAGCGAATCAGGAAGCGCGAACACAATGAGGTCATAGCGGTCCGTGCTCGTCCGCAAGAAGGCCCGCCCGTCGTTGACGAACGCCCGCACGCGCCGATCGTCGTAGGGGTGGTCGGGATGCCGCGACGCCCCGATCGCGAGGATGCCGGGATCGATCTCGACGGCATCGACGCGCTCGACGCCGCGGGCGAGCGCAACGGCAACGTCGCTCCCGCTCCCCGCGCCGACGATGAGCGCGCGGGCAAAGCGCCGCGACGGGAACCAGCGGAAGACCTGCTCGTAGAACGACGGATCACCATTGATAGCCGTGTCCGCGGCATGCATGGTCTGGTGCGGGATGCCGTTCACGTCGATCGTCTCCTCGCCCGCGGGCGAGGTGTTCAGCGTGATCCGGTAATACGGGGACCACCGCTCCGTCGGACCCGCGGCGATGAGGTTCATCCCGACGACTCCGACGAGGAGGGCGCCGTTCACCACCGATCCGCGTGTAAGGCCGCGGCCGAGTGCCAGCAGCAGCAGCAGCAGGGCGAGAGCGGCGAACCAGACCGCCGGGGGCGTGCTAAGCGCGGACAGTCCGACGAAGAGGACGATGCCTGCGAGCGAGCCCGTGATGTCCAGGGCATACGCCCGCAGCGGGGACGTGGCCCGCAGCAGCCGGCCGAGCGGCAACGCGAGCGCCGCCATGATCGCCGTCACGAGCACGAAAACGAGCGGAAGCACGAGGAAGTTCGCGAGCCCGTTCCGGTTCTCGAACAGGCCGAAGAAGATCTCGTCCTCGGACCGCAGCTGTACGTTCAGCTGAGCGTTCAGGACGAAGGCGATGGTCGCGGCAAGCAAGGCGGCGAACGGCGACCATCGCGCGTCGCCGAAGCGGCGGCCGAGGAGGATCCCGAGCCCGATGCCGAGGAAGCTCGCCATAAGCAGATAGTTCGAGAAGAAGCCGACAAAGACGACGTTCGCCGGCACCCAGCGCAGGAGGGCGAGCTCCGTGAAGAGCAGCGCGGCGCTCGTCAGCACGAGCCGGACGGCCGGTCGAGCGAAGAGCGCGACCGGCGCTGCCATCACGGTCCGCCCTCGCTCTCGGGCCGGGCCATCACATCCTCGATCACGTCATAGGAGAAGCCCCTGGCGGCGAGGTACCGGTGGATCTTGCGCTTCCGATGCGGCTCGTCGAGCGTGAGCCAGCGCGCGAGCGATCGCGCGATCACGCGTCGCGCCCGCTTCACTTCCGCCTCCGGCTCCGCTTCGCCGAGGATGACGTCGATCGTCTCGCGGGCGACCCCCTTCGTCATCAGCTCGCTCACGAGCGCGCGGTCGCCCTTCGGACGAAACCGCGCGCGTTGATCCACCCAGTAGCGGGCGAACGCTTCGTCATCGATGTAGCCCCGGGCGCGGAGCGCGTCGATCGCCTTCTCCTGTGCATGGTCGTCAAAGCGCTTCGTGCGGAGATGGCGCCTGATCTCGGCGACGCTGCGCGGACGCGGACCCAGGTAGCGGACCGCGGCGTCATACGCCTCTCCCACGGGCGGCGCGTCGCGTGCGGGCCGGCTAGCTCTCCTCATCCGGGCCGCCGGCCGGCAAGGCCACGCCGGAGCTCTCGCGCACCTTGCCCTCGAGCTCGGCGGCGACGTCTGGGTGATCGCGCAGGTACTGCTTCGCGTTCTCACGGCCCTGTCCGAGGCGCTGCTCGCCATAGTTGAACCACGCGCCGTACTTGCTCACGACGCCGCTGAGCAACCCCATATCCACCAGGCCGCCCTCGCGCGAGATGCCTTCGGTCGCGAGGATCTCGAGCTCGGCGAGGCGGAATGGCGGAGCGACCTTGTTCTTCACGACCTTGACGCGCACGCGACGACCGATAACCTCCGTCCCGTTCTTGATCTGCTCGATTGGCCGGACGTCGAGGCGGACCGACGCGTAGAACTTCAGCGCCTTCCCGCCGGTGGTCGTTTCTGGGTTTCCGAACATCACTCCGATCTTCTCGCGGAGCTGGTTGATGAAGATCACCGTCGTCTTCGTCTTCGAGACGGTGCCGGTGATCTTGCGTAGGGCCTGGCTCATCAGCCGCGCCTGGAGGCCCATGTGGGAATCCCCCATCTCGCCCTCGATCTCGGCCTTCGGCACGAGCGCCGCGACCGAGTCGATGACCACGAGGTCCACCGCGCCGCTGCGGACGAGGGTGTCCGCGATCTCGAGCGCCTGCTCGCCGTTGTCGGGCTGCGAGATGAGGAGCTCGTCGGTGTTCACGCCGCAGATCCGTGCCCAGCTCGCGTCGAGCGCGTGCTCGGCGTCGATGAACGCCGCGGTGCCGCCGCTCCGCTGAACCCCCGCGACCGCGTGGAGCGCGAGCGTCGTCTTGCCGCCGGCCTCCGGGCCGTAGATCTCGACGACCCGGCCGCGGGGGTACCCGCCGACCCCGAGCGCCAAATCGAGCGCGAGGGAGCCGCTCGGGATGCTGTCGACCTTCTCCCCGGCGTGATCGCCGAGCTTCATGATCGAACCCTTCCCGAACTGCTTCTCGATCTGGAGGATGGCCGCATCGATCGCCTTGGTCTTCTCGCTCACTCTCTTCGACCCCTCGGATGACAACGGCACGGGCTTGCCCGGCGCCGCCACCGCTAGAACTTCTCCTTGCGCTTGGGCTTGATGACCTCGAACGTCATCGGCGCCACCGGAGCCCCCGGGCCCCGCTTCAGCTGTCTCTCGAGCTGCTCTTTGGACTTCTTCTTGGCCTTCTTCTGACCAGAGTCCCCACCGCCTTGCGGCACGTTGACCCTCCTCGCGCGACCGGCGACGCGGCCGGAAATCGGGTCGAGCATAGCAGCGCACATGCGTCCGTATGCTTGCCAGAATGTCCGATCAGCGGCACCGCGCGCGCGTGACAACGAAGGCCGGCGACGGCGGCGACACGTCGCTCTTCGGTCCGGGCCGGATCCGCAAGACCGACCCGCGCGTCGAAGCGCTCGGTGACCTCGACGAGACGCAGGCGGCGATCGGCGTGGCCCGGGCCATCGCGACCGGGACGGTCGAGGAGACGCTGCTTGAGCTCCAGCGCGGTCTGTACGTCGTGATGTCGGAGGTCGGCACGCCCACATCGCAACGATCGCGGCTGCAGCAGCGCGTAGATGCGACAGCGGTCGCGGCGCTCGACGAGCGCGGGGCGGCGCTCCGCGCGACGGTGGACATCGCCGGCGCCTTCGTGATCCCCGGCGAAGACGAGCTCTCGGCGCGGCTCGACCTGGCCCGGGCCGTCGCCCGGCGGGCCGAGCGGCGTGTTGTCGCGCTGGCGGATGCGGGCTTGGTGGAGGGAGAGCACCTGCTCGCATGGCTCAACCGGCTGTCGGACACACTGTTCGTGCTGTCGCGCGCCGTGGAACCGAGTGCGCGGTCTGCCCGGCTGACCCCAGCGCGTCAGCCGGAGCGCTAGCTCAGCGCAGCCATGGCGGCGCTTCCCACTTGTCCGGGAGCACCGTGACCTTCACTGGCATCTCCGCCGCCTGCTCTGACACCGTCTGGATCTGGTTGATGAGCATCGGGCCGTAGGGGCAGAACGGCGTCGTCAGCACCATCTTCACTTCCGCCTCTTCGCCGCTGAAGGTCACCTCGCGGATCAGGTCGAGGTCGATCACCGAGAGGCCGATCTCAGGGTCGAGCACCGCCTGAAGCGCGTTCAGGACCTTCTCCTGCTTCGCGACGTCCGAGACGATCGGGTCGAGATCGATGTTCGCGCTCGTGGCCTGCGACTTCTCTTCTGTCACCACCTCATTGTCGCACGCCGTCTTCCCAGAGCGTCACCCGCTGCGGCGCGACCTGGCCAAGATGGCGGTAGGCCCGCTCGGTCGCGATCCGGCCCCGGGGCGTCCGCTGCAGATACCCCTCCTGGAGCAGGTACGGCTCGTAGACGTCCTCGATCGTCTCGGTATCCTCGCTGATCGCGGCGGCGAGGGTCTCGAGACCCACGGGGCCGCCGGAGAACTTCTCGACGATCGCCAAGAGGAGCATCCGGTCCACCGCGTCGAGCCCGGCCTCGTCCACTTCAAGCGCAAGCAGGGCCTCCTGCGCGACCGCCAGCGTCACGACGCCGTCGTGGCGCACCTGCGCGAAGTCACGCACCCGCTTCAGCCACCGGTTGGCGATCCGCGGGGTCCCGCGCGAGCGGCGCGCGATCTCGGTCGCGGCCGCCGGCTCGATCGATACACCGAGGATACGGGCGGAGCGATGCACCACCCGCTCGAGCGACTCCGGCGTGAAGAGGTCGAGGCGGTACGTCGCGCCGAAGCGGTCGCGGAGCGGCGACGATAGGCGTCCGATCCGCGTCGTCGCGCCGACGAGCGTGAAGGGCGGTACCGGCAGGCGCAAGGTCCGCGCCCCCGGCCCTTTGCCGAGCACGATGTCGAGATGGAAGTCCTCCATCGCCGGATAGAGCACCTCCTCGACGATCCGCGGTAACCGGTGGATCTCGTCGACGAACAACATGCTGCCGGGCTCGAGATTGGTGAGGATCGCCGCGAGATCGCCGGCGCGCTCCATCGCCGGACCGCTCGTAATCCGGATCTGCACCCCGAGCTCGTGCGCGATCACGTTCGCGAGCGAGGTCTTCCCGACGCCGGGCGGACCGTAGAGCGCGACGTGTTCGAGCGCCTCGCGCCGTTGCATCGCCGCCTGGATGAGGATCCGGAGGTTGGCCTTGACCTTGTCCTGATTGATATACTCGTCGTCGGCGAGGCCGCGGGGCCGAAGCGTCGTCTCGAGCGCATGCTCTTCATCCCGCGCCACCGGCGCGACCGGACGCTCCGCGCTCATGAGAAGCGGGCCGCCTCGCGCGCGCGATGCACGATCCCGACGATGCGCTCGGCGGCGACATCCTTTGGGACGAGCTCGAGCTCAGTCGCCGCGCGCGCTTTGAGCTCGACGCTCGCCGATCCGAGCGAGCGGCGGCTCACCGCGACGCGGAACGGGATGCCGATGAGATCGGCATCGGCGAATTTCACGCCGGCCGAATCGTTGCGGTCGTCGTAGAGAACCTCGATGCCCCGCGACTCGAGATCCGCAACGAGACCCTCGGCGGCGGCCCGAACGGCGTCGTCGTTCATCGGCAGCGCGATGACGTGAACCTCGAACGGCGCGACGGAGATCGGCCAGACGATTCCCTTGTCATCGTGGTTCTCGATGATGATCGTCTGCAGGTTCCGCCCGATCCCGATGCCGTACGAGCACATGTACATCGGCTTTCGGGTGCCGTCCTCGGCGAGGTAGGTCGCGTGCATCTTGTCCGAGTAGTAGGTGCCGAACTTGAAGATGTTCCCCACCTCGACGCCACGATGCGCGGCCAGGCGCCCACCGCAGCTCGGGCACGCGTCGCCGTCATGGACGTCATGGACATCGAGCCGCTCGAAGGACGGGAGGTCGCGTCCCGGCAGGAGGTTCTTGACGTGACGGTCCTTCACGTTCGCGCCGGCGACGTAGCCGCGCGGCTCGACCGACGCGTCGACGATGAGCCCTCCGGAAGGGACGATCGGCCCGACGAACCCGGGGACCGTTCTGGACGCGGCGAAATCGGCATCGCTCGCGAAGGCGAACGCGCGGCCGCCGAGGCGCTTGCGAAGCTTCGCGTGGTTGAGCTCGCGGTCGCCGGGGAGGACTACGGCGATGACCTTGCCGTCGCTCGTACGGAGGAGGAGCGTCTTCAGGAACGCCGACGCCGGTAGACCGAGCGAGCGCTGGAGCTGCTCGATTGTCGTGAGGCCCGGCGTCTCGATCTGCTCGCGCGCCGGCACGCCGACCGCCGGTGCAGGCTCGGGGAGCCGCCGGGTCGCCCGCTCGAGGTTCGCCTTGTAGTCGCAGGTCGTGCAGAACACGAGCGTGTCCTCGCCCTCGTCGGTGAGGACCTGGAATTCATGCGCGACGTCGCCGCCCATGGCGCCGGTGTCGGACTCGACCGCGTGGGCCCGGATCCCGAGCCGCCGATAGATGCGGACGTACGCCTCGAAGTGCGCTCGGTACGCCTTCTCCATGCCCGCTGCGTCCAGGTCGTACGAGTACGAATCCTTCATCACGAATTCGCGGACCCGCAGGAGTCCGCCGCGCGAGCGCTCCTCGTCGCGACCCTTCGCCTGGAAGTGGTAAGCGATGAGCGGGAGCTGGCGATAGGACACCACCTCGTTGCGCGCGTGGTGGGTGAATAGCTCCTCGTGGGTGTACGGGATCATGTAGTCACGGCCGCTGTGATCCTTCGTGCGGAACGCGTTCGGCTCGAGGGCGTCCCACCGGCCGGTCTCCTGCATGTACTCGGCGGGGATGATGATCGGGATCTTCATCTCCTGGCCGCCGATCCGGTCGATCTCGTCGCGGACGATCTGTTCGATTTTCCGGGCGACTCGGTACCCGAGCGGCAGTAGCGTGTAGAGGCCCGTCGCGAGCGGCCGGGCGAGGGCAGCGCGCAGCACGAGCTGGTGACTGACGGTCTGCGCCTCGGCAGGCGCCTCCCGGAGCGTGCGGCCGAAGAGGGTGGATTGGCGCATCGCCTCGCATTGTCGGTGAAAAGCGGACTGGCAGGCTTTGCGCAAGGCGGGACCGTCGTTATGAGCCAGATGCCTGACCAGCTGACGGCTCAGCTCGTCGCGGAGCTCGCTGTGATCACCGCTCTCGGGATCGCGATCCTGTGGCAGCCCCGCGCACCGCTGCCGCTGGGAGCACTGCCCGCACCACGGGAAGCGCGAGAGGGACGAGCTCCGTCTCGAGCACGAGCTCCGCCACGGCGACGCGTTGGTAGGCGGCCGGAAGTCCGACCGCTAGCGGCTAGCTCTCGCTCGCGCCCTCGCGGCGGCTCAGGGTGACGAGGTTCGAGCCAGCGCTATCCATCTTCGAGCTGCCGTCGAAGACCACGCCCTTATCGACCACCAGCGACGGCGTCGTGATGTCGCCCTTCACACGGGCGGGCTTGTGCAGCTCCACGGACTCGCTCGCCTTGATGTTGCCGGTGACCTCGCCGTTCACGACGACGGAGCCGCAGGTGATGTCGGCGGCGACCTTGGCCCCCTCGCCGATGACGAGCATGTCGTTCGTCGTGATCTCGCCGGTGAAGGTGCCGTCGATGCGGACGGTCCCTTCGAAGTTGAGTTTGCCGTCGAATTCCGAGCCGCGACCCAGGAGCGCGTTCAGCGCGCCTTCGCCAACGGCCTGATGACTACGATCCTGCATGGCTGTGTGCTCCCCTCTTCAGCGGTGCCTCGTCCTGAAATGAACGCGGCGCGCCCGCGAATGGTACGCGCGACCTGCTCACAGCGACTGGAGCGCGATCGCGAACGCGTCCCAGAGGCGCGCCTGTGCCTCTGCTGAGAATGTTGATCGCGGATCGACGCGACGGCTCACGAGCTCGGTCTGCTCGCCGTACATCGTCTGCAGCTGGACGAGCATGTCCAGCGCGTCCTGCCGCTGCTCCGCGTCACGCCACCGCATGACGGCCGCGCGCACGCGCTGGGAGCGCTGATGGAATCTGTCGACCCGGATCCACTCCGGTCCGTCGGGCCACTGCTGCTCCTCGAAATGGATGCCCTGGATGAACACGGTCTCGATCAGATCGGCCCCGCGGAAGTCGTTGTCCTTGAAATCATTCGTGGAGCGCCGCGGATCGAGATGCTGCGCGGCCAGCCCCCAGGGCCTGCCGTAGAAGCGGCATTTCGTGATCGGTCCGGCGAAGTGGCAGTCGATGAACTCGGCGCAGGTCGCCTGCCACTTGTCGAGATGCGAATCGACGAACGTGCAGGCCTCGAACCGGGTCTGACCCGGATCGGCCTTCGAGAGGTCCGCCTCGTCGAAACGGCACTCGCGGAACACGCTCTGGACGGGGCTGCTGAAGAGCGGCTGCCACTTGCGATCGAAGACGATGCCCCGGAAGTCGCAGTGCACGAACACGCACGCATCCGGCGTGAAACGGGAGAACGTCACTTTGCGGAAGTCGACGTCGGCGATCGTCGCACGCCGGATGTGGATGACGCCGCTCGGCGGCTCGACGACGCTGCTCATCCGCTCAGGCATTGTGGGCTAGGTGCGCGTGCCGGCGGGGACCGATCGGCCGGGTGTCAGCTGACCGCCGTGCGAGAGCTTCGGCGCTTTCTGTGAGTACGGCTCCTTGCCGTTCTCGACGAGGATTTTATCGATCTCGGCAAGCAGCGCATCCATGAGCTCGGCCTCCGGATAGACGCCAACGACCTTCCCCTTGCGGAAGATCGCGCCCTTCCCCACTCCGCCTGCGATCCCGACGTCGGCGTCCTTTGCCTCGCCGGGGCCATTCACTTCGCATCCCATGACCGCGATCTTCATCGGCACCGGCAGTGCCCGCAACCGCTCCTCGGCCACCTTCGCGAGCGGAATGAGATCAATGTCCGCGCGGCCGCACGACGGACACGCGACGAGGGTCAGGCCCTTGTCGCGCAGTTCGAGCGACTTCAGCAGGTCGAACGCCGCGGTGACCTCGCGCACCGGGTCCTCGGACAGCGAGACGCGGATCGTGTCGCCGATGCCCTCGTAGAGGAGAACGCTCATCCCGGCCGTCGACCGGATCGATCCGGACACGAGCGTGCCGGACTCGGTGACGCCCAGGTGCAGGGGGTACGGCACGAGCTTCGCCAGGCGGCGGTACGCCGCGATCATCTTCGGGACCTCGAACGCCTTCACGCTGATGACGACGTCGGTGAAGTCGAGCTCCTCTAGGATCCGGACTTCGCTCATCGCGAGGTCCACCATCCGCTGCGCGTCGTCGCGGAGCTCGCCGGGCAGCTTGTCCGGGATCGAGCCGAAGTTCACGCCGATGCGGATCGGCGTCCCCTGCTCTTTCGCCCGCTTTACGACCTCGCGGACGCCATCCTTGTTGTGGATGTTGCCCGGGTTCAGGCGGAGCTTGTGGACCTTGGCGTCAAGGGCCATGAGCGCCAGCTTGTAGTCAAAGTGGATGTCGGCGACGACCGGCAGGATGCTCCGCCGGACGAGCTCCTTCAGGGCCTCGCCGGCGCGCTTGTCCGGCACGGCCACGCGGACGATCTCGCAACCCACCTCTTGCAGCTGCTCGATCTGGCGGATGGTCGCCGCGATGTCGTGGGTGAGGGTCGTGCACATGCTCTGCACGGCGATCGGCGCCCCATCGCCGATCGGGACGCCGCCGACCCAGACCCGCTTGCTCGCTCGCCGGGGGCGGGGCCCGACCCGGTCGGCCGGGAGGTTCAGATCGACGGTCATCGGAGCCTGCATCTCTACCTAAGGGTACGCGAGCCCTGCCCCTGCCGGACCAGCCTCAGGCGCTCGCCCCGGTGTACGAACGCAGGCCGCGGCGCCAGAACCAGGCGCTGAGTACCCACGCCAGCGTGGCGGCCAGGGCAAGCGCTGCGATCCCGAGGGCGTCAACGCGTCCGGCGAGCGCCTGGGCGGGCACGGTCACCGCGATGCCGACCGGCGCGACCGATGACAAGGTGACCCGCAGCCACCCGGGGTAGATATCCACCGGGAACCGCGACGCGTCGACGAAGGCGCCGTAGATCACGAGCAGGTTCTCGACGCGTACGAACCAGAACGCGAGCGTCGACAGGACGAGGAGCAACGAGTACATCAGCGCGAAGCCGCAGCCGAGGGCGACGATGAACCCGGCGACCTGCGCTGCGCTGAGCGCGCTCTCCAAACGCGAAATGCCGATGCCCAGCACGACGAGGCCGAGCACGAGCTGGGCGCTATTGCGGAGCTTCACGTGCCGGGTGCTGACGAGGAACTGCCCGTTTGCCGGTTTGAGCAGCGTGAAGTCGAGCGTGCCGAGACGGATGTGCTCGAGCAGCCGCTCGAAGCTCGGGCCGAACAACGTATCGCCGATCCCCTGCACGATGTAGAAGACGCCGAGCAGCACGAGCATTTCGGCCAAGGACCAGCCGTTCAGCGTGGTCGTGTAGCTGAACAGGATGAGCATCGCGCCGATGCTCGTCACCATGATCATCGCCTGCTGCAACACGCTGAAGATGAGGTTCGTCCGGTACTCGAGCTCGTACTGGGTCTCGACCTTCGCGAAGACCAAGAGCAACCGAGCGTAGCGTCCGATCACGCGCCGACCGCCGAGTACTGCCGCACGCCCGCGCGCCAGATCAGCTGCAGGCCGGCGTACGACACGATCAGCCAGAAGACCTGGCCCCCCATCCACAGCAGCGCCTGGTCGAGCGTCGCCCCACCGCGGAGGATGTCGGTCGGGACGCCGATGATGTAGCCGAACGGCAGCACGTACGCGATCGACTGCAGGATCCCCGGCATCAGCGCGAGCGGGGCGATCTGCCCTGCGAAAATGAACATGATCCGGTCGAATAGCGTCACGGCCGCATTCACCCTCGTGGTCCAAAAGGCCGCGGTCGCGACGATCCAGCCGAGAAAGAACCT
Source organism: Candidatus Limnocylindria bacterium (assembly GCA_035543375.1). GTDB lineage: Bacteria > Chloroflexota > Limnocylindria > P2-11E > P2-11E > UBA4735. The sequence goes on from DASZZF010000010.1 coordinate 79,719, forward strand.
GATGGCGGCCGCGAGCAGCAGGCTCGGGACGAACAATGCGACGTTCCACCATTGCGTCTCAAAGCGCGCCTGGAACGTGATCGCCACGAACGCCAGCGCGGGCACAAGACCGAATGCGGTGAAGAACTTCCAGGTGATGTTCTCGACGACCGAGTAATGGAGCGGGTGGAGCGGGCGGAGCAGCTTCGGCGACAGCCGACCCTGCGCGACCTCGAACTCGAACTCGTAGGCGTTCCAGGCGGTCGTGAAGTGGAGCACCAGGGCCATGCACACGTAATAACCGGCGAAGTCAGCGGCCGAGAAGCCACCGACCGATCCGCCGCGCGCGGCGGCGACGGCGGTCCAGGCCGCGAGGAAGATGATCGGCCGGATGAGCGAGAACAGCAGGTAGAGGAACATCGACACCCGGTATTGCGAGGCCTGCTGGAACTGCGCGACCAGCAAGGTCCGGTAGGTGGCGATCACGATGTGGCCTCCGTGGTGAAGACCCGGTCGATGACGTCCTCGATCGCAGGATCACCGACCGAGATGTCGATCAGCCGCTCGCCGAGATCGTTGACGAGTCGCGCCGCCCGTTCGGGCGCGGCATCCCGCGGGACGTGGAGGGTCACGCGCGCTTCATCGCGCGACTGGATGTCGCCGTACGCCGCGAGGCCGTCCGCCTCGGAGCCGTCGCGCAGCGTGACCCCGATCACCTTGTAGGGCGCCATGCGCGACGCAAGCGCCGCGAGATCGCCGTCGTAGAGCAACACGCCGTGGTGGATGACGATGACGCGCTTGCAGAGGGCCACGACGTCAGCCATGTAGTGGCTGGTGAGGAGGATGGTCGCGCCGGTCCGCCGGTTGTGCTCGGCGATGAATCGGCGGATCCGCGCCTGCATGGACACGTCGAGCCCGATGGTCGGCTCATCGAGGAACGCGACCTTCGGCGAGTGCAGTAGGCCCGCCGCGAACTCCACCTTCATCCGTTCGCCGAGGCTGAGGCTGCGGACCGGCTTGTGCAGGAGCGGGGCGAGATCGAGGAGGGCGACGAGTTCATCGAGCGCGCGACGATACTGGTCCTCGGGAATCTTGTAGATCTCCTGCAGGACGCGGAATGAGTCCGACGCCGGGATGTCCCAGACGAGCTGGCTGCGGTTGCCCATGAGCAGCGTCATCTGCCGCAGATACTCGTTCTCACGCCGCCACGGGACGAAACCGAGGACGCGCGCCTCACCACCCGTCGGGTGGAGCAGGCCCGAGAGCGCCTTCAGCGTGGTCGTCTTCCCCGCCCCGTTCGGGCCAAGGAAGCCGACGACCTCGCCCGGCTCGATCGAGAACGAGATGCCGGCGACGGCGGGCACGTCTCGGTAGCGACGTCGGACGAGCGCGCGCACGGTCGCGCCGAGGCCCTCTTCGCGCTCGGACACGTGGAACATCTTGCGCAGCTCGCGCACGTCGATGACGGAGCTCATCCGCCGGTCAGCCTAGCCAGACGCGCGCGCTGGAATGCGTCGTTGGCCGCTAACCGCCGATCGCGCGGCGAACGTCCGAGATGCTGACGAAGACGAGCAGGAGGAGCAGCAGCGCGAAGCCGACGCCGTGGATCACCGCCTCGATCTTCGGTGGGACCCGCCTGCGGAATAGCGCGCCGAGGAGGACGAAGAAGAGCCGGCCTCCGTCGAGACCAGGGAACGGCACGATGTTGATGACGCCGAGGTTCACCGACAGGACGCCGACGAGCTTCAGGAACGTCGGGATGCCGAACTGCGCGACTTGGCCGGTCACCCGGAAGATCTCGATCGGCCCACCGACGGCCGGCGGGCCGGGATTCGTCGCGCTCCGCTGCGCGAAGAGCTGGGCTGGCAGCTCGACGATCTGAGTCACGACGTCACCGGTCAGGCCGGCCGCCTGCGCGAACGCCTGGGGGATCCCCATGCTCACCGCTGCCTGGACTTCTTCAAGCTGCACGCCGAGCGGACCCTCGCCCTGCGGCGGCTCGGAGCGCGGGACCGCCTTGATCGTGAACGGCCTGCCATCGCGCTCGAGCTCGATCGCGATCTCCTGGCTCTTCGCGGCTGCCCGGTTCGTGAGGTTGACCATCGCACGGGCGGTGTGGATCTCGGTCCCGTCGACGTCCTTCACGAGGTCGCCGACGTGGACACCGGCGACCTGCGCGGGCGAGCCGCCGCTCACCGCGAACACGCGAACATCACCGTTCGGCGCGGTCGTGCCGGTGGCGAAGGCGATCGTGAGGATCACGAGCGCCAGGACGAAGTTCATCACGACGCCCGCCGCGAGCACGATCGCCTGGGCCCACCATGGCTTGGACGGGAAGGAGCGCGGATCGCCCTCGCCTTCCTGGCGGATCGAGAAGTCATCCTGGCCGAGGATGCGGACGAACCCGCCGAACGGGATCCAGTTCACGCTGTACCGGGTCTCGCCGCGCACGATGCTGAACGCGCGAGGCGGAAAGCCGAAGGCGAACTCGAGCACCTTCATGCCGAGCAGGCGCGCGGTCGCGAAGTGCCCGAACTCGTGAACGGCAACGATGAGCGTGAAGGTGATGACGAACAGGACGAGCGTCCGCAGGTCCGTGAAGATCGAGAGGATGCCGGTCATGCGCGGGTACCTGCCGGCTGCAGCTCGCGCCGCACACGGGCATCGATCGCAAGGATCGTCTCGAGATCCGGCGCTCCGCCCGCACCGGCGCCGAGCGCCGCGCCACGACGCAGCTCCGCGGCGATGTCGGTGAACGCGATCTCGCCGGCCAGGAACCGCGCGACCGCGATCTCGTCGGCCGCGGAGAGTCCGGCCATGGCACCCTGATCACCGGCGCGCGCCGTTTCGAGGACGATGTCCAGGCACGGGTAGCGCGCCGTGTCGATCGGCCCGAAGTGCAGCGCGCGCGCGCGCGTCCAGTCGAGACGCGGGGCCGGCGACGGGACGTGCTCCCAGAGGAGAGCGTGCTGGATCGGCAGGCGCATATCGGGCTCGGCGAGCTGGGCCTTCACACTACCGTCGGCGAACTCGACCATGGCGTGCACGACGCTCTCCGGGTGGAGCACGACGTCGATGCGGTCATAGGCGATGCCGTAGAGCCAGTGCGCCTCCACGACCTCGTAGCCCTTGTTGGCCAGCGTGGCCGAGTCGATCGTAACCTTGGGCCCCATGCGCCAGGTGGGGTGGCGCAGCGCCTCCTCCGCCGTGATCGAGCCGAACGTCGCGGGTGCGCGCTCGCGGAACGGGCCGCCCGACGCCGTGAGCGCCACGCGTCGGACCGAGCTCGGATCGGCGCCAGCGAGGCATTGCCAGAGCGCGCAGTGCTCGCTGTCGACGGGCCGTAAATGCTTCCCCGCCCCGCCCGCGAGCGCCCGCACGAGGTGACCGGCGACGACGAGGACCTCCTTATTCGCGAGCGCGACATCCTTGCCGGCGCGGAGCGCGGCGAGGGTCGGCACGAGCCCGGCGATCCCCGGGGTCGCGACCAGGACGAGATCCACGTCGTCACGCTCCACCAGCGCGCCCAAGTCCTCGGCGCCGGTCGCGACATGCCGCACGCCCAAAGACAGGGCGAGGGCGCGCACCTTGTCGACGCGCGTGTTCGCCGAGAGCGCGGTGACCCGAAGGCGATCCGGGTGCGCCGCGACGACCTCAAGCGCCTGACGCCCGATCGAGCCGGTCGCGCCGAGGATCGCGACACGTATCGGGCCGTTCATCGACCCATCATCCCAGACGCTCGGCGAGCCACAGCAGCAGGCTCACGAGCACACCCGCCGCGAGGAGGCTGTCAATCCGATCGAGCACGCCGCCATGCCCGGGCAGGAGCGTGCCCGAATCCTTGACGCCCGCCCGGCGCTTCAGCGCCGATTCGGCGAGGTCCCCAAGCAGCCCGACCGGCCCGATCGCGACCGCGGCGAGCGCGCTCGGGAGGCGCGGCAGGCCGAACAGCGCGGCGACGCCGAGCACGGTGATCGCGGCAGCCCCGAATCCGGCGATCGTCCCCTCCCAGGTCTTGCCGGGGCTCAGGTGCGGCGCGATCCGCCGACGACCCCAGCGCGTGCCGGCAGCGTAGGCGACGATATCGGCGGCCCAGGTCGGCAGGATCGCGAGGAGCAGCCAGACCGGCAGCTCGCCGGCGGCGGCGTGATGCACGAAGGCGGGCCCCGCATCGCGCAGCACGACCAGCGCGAACAGGCCAGCGACCAGGCCCAGCGACGCGAGCGCGAAGAGGCGCGCGTCGTCGCCGCAGAGCCGGACGATCTCCCTGCCGCCGAGCACGAGCAGGACCGCGGCGAGGAGCGCAAAGACGATCGGCGGCGCCAGCACCGCGGCGAGGACGACCGCGCCGTAGACGAACGCGGTCCGGAGCCGGGGCCGCGCCGGCCGCATCAGCGGCCGAACCGCCGCTCGCGCCGGGCATATGACGCGAGCGCTTGGTCGAGGTGCTCGACCGCAAAGTCGGGCCAGAGCACCTCGGTCGCCCACATCTCCGCATAGGCGACCTCCCAGAGGAGGAAGTTCGAGACACGCAGCTCGCCGCCGGTGCGGATGAGGAGGTCCGGATCGGGATGCTCCGGTGCGTAGAGGCGTGTCGCGATCGCGGGTTCGTCCACCGCCGCAGACGACAGACCATCGTCCACGACCCGTTTTACGGCGTCGACGATCTCGGCCCGGCCGCCGTAGTTGAACGCGATGGTCATTGTGCCGCGCGTGCCGGCGCCGGTGGCCCGGGCCGCCTCGTCGATCGCGCCCCGCACGCCGTCGCCGAGTTCGGCGAGCCGGCCGATGACGCGCAGGCGGACGCCGTCCTTCACGAGCGTCGGAGTTTCGCGGCGGATCGTCTCCTCGAGGAGCTTCATCAGCGACCCGACCTCGTCGGTGTCGCGCTTCCAGTTCTCGGTGGAGAAGCTGTACAGCGTCACGTATTCGACACCGCGATCGCGCGCGGCCTTCACGGTCCTGCGGATGGTCTCGACCCCCTGGCGATGACCGGCAATCGCCGGCAGATGGCGCGTGCGCGCCCAGCGCCGATTCCCGTCCATGACGATCGCAATGTGCCGGGGGATCGCGCTGTCCTCGGGCACGCCTATACCGCCAGGATCTCCTTCTCCTTGGTCTCGCCGATCTCATCCGCCATGAGGACGTGGCGGTCGGTCAGCTTCTGCAGCTGCGCCTCGAGACGCTTCTCGTCGTCTGCGGGGATGCCCGCGCCCTTCGACTTCGTCCGGAGCTCGTCCTGCGCGTGGCGGCGGAGGGCGCGAATCTCGACGCGGCCCTCCTCGACCTTCTTGTGCAGCTGCTTCACGAGATCCTTCCGGCGCTCCTCGGTGAGCATCGGGATCTGCAGCCGGATGAGCGTGCCGTCGCTGTTCGGGGTGAGACCGAGCTCGGAGCTACCGATTATCGCCTTCTCGATGGCTTTGATGAGGCTCTTGTCCCACGGCTGGATCACGATGAGCCGCGGCTCGGGGGCGCTGATGGCCGCGAGCTGGATCAGCGGCGTCGGCGTGCCGTATGCGTCCGCCTCGAGCATCTCCACGAGCGATGGGCTCGCGCGGCCGGTGCGCACCGACTGCGCGTCCTTACGGAGGGCGTCGATCGCCTTCTTCATGCGCGCTTCGGTCTGGGCGAGGACCTCTTCGAGCGCCATGCCCTACCCCGCGTGCACGAGGGTGCCGACGTGCTCGCCACGGACGGCGCGCACCATCGCATCCTGCTCGTCGACGTTGAATACGATGATTGGGATCTTCCGGTCCTCGGCGAGCGCGGCAGCGGTCGCGTCCATGACCGTGAGGCGCTTCTCGAGCAGATCGCGGTACTGCAGGTCGTCGTACTTCTTCGCCGACGCATCCTTCCGCGGGTCGCTCGAGTACACGCCGTCGACCTTGTTCTTGCCCATGAGGATGACCTCGGCGTCGATCTCCGCGGAGCGCAGGGCCGCCGCCGTGTCGCTCGTGAAGAACGGGTTGCCGGTGCCCGCGGCGAAGATGACCACGCGGCCCTTCTCGAGGTGGCTGATCGCTTTGAGCCGGATGTACGGCTCCGCCACCTCGTTCACCGCGAGCGCGGTCTGCACGCGCGTCTCGACGCCAACCGCCTCGAGCTGCGAGCGGAGCGCCAGCGCGTTGATGACCATCGCGAGCATCCCCATGTAGTCGGCGGTCGCGCGGTCGATGCCGTGCTCGGCCACCGCGGCTCCGCGCATGAAGTTCCCGCCTCCGACGACCACGCCGACCTGAACGCCGAGCGTGTGGACCTTGCGGATCTCCTGCGCGAGGTAGCCGACGTACGCCGGCGAGATGCCGAAGGGCTGATCGCCGAGCAACGCCTCACCGGAGAGCTTCAGAAGGACGCGGTGGTACTTCGGCTCCGCGGTCACGCGGCGTCGCCCAGCTGGAAGCGGACGATCCGCCGCACGCGCACGTTCTCGCCGACCTTCGCGGCATATTCGGTGACGAGGTCGCCGATCGTCTTCGACGGGTCCTTGATGTACGGCTGATGCAGTAGCACCGCCGTCTCGAGGGCCTTCTGCTTGTCTCCATGCTCCTCGACAAGCTGCTTGACCTCATCCTCGGTGAGCTCGTCGACATGGACCTTCTTCGGGTTCATCGCTGCGACCTGCATCGCGATCGCTTTGGCGAGGTCACGGAACTCCGGGTTCCGGGCGACGAAGTCCGTCTCGCTCGACAGCTCGACGAGGACGCCGATCTTCCCGCCGCCGTGGACGTACGCCTCGACAACGCCTTCCCTTGCGTCGCGGTCGGCTTTCTTCGCGGCCTTCGCGAGCCCACGCTCCTTCAGGATCGCCTTCGCCTTCGCGAAATCCCCCTTGGACTCCACGAGCGCCTTCTTGCTGTCCATCACGCCGGCGCCGGTCTCAGCGCGCAGCCTGACGACGTCGTTCGCAGTGGTCATGACTACCTCTCCTCCGTGACACCGGGTGCGTCCGCCGCAGGCACGGCGAGCGCCACGTCGCTGGCAGCCGCGATCTCGCCGGTGGCGGCGTCCGCGACGGCCTCTTCTTCATAACCGCCGATCGGGTACTCGTCTTCCTCGGGCTCGTACACACGCGGCGTGCGCTTGGCGCGCGGCACGCCGACCTCGGCGAAGCCGTCCGCAGCCGTCTCCGGCGCGTAGCCCATGTCCTCCGGGCTCGCCTCCTTGGAGGTGGACTCGAGCGAGGTCCGGCCCTCGATGATCGCGTCAGCCATCTTCTGGCAGATAAGCTTCACCGCGCGGATCGCGTCGTCGTTCGCCGGGATGATCACGTCGATGAGATCGGGATCGCAATTCGTGTCGACCATCGCGATGATCGGGATCTCGAGCCGGCGCGCCTCCTCGACGGCGATGTGCTCGCGGTGCGGATCGACGACGAACAGCGCGCTCGGCGGCCGCTTCAGCTCGCGCACGCCCTGGAAGTACCGGTCGAGATGCTGGAGCTCGTCCTCCAGACGCTGCGCGTCCTTCTTGGGCATGCTGAGGAAGTCACCGCGCTCCTTCCGCTCGATGAGCTCGTTCAGGCGGTGGATCCGTTTCTGGATGGTGACGAAGTTCGTGAGGAAGCCACCGAGCCAGCGCTGGTTCACGTAGTGCATCCCGGCGCGCTTCGCCTCTTCGGCGATCGACTCCTGGGCCTGCTTCTTCGTGCCGACGAACAGCACCTGACCGCCGTCGGCTGAGAGCTCGCGGATGAACGCGTAGGCCTCCTCGACCCGGGTGAGCGTCTGCTGCAGGTCGATGATGTGGATCCCGTTGCGCTCCATGAAGATGAAGCGCTTCATCTTCGGGTTCCACCGGCGGGCCTGGTGACCGAAATGGACACCCGACTCCAGGAGCTGCTTCATGGTGACGACGGCCAATGCGGTTCTCCCTTGTTCCTCCGCCGCACGTTCTGACGCCGCCCTGGTGGGCGGCGCAGGGAACCCCTGCGGCGTGCGTGATATCGGAGGTCGATCCCCGATCCGACCTCAGTGTATCAATAACGAACAAAAGAGCCCGGGCCGAAGCCCGGGCTCTTTTGCGTCACGACGTCGGGTCTAGGTGAGGTTGTTGCCGATGTTGCTGAAGATGTTCTGGAGCTGACCGCGGAGGAAGATCATCGCGACGATGACGGCGATGGCGATGACTGCAATGATGAGGGCGTACTCGACCAGACCCTGGCCTTCGTCGTCACGGAAGAATGAAAGCATTACTGGTTGTCCCCCTTTCTTCCATGCTCGGCAGGCCGCTGGCCTGCCCAGGACGAAGTTTAGGAGCGGGGGGCAGGCAGGCAAGTCCCTCTGTAGGGCTATTACCCTCGGCAGAAACCGACCGGATATCGGTCAGTCCGCCCCCTAGCGGAAATCCGGGTGCCCGCGGGCGCTCACCCGGCTCCTGAGCCGCTCCAGGGGACTCTGGGGCCGTTCCGACCGCAGCGCGCTCGTATCGCCGAGGGTCGCGCCGATCGCGTCGCGCAGCTCCTCGATCGTGCAGCCCAAGAGCTCGCCGGAGGTTTCGAACTCCGCCCGGAGCCGCAGGAAGCCGAACTGGTTGTGTCGCGAGAGATCCATCCCCGCGCAGACCTCGTCGAGCAGCAGGTAGAGCCGGACCCGAGTCTCGCGCGGGAGCGCGTCGAGCCAGGCCCGGACGCACGGCTGGGCCGAGGGGTCCATCCGCCGATTATCCCCGCGCGCAGTGCTCGGCGACCATCATCCCGACGGTGTCGCTCGGGATCCGCTGGACCCGCGCGTCCGGCAGCGACGCGAGGAAGACCGGACCGTAGTCCTGGACGATGATCCGGCGGTCCAGCAGAACGACCGCGCCGCGGTCGGTCTTTGTCCGGATGAGCCGCCCGTAGCCCTGTCGCAGCCGTAACGCCGCGAGGGGCAGCTGGTACTCGCGGAACGGATCGTCGTAGCGCTCCGCGCGACCCTGGACCAGTGGGTCGTCGGGCACGGGGAACGGGAGCTTGGTGATAATGACGCAGCGGAGCTGATCGCCCGGCAGGTCGACGCCCTCCCAGAACGACTGCGTGCCGAGCAAGACGGCCCCCCCCGTCGCGAAGCGCTCGAGGATCGCGCGCCGCGAGCCGTCCAGCCCCTGGGTGAGCACCGCGATACCGGACTCCTCGAGGCCAGTGAGCCGCGAGCTGACCTCGCGCATCGTGCTGTGCGCGGTGAACAGCACGAGCGTGCGGCCGCCAAGGGCGCGGGCCACATCGGCGATGACGGCGGCCGCCTCGAAGGGGAAGCGCTCGTCGTGCGGCAACGGCATGTCCGACGGCACGAAGAGCGCGGTCTGGGTCGCGTGGTCGAACGGCGAGCCGACGCGGAGCGTGCCGGCGATGTCCGCCACACCAAGGCGCTCCATCGTGAAGGTCATCGTCCCGGCCACGCCGAGCGTCGCCGACGTCATGACGACCGAGCGATGCCGGTCGATGAGCGCGCGGCGCAGCATGCCGCCGACATGCGCGGGAGCGACGTACAGACCGATGCCGTCACCTCGGCGCTCGAGCCACGCGATCTCGCCCGCCATCGGCCGGTGGATCCCGTGCTCGATCGCGCCCTGCTCGCCGATGAGCTCCTTCAGCGCGCCTTCATGCTCGGCGAGGTCGTCCTCTTCGCCGCCGCGCGCGGCCAGTCGCTCCGCCGCCGCGCGCACGCCGGTCAGGGCATCGGCGAGCCGTTCCGCCTCGAGCTCCACTGGCAGCCAACGCTCGTCGCTCGCGCGTAACCCACCGGTGAGCCGGAGGCGATCGGTGCCGTCGCCCAGAAGCGCGCCGAGGGCACTGAACGTACCGTCCGTCGCCCCGCGCGCCCGGGCGATCTCGGCATGCAGCGACTCCGCGATCTCGACGCGCGATGGATCGTCCGCGCGGAGCGCGTCGGTGGCCAGCGGCGAGCGAGCGATGCGATCGAGATCGCGATGCGTCCGCCTAATCTCGAGCTTGTAGCCGAACGCGTCCGCCGCGACGTCCTCGAGGTGATGCGCCTCATCCACCACGACGTGCTCGGCATCGGGCAACAGCGCGCCGTTCGCGCGCGCATCGTGCAGCAGCAACGCGTGGTTCACCACGACCACGCCGCTTCCTGCTGCCGCCTCGCGCGCGCGCTCGAGATAGCAGCCACCCCGCGTCGCCGAGCACCGCCGGCCGGTGCAGGTCTCATCGTCGGCGCTGATCCGCGACCAGAGCGCGCCCTCTCCGCCGAGGAGATTCAGCTCAGCGCGATCACCGGCCGTCGTCGTCGTGCGCCAGATGAGCGTCTTTAGGGCAAGGCGCGCTTCTTCGCGCGTGCCGACCTGTGACCGGAACAGCTGCCAGCGCCGGGGGCAGAGATAGTTCGAGCGACCTTTGAGCACCGCCACGGGCACATCGGTGCCGAGCGCGGACTGCAGTGCCGGCAGATCTTTGCGGATCAGCTGGTCCTGCAACGGCAGCAGGTGCGTGCTCACGATCGTGCGCTCGCCGAGGAGGGCCCGGCCGAGCGCCGGCAGCAGGTAGGCGATCGACTTACCCACGCCGGTCCCGGCCTCGGCGACGAGCACGCCGCCCTCGGCGAAGGTGCGCTCGATCTCGACCGCGAGCTCGCGCTGTTCGGGCCGGTCCTCGAATCCCTCGATCGCCAGCGCGAGCGGGCCGTCCGCGGCAAGGAGCGTGGCCGCCGACAGCGGGGTGGTCGCGCCACCGGGTCCGCCTTGGCGCGACCGCGTCGGCCCAGGGCGTGCGCGGGGCAACAGCGATAACTCGCCGTCCCAGGCATGCCGGACGGCGCCGGCCTGCGCGTCGGAGAAGAACCGCTCCGCGGCGGGGCCGAGGAAGACCGCGTACGCCCGGGCCTCCACAAGCAGGCCCGCCGGCAACGCACGGGCCCGCGACGCGAGCGACCCGAGCACGGCGGCGCAGGTGAGCGCGTCATCGAGCGCCCGATGGGCCGCCTCGGGCACGATGCCGTCGTCCGCCGCGAGCCCCTGCAGCGCGTACGAGGGAGCGCTCGGACGGAGCATCGAGGCCAGATCGGCCGTGTCGAGCCGGGCCGGGCCGGGCCGGAGGCCGTTGCGTTCGAGGAACGAGATGTCGAAGCCAACGTTGTGCCCGACGAGGCAGCCGTCACCGGCGAAGGCGGCGAAGGCCGCGACCGCATCGGCCGGCCCGGGCGCGCCAACAAGGTCCGCGTCGGCGATCCCAGTCAGGCGGGCGATCGCGGGGCCGATATCCCGGCCGGGATCGACGTAGGTGCTGAAGCGCTCGCCCAGCGCGACGCCGTCCGGCCCGAGGCGGACGCGCACGGCACCGATCTCAATGATTCGATCCGTGTCCGGATCGAATCCCGTCGTCTCCAGGTCGACCGCGATGAAGTCTTGCAGCCCGACGCCGATCTAGACCGCCGCCCGGCGGCTACGCGCTACGGATGCTCGCCCGACTCAGGGATAGATGCCGCGCGTGAGCGTCGCATCGGCCACGCGGGCGACCGCCACCATGTACGCGGCAGTCCGCATGTTCACCTTGTGCTTCAGCGACATCTGCAGCACGTCGTTGAACGATTTCACCATGACTTCCTTGAGGCGTGCGTTGATCGTCGCCTCGCGCCAGAAGAGGTTCTGCAGGTCCTGGACCCACTCGAAGTACGAGACCGTGACGCCACCGGCGTTGCAGAGGATGTCCGGGATGAGGAAGACGCCGTTCTCGTACAGGATGCGGTCGGCCTCGGGACTGGTGGGCCCGTTCGCCGCCTCGGCGACGAGCTTCGCCTTGATCCTCGGTGCGTTTTGCTCGCCGATCTGGTTCTCGATCGCGGCTGGGATAAGGATGTCGCAATCGAGCTCGAGCAGCTCGGCGTTGCTCACCTTGTCGGCGCCGGGAAAGCCCACGACGCTGCCGGTCTCGCGCTTGTACGCATCGACCTTGTTCGGATCGATCCCCTTGGGGTTGTGGATGCCGCCCTGCGTATCGGATAGTCCGACGACCGTAGCGCCCAGCTCGTGCATCAGCTTGGCGGAGAACGAGCCGGCGTTGCCGAAGCCCTGGACGACGACGCGCGCCCCTTCGAGGTCGACGCCGAGATGCTTCGCCGCCTCGATGATCGTGTAGACGGCACCGCGGGCGGTCGCCTCGTTGCGGCCCTCGCTGCCACCGATCGAGAGCGGCTTGCCGGTGACGACCGCGGGCACGGTGTGCCCCTGATGCATGGAGTAGGTGTCCATGATCCAGGCCATCGTCTGGGCGTTCGTGTTCAGGTCCGGCGCCGGGATGTCCCGGTCCGGCCCGATGAGCAGCGCGATCTCGGTCGTGTACCGCCGCGTCAGCGTCTCGAGCTGCTGCTGGGTCATCGTCTTCGGCTCGCAGACGACGCCGCCCTTGGCGCCTCCGTACGGGATGCCGACGACGGCGCATTTCCACGTCATCCACATCGCCAGGGCCTTGACCTCGCCCAGCGAGACGCCCGGGTGGTACCGGATCCCGCCCTTTCCGGGCCCCCGCGAGGTGTTGTGCTGGATGCGGTAGCCGGTGAAGACCTTCACCACGCCGTCTTGCATCCGCACCGGGAAATGGACCGTCAGCTCGCGCTGGCACTCGCGGAGGATGCCACGCATGTTCGGGTCAAGATGGAGCTTGTCGGCCGCGGTGTCGAACTGCTCGATGGCGACCTCCCACGGGTCGCGCTGGGTGTGATCGATGACGGCTGCGGAGGTCATGAGGTTCGGTCTCCTGTTCCTACTTCGGTCTCGGCGGGTTGAGCTTGTCCACCACCAGCCACGAGCCCACCGTCTGCCCTGGCGAGTATGTGCTGTTCCAGTCCTTGAGGACCACGCGCTTGAACCCCAGGCCGGCCAGCGTATCGCGCCATGAACGAAGGCCGCGGGTCACGTACGCGGTCAGGCGGACGTTCACGCTCGGCGCGATCAGGCTCTCGAGGTGCCGTTTGCGCTCGAGCAGCGGCACGTCGAGCAGCGACTCGCCATCGACCTCGAGGAGATCGAACGCGCTGAAGATTTTCCGGGGGGGCAGGGCGCGGACGAACGTGTTGCCGACCGAATCGACCTCGAGGTCGTGCTCGTCCTCCCAGTTGTCGACGAGGACGCCGTCGATGATGGCCGAGGTGCAGGCAGCTTCCGCCCGGATCGCGTCGTGGAGCTCGCGCGGCCCGTCGACCGGCCCCGCGTAGCCCTGGAACGCGGGCCCGGCGTGACCGATACGCACGAGGACGCGCTGCCCGGACCACGCGGGTTCGAGGATGTGGTGGGGCAGTTCGGCGTGCTCGCGGACCGGCCTGGGCCGCTGCGGCAGGAGGTCGGCGCCCATCACCGTCACCGTGTCACCAACACCGTATGTCACCTGCCCCATTGCCCCTTGACAGATAGCGAACGCACGTTCTATCTTCGCCGAACACCTGCTCTAGCCGTTCCAGGGGGAGCCGGGAGCAGGAAACTCCGCCGTCACGAGGTGCACATCATGGCTATCGCCATCGCCATCCCCTGCCCGTCAGCGGGTCGCGGCGTTCGCGCTGCGTTCCAACGGCCGCCCCGGCTGGGCTATCCCCGCGTCTATTCGCCGCTCGGCCCGCGACGGCTCGCCCGCCCGATGGCGGTGCCGCTGGCGGATGCGGACTCTGGGTCGGTCGCGCCACCTGGCCGGCAGCGATTGCCTTTCATCCGCACCCGCCGCGGCTAGGCCTTCGCGCTCTCGCTCGCGCCGCGGGCCATCGCGATCAGCGGCGCGGCGAGAGCGGTGAATTCCGTCGGGATCACGATCTTGGTCGCGGGTGAGGCCCCGAGGGCCTTGAGCGCCTCAAGGTACTGCAGCGTCATCGTGCGACCATCGGCAGTCATCGCGACCTCGTTGATCTTGCCAAGCGCCAGGGCGAATCCTTCGGCGCGAAGGATCGCCGATTGACGCGCGCCTTCGGCCTGCAGGATGTTCGACTGCTTGTCGCCCTCGGCCACCAGGATCGCCGAGGCCCGCTTCCCCTCCGCCTCGGTCACTGAGGCCCGGCGGACCCGCTCGGCGGTCATCTGCCGGTTCATCGCGTCCTGAATGTCCTTCGGCGGGATGATCTCGCGGATCTCGACGCGGTTGACCTTGACGCCCCAGCGATGCGTCTCCTCATCGAGCTTCACCCGGAGGACCTCGTTCATCTGCTCGCGTTTCGCGAAGCAGTCGTCCAGCGGCAGGTCGCCGATCACGGCGCGGAGCGTCGTTGACGCGATCTGCTGCACCTGCTGGCGGAAGTTCTGGACCTTGATGACCGAGTCGGCGGCTTCGACCACTTGCTGGAAGATGAGGAAATCGATGGAGATCGTCGCATTGTCCTTGGTGATGCAAGTCTGCTGCGGGATCTCCACGCTGAACTCGCGAAGGTCGACGGTCATCGAGCTCTGCACCGGCGGCGGCAGCAACAGGATGAGCCCCGGGCCGGAGGTCTTTTGGTAGCGCCCCAGGGCGAAGACGACGAGCCGCTGGTACTCGGGGACGATGTGGACGACCGTCCGCAGCACGAGCAGAGCGAGGAGGAGGAGGAACCCGACGACGATGAGCTGTGTGGACATCAGACTTCCCTTCTTCCGGAGGACGACTCCGGACCGACGATAAGCCGCACGCCATCAACCTGCTGCACGCGGACCGCGGCGCCCCGAGGGATCGGTCCGCTGTCGCTCACCGCGGACCAATCATCGTCGCCAGCGCGGACGATGCCCGCGGGCTCGAGATCGGTCTTCGCGATCCCCAGCGTACCGACGAGCAGCCCCGCGCCGCTCGCGACCGGCAGCCGCTGGAAGCCGACGGCCATGCGCACGACGTATGCGAAGAACAGGACGGTCACCCCGACGACGAGCAGGATCGTGAGCGGATCGGTCGTGGAGCGGACGCCGGGGAACGTCGGCCGGGCCGCCGGGAAAACGATGATCGCCCCGATGACGAGCGACGCGATGGCCCCGGCGGTGAGCAGGCCGTGGCTCACGATCTTGATCTCCGCGACGAACAACACCACCGCGAACAGCATCAACGCGATGCCGGCAGCGTTCGCGTCGAGCGTGCCGAACGAGAACAGCGCAAGGACGATCGCGATGACGCCCACGATGCCTGGGAAGATCAGGCCCGGATTCGAGAGCTCGAAGATGAGTCCGTACGTGCCGAGGGTGAACAGCAGGAGCGCGATCTGCGGGTCGACCACGAAGTGGAGCAGCGTCTCGAACGGGTTGGCCCCGTCGTCATCGATCGCGGCGCCCTTCGTCGCGAGCTGGACGCCCTGCCCATTGACCTGCACGGTCCGACCGTCGATCTGGACCAACAGATCGGTGAGGTCGCGTGCGATGAGATCGATGACCTTGAGCTGCAGCGCTTCGTCGTCACGGATGCTCACGCTCTTGCGAACGGCGTCCTCGGCCCATTGCACGTTGCGGCCGCGGGCCCGCGCGATCTTCGTGATCTGCGCAGCCGCGTCGTTCTCCGCTTTAAGCCGCAGGTCGCCCTGGATATCCCCACCCGACCCGTCGACGGGATGGGCGGCCCCGATGTTGGTGGCAGGCGCCATCGCGGCGACCGCACCGGCCATGGTGATGAAGGTTCCGGCCGACGCCGCGCGAGCGCCGGAGGGAGCGACATAGGTGACGACGGGGAGCGGCGCGTTCAGGAATGCGGTGGTGATGCGGTACGTCGAGTCGATCAGCCCACCGGGCGTGTCGATGACGAAGACCACGGCCTGCGCTCCGCTCCCCTGCGCGTCCGCGATCACCCGTTCGACGTAACGTGCGGTGATCGGGTTGATCACCCCGCTGATGTGGCCCACGAGCACCGGCGCGCCCGACGCCGCGCTCGAGCGGTCCGCCTGACCGACCAGCGCCGCACCCGCGCTCACCACCATGAGCGCGGCCGCGATGACGAGCTGCACCCTGACGCCCACACGTCCGCCGTCCATCGTTCCCTGCACTCCCGCCGGGCCGCCGTAGGGCCCATGCACGGTCCGGTGTACTCCGAAGCGGCACCATGGCGCGATGAGCTGGCTCGAGGCCCCTGACTACTGGCTCACCAGGCTCGTGCTGCAGCGCGCGATCGGGCTTATCTATCTGGTGGCGTTCATCGTCGCGGCCCGCCAGTTCCTGCCGCTGCTCGGCTCACGCGGACTGTTGCCGGTGCCCGACTTCGTCGCGGCCGTACCGTTCCGGCGCTCGCCCAGCCTCTTCCACCTCCGCTACTCCGACCGGCTCGCGCTCGCGGTCGCCTGGGCCGGCGCCGGCCTAGCGGCGATCGCCGTCGCCGGGCTTCCGGACGGGTGGCCGCTCCCGCTGACGATGCTGCTGTGGACGGGCCTCTGGGCGCTCTACCTCTCGATCGTCAACGTCGGCCAGACGTTCTACGGCTTCGGTTGGGAGACCCTCCTGCTCGAGGCCGGATTCCTCGCCATCTTCCTCGGACCGGCGTGGACCGCTCCGCCGCTGCCCCTGATCTGGCTCCTGCGGTGGCTCCTCTTCCGGGTCGAGTTCGGCGCGGGGCTCATCAAGCTGCGGGGCGATCGGTGCTGGCGCAATCTCACCTGCCTCTACTACCACCACGAGACGCAGCCAATGCCGAACCCGCTGAGCTGGTACTTCCACCACCTGCCGCGGGCCGTCCACCGCGCGGAGGTCCTTGGCAATCACGTCGCCCAGCTCGTGGTGCCCTTCTTCCTCTTCGCGCCGCAGCCAGTCGCGACGCTCGCCGGCCTGGTCATCGTCGTCACCCAGTCCTGGCTGCTCCTGAGCGGGAATTTCTCGTGGTTGAACCTCATCACGATCGCCCTCGCGATCAGCGCGTTCGATGATGCGGCGCTCACAAGACTACTGACCGTCCAAGCGCCGGCCTTCGAGGCCTCGGCAGCGCACGCCGTCCTCGTCGCCGGCGTCACGATCCTGGTGCTGTTGCTGAGCTACCGACCCGCCCGGAACCTGGTGTCCAGGCGTCAGCTGATGAACTCAAGCTTCGACCCGCTGCACCTGGTCAACGCGTACGGCGCGTTCGGCAGCGTCACGAAGAAGCGCTACGAGGTCGTCATCGAGGGCACCGGCGACGCAGCGCTCGGCCCGCAGACGGCCTGGCGCGAGTACACGTTCATCGGCAAGCCCGGCGATGTCACCCGGCGACCACCGCAGATCGCCCCGTACCACCTGCGCCTCGACTGGCTCATGTGGTTCGCCGCGTTCTCATCGCCGCTCGATCAGGAGTGGTTCGGGCCCCTGCTCGCGAAGCTGCTTGAGGAGGACCGCGCGACGCTCCGGCTGCTTGCGGCGAACCCGTTCCCGGCCGGCCCGCCGCGCTTCGTCCGCGCGCGGCTCTATCTGTACCGGTTCACGACCCCCGCCGAGCGGCGCGAGACCGGCGCCTGGTGGCACCGCACGTTCGTGCGCGAGTACGTCCCGCCGATCGCCCTGCGAACCGACGACCGGCGGCGCTAGGGCCGTTCCGGGCTTACCGCGTGTCCGGAACCCCTCGTAGGCCTTGGCGTTGTCGCCGCCGGACGCGAGCTCGGTCACGACCACGACGATCGTGCCACCGGTGCCCTCGGCGACCACGCTGTACAGGGCGTTGTCGGCGAGGCCGGCGACGTC
The DNA here is from genome assembly GCA_035543375.1 of Candidatus Limnocylindria bacterium. GTDB lineage: Bacteria > Chloroflexota > Limnocylindria > P2-11E > P2-11E > UBA4735. Next base: position 97,257 of record DASZZF010000010.1, read on the forward strand.
ACGCGGATCGACCCGGATGCCGCGGCCTTGAGCCAACACCACGGTCTGGATGAGCGCCAGCTGGCCGTCCGAGAAGCGATACCACTTGAGCGTCGCGCCGGTGGCCGAAGCCGACTGCAGGAGGATGGGCGTGGTCCACCGTCCGTGCCGCCGAGGGTGCGCGTGACGTTTGGAAGGAACACTCGGCCGGCGGGCGATGGTGATGCGGTGTAGCCCATCGCTGTCGCGGAGCTGATGATGTTGACGATCGCTGCGACCCGCCCGCCGCCGCCGCGACGAACGAGTACTCACCGTCCCCGAGGCAGGTCGAGGACGAGCCGCCGCACGGCGTGGTGGTCCCGAACGCGAACCGCGGATCGAAGGCCCACGCGGCGCCGGGGGCGATCGCCACCGACGACGTGACGGTCTGATCCTGGCCGCCGGATCCGGCGAGCGAGATGAAGCCGAGGCTCGGCGTCGCGGCCGTCGAGCCCACGTTCTGGACGACGATGGCGCTGACCCAGCCGATGCCGCCCGCGTTCTTCGCGGCATATGGCCCGTAGGCCGTGGCGGGGCCCGCGCTGATCCCGTCCGTCGAGTACGCGATGAGCGCGGCGATATCCGCGCTGTCCTGGTGACTGTTGACGCCCACCGCGATTGGCTCAGGCGCGGTCACCGTCACCGAGTATTGCTTGCCGTCGACGAGGCCGGGCTCGGAGTTCGGGTCGACGAACTGCGAGCGGCCGGACGCGATCAGCCGGGTGATCGTGACCGTCGGCGCGCTGAGGGTCGAAGCTGACGAACGTCGCCGTCACGGTGTCGGTGTTCGTGCCGAGGTTCTGGATGACGAAGGGCGTGCCGAAGCCGAAGAATCGGCGCAGGACGTTCGGGAGGTACACCGTGGTCGGACCCGAGTTGAAGGCGTCGTAGGCCATCGCTTCGGCCCGGGCGCCCGTGCCCTGGTGCTCGTTCACGACGGACACGACCTTTGCGCCGAACGAGCGCACGACCACGGAGAACTGGCCGTTGTCCGGAAGGTCGGCGTCGTTGTTCGGCACGTCGGCGTACGACGTTTCCGGCAGGACGTTCGTGATGATCCGGCGGACGATGCAGGAGCCGTCGCTGATCGGTACAACGAGACCTCGAGGTCGGTGGTCAGGCCCCCGGTGTTCTGGACGATGAACGGCGTCTGCCAGCCGGTCGGGTCGCCAGCGTCTTCGTGACGTTCGGCAGATACGCGGTGGACGTCGGCGTCGCCGAGAGTGGCGTGTCGCAGGTGTCGGCCGCGGCGCGCTCGGAGCCAACGCTCGCTCCCGCCACGACCAGGCAGGCGACCAGGAACGCGGTGAGGATCTGTCGATTCATCATGTCAGCAGGGCCGGCAGGACCCGAGCCACGCCGGCCCTACGGCCGCTCACGGCGCAATTCGAAGACGATCTCCTCGCCATCCTCCTCGTCCAGGACCCGGGTGACCTCGCTGAAACCGAGCTTGCGGACAAGCCCCAGCGACGCGACGTTCCAAGGACCGACCGAAGCGAGGTAGCGATGGATGTCATGCTCGCGCTCGGCCCACTCGATCATTCCGACGGCAGCCTCGGTCGCGTAGCCCTTCCGGCGAGCAGCCACCTCGACGCCGTACCCGAGCTCGAGCGCATCCGCGGCGCCGAGGGCATTGGAGCCGGGAGGCCCATGGAAGCCGACGTGACCGACCAAGCGAAGCGATCGGCAATCGATCATCGCGCGCAGCAGGAACGGGGCGCGTCGCGGATCGCGGGCGATCTGTTCGAGCCGCATCCGGAGCCGCGGCGCCATCGCTGCCAGCCACGCTTCAGTGACCGTCGCGCCGCCGACATCTCCGACGCTGCCGTCGAGCAGTCCGCGGATCGCCGTGGGCGACAACCATTGCAGACGAAGACGGGCGGTGCTGATACTCAGATCGGTCGGAATGGACGCATTGTCCATCGAGCCGCGGTCGCTGGGAATATCGGCCTCGAGCGGCGTCAGGCGCAGCCCGGCGCGATCCGTGCCCATAATCGTTCGTCCCATGACGCCTCGCCCGATCGTGCCGGTCCGCCATCCGCTGCGCGACGCGCACGCGCGCGTTCCCGCCTCGAAGAGCATCGCTAATCGCGAGCTCGTCCTGTCGGCGATCGCCCGGGGCCGCTCGCGGCTCGATCTGGGACCGCTCGACCCGGGCGATGACGTCGGCGCGATGCGCCAAGCCCTCGAGGTGCTCGGCTACCGCGTGGAGTGGGACCAGTCGTTCCAGATCACGGTCCACGGGGCCAGGGCGCGGATCCCGCACGCCAGCGGGCCGGTACACGCCGCCGAGGCCGGCACCGTGGCGCGGTTCGCGCTGGCCCTCGCCGCGCTGGCTGACGGGGAGACCGCGTTCGACGGCGCCCCCCGACTGCGCGAGCGACCGCTGGAGCAGCTCGCCGAAGCGTTGCGGTCTGCCGGAGCGACGGTCACCGGCGACGCACTCCCGCTCACGGTGCGCGGTCCGCTACGCGGGGGATCGGTCGCGGTCGCGGGCAACGTCTCGAGCCAGTTCGCCTCAGCGCTGCTGCTGATCGCCCCGGCCATGGCCCACGGCCTCGATCTCGAGATCGTGGGCCCGCTCGTGTCGGCGCCGTTCGTGGATATCACCCTCGCGGCACTTCGCCGTCGTGGGGTGACGGTCGATGACGACGCGCCGGGCCATCTGCGGATCGGCCGCCAGAACGTGAGACCGCGTTCGTTCACCGTCCCGGGCGACGCGACGGCGGCGACCTACCCGGCAGCGGCGGCCGCGATCATGGGTGGCTCCGTCACGGTGGACAACGTCGATGGCCGCGTCACGCGAGGCGGTCAGGGCGACGCGCGCTTCTTCGCTCTCGCAGAGGAGATGGGCTGCAACGTGTCGCGCGGCCGCGGGACCGTCACGCTGACGCGCGTCGGCGACCTGCAGGGGATCACCGCGAACGTCCGCGACTGCTCCGATGTGTTCCCCACCCTCGCCGTCATCGCGACGCAGGCCGAGACATCGAGCGAGCTCGGCGGCATCGCGCACACCCGCCGACAGGAGAGCGACCGGATCGCCGCCGTCGCGGCCGGGATCAACGCGCTGGGCGGTCGCGCGACCGCATATGCCGACTCGATCCGGATCGAGCCGGCACCGCTGCACGGGGGCGTCGTCGACAGCGCCGGCGATCACCGGATCGCGATGGCCTTCTCGATCCTCGGCCTACAGGTGCCGGGCGTGGCGATCGAGGGCGCCGACTCGGTGTCGAAGACGTTCCCTGACTTCTACGCGATCGTGCACGAGCTCTCGCGCTAGCCGAGCTCGCGCTCCACGTCGGCAAGAGCGGCCCGGAACGTCGCGAGCGCCGCGCGGATCTCATCGGAGTTGCCCTTGAGCACCGCATCCGCGAGCTCGGGCGGGGTGGCCGCCAGACGTGTCGCGTCGCGGTAACCGGGACCCGCGAAGTCGGCCACATCCGCACCGGTGCGCGCGAGAGCGATCGCCAGGGCGAGCGGCAGGCCGGAGAGCACGGCGACCATCCGATCGTGCTCGGCCGCAGACGTGACCGTCGGTACCGCACCGGCCGCGCGCGCGATATCGCCCGCGATCGCCATCGCGGCCTCGTCCGAACGGGCCGTCGGAACCAGGAAGAACGGCCGGCCCCGGAAGAGGTCCGCGTCCGCGGCGCCGAAGCCGCTACCGGTCGTTCCCGCCATCGGGTGTCCGCCAACGATGCGCGCGCGCTTCGGGGCCGTCTCGGTATACGCGGCGACCTCGCGCTTCAGGCTGCCGACGTCGAGCAGGACGGTGTCATCGCCGCGCTCGGCGAGTGCCTGCAGGGTCGACACGATCCGCGCGAGGGGCGTCGCCACGATCACGACATCCGCGGGCAACAGGTCGGCGAGCGCAGCGACTCCTGTCAGCGCGCCGGTCCCGCTGGGATCGAAGACCCGCACCTCATGGGCCTCCCGAAGGGCCAGCGCCAGCGAGCCGCCGATCAAGCCGCAGCCCGCGATCCCGACGCGCATCAGACCCGGATGTGAACCGGGCGGCCGACGGCGCCCGCGATGGCGGGGAGCGTCGCCATGAGCGCGGCGAAGTTCGCGAAGGTCAGCGACTGGAAACCATCCTTGAGCGCGTGATCGGGTGCCGGGTGGACTTCGATCAAGAGCCCATCGGCGCCCGCGGCAACCGCGGCAAGCGCGACCGGTGCCACGAGGTACCACTTCCCGGTCCCGTGCGACGGGTCCGCGATCACGGGCAGGTGCGACAGCCGCTTCAGCAGCGGGATCGCGTTGATGTCGAAGGTGTTGCGCGTGTACTTCTCGAACGTCCGGATCCCCCGCTCGCACAGGATGACGTTCTGGTTGCCCTTCGCGAGGATGTACTCGGCGGAGAGCAGGAACTCCTCGATCGTCGCCGACATCCCGCGCTTGAGCAGCACCGGCTTGGGCTGCTCGCCCACCGCGTCGAGCAGCGCGAAGTTCTGCATGTTCCTCGCGCCGATCTGCAGGCAATCGGCGTGACGTGCGACCAGGTCGACGTCGGTAGGCGTCAGGACCTCCGTCACGACCGGCAGCCCGGTGTCGGCGCGCGCGGCGCTGAGGATCTCGAGCCCGGATGGACCGAGACCGCGGAAATGGTATGGCGAGGTGCTCGGCTTGTACGCACCACCGCGCAGGAGATCCGCTCCACTGTCCCGGATCGCGCGCGCTGTTGCGATGGTCTGCTCCCGCGATTCGACGGAGCACGGGCCGGCCATGACCGCGATCGGCTGGCCCGCGCCGATCGCGACGTCGCCGATCCGGACGACCGAGTCGAGCGGGTGCACCTCACGGGAGCTGAGCTTGAACGGCCGGCTCACCAGCACGATCTCCGCGACCCCGGGAAGCGATTCGAGCTGATCGGCGTACTCACGCGCCGCGACGCCGAAGGTGCCGATCGCGGTGCGCTCGGCGCCGGGGAGCGGCACGGCGGTGAGACCGAGCTCGCCGATGCGCGCTACCACTCCGTCGATCTCCTGCTTCGTGGCGTCGGTCTTCATCACGACGAGCACGTCAGACCTCCACGGCCCACGCAGGCCGGAGCTCGCGCGCGCCGCGTAGGAAGGCGTGCCGGATCTCCCGCTGCGACTTCGCGGTGTTCCAAGCGATGAGGACCCGAATGCACTTGGCGAGTGCGGCCGGGACCGGGATCTCCCGCCCGCACATGAGCGGCACGTCGGTCCAACCGAGCTCGCGCGCGGCGAAGGCCGGGAACTCGGCATCGAGGTCCGGTGTGACGGTGAACCAGACGTGCGAGACATCGTCCGAACGCAGCCCGTTCAGCCGGACCATGACCTCGAGCAACTCGCGGGTCCGCCCGAGGATCTGGTCCCGTTCGTTCGCGTCGACCGTGGTCGCGCCGCGGATCCCCCGTGTCGCCATTACGACCTCCCCGCTTCGCGCAGGCTCGCGACGAACGTCCGCAGCGCCCCCGGCCGGTCGCTCGTGGCGGCGTTGATGCGATCGATGGCCGCGCTTCCCACGACGACGCCATCCACCAATCCGCGCAGCGCGGCGACGTGCTCAGGCGTGCTGATGCCGAACCCGAGCGCGACCGGCACGGCCGCATGCGGGCGAACGCGCCCGACGAAGGCCGCGACGTCGGAGGCGAGCGCCTGGCGCGCGCCGGTCACGCCGGTGAGCGATACGCAGTAGACGAAGCCGCGCGACCGCGGCACGAGCCGCGCGAGCCGGGCGTCGGGGGTGGTGGGCGCGTAGAGATCGATCCGCGCGAGGCCGGCCGGACCCAGCGCCGCGTCGAACGGCGCCGACTCTTCGGCGGGCAGGTCCGGCACGATGACGCCGGCAAGGCCGGCCGCGCGGGCGTCCGACGCGAAGCGGTCGAGCCCGTAGCGCAGGAACGGGTTCGTGTAGCCCATGAGGAGCGCAGGGAGGTCACGCGCCGTCACGAGTCGCTTCGACTCCGCGACGCAGTCGGCGAGCGTGACGCCGTTCCGCAGTGCCTGCTCGCTCGCGCGCTGGACAGTTGCACCGTCCGCCAACGGGTCGCTGAAGGGGACTCCGAGCTCGATCAGGTCTGCACCGCCGTCGACCGCCGCGTCCAGCAGTGCAGCAGTCTCGGCGCGGGACGGGCACCCGACCATCAGATAGATGACCACCGCGAGACGTCGCTCGGCCTTCGCGCGAGCGAATGCCCGCCCGATCCGCTCGACGCCGGTGAGCGCGAGCGTCGTCACCCGAGCGCCTCCATCACCGTCTGGAGATCCTTGTCGCCGCGGCCGGAGACGCAGACGAGCACGTCCAGCTCTCGGCCGTGGGCCTCGCGGATGTGCGCGAGGTCGGCGATCGCGTGCGCGGGCTCGAGCGCCGGAATGATGCCCTCGGTCTTGGACAGGAGCGAAAAACCCTCGAGCGCCTCCGCGTCCGTCCGTGCAACGTACAGGGCCCGTCCGCGCCGGGCGAGATCGGCGTGCTCGGGGCCGACCCCGGGGTAGTCGAGGCCCGCAGCGATCGAGTGGGTCCCGCGGATCTGGCCGTCCGCATCCTGCAACACCATCGAGCGAGTCCCGTGCAGGACACCCGCGGAGCCGCCCACGATCGACGCGGCGTGCTCGCCCGTCTCGATCCCCCGGCCGCCGGCTTCCACTCCACGTAGTTGGACAGACGGATCGGAGAGGAACGCCGAGAAGATCCCGATCGCGTTCGAGCCGCCGCCCACGCACGCCACGACCAGGTCCGGCAGGCGACCGGTGCGCTCGAGGCACTGCGCCCGTGCCTCCTCTCCGATGACCGATTGGAAGCCGCGCACCATGGTCGGGTACGGATGCGGCCCGATCGCGGAACCCAGCAGGTAGTGCGTCGTACGAACGTTGGTGACCCAATCGCGGATCGCCTCGTTGACCGCGTCTTTCAAGGTCTTCGTGCCCGTATCGACGCCGCGGACCTCGGCGCCGAGCAGCTTCATCCGGAAGACGTTGGGCGCCTGCCGCCGCATGTCCTCGACGCCCATGTAGACGATGCAGTCGAGGCCGAGCAGCGCGCAGGCCGCCGCGGAGGCGACCCCGTGCTGGCCCGCGCCGGTCTCGGCGACCACCCGATGCTTCCCCATCCGCTTCGCGAGGAGTGCCTGGCCGACCGCGCTGTTGATCTTGTGGGCGCCGGTATGCGCGAGGTCCTCGCGCTTCAGCAGGACGCGGCGCAGGCCGACCGCGTTCGCGAGCCGCTGCGCGTCGGTCAGCGGCGTCGGCCGGCCGACGAAGTCCCGCAGCAGCGCGGCCAACTCGGACCGGAAGGACGCGTCAGCCGTCGCGGCGACGTACGCGGCCTCGAGCTCGGCAACAGCCGGCATCAGCGTCTCGGGCAGGTACCGGCCGCCGAACTCACCGAATCTTCCGGCGCTCATGCCGGCACCGCCCGTGACACGGACGCGAGCGATCGCACCACCGCGCCTGGATCCGCGGCGCGCATGAGCGCCGTGCCGACGAGCACCGCGTCGACGCGTGCCGGCAGCGCCGCCAGATCCTCGGCCGACGCGATGCCCGACTCCGCGACGAGCAGCTGATCCGCCCGGACCCGCGAGCGCAGTGTCTCGATGCGGCCACGGTCGATCTCGCTCGGCAGGCGCAGATTGCGCGCATTGACGCCCACCACGCGGGCGCCGCACGCGACCGCCCGGTCGAAGGCCGCGGGCTCGTGCGCCTCGGCGAACGCGGTCATCCCGAGGGCGTGCACCTGAACGACGAGCGCCCGCAGAAGCGCATCGTCGAGCGCTTCGGCGATGAGCAGCACGGCCGCGGCGCCGGCCGCGCGGGCCTCGCGCACCTGGTACTCGTCGACCACGACGTCCTTGTACAGCACCGGGAGATCGACCGCGGCGGCGACCGCGCGCAAGTCCTCGACGGATCCGCCCCAATGCCGCGGCTCCGTGAGCACGGAGATGGCCACCGCGCCCGCGGCCGCGTACGCGCGGGCGAGTGCGACCGGATCGACATCGGTCGCAAGAGCTCCGAGGGCCGGCGAGGACCGCTTCATCTCGGCGATGACAGCGAAGCGACCTTCGCGCCGCCGCGCGGCGATCGCGTCGGCGAATGAGCGCGCCGGTCCGGCGCCTGTCAGCGGGCTCGACGGCACCCGCGGGAGCGGACGGCGGGCGCGGGCGGCCGCGACGTCGGCGCGGCGTTCCCCGATGACGGTGTCGAGGAAGTCGGTCATGGCGGTGGCGCCCCTCCCGCGCCCAGCCGCTGGCTGGTGGCGATGAAGCGTTCGAGACGCTCGGCCGCGGCGCCGGAGTCGAGCGACGCGGCCGCCGCGGCGATCCCTTCGCGGAGGTCGCCCGCCCGGCCGGCCACGTAGAGCGCGGCGGCGGCATTCAGCAGCACCGCGGTCCGGCGCGCCCCGCTCTCGCCGTCGAGGATCCTTCGCGCGGTCGCGGCGTTCGCGGCGGCGTCGCCGCTCGCGATATCCGCGATCGAGCCGAGCGGCAGCCCGAGCTCGACCGGGTCGATCGCTCCCCGACGGACCTGGCCGTTCCGAAGCTCCCACGTCTGGGTCGGCCCGGTCGGACTGATGTCGTCCAGGCCGTCGGCACCGTGCACGACCAGCGCGTGATCCGCACCGAGATCGCCCAGTACGTGGGCGATCTTCTCGCCAATGGACTGGGTGGCGACGCCAACGACCATCCGCCGCACGCCTGCCGGATTCGCCAGCGGACCGAGGATGTTGAAGATCGTCCGGATACCCATCTCGCGGCGCACCGGCGCGGCGTGACGCATCGCCGGGTGGTAGCGCGCCGCGAACATGAACGCGATCCCGGCCTCGTCGACGCATCGCGCGATCTCCGGCGGCCCGAGATCGATGCGCACCCCGAGCGCCTCGAGCACATCCGCGCTTCCGCAGCGGCCGGAGGCGGCGCGGTTGCCGTGCTTGGCCACCGGCGCGCCGGCGGCGGCGACGACGATGCTCGCCACCGTCGAGATGTTGAACGGGTCCACCCGGGAACCGCCGGTACCGACGATGTCGATGGCATCCGTGTGGAGCTCGACCTTCACGGCGGCGCCGCGCATCCCGGCCGCGAAGCCGGCGATCTCGTCGACGGTCTCGCCGCGGATCGCGAGCGCCGCGAGCAGCGCGCCGAGCTGCGCGGCCGTCGCCTCGCCCGACATGACCGAGCCCATCGCGCTCTCGGCCTCGCTCCGATCGAGCGTCCGGCCAGCGGCGACGGCCTGGAGCGCCGTCTTCGCGTCCATCAGCGGGCGCCCAACAGGAAGTTGCGGAGAAGGGCGAGGCCGTCCGCCGAGAGCACGGACTCCGGGTGGAATTGCACCGCCTCGAGCGGCAGCGCAGTGTGCCGCAGGCCCATGACGACACCATCGTCGCTCCGCGCGCTCACCTCGAGCTCGGCCGGTAGCGTGGTCGCGTCGACCATGAGCGAGTGATAGCGCGTCGCGACGGTCGGATCGGGCAGGCCCCGGAACACACCCCGGCCGTCGTGGTGCACCGGCGAGGTCTTCCCGTGGCGCGGCTCGGGCGCGCGGACGACCCGGGCGCCATACGCGACCGCGACGCACTGCAGCCCGAGGCAGACCCCGAGTGTCGGGATCCCCCGTTCCGGGGCGACACGAACGAGCTCCGGCGAGCGGCCGGCGACCTCGGGCCGTCCGGGGCCCGGCGAGATGACGAGCCGGTCGGGCGAGGCAGCGAGCGCATCGTCGAGCTCTGCCGCGTCGGCCCGGAGCACCCGGACGCCGGCACCGAGCGCACCGAGCGCCTGTGCCAGGTTGTAGGTGAAGGAGTCGTAGTTATCGATGAGGAGCACGTTCGTCACCGTCGCACCGCCTGACCGTCCACGAGCTCGATCGCACGGAGGAGCGCGCCGGCCTTCGCGCGGCATTCGGCCTCCTCCGCGTGCGGGTCCGAATCCGCCACGATGCCGGCGCCGGCCTGGATCCGGCAGACGCCGTCCGCGATCGTTGCCGTGCGGATGGTGATGCACGTGTCGAGCGAACCGTCGAACCCGAGGTAGCCGACCGCCCCCGCGTAGGTGCCCCGGCGGTCGTCCTCGAGCTCTGCGATGCGCTCCATCGCGCGGATTTTCGGTGCCCCCGAGACCGTGCCGGCCGGAAAGCACGCCCGGAACGCCTCGAGCGCGTCGACGCCCTCGAGGAGCGTGCCCTCCACGACGCTCGTGAGGTGCATCACGTGCGAGAAGCGGTCGACGCGCATGAGCTCCGGGACGCGGACGGTCCCGGGTTGGGACACGCGCCCGACGTCGTTGCGTGCGAGGTCGACGAGCATCACGTGCTCCGCGACCTCTTTCTCCGACGCGCGCAGCTCGGCCTCGTTCGCGCGATCTTGACCGGGATCGCTGCCGCGCCGTCGGGTGCCGGCAATTGGATGCATCACGATCAGCCCGTCCTCGACCCGAACGAACGGCTCGGGCGATGCGCCGACCAGTGTCGCGACCGGCGTTTCGAGCAGGAACATGTACGGCGACGGGTTCACGTGGCGGAGGGCGCGGTAAAGCGCGAGCGGATCCGGCGCGGGTGTGATGTCGATCCGCTCCGCGACGACGATCTGGATGCAGTCGCCCTCGGCGATGAGCGCCCGCGCGCGATCCACACGCTCCTCGAACGAGGCGGCCGTCATGTTCCGGTCCGTCCTCCGCTCGTGCGGCGCGTCCGCCGCGAGTACCAGCGGCGCGTCAAGCGCGGCATCGATCTCCGCCAGCCGGCGGTCCGCCGCGGCACGGTCGCCATCGGCCACGTGCGCGATGAGGAGCATCGTGTGCCGTAGGTGATCGAACGCCACGACGGTGTCGTAGATCCCGAAGCATGCGTCGGGCATGCGCAGCACGTCGTTCGCGGCTCGCGGCAGCCGCTCGAAGTGACGGGCCGCTTCGTACGACACGAACCCGACCGCCCCGCCGGAGAAACGCGGCAGACCCGGCGTGGCAGGGCGCTCGTAGCGGTCCATCGACTCGCGAAGCCGGACGACCGGATCGGCGTCGCTGCAGACGATGATTTCGCGCGGCGCGACCCCGATGAATGAGTAGCGACCCATGTGCTCGCCACCCTCGGCGCTCTCGAGCAGGAACGCCCCGCCCAAATGACGGAGCTTCGCGAATGCCGAGACCGGTGTCTCGAGGTCGGCCATCCGCTCCCTAACGACCGGCTCGAGCCGGACCTTCGTCGTCACCACGCTTGCCACCGGCGTTCTCCTTTCGTTCGAGGGAAAACAAAAACCCTCGCCCGTGTCGGGACGAGGGTCGTGGTGCCACCCGATCTCGGCCTCCCCGTTCCCGGAGAGACCCTCAGCCTGCGCAAGCACGCAGCGCCCGGCGATAACGGCGGGCCACCGGCCGCGGCTACTCGGGTCATCCCGTTTCGCCGCGGCGTCTCGCGGGATCCATTCCCCGGCGTCCGCACGTCCCGGCTCACACCTGTCCCGGTTCGCTACACGGCCAACGCCGACTACTCGTTCCCGCTCGAACGACGTTGCGGAAATCCTACCTCCCGGGCCGAACGCCAGGCAAGTCAGTGCCGATATGGAAGAGCGATAATGGGTGCGGCACTTGCTCCCTACAGTTCTCCTATGGCCAATCGGAGCGTCAAAGAAGCCCCCGGTCGGCCGCTTGGGCCGATGGCCGTGCGCTCGACGCTGGACTCGCATCCGGCGTGGAAGGTCCGTGAGGTGCTCCGCGGGCTCCCGACCGCGACCGGCTACCGGGTCTCGGTGAAGCCACTTCGCTACCGGACGCGGCCCCACCTCGTCGCCTTCACCTTCTGGGATTCGCCGGAGATGCTCATCCAGGTCCCCGAGCCCTGGGAGCCGTTCAGCGAGCTCGTCGATCTCGGGTCGCGGGGCACGCCGCTCGTGCACTTTCGTACCCGGCGCGAGGTCATCCGGTTCCTCTACCTTCACGAGTTCTGCCACTGGTGGCTGTACCTCACGCACGGTTGGGGTACATCGGCCGAGGTCCTGTGCGATCGCTACGCGTTCGCGAACTTCCGCAAACGCGGGCCCGTCGCGCCGCCCGCCTGGCGGCGCCCGCGGGAGCGCGCCGCCTAGCTGCGCGAAGCCGACCGACCGTCGGCTAGGCTCCGCCCGGCATGGGGACGCTCAATGTCGGACCGTTTCTGAGCCTGTCCCCGACGCTCCGCGAAGAGCTCGCTGCTGCCGGCGTCGCGACCACCTTCGCGGCGGGCGACACGCTCGTCCACGAGGGCGAGCCGCCGGGCGACGTCTTCCTGCTCACAGCGGGACGGGTGCGCGTCACGACCGGCGATCGCCTGCGGACGCTGGCGACGATGAGCGCTCCCGCGCTCGTCGGCGAAATGGCGGTCGTGCTCGATCAGCCGCGCAACGCGTCGGTGGTCGCAGCCGGGCCGGTGCGGGCGCTGCGGCTGCCGCGCGAGGCGCTCGCGAGCGTGATCGCGGCGGCGCCCGGTTTCGCGAGCGAGCTGCGGGCATTCGCGGAGCTCCGGGCGGCGACCAACTTCCTCCGTCGCGATAGCCCGTTCGCGGACCTCCCCTCGGAGGCGATCGACGAGCTCGCCGCGAGCTGTAGCGCGGTGACCTTCGCCGACGGGGACGCGATCGTCCGCGAGGGCGAGCGTGGCGACGACGCCTACCTCCTGCGCAGCGGGGAGGCGGAGGTCGTTCGCCGGTCGGCGGGCGTCGAGCGTCACCTCACGACGCTGAGCGCGGGCGCGTTCGTCGGCGAGGTGTCGGCGTTGACCGGCGCGACCCGGAGCGCGACGGTCCGGGCGACCGGCCCCGTCAGCGCCTTCCGCATCAACGGCGAGGACGTGCGCCGGATCGTCCGCCGCTACCGCGCGGTCGTGACGCGGCTCGAATCGGCGATGCAGTCGAAGCACGCGCCGCGGCGAACCGGTGCGGCCCGCGTGCGCGCCGCGCCGGACGACCCCGGTGCGGTGATCCTCCACGACTCCAGGAGCGGGACATACCTCCGCCTATCGACCCAGGGCCTCGCCATCTACGACGATCTGGACGGCGAACGCAGCCTGCGCGACATCGCGATGGCCCACGCCGGACGGACGGGGCTGGACGACCCGTCGACGGTGTACGCGACCGTCGCGACGCTCCAGGCGGCCGGCTTCGTGACGATGCCGCGCATCGCGAGCGAGCAGTCGGACGCGCGCGTCATGCGCGTCCTCGATCTCGTTCTCGCGCCGCGGATCGAGATCCGCGATGCCGATCGCGCGGCGGGCGCCCTGCATCGCGCGCTACGGCCCCTGTTCAGCCGCCCCGGCGCGGTCGTCTCGGTCGTCGTCGGCGTGGTCGGGTGCGGCTCGCTCGCGCGCACACTGCGCGATGCGTCCCCGGGCGACTTCGGGGTGGCGGGCCTGGCCGTCGCGTTCGCGGGCCTAGCGCTCGCCGGCGTCGGCCACGAAGCGGCGCATGCGATCGCCACGAAAGCAGAAGGCCGCCGCGTGGGCCGCGCCGGCATCGGGCTCATGGTGTTCACGCCGGTGATCTGGGTCGATACCTCGGACGCCTGGTTCATCCCCCGCACGCACCGCGCGGTGGTGAACGCGGCCGGTCCGCTCTTCAACTTCGCGCTGGCCGGCGCCCTCGGCCTGCTCGCGACCGTCACCAGCGGCCACGCCCAGGATCTGGCGATCTGGCTGGCGGTCGCGAATCTGGTCAGCGTGGTCTTCAACCTTTCGCCGCTCCTCGAGTTCGACGGCTACTACGTGCTATCGGATCTGGTGAACGTGAACGCCCTCCGGCGGAAGGCGCTGCGCTTCGTCTTCGCCGACCTCATCAAGCGGCCGCGCCGCCCGGCGAGCCGGCTCGAGGCCGGATTCATCGCCTTCACCGCGGCCGCGGCGGCGTATGTGCTCGCCATGACGATCCTCGTGCTCTCCGGCGTGCCGACGCTCGTCGAAGGCATCCTGCCGGTGTTCATTGCGGGCCAGCTGCGCATCGCCGCGGGCGTCGCGATCGCGCTCGTCATGACCGGCCTCCTCGTGGCGCCGTTCGTGAGCGAGGTGCGCGCTGCGCGGGTGTCGCCGGAGCCTGACGACGACGCCCTCGCCGAACGGCTCGAGGAGCGGATGTCGAAGACCGACCTGACGGCGGCCGTTTCGGCCAAGACGTCGAGCCCGGTCCTTCGGGCGCCATCCGAAGGCCGGCGCTAACCGAGGCCGGCGGAGGCCCGCTCGGCGTAGCGCGGACCCTTCGACGAGAGCACGCTCTCGACGACGGCGATCCGGTCCACCCGGCAGCGCAGCAGCGGCACCGCGAGCGAGTCGATGGCCGACGCGATCGCACGGGCGTCGTCCGGCGCGACGCGCTCCCGGACCCGCGCGAGCGTGAGATGCGGCGCGAACGGTCGGTCGTCGAACCGCAGCCCCCGTTCCCGCAGGGCGCCGGTGACCGCGGCTGCCAAGACGGCCAGCTCGCTCGCGCCTGATCCGGCGCCAAGCCAGGCGACCCGGGGCCGGCCAGACGGGGGAAAGCGTCCGGGGCGGTCGAAGGACAGCTCGAATGGCCTCTGACCGGTGGCCGTGGCGACGCTCGCCGCGACAGCGTCGGGCAAGCGCTCGTCCGTGATCCAGCCGAGGAACGCGAGTGTCACATGCATCAGATCCGGCCGCACCAGCGTGAGCCCGGGCTGCGCTGCCGGCAGGAGCGCGGCGGCGCGCAGGCAGAGGTCCAGCGGTAATGGGACGGCGATGAACAGCCGCATCGCGGCAGATCAGGCAGGGCCGGTTACAGGGCGGCGGCCTGCACCTGGTCGGAGATCAGGAGGACCATGAACGCGAGCGCCAGAGCGACGGTGAATGCGGCGAGGAGCGCGGTGCGAACGCGCTCGTCGCGCCCCACCGTATTCCGGATCCCGATGACGAGTTCGCTCACGCATCAGGCATAAGCAAGCCGCATGCCGACCGTTACGGCGCGCCTCCCGCGGCTATGCCGGGGTCGGTGCCGGAGCCGGTCCTTTGCCGGTATCGGGACGCCGCTTCACCTCGGGCGTCCCAGCGGGCAGGCCGGAGGGCGGTGTCGGACCGCTGCCGCTGCTGCCGCTCGCCGCGGCCACCGGCAGCTGGCCGAGGCCGTCATCGACGATCTTGTTGAATTCGTCGGAGGAGAGCGTCTCCTGCTCGATGAGCTTCAGCACGACCGCGTCGAGCAGGCCGCGGTGCATCGTGAGGAGCTCGTAGGCCCGGCGGCGGGCCCGGTCCACGATCTCGTGGACTTCGCTGTCGATGAGCTTGGAGGTCTCCTCGGAGTAGTTCTTCTCTTCCTGGATCTGGCGGCCAAGGAAGATGAGCTCGTCGGTCTTGCCGTACTGGAGCGGCCCGAGCTTCTCGCTCATGCCGTACTTCGTGACCATGTGCCGGGCCATCTCGGTCGCCTTCTCGATGTCGTTCGACGCGCCGGTGGTGACGTCGCCGCCCAGGTGAAGCTGCTCCGCGGTCCAGCCGCCGAGCGCCGCCGTGATGTCGTCCTCGAACTCACGCTTCGTGCGGAAGTAACGATCCTCCTGCGGGAGCGACCAGGTGACGCCCATCGCCATGCCGCGCGACACGACCGAGATCTTGTGGACCGGGTTCGTGTTCGTGAGCAGCTTGAAGCAGAGCGCGTGACCCGCCTCGTGGTAGGCGACGATGTTCTTCTCCTTTTCGGAGATAACGCGCGAACGCCGTTCGGGCCCGAGGGAGACCTTCTCGAGGGCCTCCTCGAAGTCGATCTGGGTGATCACCTTCCGGTTCCGACGCGCGGCGAGGATCGCGGCCTCGTTCACCACGTTCGCGAGGTCGGCGCCCGAGAAGCCGGGCGAGATCTGCGCGATGCGCAGCAGGTCGACGCTCTTGTCGAGCGGCTTGCCGCGCACGTGCACGTCCAGGATGGCCTTGCGGCCCTTGATGTCGGGGCGGTCGAGGACGACCTGGCGGTCGAATCGGCCGGGCCGGAGCAACGCCGGATCGAGCACGTCGGGACGGTTGGTCGACGCGAGGACGATGACGTTCGTCCCGGTGTCGAACCCGTCCATCTCGACGAGGATCTGGTTCAAGGTCTGCTCGCGCTCGTCGTGCGAGCCGCCGAGGCCGGCCCCGCGCTGGCGGCCGACCGCGTCGATCTCGTCGATGAACACGATGCAGGGCGCGTTGCGCTTCGCCTGGTCGAACAGGTCGCGCACGCGCGACGCGCCGACGCCGACGAACATCTCGACGAACTCGGAGCCTGAGATCGAGAAGAACGGCACGCCCGCCTCGCCGGCCACGGCGCGCGCGAGCATCGTCTTGCCGGTGCCGGGCGGGCCCACGAGCAGCACGCCGCGCGGGATCCGCGCGCCGAGGGTCGAGAACTTTTCCGGGTACTTCAGGAATTCGACGACCTCGGTGAGCTCCTGCTTGGCCTCATCCACGCCCGCGACGTCGTCGAAGGTCGTCGCCGGTTTGTTGCCGATGAACATCCGTGCGCGCGACTTGCCGAACGACAGGGCCTGGTTATTCGTCCCCTGAGCCTGCCGCATCATGTAGACGAAGAAGCCGCCGATGAGCAGCACCGGCAACAGGCTCAGCAGGACCGAGCCGATGATCCCGAACGTCTGGGAGTCCTTCTGCCTGCCCCAGATGATCTCCTGGGACTTGTCGTGGGTCGCGTTGTAGTCGGTGAGGACCTTCTCGAAGCTGTCGCTCTTGTCCCCGATCGTGGTGAGTTGATGCGTCGTGTTGTCCCGGAGATCGATCGAGGCCTGGTCGCCGCTGATCGTCACCGACTTCACCTGGCCGGATTGGATCTCGGCGATCGCCTGGGACACGAGGATCGGCGCGGCCGCCGGGCTCTGCGCCCGGTAGGCGTAGAGGAGCGCCACTCCCATCAGGACCAGGAGCAGCGTGAGGATGCCGTTCTTGAAGATCCGGTTATCGAGGTTCGTTGCTGCTTCCTCTCTGACCCACCGTCAGGCCTCGTCACCTTCGATGCTACCCGTGTAACGCGGCGATGACCAAAACTGTTCTACCGGTGGCCTGGCGAAGAGCCGGCGCTCGCCACCGGACCCCCGATAGGCATGCTTCAGACCCACGACCCACCAGACCTCCCCCGTCTCGGTCGTCACCAGCGGATGGGTCGGCCGAAGCCGGGCCGGAACCTTCGCGTCGGTGAAGAGGTCCTGCACCTTCATACGAAGGGGATCGGCGAGCCGATCTCCCGGCCGGCGGGATCTCACCAGAAGCGCACCCGCGGCCGGCGCCGGGGCTTGGAGCGGCATGTCCGCGGGCGCCTGCGGCGCGTCGGACAGCATGATCGTCCAGCCGGACCATTCGACCGGCTGCCCCACGATCAGCCGGGCGATGTCGGCGCCTGCGGCCGGCGCCGGCGCGTCGAAGCGAATGAGCGCGTACTCGCGCCTGACGCGCCCGCCCGGGAGGTCGAGCGCCGCGCTCCCCGCCCGGTCGCGTGCGAGATGGCCAAGAGCCTTCCGTTGGCGCGCGTTGAGCGGCCGCCCACTGTGTCGCTCCCAGGCGATGGCCAGGGCGTCGTCCCGGACCTCCGGCGGGAGCCGGTCGAGCGCGATACCGGCACCGCTCCGGGCACCGTCGAGCGCCCGTTCCGCGCGCGCACGGGTCGCCGCGGACACCGCGGCCGCCGCATCGGCGAGCCGGGCGAGCGCCGCGCGCGCTTCGGGATTGATGCGTTCGAGCTCCGGCAGGACGCGATGTCGCACGCGGTTGCGCGCGAACGCGAGCGACGCGTTCGTGGGGTCCTCGCGCGGCGCGACGCCAGCCTCGTGGCAGATGAGCGCCGTCTCCGCGCGGCCGATCCCGAGAAGCGGCCGGACGATGTCATCGCGTCGCGGCCGCATGCCGGCGATCCCGGCGAGACCGCTGCCCCGCACGGCGTGCAGGAGGACGGTCTCCGCCTGATCGTCACGGGTGTGTCCGGTCGCGATGGCGAGGGCACCGGTCTCGCGCGCGGCGCGACGGAGGAACGCGTAGCGGAGCTCGCGTCCGTCGTCCTCGCTCTTCGCCGCGCGATCGGCCCGGCCGATCCGGATCGGTGCGCCGCACCGATCGGCCAGCGACGCGACGAACGCCGCGTCCGCCGCGGCGGCGCGCGGCCGGGTGCGGTGATCGAAGTGCGCGACGTGCAGGACGAGGCCGAGCTTCGGTGCGAGATCGGTCAGCAGCAGCAGCAAGGCGGTCGAATCCGTGCCGCCCGAGACGGCAACGAGGAGCGGGCCGGGGCGGAGCAGGTCATGCTCGTGCGCGAACCTGAGGACCGCGGCGCGGATCGATCGTGTGGTGGTCAACGGTGGCTGGGGTGGTGTGCGAGTTCAGCACATAGTGGACGCATGTCTCGGGACATAGTGGACACCTTTGCGAGAGCGGTGCTCCTGTGGCGCTGGGACGGTGCGTGGTCGACGCGGTCGTGCTGGAGGGACGCAGTCCCACAGAGTGAGCGAAGAGTCACGGGATCTCGCGGACCTGGGTCTCCGAGCTGGTCAAGCGCTTCCCAGCGGGCGGCTATCCGGCCCTCGAGCCCCGGAGCCGCCGGCCGCGGTCCTGCCCGCATCAGCACGGCCCCGCGGTCGAGGCGGCGATCCTGGAGCTGCGGCACGCCCTCGCCGAGGCCGGGCATGACGCCGGCGCCGCGACGATCGCCCACCACCTCGAAGGCCACGTCGTGCGGGTGCCCGCGGTCTCGACGATCTGGCGAATCCTCTCCCGTCACGGCCTGATCACCCCCGAGCCGCACAAGCGTCCGCGCGCGTCGTGCACTCGGTTCGCGGCCGCCCTGCTGAACGAGCTCTGGCAGACCGATGCCACCCACTGGGCGCTCGAGGGCGGCCGGACAGGCGAGATCCTGAACATGATCGACGACCACTCCCGGCTCCTTGTCGCCGCGGTGGCCTTCGACACGGTGCAGGCCGCCGAGGTGGTCGCGGCGTTCTTACGACGCGGCCCAGCGCTACGGCTATCCGGCGGCCCTGCTCAGCGACAACGCCGCGGTGTGCTCAGGCGGCTCGCGCAAGGGCAAGCCACTGCTGCAGACCGAGCTCGAAGGGCTGGGCATCGGGGCCAAGCACGCCACGCCCGATCACCCCCAAAGCTGCGGCAAGGTCGAGCGATTCCACCAGACCCTCAAGCGCTACCTCGCGAAGCAAGCGCCGGCGGAGTCGCTCGGCCATCTGCAGCTCCAGCTCGACACCTTCGGTCCTTACTACAACCAGCAGCGGCCGCATCGGGCGCGGGATGGCCAAAGTCCACTGGTCGCATGCAACGCCCGGCTCAAAGCCGGACCCGTGAATGCCAGCGCACCGTTGCACTACCGCGTTCGCCAGGACCGCCCCTCGACACCAACGGGACCGTCACGCTGCGCTACGAGAGCCGGCTGCGACACATCCCCGTTGGCCGAGCGCACAAACATCAGCCGGTCCGGCTGCTGATCGCCGGAGACCAGGTCCGCATCATCCGCGAGGACGGCTCGCTGCTGCGCGAGCTCACGATCGATCCCGGTCGCGATTACCAGTCTCTAAAGTTGTCCTCGATGACGTGAGACAGGCGTTCGCGATGTACTGAGACATGACACGGTGGCTGGGGTGGTGATGGGTTTCAGCACATCGGAGACCGATGTGTCAGGACATTAGGAGACACCGCGACGAAGGGGTGCTCCTATGGATATCGGGCCGTACCTGGTCGAAGCCCATCTGCGCGAGGGCCGCACGGTGGCCGAGCTCGCCGCCGCACACGGGGTCCATCGCAGCTGGCTGTACAAGCTGCTCGCCCGGTACCGCGCGGAGGGTGAAGCCGGCCTGACCCTCCGTTCGCGGCGGCCAAAGCCGTCGCCGGGGGCGATGGACCGGGCCCTCGAGGAGCAGATCGTCGCCCTACGCACGAACCTGCTGGCCCAGGGCTTCGATGCCGGGGCGGTGACGATCCACTGGCACCTGGCCCGCACGCACGGGGCGGTCCCCTCGGTGAGCTCGGTCTGGCGGGTCCTGCGCCGGCGCGGCCTGGTCACCCCGCAGCCCCGCAAGCGGCCGCGGTCCTCGGGCATCCGGTTCCAAGCGGCGCTCCCGAATGAGTGCTGGCAGTCGGACATGACCCACTGGACCCTGAGCGGCGCCCGCTCGGCCGAGATCGTGAACTTCATCGACGATCACAGCCGGCTCTGCCTGCGCTCGTGGCCCTGCCAGTGGCCACGGCCATCGATGTCGGCCGGATCTTCCAGCAGGCCCGGGCCGCGTACGGGACCCCGGCGGCGGTGCTCACCGACAACGGGGCGATCTACACCGCCGGACCGCGCGGCGGGAAGGTCGTGCTCGAGACCGAGCTCGAGCGCCTGGGGATCCGGTCCCAGCACTCCCGGCCGTACCACCCCCAGACCTGCGGCAAGGTCGAGCGGTTCCACCAGACCCAGAAGAAGTACCTGGCCAAGCAGCCGGCCGCGCGATCGCTCGAGGCCCTCCAGGCCCAGCTCGATCGGTTCGCCTCCTCCT
>DASZZF010000011.1:0-112054 GCA_035543375.1 Candidatus Limnocylindria bacterium
AGCAAGGCTGAGGCCCTCGTGGGGATCCTGCTGCGCGAGTGGGCGTATGCCCGACCGTACACGAGCAACCGCGCTCGGGCGATCGCCTTCGGTCACTTCAACCGCACATACAATTTCCGCCGTCGCCACGGCGAGCTCGGAGGGCTGACCCCGATGCAGCGACTCATCGCGGACGTCAACAACGTCCGTGGGCAGCACAGCTAGCCGGGGAGCACCCGATCGACGAGATCCTCCACCCGGCGGGACGCGCGCTGCACGATCGACTTCGGCCGGCCGGGCTCGTGCTCGCCGAACCATTCGAGCACGGACGCGCCCCAGGTGAAACCGCCGCCGAAGGCGACGAGCAGCACCTTGTCGCCGCGCCGGAGGCGGCCCTCGGCCACGGCCTCGCAGAGGGCGATGGGGATCGACGCGGCCGAGGTATTTCCGTACTTCTGGATGTTCACGAACACCTTCGCCATCGGGAAGCGCATCCGCTTGGCGACACCTTCGATGATCCGGACATTGGCCTGGTGCGGGATCATCAGCTGGATATCGTCGAGCCGGAGGTTGGCGAGCAGGATCGCCTCCTCGGCCGCGTCGGCCATCGATTTCACGGCCAGCTTGAAGACCTCCCCACCCTGCATGCTGATGAAGTGCAGGCCGTCCTCGACGGTCTTCGCGGTCGCCGGGTGGCGGACGCCCCCGCCGCGGACCATGAGCATCTCGCCCTTGGCGCCCTCGCTGTGCAGGACCGTGGACTCGATGCCGACCGAGGCGTTGGAGGCCTCGACGACCACCGCGCCGGCGCCGTCGGCGAACAGGACGCACGTGGAGCGATCCTTCCAGTTGAGGAGACGCGACAGCGTCTCGGCGCCGATCACGAGCGCGTTCTGATTGACGCCCGAAACGATAAGCCCCCGCGCGACCGCGAGCGCGGAAACGAATCCGGTGCAGGCGGCCTCGACGTCGAACGCGCCAGCGCGGTCGGCCCCGAGCGCTGACTGCACAAGACAGGCGCTCGCCGGGAAGAGGTAGTCGGGCGAGGCGGTCGCCAGGATGACCATGTCGAGGTCCTGGGGTCGCAGGCGCGCCTTGTCGAGCGCGAGCCGCGCGGCCTTGAGCGACATCGTGGAGGTGGTCTCGCCCTCGGCCGCGTAGCGCCGCTCCTGGATCCCGGTGCGGCTGCGGATCCATTCGTCGGACGTGTCGACGAACTTCTCGAGGTCGAAATTGGTGACGACCCGCGACGGCACGTAGTAGCCCCAGCCGGTGATGACCGCGTTCTGACCCATCGGTCAGGCCGACCCGTCGGGCCGCGCCGGCTGGACGGGGGTCTCGTCGCTCAACATCCCGCTCACGTCCCCCGCGTAGCCCTGCAGGAACTCATGGGCGTCCAGCACCTCGTCCGCCGACACGGCGGGTCGGCGGCGTTCGCGCGTGGGCCGGTGCGAGCCCGAGGCTTCCTGGACCGGGCTGACCGCGGCCCGCTCCTCATCGATCACGACGAGCAGCTTGAACGACGTCTTGCACTTGGCGCAGGTGACCCGAACAATCCAGGCCGATTCGAGCTTGCCGAGCACGCGGATATCCGACCGCGCGTGGTTCTGGCCGCACACGCTGCAGTCGTATCCCTTGGCCTGCTCGCGTAGGAACCGGAGGATGTTCACCTTCCCGCCGTCACTGTACCGACTCGTCCATCGGCGGGAAGACCGAGCCGCCACCCGAGGAAGGCGAGCTGGTCCGCGAGGTTATCTGCCTGCTTGTCGAGGGGCTTCCCGACCCGTGACCGGCATCGTGATCGACCCGGAGGAGGGTCACCGCGGTCGGGTCGTCACGCTGCAGCCACTGGAGCAGCACCGCCATCTTTCGCGCATCGCTCGGATCGACTCGGGAGTCTCCCTCAGGGGGGGGAAGCGCGCCTTGCTGGCACGCGCGAGCTTGCGCCGCAGCTCCCGGTCCTGCTCGTCGAGGAGCCGGAGCTGGTCGGCCGTCGCGCGAATCGCGCGCTCTCGCTCACGGGCGAGCGCGCCCTCGCCCGGTGCGACATACGCGAGGACGGCCGCGATGCCCGGCTGCGTGAGCGCGGGGAGCGTGGCTCGGTACTCGGCGTCAGCGGCCAGCAGCAGGTCGTGCAGGCGGTTCACCACGCGAGTCATGTCCTTGGTCAGCTCGGCTTGCAGGCGGCTCCACAGCTGCACGCTCGCCTGCGCATCGTCTTCGGCATACACCCGCGGCAGGGTGTCCGCTTCCTCGCGCAGCAGCTGCGCGACCGAGTGCGCGTCGCGCCGGTCGCTCTTGCCCGGCCGGCGCATGCCGCGGCGGCGCGCCGCGGTCCAGCGCCCGTTCACCTCGTGGACCCGCTTGCTCCGCTCGGCGAGGTGCTGGGCGAGCCCGCGGCCGAGGTACCAGGCGTCTTCGACGGCCCAGGTCCGCTCGGGCCACAGCCCGGCCCACTCCAGCAGCGCGGCCCAGGCCTGCGGCGTGTTCGGAATGGTGCGCGTGCCGACGACTCCCTGCTCGCTGATCGCGACTGCCTGATGGACCCGCTTGTGCGCGTCGATGCCAATCCAGATCACCGCCTGCCTCCTTCTGGAAGCGAGGGTCGTGGTCGACGACGACGGACGACGCGCCTCACTTGGGGTCAGCGGACCGGCTCCTATCAAGTCAGACCGCCGACGTCGACTTTCGCCGGGCGGACGACTGATCGCGTGAAGGGCAGCCCAAAAGCGCCCGCGAGCCGATGAGTCAGTCCGCCCGACAGCCACACCATGACAGTGAGGATCGAGCCTAGCGTCGTCGTCGCGACGGCGCGTCACGCTAGCCGCTCCGCTTGAGCCGGCCGGTGCGCTTCGCGTAGCGCTCCGCGGCCACGAACGCCCTGAGCCCGATGGGGATCGAGAGCACCCCGACGAGGAGCGCGGGCCAGATGAGCGGCCAGAGCGCCACAAGGTCCGCGCCGTCGAGCAGCGCCCGCCGCATGCCGTCGATCACATACGTCGCGGGTGACACGACCGAGAGCGCCTGCAGCCAGCCGGGCAGGATGCTTGTCGGGTAGTAGACGCCCGAGACGAGCAGCACGACAGCCTGGACGATGTAGGCCATCTGCAGCCCCTTCTCCGTCCAGAGCAGCGGAAACACGGCGGAGGCGATGCCTAGGCCCATGAAGGCGACCGTGCCGACGAGGAGCATGACGACGGCCGACCCGCCATTCGCGTGCGAGAGATCGACCGGCACGAAGAGCATGACCGCGAACAGCGTCGTCACGCTGAACACGAGGGCGCGCACGATCGTGCCGCCGGCCATGCCGGCGAGGTGCGTGAGCCGCGGGACCGGCGCCATGAAGGTGTACTCGATGGTGCCCTCCCACCGCTCCCAGGCGATGATCTCGGCGATGTTCTCGAACACGAGTCCCATGAATCGCCACGCGATCGTGCCGACGAGCAGGTAGAGGACGAATCGCGACGTCGTCGCTGGATCGACGCTGGTGCCCGAGATCACCGGCGCTGCCAGCCCGATGAACGCGACCGACAGCGACGTCACGATGCCGTAGACGATCCACACGAGCTCCCAGAGCCAGTACCGCTTCATGAGCGCGACCTCGCGCTCGACGAAGGCGTAGGCGAGGCCGGCCTGGGTGCCGACTGCGGCGATCACGGCCCACCTACTCCTTCGACTGGCCGTCTGGGGCCGTCTCGGCGTCGGTGTCTTCGATCCCCCGACCGGTGATCGTCATGAACACCTCCTCGAGCGAGCCGCGCGCTCCGTAGCGCACGGCGAGCTCCGCGGCTGTGCCTTCGGCGACCAGCCGACCGCCATGAAGAACGCCGATCCGGTCGGCGAGACGCTCCGCCTCGTCGAGGTCATGCGTCGTCAGGAGGATCGTCGCATCATGCTCGTCCCGCAGGTCCCGGACGAACGCCTGCACCTCCCGCTTGCTGCGGATATCGAGACCGGTCGTCGGCTCGTCGAGGAGCAGCAGCGACGGGGCGGTGAGGAAGGCACGCGCGATAGCGACCTTCTGTTGCATCCCGCGCGATAGCTTCTCGAGCGGCTCGTCGTGCCGGCTCCGCTCGATGCCGAGGCGGCCGAGGATCTCCCGCGAGCGCAGCCGGGCGTCGGCTGCCGGCACGCCGTACAGCCGCCCGGCGTAGACGAGGTTCTCCATCGCGGAGAGCTTCTTGAAGAACGAGGCTTCGACGGAGACGCGGTTGATCAGTCGTTTGACCGCAAGCTCGTCTAGTCGGATATCGAGCCCGAAGACCTCGACCGCGCCGGCATCCGCTTCGAGCAGGGTCGAGAACACACGGACGAGCGTGGACTTGCCCGAGCCATTAGCGCCGAGCAGCGCGTAGATCTCGCCGCGCGCAACCGACAGCGAGACGCCATCGACGGCGCGCACGTCCTTACCGGACGAGCGGAACCGCTTGACGACGCCACGCGCGCTGAGCGCGGGGATGCCCTCGGGCGCCCGGGCCCCGAGGCCCTTCTGGCTCGGCTGATCGCGGATCGCGATGGTCACTGCGGGCTCCTTTCTGGATGGCGCGGAGCCTGGAGGTCTTCGGCGGTATCCGCCGGAATGAAAAAGACCGTGGGCTCGATGCCCACGGTCCGGACGGTCTGCGAGAGCTCGTGCTCTAGCGGTATCCGGACATGGGCAGGGTGCTCCGAGGACGCGCCCCGGTGGCGCCGGAACGGACGAAGATGCCGAGCATCAACACCAGTCTGGTCACCCTGCCTTTCGAAAGCTTCAGCCGCCGCGACGCGGTGAGCGCGATGACGTTACCCATTGGGCGCGTGCGCGTCAAGCGCGAGCGATGTAAAGAGGGCTCCAGCGGATCGTTGGTTCACAATGTCGCGGTGGACCTCAGACCGTGAGCTGATCGACGCGATCGAGTCCTCGCTCCACCTCTACCCAGCCGTTCCCGGGCTCTCGACCAACCTCGGCGTGCCGGGGATGCAGGGCCGCGTCACGAACCTCTCCCATCTACTCGCCAACCTCGTCGGTATGGCGCGGTTCTTCGAGCGTGACGCGAATGCAGTGGTCGCCAAAGTGAGGCAGCGCTTCACCTCCGAGAAGAAGGCGTTCGGCTGGGTCATCGGACCGGGAACGACGCCGCGCGATCTCGATCGGCGCCTCGCTGCCGAGGGGCTGCGGCCCATCGCCCAGCTTGCGGGGATGGCGGTGACCGACCTCGCGTTACCGATCCTGCCGAATCCCGCCGTGCGCATCCGTGAGGTCACGCCCAACGAGGCCGCCCGCGAAGCCGAGATGATGGGCCGCGCCTACGGCATGCCGACGGAGATCGCGGCGCCGTTCACATCGCTGATTGCGGCGAGCCCGGCAAGCCGCAGTCGCGGCTACTTCGCGTATCTCGACGGCGACGCGCCGGTCGCCTGGAGCTACCTCGTATATCTCCCGACCTCGCCGATCGTGCTCCTTGGCGGCGCCGCAACATTGCCGGAGGCGCGAGGGAAGGGCATCTACAGCGCTCTCGTGAAGCACGGTCTCGACGACGCCCGCGCCGATGGGCGCACCGCCGCGATCATCCAGGCCGATCGCGACACGTCAGCGCCGATATGCGCCAAGCTCGGCTTCCGCGAGCTCCGCTCCCTCGTCGTCTACGGCTGGGCTCCCGAGCCCTGAGGATCTCGCGGACTGACGGAACGGCACCACCGACGGAGGGTGATGCCCTGCTCATGAGGGAGCGCCCGGCTCGGCCGAACGCCATCCGAAACGCCTGGCCCGCGGCACGGCGCCGCGGGCCCGCAGCGCTCCTTAGACCGTCCGGCGGCCCGAAAGCAGCTGGAAGATCAAGACGATCAGGGCGATGACCAGCAGAATGTGAACGAGCGCACCAATCGAGGGCAGCGCGACGACGCCGAGCAGCCAGAGAACGAGCAGCACGACGACGATTGTCCAGAGCATCCGTGCACCTCCTAATGACCTGCTCGCTGGCAAGGCGCGTGCCACCCCGCCGTCAGGCACGACGCGCGTGGCTCGCGACCGCCGTGAGAAGGTCTTCGAGCAGGAACGGCTTGCCGACGAAGCCGTCCGCGCCGATCGCCCGGGCATCTTCGCGCGCGTCGAGCGCGGCCGTGCAGATCACGATCGGCGCGTGGGGTCCAGGCAGGGCCCGATAGGCGCGCGCGAATTGCCAGCCGTCCATGACGGGCATGCGCATGTCGAGGACGATGATCGCGGGATCGCACCGTCGGGCGACATCGAGCGCTTCCGCCCCGTCGGCGGCAGCAGTGACGTCGTAGCCCTCTTCCGCAAGCGCCGACGTGATGAGCTCGCGGATACCCTCGTCGTCGTCAACGACAAGCACGCGCGGTCGGGGCCGCTCATCCCCCACGGCGGATAGTGCTAGCACGACGGGCCCGCGCGCGCTCGCAGGCGCTTCTAGTGGAAGACGTAGCTGCGATCGCCGATCCATTTGGCCGGTGGCACATCCAGATATCCCGCGAGTGCGTTGAGGGCCGTGGCGTAGCCGGAGCGCAGGCGCGCGAATTCGGCCCAGGCCGCATCGCCGTCCGCGATGAGCCGGTAGCCCGCCGCCGCAAGCCGCATGCGGACGTCGTCGAATTCCGCACGCTCGATGCCCGGGCCGGCGCCGGCCGGCATCGCGAACCGGAAGGAGCGGGCGATGTCCTCGACGAGGTGTGCGCCGATTCCGCGCATCGCGCGTGCCTGGCCGGCCGGGCCGTCCTCGATCGCCGTGATCACGAGTGTCGCCGCGTCGAGCAGCGCTCCGACGGCCGAGACCCACGACTCGTGGTCGTGCGTCGAGCGGAAGAACATGAGGATCGGGTACGCGAGATGGCTCTCCAGGACCTCGGCCGACCAGCGTTCCCACCCTTCAAAGACCCGCTGCAGCTCGGCGTTGCGGTCGCTGAAGCCCGCGCATGTCTCGAGCAGGGCGACCGCCGATGGGGGCGCCCCGGCGCGCGCGTCGAGGGTCACGATCTGCACTTCGCGACGCTGGAAGCTCGCATACAGGGAGAAGAGGTAGGTGATCGTCAGCGCGACGATGCCGAGGCCGGCGCCCGCCGCCGCGATGGCGACCGCACGAGACGGTCCTTGCGTCGGGACGAAGTCGCCGTAGCCGAGCGTCAGCAGCGACACCGCCGCGAAATACATCGCGGTGCCAAGGTCAAGCGGCACGGGCGCGATCTGGCGCGCGAGCGCGTGGAACAGCAGGCCGAAGCCACCGATGAGCATGACCATCCAGAGACCAAGCAGCAGCATCACGACGGCCGGCGCGAAGATGCCGAGTCGCTGCTCGCGCCGGTCCGGATCGGCGTGCCGCTCGGCGTAATGCTTCCAGCCGCGCCAGCTCCACCTGGTGAGCACGCCCGCCGGCCGGTACCGGGCCGGCGAAGGGCGCGGCAGGATCACGGTGTTGAAGACGTCGTGCAACACGAGACCGATCAACATCGATCCGATGACGAGCTCGACTACGGGCATGGCTCAGAGCCTAGCCGCCGGGCACACGAACGCGGCGCCGGCGATGACCGGCGCCGCGCTCGTGATGGCTCGTGAAAGTGGCTAGGTCTTGAGCTTGAGCTGGCCGCGAACCACGCCGAGCGGGTGCACCATCGAGTGCACGTTGTAGTAGAACCCCGCCGGGTTCGCGACGAGGTCCGTCGCAACCTGCAGATCTGTCACGGTGATGTTGTCCTTCGTGAACGTCGTGCCGCCCGTCGTCAGCGCGATCGGCGCCGCCGCGGTCATGCCGGAATCGACCTTCACGCCGCCGTTCGCGCCCGCGGCGCCCTGGTGGATGTGCGAGAGGATGAGGTTCGTCGTCGTCGGGCAGCTCTTGACGGAGAACTCGAACTTGGCCGTCGCCGCGGTGATCTTCGCCGCCGGGTCCATCGTCACGTTCAGAGTGACCGTCGCCGTGCCCGTGCAGCTCTGCTCGGCGTCGGCGATCGCCGGCACCTCGTTGGCGCCCAAGAGATCGGTGGTGAACACCATCGTCTTGGTCGTCGGCGTCGGGGCTGGCGACGCGGTCGGGGCTCGCGACAGGGTCGGGGCGGCGGTCGTCGCGACGGCGACCGGGGTGCCGGCACCGCCGCAGGCAGCCGCAAGCAAGCCAGCAAGGGCAAGGACCGCGAAGACGCGCTTCATGATTTCCTCCACAATCGCGGGGATCCGCTTTCCCATCCTACGGACAGGAGCCCCTGACGGATGACCGAACGGTCATTGGCAGCCTGGAGAGGACCGGCATGAACGACGCAGCCGCGCGGAACGACCTGAACGCACGCATCGACCGGCTGATGCAGCAGCTCATCGAGGCCGACCAACGGGGCACCGGTATCGAACCACTGAAGGTCGCCCGCGAGCTGGGCGAGATCAAACAGCAGCTCGCGCGGCGGAAGACGATCCGCCCGCGTCCCGGCGGCGAGCACCACTGGCGCTGCGAGACCTGCGGCACGATCACCCACGCCGACGCGGCGCCGGCGAAATGTCCCGAATGCGGCGCGACGGCCCTGTGGGAAGCGGATCTCGCGCAGCCGAACGTGGAGTCAGGGGCGGGCTAAGCGGTCTTGCGCGGGTCGAGCGCGTCGCGAAGGCCGTCGCCGATGAAGTTGATCGAGAGCACCGTAAGGAAGATGCAAAGTCCCGGGAAGAGCGCCCAATGCGGCGCGAAGTCGAGGTAGTCCTTCGCGTCGAAGAGCAGCCGGCCCCAGGTCGGCAGATCCGGCGGGAAGCCGAGCCCGAGGAACGAGAGGGTCGACTCGGTGAGGATGGCGCCGCCAACGCCGATCGTGGCTGCGACGAGGACGGGACTCAGGACGTTCGGAAGGATGTGCCGGAAGATGATCCGGCCATCGGTGTCACCGACGGAGCGCGCCGCCTCCACGAACTCCTTCTGCTTCAGCGAGAGGAAGGAGGCCCGGACGAGGCGCGCCACGGGCATCCAGTTCAGGATGCCGATGACCGTGACGATCATGAGGAAGATCCCGACCTCGGGTCCGAACATACCGCGGAGCGTGTCGCGGAACAGGAAGATGATCACGAGCAGCAACGGCAGGACGGGAAGCGACAGGAACAGGTCGGTGAGCCGCATGAGCGGGCTGTCCAGCTTGCTGAAGTAGCCGGCAAATGCGCCGATCGACGTGCCAAGCGTGATCGCGATGAACACCGCGGTGAGACCGACAGCGATCGACACCCGGCCGCCGGACAGCGCCCGGGCGAGCAGATCGCGCCCGAGGTCGTCGGTCCCGAACGGGTGAGCAAAGGACGGACCCTGCAGCGAGCGCGAGAAGTCGATGTCGCTCAGCGAGGCGGTCCACAGATACGGACCGATGAGGGTCGCGAGCACCAAGAAGGTCAGGACGACGAGGCCGACCATCGCCAGACGGTGCCGGCGGAACTGGTGCCAAGCGTCCGTCCAGAGGGACCGTGCGGGTCGCTGGAACGCGTCGGCCTGGGCAGCGCCGGTGAGACGAACTTGTGCGGTCGCCATCAGCTGTACTTGATCCGCGGATCGAGCACCGCGTAGAGCACGTCGGCGATCAGGTTGAACCCCACGACGAGCACGGCGAACAGGAACACGACCGCCGCGACGACCGGGATGTCGCCTTCACCGATCGCGCGGACGAGCATCTCGCCGATCCCCGGAACGCGGAAGATCGACTCGGTCACGATCGCGCCGCCGAAGACGTTGGGGACGCCGAGCGCGATGAGCGTCACGATGGGGATGAGGCTGTTGCGCAGGACGTGTCCGATGATGACGACCCGCTCGAGCAGGCCCTTCGAGCGCGCCGTCCGGACGTAGTCGAGCGGGAGATGCTCGAGCATCTCCGACCGGACGTACCGCGTGAGCAGGGCCGCGTTGCCGAGACCCAGGACCGCGATCGGCATGATCGATTGCTTGATCTGCACGCCGAGGCTCTCCAGGTCGGTGATCTGGAGGTTCGAGTTGTAGATGAACGGCAACCAACGGAGCGTGATGCTGAAGATGATGATCAGCAGCAGGCCGAGGAAGAATGTCGGTGTCGAGAAGCCCATGAAGGCGAGCGTCGTCGCGACGTGGTCGGTGAGCGAATAGCGCTTGACGGCGGAGATCATCCCGACCGGGATGGCGATGAGCACGCCGACGAGGTAGGCCACCCCGACGACGGCGAGCGTGTTCGGGAGCCGCTGCATGATCAGGCCGAGCACCGGCGTGTGGCTCATGAACGAGTAGCCGAGGTCGCCCTGGATGAGAGCGGTGAACCACTTCGCGTAGCGGATCGGCCACGGTTGATCGAGGCCCAGGGAATGCCTGATGTTCTCGCGGACCTCCGGCGGTACGCGTGGGTCCGCGCCGAACTGGCTGAGCGGGTCGATGGGTGCCAGGGCGAGGATCGCGTAGATGACGAAGCTGATCGCGATGAGCGTGGGCACGGCGATGAGCAGGCGCCGCGCGATGTATCTACCCACCGCCTTGCCCTCTCATTCGTCCACCGCCTGTGGCGCCGGGCGGTGCGACGGACGTGAGTCCGCCGCACCACCGTAGCGCCCTCAGGAGCTCGAGGTTACTTGGACCAGTCGGCGATGTTCCACATCTCCGAGTCCCACGGGGTCGGGTTGACGCCCTTCAGGGTCTTGGCCCGGCCGGACGTGGCGAAGCTGCGGTTGATGAGCGGGATGATGACCACGTTCTTGATGAGGTGGTCGTTCGCCGCGATCACGAGCTGCGCGCGCTTTGCGGTGTCGGTCTCTTTCTTGAGGTCCGCGATGATCTTGTCGAACTCGGCGTTGGAGTAGCGGGCGTAGTTGCCCTTCTGCCAGGTGTTCGACTTCTGCGCGATGTTGTCAGTGCCCCAGCCCGACGACAAGAGCGAGGTCGGGTCCGGATCGCCTGAGTTCGTGTACATCTCGACGTCGGCGAAGAAGTGGTTCGCGCCGTCCGGCGAGGTGTTCGTGAAGAACGTGCCCGCGGGCACCGACGCGAGCTCGACATCGACGCCGATCTGCTTCCAGCCGGCCTTCACGATGTCCTGCTCCTTCTGGCGGAGCGCGTTGACCGTCGTGCGGTAGAGGACGTGGAGCTTGATGCCGCCCTTGGCGCGGATGCCGTCGGCAGCCTTGACCCAGCCGGCCTTGTCCAGCTCCGCGTTCGCCGCGGCGAGGTCGTACTTGCACACGTCGAGGCTGTCGGTGTTCTTGGAGACGTATGCCGTCGGTGCGGTGATGAGGTTGCAGGTCGACCTACCGGAGAGGCCGTCGCCGTACAGCTCCTTGGCCATCGTGCCGCGGTCGGTCGCCATGGCGAGTGCCCGACGGACGGCGAGGTCCGTCAGGAACGGGTGCTTCGTGTCCGGCTCGGCGCGCTTGTCGCCGAGCGACGCGTCCGGGTTCGCGAACTGGAACAGGAGGCGCTCGATGCTGGCGCCGTAGACGGTGAAGAGCTCACCGACGGTGCTCGAGGTCGACATCGGCTTGAGGATGTTCGCCTCGACCTGGAGGTTCCAGGCGTAGTCGACGTCGCCGGTCTGGAAGACCGCGCGCGCCGCCGTGGTCGCGTCGCCTCCACCCTTGAACGTCACCGTCTTGAAGAACGGCTTGTTCGGGTCGCGGAAGTTCTCGTTCAGCTCGTAGGTGACGTTGTCACCCGGCTTGAACTCCTTGACCTTGTACGGCCCCGTGCCGATCGGCTTGAGGTTGCCCGGGGCGTCCTTGGCCTTCTCTCCGATGAAGTCCTTGAACTGGGCCTTCTGCAGGATCGCGCCGGAGCCGCTGACCCCGAACTGATAGAAGAACGGGTTCGGCTTGTCGTACGTCACGACGACCGTCGTCGGGTCCTTCGCGACGACGGACTTGACCCCGTCGACGTAGTCCGAGGTCGTGACCGCGGACTTCGGGTCCGCCATGTACTGCCAGGTGAAGACGACGTCATCGGCCGTGAAGGCCGTGCCGTCGGACCACTTCACGCCGGAACGCAGCTTCCACGTCACCGTGGTGAAGTCCGCCGACACGCCGCCGTTCGCGACCGTCGGGATCTCGGCCGCGAGGCCGTTCGCCAGCGGAACGCCTTGTGGGTCCCAGGACGCGAGCGGCTCGAGGACGAGTCTCGCGGCGTCGCCGTCCTTGGTACCCGTCGCCTGGTGCTGGTTCAAGATCGTCGGTGGCTGCCAGTACAGGATCTTGAGCTCGCCGCCCGCTCCCCGCTGCGGGGCGGCCGACGGCCGAGCGCCCGTCGCCGAAGCGCTCGGCGAGGTCGTGCCTGTCTGCGCGCAGGCCGCCGCGAGAATGATCGCGCTGAAGCTCATTGCGAGTCCGCGTCGCCAGCCCATGTCCCCTCCTTGAGTTCCCTCCCCGGCGGCGCACACCTGGTCGCCAGCCGCGGTCGGGATGCCTCGACTGTATTAGGAGTAGCACTCGGGCGGCAAGACGGTTCACCGCGAGTTAGCCCGCGCGTTCTAGCCGTCCCCTCGAACGGCGGGGGCGCCATTCCCCCTTCGAGCGGGCGGCCGAGCAGGCCTCTAAGCCGGGTTCTGTCCTTGGACGGTCATCTCTCTCGAGCGGAGGTCGCCCTCCGCCTCTAGCGACCCACCCGGGGACGGTGCGGGCCACACCATCGTCCCCTGCTCGGTCTTGCTCCGCGCAGAGCTTGCCGCGTTTCACCCGCTTGCGCGGTTCGTCACTGTGGCGCTGGTCCTCGCCTCACGGCGGACGGGAGTTACCCGCTGCGCTGCCCTGTGGAGCCCGGACTTTCCTCGACGATCTCGCGATCGCCGCGACCATCCGACCTGCTCGGCGCCGCAAGTGTACGGCGCCAGTCCTGGCCAGGGTGGCCAGGCTCAGCTAGAGCAGCGCCTCTGCGGCCGCGAGCGCGTCCGGCGTCACCGCACGCCCACTCGCCTCGGTGTAACGATCCGCCAGCTCGCGCGCCGGCGCGCCGGCATCGCGCGCCAGCCGGACGACATCCGCGAGGGCGCAGCCCAGGTACGCGTGGCGCCACTCCGTGAGGACCACCCCGCGTACCGTGCGCGCGGTGTGGGCACAGCCGAGCGCACCGTGCACCAGCACCTCGGGCCACGCAGCGAGCGGGCCGAGCCGGCCGACCCGCGGGACCCCGAGGGCGGCGAGCGCGGGCCCGTCGGCGGCCAACGCCCGCTCGATCTCGAATTTCGCCCGGACGATCGCGCCCAGATCGTCGCAGGCGCCGGGCGCGTCGATCAGGTCTTCGACCAGCAGCCACGGCCAGCCGGGAGTCTTGGCCGGCGGGATGCCACGCGCGTGCACGGTGGCCACGCGATCGGTCTTGCGGGCCAGATGCGGGAGCAGACGCACCTCGAGCGACGACGATGGCGGGACGCGCTTGATCACGAGCGAACGGCGCGCGCCAGCCAGCGTGAACCGAACCCGGTCGATCTCGGCGTCGGTGGTGTCCTGGATGATCTCCTCGCTCACCTCGGTCACCTCCGCGCGGAGGCTCCGCGAGATGAAGCTCGTGAGCGGGTCGGGTACGCGCTCGCTCACCCGGGCGCTTCGTCGATGGCGCGATTGGACAGCGCGTCGGCCAACCCGTTCAGCTCGCGGGGCACGTGCTCGATCGTCCGTTTGGGGAAGTGCGCCAGGAGTTCGCCCGCGCGGAGGGCGAGCGGCCGCAGGCCGGGATGCTTGATCCGCCACACGCCGCGCATCTGCTGCACGACGAGCAGCGAGTCGAGCCGGATATCCAGCTCGTCGATCCCCCGGCGCTGCGCCTCCTCAAGACCGATGATCAGCCCGGTGTACTCGGCGACGTTGTTCGTGGCCACCCCGAGGAATCGCGTGAGCTCCGCGATGACCAGGCCGCGCTCGTCGAGGAGCACCGCCCCGGAGCCCGCCGGGCCGGGATTCCCGCGCGCCGCGCCGTCGGCGTACAACGTCGCCCTCGTCACGCGAGGAATCCAGCGAGACGGTCCGGATCGATATTGCCGCCGGACACGATCGCGATGACGCGCTCGCCCGGCTTCGGACTGACCGCGCCCGAGAGGAGCGCGCCGACGGCCGCCGCCGCCGCAGGCTCCGCCACGACCCGCGCTCGCGCGACGAGGAAGCGGAGCCCGTCGAGGATCACGTCATCCGGCACGACGACGACGTCATCGACGTCGCGCCGGATGATCGCGAGGTTGCGTTCGCCCGCGTATGGCGCCGTCAATCCATCGGCGATCGTCTTGGTGGAGTCCAGGCGCACGACGTGACCTGCATCGAGCGCCTTGCGCACGGCCTGCGCGCCCTCGGGCTGCACCCCGACGATCCGCGATCGTGGTCGCAACGCCTTCACCGCGAGCGCGACGCCCGAGATGAGTCCTCCGCCCCCCACGGGCACGACAACGAGATCGGCATCGGGAAGGTCCTCGAGGAGCTCGAGGCCCAGGGTCGCGTGTCCCGCGATCATGTCGTCGTCATCGAACGGATGGAGCAGCCGGCGGCCCTCAGCCTGCAGCTCCAGCGCGATCGCGGTGAGCTTCGTCGAGTCGGCTCCGAACCGGATCTCGGCGCCGTAGCCTCGCGTCGCGGCGATCTTCGTCTTTGGGGCGGTCTCCGGCATGGCGACCACCACGCTCACCCCGAACGCGCGGCCGGCGTAGGCGATGGCCTGCGCCGCGTTCCCCGCGCTGAACGTGACGACGCCGGAGCGCCGGGCATCGGCGTCCAGCCGGCTCACCGCGTTGACCGCGCCGCGCACCTTGAACGAGCCGGTGCGCTGCAGGTTCTCGAGCTTCAGGTACGCGAGGGCGCCGATGCGCAGGCCGAGGGAATGGCTCGTGACGAGCGGCGTGCGCATGACGTGCTCCGCGATCGCGCGCCGGGCGCGCTCAGCGTCCGCAAGCGTCGCCGTCACGCGATGTCCCGGCGGGCGAAGACCTCGACGCTCGCGACGGCGGTGACCATTGCGACCGCGCCATAGGCGAATACGGCACCCCAGTCCAGGCGCTCGGTGAAGAGCGTCGCGACCGGCTGCCAGTACGAGAAGAACGAGAGCTTCGCGGGCGTCGCGAGTAATGGCTCCGCGGACGCGGCAAGGTTCAGGACGAACATGACGGCGAGCGTGATCGCGATCGCTGCAGTGCCGGCACCGGTCGAGAGGCGGAGGGCCGCGACAAGAAAGCCGACGCCACCGAACGCCAGCGCCCCGAGCGCCAACAGGCCGCTGACCGCGCCGAGGCCACGCCAGGGGATCGCGTACCCGCCGATCGGTCCGAACGCGATGGCGCTTCCCGCGAGCGTCGCAAGCCCGAACGCGGCCGTCACGAGCGCGAAGAAGGCGAACCGTGTGGCGATGTACGAGCGCCGCGAGAGCGGCCGCGCGAGGAGCGTGTCGAGCGTCCCGCGATCGGCCTCACGCGCGACGAGACCCGGCGCGACGAACATGGCGAAGATCGCAGCGACGATGAGCGCGCTGCCGAACAGCTCGGCCCCGAGGAGGTAGAGCGCGCCGCTGAAATGCTCGCCACCCGGACCGACCGTACCGATGCCGAACGCCGCGCCGAAGCCTGCCGGCAGCGCACGGAGGTATTGCTCGAGATCCACCGTCTTGCTGATGGATACGACGGTAGCGCCGATGGTGAGGACGTAGATCCCCCATCCCAGCGGCCACCAGATCGCACTCGTCCGCCAGAGTTGGGCCGTGCCACGGAGGAGCTGCAGGCTCACCGGTGAGCTCCGTCGTAGAGCGAAAGGAAGCTCTCCTCGAGGGTCACCTCGTGCTCCCGCAGATCCGTGGCGCCGGCATCGGCGACCTCGCGCAGGAACGGCGCGAGTGGGCCGCTCACCGTGCGCTCCTCGACGCGGCCGTCGCGGTGCGTCACGAGGAAGCGTCGTGCCCGGAGCGTGCCGAGGGAGGCGACCTCGAGCACCTGGACGAGCCCGCCGTCGCGCAGCATGCCGACCCGGTCGCACAATGACTGCACCTCGACCAGATCGTGCGAGGAGAAGAACACGGTGGCACCGCGGGAGCGCTCCTCGCGGAGCACCGCGTGCATCTCCTGCTGGAGCAGCGGATCGAGCCCGGTCGTCGGTTCGTCGAGGATCAGGAGGTCCGGCTTGTGCTGGAGAGCTGCGATGAGGCCGACCTTTTGCCGGTTCCCTTTGGAGAGCCCGCCGATGCGCCGGCCCAGATCGAGATCGAAACGCTCGGCGTAGGGAATGGCCTGCTCGAGGGAGTAACGCGAGCTGAACGATCCCATGAAGCGGAGGTACTCGGACACCCGCATCGAGGGATACAGGGCGACCTCGCCGGACAGGAAGCCGATGCGCCAGCGCGCGCCGATGCTGTCGGTCGCGACGTCGTGGCCGAGGACGACCGCTGTCCCACGCGTCGGACGGATCAGCCCGAGGAGCAGGCGGATGGTGGTCGTCTTGCCTGCCCCGTTCGGACCGAGGAACCCGAAGATCTCGCCGCGCCCGATGGCGAGCGTGAGGTCCTCGACACCGCGCCGCGAACCGTAGAACCGGGTCAGTGAACGGAGATCGATCGCGGTGTCCGAGACCGTTCCCCCTTCAGTGGGCCTGCCAGGATTCGAACCTGGGACCAGCAGATTATGAGTCCGCCGCTCTGACCCCTGAGCTACAGGCCCTGTCCGAAATCGTACGAGGCACCTATGCTGCTCCACGCGCGACGCTTCCACGCGCGTGTCAGTTCGGCGACGGGAGTGCGCGTTTGGGCAAGGTCATCGCGATCGCGAACCAGAAGGGTGGCGTCGGCAAGACCACCTGCGCGATCAACCTCGGCGGCGCGCTGGCGCAGCTCGGGAACACGGTCCTCTGCATCGACCTGGACCCCCAGGCGAACCTCACCGTGGGCCTCGGCGTCGACCTCGCCTCCGTCGAGCGAGGGATGGCGAACGTCCTCATCGAGCCCGAGGCGAGCATCGCGTCGATCATCCTCCACAGCACAACGAAGCACCTCGATGTCGCACCAACGAACATCGAGCTCTCCTCCGCCGAAGTCGAGCTGTTCAGCGCGATCGGACGCGAGATGGCCCTCCGCGACAAGCTCGGGAAGGACATCGTCGAGCGGTACGATTACGTCATCATCGACTGCCCGCCAACGCTCGGCCTGCTCACGCTGAACGCGCTTGTCGCCGCGAACGGGGTCATCATCCCGGTGCAGACGCAGTATTACGCGCTGAAGGGCGTGGCGGCACTGCTGAAGATCATCAAGACCGTGCAGGCGCGGCTGAATCCGGGACTCAAAGTCATCGGGTTGCTGCCGACGTTCTACGACTCGCGCACGATCCTCGGGCGCGACATGCTTGAGTCGCTGCGCGACCTCGGCGATCACCAGGTGTTCAAGACTGTCATCCGTCAGTCGGTCAAGGTCGGTGAGGCTCCCACCGCCGGCGTCCCGATCGGCGTCTACGAGCCGAAGTCGGACGCGGCGAAGGCGTTCCTCGACCTCGCGAAGGAGGTGGCGAATGCTCACTAACAGCCGCTCGGGCAAGTCGTTCCGCGACGCGGGCTCCCGCATCTTTCAGCAGGAGCGGGACGCGCAGCACGGCATCGTGAGCCTGCTCTCGTCGAAGGCCCCGAACTCAATCCGGGAGATCCCGATCGGCAAGGTCGTGCCCAATCCGCAGCAGCCGCGGATGACGTTCCACGAGGAGACGATCCAAGAGCTCGCGGCTTCGATCCGCGAGCACGGCGTCCTGCAACCGATCCTCGTCCGGCCGGCCGGCGACGAGTTCCAGATCATCGCCGGCGAACGACGCTGGCGGGCGTCGAAGGTCGCGGGCAAGGAAACCATCCCGGCGATCGTCGAGCGATTCGACGACGCGACCGCCCTCGAAATCGCGCTCATCGAGAACCTGCAGCGCGAGGACCTATCGCCGCTCGACGAGGCCCTCATCTACAAGAAGATGACCGACGAGCTCGGATACTCCATTCGGAATCTCGCGGGGAAGCTCGGCAAGGACAAGGGCTATGTCGAGAATCGCCTGCGTCTCGCGACGGCGCCGGAAGACGTCCGCGAGATGGTCGCCGCGCGGTACGACACCCTGTCCGCCGCGTACGAGCTGATGAAGGTGGAAGACAAGCGCCGGCGCAAGGCCCTCGCGAAGCAGGTCGTCGCCGGCAGGCTGACGCTCATCCGATTGCGCGACAAAGTGGAGCGGGCGATCCATCCGGAGGAAGCCGGCCCGAAGGCCATGCCGGCGATCCCGCCACTTCGCGACGACACCCTCATCACCGCGACACGAAAGCTGAATGAGGCCCTCGCGGAGCTCGCCCGCGCCGTGGGTGACGAGGGCAGCGGGAATATCCCCGACGGCGATCGCCAGAATCTCGCGAAGTTCCTCACCATCAGCCGCGCGCGGATGGACAACATCGTCGCGCGGCTGCGCCAGAGATGACCGAAGTGGCGGACCCGCGAGGCCTGTCGTTCCGGAGCTCGGCGATCGCGTTCGCGCTCATGACGCTCGCGGTCATGGTCCTCGCGGCGGGCCTGCTGATCCTGCTCGATCCACGGGCCCAGGCGTTCTGGGGCGGGAAGCTCAGCGACCTGGGCTCGGCTGCCCACGCGCTCCTGCAGACGATCCGGTCCCTGGTCCCCCTGCCGCGCTAGCTGAGCTAACGCGGCTCCGGCTGGCCTAGCGGTCCAGGCGGACGGTCGTGCGGACGGTGGTCCGCGTGACGCGGCGCTGGACCGGGATGTCGCGCACGATCGCCAGAGCGGTCGCGGCCAAGCCACCGGCGGAGAACAGCAGAAGCGCGGCGTCGCTGGCGAGGAATGAGCTGAACTCCATGTTACAGATCCAGGCAACCTGGATGCCACGAAGCGGCCGAGCGGGGCGTCGGTCGTTAACGGTTCTGCAACAACGGACCGCTAGGGGCGCGGGGGCAGCGCCTTGGCCTTCACCTGCGCAACCCGGCGGGCGTCGACCGCCGTCACCGTGAAGCGGTAGCCCTCGACGTCGACGGAGTCGCCGACCGCGGCGACCCGGCCGAGCCGGCCGAACACCATGCCGCCGACCGTGTCGTACGGCTCGTCCGGCAATTGCAGGCCGAGACGATCACGGGCATCGGCGAGCGTGAGCAGCCCGTTGATGAGGAAGACGCCGCCCTCCTCGCGCAACATCGGCGTCTCGCGGTCGAACTCGTCCTGCACCTCGCCTACGAGCTCTTCGATGACGTCCTCGAGGGTGACCAGGCCGGCGGTCCCGCCGAATTCGTCGATGACGATCGCCAGCTGCACGTGCTCGCGCCGGAACTGGGCGAGCGCCTGATCGAGATGGGCGGTCTCCGGCAGGTAGAGGGGACGACGCATCACGTCGCGCGCCGGGCGGTCGGACGGCGCGCCGACCGCGTCCTTCACGTGAATGATGCCGATCACGTGATCGAGATCCTCGTGGTAGATGGGGATCCGCGTGAACGGCGACTGGCGCACGAGCTCGAGGACGTCCGCCACGGTCGCGTCATCCGGGGCGGCGACGATCTCGGTCCGCGGCACCATGATCTGCCGCACGAACGTGTCGGCGAAGTCCAGCGCATTGCCGAGCAGGACCCGCTCGGACTCCTGGAGGATCCCCTTCCGGGTCGAGGTGGCGACGAGCATGCGCAGCTCCTCGGCACTGTGCGCCTCCACATCGGTGCCGGGCCTGATCCCGAAGAGCCCAAGGAGCGCGAACGCGCTCCGGTTGATGACGAAGATGAACGGCCGCATGAAGGTGTGGAACAGATCGAGCGGGTAAGCGCTCCAGAGCGCGAGGACAAGGGTGCGCTCAAGGGCCAGGTACTTAGGCGCCAGCTCGGCCGCCACGACCGTGACGAAGGTCACGATGCCGAACGAGATGAGGAAGCTCACGAGCGAATAGATGACGGGGTGCGCGTCGGCGAGCGGATGAAAGGCCGGATCCAGCAACCTTGCCACTGCCGGCTCGCCGACGAAGCCGAGGCCGAGGGAGGCGAGGGTGACGCCAAGCTGGATGGCCGAGATATAGGAGTCGAGGTCGGTGACGATGCGTGCGGCCTTCTTCGCCCGCAGGCTGCCCGCGGTGACGAGCGCCTGCAGCTGCGTCGCGCGCACGCGCACGAAGGCGTACTCGGCGGCGACGAAGAAGGCGTTCGCCAACAGCAGTACGACGAAGACGACCGCGGCGAGGCCGGCCGCGTTCACATCCATCCGCGCGGATTCTCGCACGTACCATTGGCCATCGATGAACGTGCGCGTGCGGCTCTTCGCGTCGTACCGGGAGGCCGCCGGCGCCGGCCAGGTCGCGCTCGAGCTGCCGGAGGGCGCGACCGTCAGCGACGCTATCGCGGAGCTCGAGCGGCGGCACCCGCGCATCGCGGCGGGCAAACAGATGGTTATCGCGAAGAACCACGAGTACGTCGCGACCGACGCGCCGCTGGCCGATGGCGACGAGGTCGCCCTCATCCCGCCGGTCTCGGGAGGGGCTGTCTCGGCAGAGGGCCGCATCGCTGTGCGCGATACGCCGCTGTCGATCGACGCGGCGGTCGACGCCGTGCGTGGCCCGGATGCAGGAGCGGTCGTGGTCTTCCTCGGGACCGTGCGCGACCGAAGCCGCACGAAGCGCGTGCGGCACCTCGAGTACGAGGCCTACCCGGAGATGGCCGAGGCGAAGATGCGCGAGATCGCGGAGCGCCTCGAGCGCGAGCACGCGCCGCTGCGTCTCGCGATGCACCACCGGACCGGCGATCTGGCGATCGGCGACATCGCGGTCGTGGTCGCCGCGGCGGCGCCGCACCGCGACGCGGCGTTCGCCGCGGCACGCGCCGCGATCGACGAGCTGAAGCGCGTCGTGCCCATCTGGAAAAAGGAGCATACCGACGACGGTGCCGTCTGGATCGAGGAGCACGCCTGAGCGCGCCCCGCTGCTGGATGCTCGTCACCACGCCACAGAACTACGCCCGGACCCGGGCGCGCCGCTTCAGCGTCCAGGGGGTGAAGGCGCGGCACCGGCTGAAGGCGGAGCGGATGGCGCCCGGGGACCGCATTTGCTGGTATCTCGTACGCGTCGCCGGGTTCGTCGCGACCGCGACGATCACGTCGGCCGCGTATGAAGATCACACCCCGGTCTGGGTCTCGACCGGCGCGCCGGATCCATACCCGTGGCGCGTCCGCATCGTGCGCGACGTCATCCGCGACCCGGAGCACGCCGTACCCGCGGCGGCGCTCGCGACGCGACTCGCGTTCGTGCGCCGGTGGCCAGCGGCGCACTGGCGCCTTGCGTTCCAGGGCAACGTCCATGAGATCGGCGCACGCGATTTCGGCGTGATCGAGCGCGCGATCGCGCGACAGCGGTGAGGCGCGCCGTGACGATCCTCCTCACCACGAGCGCGACCGTCGTCCTGCTCCTCGCGTTCCTGCTCATCCCGCTTTCGCTGGTGACCGGGGATTACGGACACGTCGTGATCGAGTTGGCGATCGTCGTCGCCTGCCTCGCCTATGTCACGCGGGTGATGCGCGCCGACCGACGGGAGCGCCGGGCACGCGAGTACGCGTTACCGGTGGAACAGCGACCCGTCCGCCGCGCACCACGGAGTCCGATCACATTCCAGGTCCGCGAGACGGTCATCGCGATCGGGGTGTGGTTCGTGCTCGTGGCGACCTTCAACGCGGTAGTGCTGGGAATCGGTACGTTCGCCAACGTCGGGATCTCGTTGTTCGCGGCCTTCATGCTGGCGACGCTGACGGTGACGGGACGCCACATGATGTTCCGCCTCACCCGCGAGGAAGACGATCCGGGCGAGGCGCCTAAACCTTCTTGATGATCCCGCAGGCGACGCGGCCGCCGCTGTTCCCGGTCGGATCGGTCTTCTCATCGTCCTGATCCTTGTGCACGACGATGGCGCGGCCACCGGTGCCGAGCAGGGAGAACACTGATCCGGGCGCCAGGTTGAGGAGCGATGTGAACGCGGTGAGCGTGCCGTGGCCGTCCTGACCGATCTCGATGTTAGGGAGATCGCCCGCGTGCGGGCCCTTCTCGCTCAGGACGCCGTGCACCTTGGCCAGCGGATTGAAGTGGCCACCCGCAGTCATGAAGTCGGGACCGTCGCATTTGCCTGCCTCATGGATGTGCACGCCGTGCTTCCCCGGCGTGAGCTTCGTGATACGCAGATCGATACGCAGGTTCTGCCGCTGCTCGGTGAAGGTAGCGAGCCCGATCGGCCCGCCGGTCGCATCGAGCAGCGCGGCCTGGGCGACGATCGCTGACGGCGCATCCCGGAACGTGTCGGCGGGCGGCGACCCGGGGACGCGACCGTTGTCGGGAGTGGCTGCGCAGGCGCCCACGACGACCGCAGCGACCGCGACGACCGCCGTCAGGGCAAAGACCTTCATCCGCGCGGGACTATACGACGTCCGGCCCCGCTTCTGGATAGGCTCCCGGCATGGACCTCGGGATCCAGATCGAGCCCCAGTTCGGCTTTTCGTACGACGACATCGTGGGTATCGCCCGCGCCGGCGAGCAGACGGGCTTCACGCGGTTGTGGCTGAGCGACCACCTCTTCCTCGACGCGGCTTCCACGGGGACGGACTGCCTCGAGGCCTGGACCGCGCTGGCCGCGCTCGCCCGCGACACCTCCACGATCCGCATCGGCCCGATGGTCACCTGCCAGTCGTACCGCAACCCGGCGCTGTTGGCGAAGATCGCCGCCGGCGTTGACCGGATGAGCGGCGGCCGCCTGGAGTTCGGGCTCGGTGCCGGATGGAAAGAGCTCGAGTACCGCGCGTACGGCTACGACTTCCCCGCGGCGTCCGTTCGGGTGGACGAGCTCGTTGATACCCTCGAGATCTGCAGCCGGATGTGGACGGAGTCGAAGGCGACCTACGCAGGGAAGCGGTATTCGATCACTGAGGCGCTCTGCGCGCCCAAGCCGCTGCAGTCGCCGCTCCCGATCTGGGTCGGTGGATCGATGCCCCGGGTCATGCGCATCGCGGTGCGCTATGGCACCTGGGTCAACCACACCGCCGGCGACAGGACCGTTGCCGGCATCCGCGCTCGCCAGGAGGCACTCGACGCGACGTGTCGAGCGCTGAAGCGCGATCCGAAGACCCTCCGCCGGAGCGCATTCCTGTCGATCGTCGTCGGCGGGACGCTGCGCGACGTCGACGCGCTCGTCGCGGACGCCGCCCGTCAGGCCAACCAGACGCCCGACCGATGGCGTGCGACCCGCCCCGCAGCCATCGTCGGCACTCCCGACAGCGTGGCCGCGCGGCTCCGCGAGTACAGCGCGATCGGCATCGAGCACACGAACGCGATCTTCCCGTTCAGGCGCGAGCTCGAGATGGTCGAGCTGCTCGGCCGCGAGGTCGTACCGCAGCTCGCCTGAGTGCGGCAGGGACGCGCTGCCATCGGGCGACCACGTGCTCATCGGGGTGGCCGCTTCAGGTGATGGCCGGTCTCGCGTTGATAGGCGGCCACGATCGCGACCAGGAGCGGCTCTGAGAACGGCGGCCCCACGAGCTGCAGGCCGACCGGCAGACCGTCGGTCCCGAACCCGCAGGGGAAGAAGATCGCCGGCAGGCCGGCGAGGTTGCCGGCGGGGATGAGCCCGGTGTTCCCGGGTGCAGGGGCGCCGGCCGCGGGTATCGCTGCGAGCGAGCCGGCGCCGGGCGGACGCGTATCGAGGGCCGCGTCGATCGCCGGTGCGGTGGATGTGCGCGCGGGCGCGACGAGGACGTCGACCTGCGTGAAGAGCTCGCGGAAGCGCGCGCCGAGGACGGTGCGCAGGCGCATCGCCTGGAGGTAGTCGCGCGCCCGGATCTCCATCCCTTCCTTGAGGCCGGCGGCCTGGCGCTTGTCGATGAGCAGGTCGACCCTGCCGGACGCGATGAGCTCGGCAAAGATGGTCGCGCCCTCGGCGCCGAACACCGTGCCGACCATCGGTCCGTATGGGAGATCCGCCGGCAACACCGCGCGGTCGAAGCGCGGCACGACGCGCCTTAGCTCGGCAAGGCCGCGCTCGAGCGCCCGCCGCGCCTGCGGCGTCGCATGACCGAGGTCCTCGTCGGCGGAGCCGACCCGGACCTTCCGCAGCGCGGCCGCGGCCGCGCGCGGCAGGAGCGCCGCGAATCGCTTCCCCCTCGCGGTCGGGTCGCTCGCGTCGCCGCCGGAGATGCTCGCGAGCACGATGGCGCAGTCCTCCGCGGTGCGGGCCATCGGGCCGATCTTGTCGAGCGTCCACGACAGCGCCATCGCGCCGTGACGGCTGACCAGGCCGTAGGTGGGGCGTATTCCGGTCACGCCGCAGAACGCCGCGGGCGTGCCGATCGAGCCCGACGTCTCGGAGCCGAGCGCGTACGAGACGAGGCCGGCGCAGACCGCCGAGCCGGACCCGCTGGACGAGCCGCCGGACCATCGCCCGGTGTCCCAGGGGTTCTTCCCCGGACCCTGGAGCGACGCGTTCGCGTACCGATAGCCACCGCCGCCCGCGAGCTCCACCATCGCGAGCTTCGCCGCGAGCACCGCGCCCGAGCGGCCAAGCTTCGCAACGACGGTCGCGTCGTGGTCGAAGACCT
The DNA here is from genome assembly GCA_035543375.1 of Candidatus Limnocylindria bacterium. GTDB lineage: Bacteria > Chloroflexota > Limnocylindria > P2-11E > P2-11E > UBA4735. Next base: position 24,453 of record DASZZF010000011.1, read on the forward strand.
GATCGCGATAGGGCGGCGCGCCCCAGGTCGTCGGGGCGCCCACCGCCGCGAGAAGATCCTTCGCTCCGTACGGCACGCCGTGGAGCGGCGTGCGTGCCGGACCGCGGGCGAGGGCGCGATCGGCCTTGCGCGCCTCCGCCATCGCGCGATCGCCCATGAGCGCTGCGATAGCGTTGTACCGGGGTCCGTGCGACGTGAGGAGGGCGAGTGTCGCTTCGGTGAGCTCGACCGATGAGAAGCGCTTCCGTCGCAGGCCCTGCGCGAGCTCGCTGATCGTCGCGAATCGCGGCTCGATCAGGGTCGGAACACTGTCGGCGGCTCGGTCGCGATGGGGATCTGCTGCTCGCGCAGCGCGGTCGCGTTGCGCTCGGCGGCCTCGCGGACGGTCGCCGCGATGGCATCGGCATCATCACTGGGACGTTGCGTGTCGGAGCTCATTGGGACGCGAGGATAGCGTGCTAACCTCGATCTTGGAGGCAATTGCGTTATGACCGACCGTCCCATGACCATCGGCGCGCTGCGTGAGACCGGCTACCGCAGCCGGACCGTCAAGGAAGAGCTGCGGGCGAACCTCATGGTCGCGCTCGCGCGGAAGCAGCCGCTCTTCGAAGGCATCGTCGGCTACGAGAAGACGGTCGTGCCGCAGATCGAGAACGCGATCCTCTCCGGCCAGGACATCATCTTCCTCGGCGAGCGCGGCCAGGCGAAGACGCGCATCGCGCGCTCGCTCGTGTCCCTGCTCGACGCGGCGATGCCGGCGATCGCGGGCTGCGAGATCAACGACGATCCGGTCGCGCCGATCTGCGCGGCCTGCCGCGCGCGCGTCGCGAAGGACGGCGACAGCGTGGAGCTCACCTGGCTCACCCCTGACAAGCGGTACAGCGAGAAGCTCGCGACGCCGGACATCTCGATCGCCGATCTTGTCGGGGAGGTCGACCCGATCAAGGTCGCGGAAGGCCGCTATCTGTCCGACGAGCTCACGATCCATTTCGGCCTGCTTCCCCGCACGCACCGCGGCATCTTCGCCCTCAACGAGCTCCCCGATCTCGCCGAGCGCGTCCAGGTCGGCCTCCTGAACGTGATGGAGGAGCGCGACGTGCAGATCCGGGGCTACAAGCTCCGGCTGCCCCTCGATCTCTTCGTCGTCGCTTCGGCGAACCCCGAGGACTACACGAATCGCGGCCGCATCATCACGCCGCTCAAGGACCGGTTCGGCTCCCAGGTCCGCACGCACTACCCCAAGGACATCCCGACCGAGGTCGGGATCATGGAGCAGGAGCGGTCCGCCTTCGCCGATGAGGGCATCACGACCGTCATGCCCGCGTACATGAAGGAGATCCTCGCGGAGCTGTCACAGCTCGCACGGAAGTCACCTGAGATCTCGCAGCGCTCCGGCGTGTCCGTCCGCGTGACGATCGCGAACTACGAGAACCTCACCTCGAACGCGTTGAAACGCGCGCTCCGGAACGGCGAGACGACAGTGGTGCCGAGGATCAGCGATCTTCCGGCGATCATCGCCTCGACCGCGGGCAAGATCGAGCTTGAATCCGTCGGCGACCTTACCGAGGAGCGCGTCATCGATCGCCTCGGGCAGCGGGCGGTCCTCAACGTGTTCAACCGGACCTTCGCCCTTGCGGAATTCGACTCGCTCCTCGCGGCCTTCGGAAGCGGCGCGACGATGCACGTGTCACCGACGCTGGCCAGCCAGGAATACGTGAAGCAGGCCCTGCAGATCCCCGGGATGAAGGGCGCGGTCGCGAAGATCGGCGCGACGGGGAACCCGGCGGCGATCGCCGCCGCGGTCGAGTTCGTGCTGGAAGGGCTCCATCTGAACCGCAAGCTCAACAAGGAGCGTGGTGAATCCCGGGCGACCTTCCGGGGCTGATGCTCGACCCTGACGACGGCTTTTTCCAGGACGTCCGCTACAAGCGCTGGGACGGGACGCAGCGGCTCGACGCGCTCGAGGCCGAGGAGGTCCTTGATGCCATGTCCGACGAGCTGCTCTCCGGCGGCGATCTCGAGGACGCGATGGCCCGACTCGCGCGCTGGGGCATGCCCGGCCGCATGGAGGGCATGCAGGATCTGCTCGAGCGGTTGCGGACCGCGAAGCAGAAGCGCGCCGAGCGCCACGATCTCTCGGGCATCTTCGATGACCTGAAGCGGAAGCTGGACGAAGTGAAGCAGCTCGAGCGCGACGGCCTCGAGCGGCGCGAGCGCCAGGAAACGTCTGACGACGCGCTCCGGGAGACGATGCAGAAGATGGCCCGCGAGCGCCGCGAGCAGCTCGACGCGCTCCCCGATGACGTGGGGCGCGCGATCCGCGCGCTCAAGGACTACGAGTTCGTGGAGCAAAAGGCCGCGGAGAAGTACGCCGAGCTGCTGAAGCAGCTCCAGGAGCAGGTGCTCGGCTCGTATTTCAAGGGTATGCGCGAGTCGCTGAAGGGCCTTACGCCGGAGCAGCTCGAGCGCACCCGGCAGATGATCAAGGACCTCAACCGGGCGCTGAAGGAGCGGGCCGAGGGCGGCGATCCGGACTTCGAGGCCTTTCAGCGCCAGTACCCCGAGCTCGCCGGCAGCGCGAAGGACTGGGACGACCTCCTGCGTCAGCTCGCCATGGGGATGGCAGCGATGCGCTCGCTCTGGAACAGCATGTCCGGCGAGATGCGCGAGCAGCTGGAAGAGCTGCTCGGCGCGGCGTTCGACGATCCCAGCCTCCAGTCGGCGATGAACGAGCTCGCCGAGACGCTCGGCGAGCTCATGCCGATGGAGGGTTACTCGCATGACCTGAGCGGCGACGACCCGCTGACCCTGGCCGAGGCCCTCGGCCTGATGGACGAGATGAATCAGCTCTCCGACCTCGAGGACGTGGTCCGATCGGCGCGCGATCACGGCGACCTCACGGCGCTGGATCCGGAACAGGTCGAGCGTCTCGCGGGCACGAAGGCCCGTCAATCGCTGGAAGAGCTGCAGAAGCTGAGCGAGCTTCTCGAAGAGGCCGGACTCATCCGCAAGGACGGCGAGAAGTACGAGCTCACGCCGCGCGGCATCAGGAAGATCGGCCAACGTTCGCTCAACGAGATCTTCTCGACGTTGAAGCGCGACGCGTTCGGCTCGCACCGCGCGCAGGCCCGCGGGCGCGGCGGCGACCCGACCGACGAGCTCAAGACCTACGAGTTCGGCGATCCGTTCCTGCTCGACCTGCCAGGGACGGTGCGGAATGCCGTGTATCGCTCCGGTGCCGGCACCCCGGTGAAGCTCGAGCCGCGTGACTTCGACGTCTATCGCACGGAGTTGACGACGCAATCCGCGACGGCGATCCTCGTGGACGTCTCGCGGTCGATGCTGTTCCGCGGCTGCTTCCTCGCGGCGAAGAAAGTCACCCTCGCGCTCGACTCGCTGATCCGCTCGAGCTTCCCGAAGGACGATCTGTACATCATCGGCTTCTCGGCGTATGCGACCCAGCTCCAGCCGCGCGACCTTCCCCGCCTGACCTGGAACGAGTACGTCTACGGGACGAACATGCAGCACGCGTTCGAGCTGGCGCGGACGCTGCTGTCGCGGTCACGCGGCAAGAACAAGCAGATCCTCATGATCACCGACGGCGAGCCGACCGCGTACTTCGAAGCCGGGAATCCAGTGCCGCGCTTCAGCTACCCGCCGACGCGAAAGACGTTCGAGGAGACGCTCAAGGAGGTGGTCCGCTGCACCCGCGAGGGGATCACGATCAACACGTTCATGCTCGCCCGCGGGCACTATCTCGTCGACTTCGTGAATCAGATGTCGAAGCTGAATACGGGACGCGCGTTCTATGTCGAGCCGGAGAAGCTCGGCGAGTTCGTGCTCATCGACTACGTCGCGCACAAGAAGCGGCGCGTCGCCTGATCAGCGGCGCTCGAGCGCCAGGCGCACGCCCCTCATCCGACCGCGCCGGGCTCGCCGGTCGAGATGAAGCCCAGGACGCGTCGCCACGAGTCGTCGCAGGCGTCGTTCCATTCTGCGAAGCTCCGGTCGAAGAACGAGTGTGGCGCGTTCGGGTACGTCACGAGCTCATGCGGGATGCGGCGGTGCGCGAGCGCCTTGTCGAACGCGCTGTTGTCCTCCGGTGGGATCGCCTGATCGCCCCCACCGAAGAGGCCGAGCACCGGCGCGTGCATCCGGACCACCTTGTCGATGGGTGCGGACGCATCGTTCGCGTCGCGGCGCCGCGTGACGCCGTAGAAGCCGATGACGCCCGCGATCCCCTGCTGGTCGGCGGAGGCGTTGAAGGCGACCCGTCCGCCCATGCAGAACCCGAGCACGTAGATGCGGTGTGCGCGCGTCCGGCGCCGGAGCTCGGCCACCGCCGCGCCGATGTCCGCCTGGATCTGTTCGGGCTTCGTCTGGGCGACGTGCTCGCGAAAGGCGAAGTCATCCGGGCGCCGGTCTGTGCCGGCGGTGCGGCCGAAGTAGTCGATGGCGATCGCGTGCACGCCCGCTGACGCGAATCGCTCGCTGAGCTCCTCGTAGAAGCTGTGCAGGCCCCGGACGTCAGGCGCGATGACGACGCCGTGCTCGGCATGCGCCGCGGTCGCCACGCGCGCGCGGAACGTCGCGCCGTCGGCGCTTGTGAGGATCGCGTCTTCGGAGCCGGCGCCGCCGGATATCGGCCGGATCGGCCGCAGACCCTCTGGAATCTCCGGCGGCCGCGCGCCGGGCGGGAAGCACATCGCCCGTATCCTAGAAGCGATGGCCGATCTGCGATCGCGCGTCGCGGCGAGGCTCGCCGAGATGCAGCCCTTTCTCCAGCGCTCCGGCGCATCGTGCGAGCTCGTCCGGATCGAGGACGGCGTCGCGGAGCTACGGGTGAACCTGACCCGGCCCGGCGCGAGCCGACTCATCGCATCACTGCAGATCAAGAACGGCATCGAGCGCGCGCTTCGTGACGCGATACCGGAGCTGCGCGCCGTCGAAGCGATCAATCTGCCGCCGCACACGCTCATCGGTTGGGATCAGCCCGACCTCGCGGCGGCGGAGCCACTGCCCTAGCTGAGCTGGCCGGAGAGGCGCACCTTCGGAACGGTCGCGAGGTCGTACTCCCCCATCCGCTCCGGTCCGAGGCCGATCAGCCTGGCGCGCGCTTCGGTCGCGTCGCGGATGAGCGCCGCGACATCGACGCCCTGACACGACGGTGCGAATGGCGCGAGACGCGTGATGCCCTCTTCGAGCAGCACCGCGGCGCCATGGTGGTTGCCGTTGCGCCAGTGGTGGAAGCCGACGCCGATCTGCAGGATCCCGTGATAGAGACCGCGGATCGGCGTGCGCGTCTCCCGCCACAGCGTCTCGAGGGTCTCGTGCTGCTCGAAGAACTCGCCGGCGTTGAGCTGCGCGATCCCTTGGCGGAGCGCCTCGGGAGGCGGGTCCGCGCAGTGGGCGCGGGCGTCCTCGTCGATGGCGCCCCCGGGCACACGCTTCGGCGGCCGCGCCGCCTTGCGCTGCCGGCTAGTGGGCCGCGGTGGGTCGGACATCGAGAAGCTTCCGGAAGCGGAGCTCGTCCTCGATAAACTCGCGCACGCCCTCGTTCTCGAAGCCGTCGGCCACGTGCGCGAGGTCATCGGCGAAGCTCACCTTGATGCCCTCGCGGATGTCGTGCCCTGCCGCGAGGAAGCCCCGCTCGAGGGCGTAGATGCGGGTGTACTGAAAGTGCCAGTTGGGACCCGTCTGCCCGAGCAGCCTGCCGCGGAAGCGAACGGCGCGCGGCTCAGTCGCAACGACAGGGACGTGCTTGCCGATCTCCGAGACGGCTTGCGCCCGCTCGTCGTCGGTGACGTCGGCGGGCAACGGGAATTCGGCGGTGCCGCTCGGTTCGCCCATGAGCGGAAGCGATGGTAGCCTTTCGCTAGGCTGGAGGGACCGCGCAAGTGGGCTCCGGACGATTCCGACAGAGGAGCTTCGACCGATGGCCTATGTGATCACGGAACCGTGCATCGATGTGAAAGACGCGAGCTGCGTAGACGTTTGCCCTGTGGACTGTATTTATACGACCGACGCCGACAAGATGTACTTCATCCACCCGGATGAGTGCATCGACTGCGGTGCCTGCGAGTCGGTGTGTCCGGTGAGCGCGATCTTCCCCGAGGATGCCGTGCCGGACAAATGGAAGAACTACATCGAGATCAACAAGGTGTACTTCAACAAGTAGACGCATCTGAGATCGCGCGACTGATCGACGGTCACGTGGCGGTCGATCTTCATTTCTGCGGGTGCTGCCGTTTCGATCGTGCCTCGCGTGTACAGGCAAGGCATTGCTTTGAGTCTCGCCGCTGTTTGCCAAGGCTTCGACTTTGATAGGGCCGTATGCGACTTGTCGCGTACTCGTGTCCATGGATGCAATGCGTCTTGTGTGAGCCCCACTCCGCGCGACCCCGCGGCAATCCGGCTGGGCGTCCATCACCGCGATCGCCGCCGCAGCCAGCTCGCGTTTCATCGCACCGAGCCACGGATCGAGCATGCGAACGACGGCACGCACATCTTCGACACGAGTCAGCCGCCACCGGTAGACGAGCTCGTTCGCGCCGGCTTGGACGTATGGCCCGTAATTGCGTCCGAGGCCAGCCAGCTCGCAGAAGCGCGTGAGCTCCTCTGGCACTGCGCCGTAGCCACCCTGCGTGACCGACGCATCGAGGGTGCGGTATCCGCGATGAGTTCGGTGGCGCCCGAGGGATACACATCCCTCAGCATCGAAGAATCCCGCGGCCCACGCCATTGAGGTTCGGGGTTCTCCCTCGATGACAAGACCGACAGCGGACTGGAATTGCGCGCGTTTCTCACCAGAGAGCCACGGGCCGATCAACACGCCTGTCCGCAGCACCCGTTCGCGCCCGCTGGCGGACCACCAATACAGATCCTGTCGACCCGGCTTGCGCCGTGGACCACCGACGTTCCCACACCCCACAGCGTTCCGAAATCGCAGGAGCACGTCTGGCACGCCGTCGGGGCCAGCCTGGTTGATCTGCGCCTGCGGTCGCACCGGTTCGTCGCCATGCCTCCGGTCACGCACCAGCGCTGCCCACCCGTCGCCATCGAAGAGCCCCGCGGCCCACGCGAGCTCGCGCCCGTCCAACCTCGATACGAGAGCACGCCGACAGGTGCCGTGAGAAGCCCGCCGTTCGGACCGGAGGTGTCGTCCATTCGGACCGCGCATCGACCGTTGGCCGGTATCAGTTCTCCACGAGCGGCCGCCGCGCGGCGAACCCGCCCTCGATCGTGTGCCACCAGGCGACCCGATCGCCTTCGCCCAGACGCCAGCACAGATAGACCTCTTCGCCGTCACGGATCGTCCGGAAATCGATGAGTCCCGTGTCCAGGTCCTTGACCTCGACACCGAGCTCGGCGACCTCACGCACGAGCGCCTCGATCTCCCGTGCGACCGGTGCGCTCGCCCGCCGGTCGTATGCGGTCTTACGCCGTTTGAGGTCCTCGAGCAGGGGGCGGATCTCGGGCAGGAGCGCCTCGGCCTCGCTGCGGGTGAATCGCGGCATATCCTCATCGTAGGTCGCAGCGAAGGAGGGCCCGATGCCCACATACGTACTACTTACCAAGGTGAGCGCCGCCGGCGTCAAGACCCTGCAGGCGAATCCACGTCGGATCAAAGAGGTCAACAAAGAGATCGAGGCGCAGGGCGCGCGCGTCATCGCGCAATATGCCACCCTCGGGCGCTGGGATTTCGTGAACATCGTCGAGGCGAAGGATGTAGAGACGATCGCGCGCCTATCGGTGTCGCTCGGCGCACGCGGCACGATCTCCATCGAGACCCTGCCCGCGATCCCGGTCGAAACGTTCGTGCGAGCGATCTCGACGAAGAAGGCCGCCAAATAGCGGGGCCCGATCCGGCGCAACGGATCGCGCCGCCGGCGTATCCGGACATCGTCCGGACGGACGAGGACCGCGATCGCTTCGGCCGCCTCTACGACGATCTCGTGCGCGTACTCGGCCTCTCACCGGCGGAGGCGCTGCTGAACGCCGCGACGCAATTCGAGCTCGGGTTCGACGTTCGCGGGCCGTTCGAAAAGCGGAAGCGGCGCGGCAAGGTGGCGATGCAGACGGCGCACGACCGCCGCGAAGAGGGCGCCGAGCGCCCACCGGACCTCGAACCGGCCGGCTGAACGGGGCGGCGTTGCGTTTTCTGACCCGGGCCACGATCGCAGCGGCGATCGGCGCCGGAGCGACCGCGCTCGTCGCGATCTTCTCGCGCGGGCGTTTGGCCGACGCGCCGGTGCGCGGGCGCCTCGCGCCCGACGCGGTTGGGACGGCGCTCTCCGCCGCGGCGTTCGTCATCGCGCTCGGCGCGTTCGCGTGGCTCGGCCGATCGATCGCGCCCGACGCCGGCAGCGGTCGCGCCGCTCTGGGCGCGGGCGCGTTCGCCGGCGCCCTCACCGGCCTCGCCAGCGCGATCGCTCAGTCACTCGCCCTCGCGGACTACCTGCAGGGCGTGCTGGCCAACTACGCGGTGCCGGAGGAGTTCCTGTTCTTCGCGCTTGGGGCGTACATCGTCATCGCCGTAGCGGTCACGGCGGTCATCGGGGCGGTCGTCAGCTACGCGGGGTGGTATCGCCGACCGGGTAGGCCCCGATGAGCGCACCCGCCGCGCGCGCGTCCGCCTCGGCCTCGTCCCAGGGCCGCCGCAGCAGCGTCCGGATGAGCCCACCGACGCTATCGGCCGTCACCATCGTGCCGTCGCTCGCGAGCGCGGCTGCGCGCGCCTGCGGATGCGCCAGCGCATCCAGGTAGCGGCCCGCATCGTGCGGCGGCACGCCCCACAGCGCGAGCCCGTCGCGCAGGCGCACGATCGTGACGTCGTACGGCGTCATCGTGTAGCAGGAGATCCCTTCCGCGGCCAGGTACACGACCTCGCCCATCAACAGCGCGACCCGGCCGTCCGGCGCGAGGGCCAACGCGTGCGCGAGGATGCGGGTCGCGACCGTGAGCAGGGTCGCCGGCTCCTCACGGATCAGCACGGCTGACGCTACGCGGCGGCATTCGCGAGCAGCACGTCCTCCGCCGCCCGGACCGGGGCGGTCAGCGGGATCTCGTCGTCGCGCGCAGGCGCGACGACGGCATCCCAGGCGAGATCGCGGCCGAGCCGTGCGGACAGACGTGCCGCGCAGGTGCGCATGACCGAATCAATGGTCGCGCTGACACCGAGCCGGGCGAACGAGGCGACCTCATGTTGGAAGCCGCACGGGATCATCCGCCCGAACGCAGCGAGGTCGGTCGTGACGTTCAGCGCGAATCCGTGACGGGTGATCCCGCGCGACACCCGCACGCCGATGGCGGCGATCTTCGCATCGCGGCGATCGTTCAGCGTCACCCACACGCCGGTCTTGCCCTCGATGGTCCGAGACGCGATCCCGAAGTCGGCGAGCGCCGCGCGCAGGCCATCCTCCAGCGCGCGCACGAACGCCACGACGTCCGGAGCCGGGCCGAGCGAGAGGATCGGATAGCCGACGAGCTGGCCCGGACCGTGATACGTGATGTCACCGCCCCGATCGACGCGATACGCGCTCGCGCCCGCCGCGCGAAGCTCGGTCGACGACGCGGTCAGATGGTCGAGCGTGCCTCGCCGGCCGATCGTGTAGACGGGATCGTGCTCGAGCAGCAGCAGCCGCTCGGGGCCGCCGTTGGCCAGACGCGTGGCAACGGCTTCCTGCAGGCGCCACCCATCGACATAGCCGACGCGGCCGAGCGCGGTCGCGCGCAGCTCAGCCGGCATGACCCATCCCGACATGCCGTTCGGCGTGATACGAGCTCCGCACGAGCGGTCCGGACTCCACGTGGTCGAAGCCCATGGTCATACCGAGGTCGCGCAGCTCCGCGAACTCGGCCGGCGTCCAATAGCGCTCGATCGGCAGATGCACCGGCGACGGTCGGAGGTACTGCCCGATGGTCAGGACGTCCGTGCCTTGCGCGCCGATGGCCCGCATCGTGTCGAGGACCTCGCCTCTGGTCTCGCCGAGGCCCACCATGATCCCGCTCTTGCAGACGAGGTCGGGAGCGCGCTCCTTCGTGCGACGCAGCACCTCGAGGGACCGCTCGAAGCGGGCCTGCGGCCGCACGCGCGGGTACAAGCGTTCGATGGTCTCGACGTTGTGATTCAGGATCTCGGGCCGCTCCGCGAGCACGACGTCGAGCGCCTCGACCACGCCGCGGAAATCGGGGATGAGCACTTCGACCGACGTGCCCGGCGACGCGCAGCGGATCTCGCGAATGGTCCGCGCGAAGATCTCGGCTCCGCCGTCTTCCAGCTCGTCCCGGTTCACGCTCGTCACGACCGCGTGCCGCAGGCCCATCCGCCCGACGGCCTCGCCCACGCGCGCCGGCTCCCCGAGATCGAGCTCCGTCGGCCGTCCCGACTTGACGGCGCAGAAGCCACAGGTCCGGGTGCAGGTGTCGCCGAGGATCATGAAGGTCGCGGTGCCGGCGCCCCAGCACTCGGCCATGTTGGGACAGCGCGCCTCCTCGCAGACGGTGTGCAGCGACTTGCTGCGCATGAGCCGGCGGAGCTCCTCCACCTGCGGCCCCATCGGCAGGCGGACCTTCAACCAGTCGGGTCGCGCGTGATCGATCGGCACGCGCTCGTTCACGGCGCTGCGGCCGCGCGAGCGAGGCCGCTCGACCTCGCCGGGCATCTCGAACGCGATCGGGACCAGCTCGGCCAACTACGAGAGCGCAATGTTGCTCGGGTCCACGCCCTGGATCCAAGCTTTCACGTCGCGCAGGAACGCCGCAGCGGTCGCGCCGTCCATGATCCGGTGGTCGAACGACAAAACCATGTTCCCCATCGTCCGGATGCCGATGGTGTCGTCGTCCAGCGCGACAACGCGCTTGCCGATCGCTTCGGTCGTCATGATCGCGGCCTGGCCGGGATTGACGATCGGATAGCTCAGATATGTCCCGAGCGTGCCGCCGTTGTTGACGGTGAACGTCCCACCCTCGAAGTCGGGGATCGTGAGCTTCTTGCTGCGCGCCCGGGTCGCGAGATCGCGGACGGCGCGCGCAAGCCCGGTGATCGAGAGCTCATCGGCGTTCTTCACGACGGGGACCACGAGGCCATCGTCGCCGAGCGAGATCGCGACGCCGAGGCTGATGGTCCGCAGCTTCACCACGCCCTTGTCGGTCCACTGCGCGTTCACCAGGGGGTTGCGCCGGAGGGCGATGCACACGGCCTTCATCGCGAACGGCAAGTACGTGAGCTCGTAGCCCTCGCGGCCCTTGAACTGCTCGCGGACGGACTCGCGGAATCTCGCGACGTTCGTCCAGTCGACCTCGACCATCGCCGCGGCGTGCGGGATGGTCGTCTTCGACAGCACCATCGCGTTCGCGATCGCCTTGCGCATCTGCGTCAGGGGGACGAGCTCGTCCTGCGAGGGGGGCTCGGCCGGGGCTGGCTGAGCCGGGCCCGGCTGGGCGGACGCGGCCGCCGGCCGGCTCTGGGTGGGCGGTCGCTGCTGCTGTGCGACGTACTGCTCGACGTCCTGCCGGCTGACCCGGCCGCCCAGACCTGTGCCACGCACCTGCGACAGATCGACCCCGCTCTCGGCCGCGAGCTTGCGCACGACCGGAGTCGCGCGAATGTCCGCATTCGACGATGCCGGCGCGGCCGTCGCGACGGAAGGAGACGACCCTTGAGCAGGCGCTGGCGCCGCGGGCGGTGATTGGGGCGGCGGCGCCGTCTGCGCAGACGGCTGTTGAGGCGCCGGTGGAGACGACAAGGATGGAGAAGCCGCCGGAGGCGCCGAGTTAGCCGGCTGCGCAGACGGCGCCGCCGCCCCCGACGCACCCGCTGCGGGCGCCTCGGCCGGCGTCGTCGTCGTGGCACCCGCATCTGCCGTCTCGAACGTGGCGAGCAAGGTCCCGATCGGGACGGTGTCGCCCTCCTTCACCATGACGTCTTTCAACGTCCCGGCGACCGGCGACGGGATCTCGGTATTCACCTTGTCCGTCTGGACCTCGACGAGCAGGTCGTACTTCTCGACCGTGTCGCCGGGCTGCTTGAGCCACTTGCCGATCGTGCCTTCGGTGACCGACTCACCGAGCTTGGGCATCTTGAGTTCGAACATCGGCATCAGTACGCCGCCAATTCCCGCATCTTCATAGCGATATTGTCCGCGTTCGGGAGAAATGCGTCCTCCTGGATCTTGTTGAACGGGGTCGCGGGCGATTCCGGTCCGGCCAGCCGCATCACGGGCGCGTCGAGCGCATCGAACGCCTCCTCGGCGATCATCGCGCAGATCTCGGCCCCCGCGCCGAACAGGCGGTTGTCCTCGTAGACCACGAGACATTTGCCGGTCTTCCGCGCCGCGGCCAGGATCGTGCCGGCGTCGAGCGGCCGGAGGCTCCGTACGTCCACGACCTCGACCGAGATCCCCTCACCGCCCAGGCGCTCCGCCGCCTCGAGGCTGCGGTGCAGCATGAGGCCGTACGCATACACGGTGATGTCCGTGCCCTCGCGCTTCACGTCGGCCGGGCCCAGGGGGATCGTGAAGTCGCCGTCGGGAACGTCGCCCTTCACCGCGCGATAGGTCGCCTTGTGCTCGAGGAAGATGACCGGATCGGGATCGCGGATCGCGGATCGAAGCATCCCGGTGATGTCCCGTGGCGTGCTCGGCACCACGACCTTGAGGCCCGGGACGTGCGCGTAGAACGCCTCGACCGACTGCGAGTGGTAGAGCGCGCCATGGACGCCCGCGCCCCACGGCATCCGGATCACGATCGGCACGTTCCATTGGCCGTTGGAGCGATAACGGATGCGGGCCGCCTCATCGATGATCTGCTCGAAGGCCGGCGTGCTGAAATCGGCGAACTGCATCTCGGCGATCGGGATCAGGCCTGCGATGGCCGCGCCGATCGCGACGCCGACCATCGACGACTCGGCGAGGGGCATGTCGATCACGCGATCGGCGCCGAACTCCTCGATGAAGCCGTCGGTGACGCGAAAGACGCCGCCCCGGACGCCGACGTCCTCGCCGAGGATGATCAGCCGCTCGTCGCGCCGGAATTCGTCGCGCAACGTGTCGTGGACCGCTTGGACGTTGCTCTTCTCGGTCACGCTGTCAGCCTAGGCGAAGGTCTGGGAAGGCATCGGGCCGCCGTTCGCGCATCATCGCGTATATCGCCTCGACGATCGCCTCGCGATTGGGCTTCGAGAAATAGTCGCCGTCGACGCCGACCGGAGCGCGGTTCTCGCTCGCCGGCAGCGTCCGCGGCGTCGCGTCGAGGAATTCGAACGCGCCCTGGGTCTCGAGGATCTCACGCAGGATGAGCGCCGATGCGCCGCCAGGCACGTCCTCGTCGACGACGAGGAGCGCGTTGGTCCGCTTCACCGACCCTACGATCGTCGCTCCGACATCGAACGGGTTCAGGGTCTGGACGTCGATGATCTCGACCTCGATGCCCATGCCGCTCAGGATCGCTGCGGCCTCGATGGCGATCCGGCAGCATGCGCCGTAGGTCACCAGCGTGACGTCGCGGCCCGGGCGGATCGTCTCCGGGACGCCGAGCGGGAGCCGGAACTCACCGAGGTTGTCCGGCACGCGCTCTTTCAGGCGGTAGCCGTTCAGGACCTCGACGATGATCGCCGGGTTGTCTCCGCGGAACACGGTGTTGTAGAAGCCGGCCGCCTGCACCATGTTGCGGGGCACCGCCACGTAGATACCGCGGACGAGATTCACGATCGCGGACATCGGCGAGCCGGTGTGCCAGATTCCCTGGAGGCGGTGGCCCTTCGTGCGGATCACGACGGGCGCTTTCTGGCCGCCCGCAGTCCGGTGGTGGAGCGTCGCAAGGTCGTCGCTCGCGAGCTGGAGCGCGTATAGCAGGTAATCGAGGTACTGGATGTCCACGATCGGTCGCAGCCCGCGGAGCGCCGCGCCGATCCCCTGCCCGAGGATCGTAGCCTCGCGGATGCCCGTGTCGGTGAACCGAAGATCGCCATATTTCGCCTGCAATCCTTCGAACACGAGATTCACGTCACCGAGCTTCCCGACATCCTCGCCGATGACGAAGAGCCGGCGGTCGCGCGCGAAGTTGAGATCGAAGTTACGCAACAGCACGAAGCGGCCGTCGACCGTCTCCGAGCGCTCCGAGTACCGGCCGGGGACCGGCTCGACACGCAAGGGCGACTCCGCCGAGCCGCTATAGAGATACGACCGGTAGCGGCGCTCGTTGCGCAGGGCGTACTCGCGCGCGAACGCCCGCAGGGCGCCCGTGGCCGGGCCCTCGCGCCCGCGGAGCGCGAAGGCGGCCCGGCGGACCACCGACTGGACGACCCGGCGGCTGGTCTCGAGCGGGTCGGCGAGCTCGGCGATCGCGTCGGCGAGCCGGATGTCCGGCGCCTCCTGTTGCGCGCGCTCGATGAGGCCGCGGGCCCGGTCGAGATCCGCCTTGATCGGATCGAGATAGGCGTCCCATGCCGCGATCCGCGCGGCTTCGACCGCCTTGCGGTCCTCCGCCTCGAACGCGTCGAGCGCGGAGGCGGTGCTGATCCGCTCGGCCACCATCCACTCGCGCATCCGCGCGATCGGGTCGCCCTCGATCTCGAAGGCGAGACGCTCCGTCGACTTGTAACGCTCATGCGAGCCGCTCGTGGAGTGTCCCTGCGGCTGGGTCATCTCCGTGACGTGGATGAGCGCTGGAACATGCTCGCGGCGGACGATGTCGGCGACCTGCTGGTAGGTCTCGCAGAGTGCCGCGTAATCCCACCCGCGCACGACGCGCATCTCGAAGCCGGGCGTCCCGGGCTCGCGCTGGAAGCCGGCGAGCGCTGCCGAGATCGAGCTCTTGATCGTCTGGAACGCGGTCGGCACGGAGATGCCATAGCCATCGTCCCACACCGAAACGAGGAGCGGCACCTGCAGCACCCCCGCGGCGTTCATCGTCTCCCAGAAAAGGCCTTCGCTCGTGCCGGCGTTCCCGATCGTCGCGAACGTGACCTCGTCGCCGTGGACGGAGAAGCCGGGCGCGGCCTCGGCGAAGGCGGGGTCCGCGCGGTAGAGCTTGGAGGCATACGCGAGGCCCAGGCTGCGCGGCATGTGCGCGCCGACCGGCGAGAGGTCCGAGGCCGATTGCATGGCGGCGGCGACACGCGTCCACCGCCCGTCAGCGTCCAGCGTCCGAGTCGCGAAGTGGCTGACCATCTGCCGTCCCGCCGACATCGGATCGGCTGCCACATCGGTGTTCGTGTAAAGCTGGGCGAAGAATTGCGAAAGGTCGGACATGCCCGTCGCGAACATGAAGGTCTGATCGCGGTAATAGCCGGAGCGCCAATCCCCCGGGCGGAAGGCCCGAGCCATCGCGAGCTGCGCGACTTCCTTCCCATCACCGAAGATGCCGAACGGGGCTTTGCCGGTGAGCACCTCGCGCCGTCCGGAGACGCTCGCCACGCGCGAGCGGAAGGCGATCCGGTAGTCGGAGACGATCTGATCGGCAGCGAGCTGGGGCTGCAGTGCGGCGCGGCTACCGCTCTTGATGTCTCACTCCATCGGCCATGGTACGAGCGACCGGCTCGTCCAGGAACGGCAGGAGCGCGGCCGCGAAGGCGTCCGGTCGCTCCGACATGACGAGGTGACCGGCGTCGTCGATGACGCGGACCTCGACGTCGGGAAAGAGCCCGCGGATCGCGGCCGCATGTGCCGCCGGGACGATGGCGTCGTCGCGGCCCCAGATGACGAGCACCGGACCGCCGTACGCCCCGGCCCGGCCGATCCAGTCGCGACGGAGCGCCGGCCGGACACCGCGCAGCGTCGCGACGTGCCGCATCACCCGCAGGGTCTCCGGATACGTGCGGTCGTATCGCTCGCCCTCGGCGTAGAGATGTGCCGGGACCCGGGACGGGTCATGGAAGCACGAGCGAAGCACCGCCTTTCCCCAGCGCTTCGGCCGAGGGAGCCGGGCGGTCAGCGCGAGGACCGGGATCGAGAGGGCCCGGAGGAAGAGCGCGATCTCCGCACCGAGCCCGCCGGGCGCCACGAGCGTGAGCGAGCGGTACGCGTTCGGGTACGTGACCGCGGTGATGAACGCGATACCGCCGCCGAGCGAGTGGCCGACGAGATGCGGCCGCTCGAGCCCGAGTACCTGACGCACACCCTCGACGACCAGGGCGTAGAACGGCCGGTCCGCGTCGAAGTACCGGGCACCGGACACCGCGGAGCTGTCGCCGAAGCCCGGCAGGTCGAAGGCGACGGCGCGGCGGCCGGTCGCCGCCACGGTCGCGATGGTCTCGGCCCAGTTCTCGGCCCAGCCGCCGACGCCATGCACGAACAGCACCGCCGGCTCACCGCTCCCCGCTTCGATGACGCGGATCCGGGACCCCAGCACTTCGATCGTCGACGTGCGCATCGCTTCATAATGCGCTCGTGCTCTTCTATTACCTCTGCACGAGGGGCGAGACGCTTCACCGCGACGCGTACCCGCAGGGCGCGCAGTCCAAGGACGCGGACGTCTTCAAATGGGTGACGATGTTCTCGGGCTCCCCCGCGGTGTGCCAGCGCCAGCACGACGCCGCGCACGCCTGGCGTCCGGACGAAGGCGGTGACGAGGAGCGCGTCGTCCGCGCCTATGCCGTGCTCCAGTGGGATCGCGACGGCTTCGAGGACGACCGGCCGGTCCCCGCAGTCGGCGGGACGTTCGACTCGCGCTGGGGACCATCGCTCGTCATCGAACGCAACGACGATCCGACCACCGGCACGTACCTCCTGCTCCGGCTCTTCCCGCACGGCTATCACGGAAAGGAAGGCGAGCTCGGCACCGAGCGGACCGACGTGCCGCGGGAGTTCGCGCACAAGGTCTAGCGCGTCAGCTCGCGGTCGGCTCTCCCTGCGCGTGCTCGCGATGCGCAATGTGGTGCAGGTGGTCGTGCGCGGCCTCGGGTGCGCGTGGCGGGTAGAAGAGACCGGCAACGTAGAACCGTGTCGGGGCTTGGGCGTAGGCCGACAGCAGGATGTGCACGTCGTATCTCTCGAAGAGCGCGCGGCCCCAGGTCTCGCGGAATCGCGTCGCCCATTGCGCGCCGTACCGCTCCCGCGTGGTCCGCGCCATCTCATGGAGCTCCCAATCCAGGACCGGCAGCTCGTGCGCTTCGGTGCAGTCGTCGCTGTCGCAATGGAAGCGAAGGCGCAACGGAAGCTGCAGCACGTCCGCGTCGGTCTTCGCCCGGATGAAGCCGGCGGTCGTGGCGCCATCGCGCGCGAGCTGCTGGAGGGATTCGAGCGAGCCCCGCAGATGCGCGCGCACGAAGGGCCAGCGCAGCCGCCATCCGTCCTTCGGATCGATGTAGGCCGTCGCGATGACCTCGCCGGTCACATTCCGCGACTCCGGGCGCGGGTCGCGATCCGCCGGGCCGGTGCGCACATGGATCCACGACCAGCGGAGGATCGGTGGCTCGGTGTCGGTGTTCTTCCACGGGAAGGGCGTCAGACGCTCCAGTCGCCCGCTCTCGCGATCGACACCGATCACGCCCGGCCGCTCCACCGGGAACGCGTCCGCCGCGATGGTCTTCGCGAGCACGAGCACATCACGCTCCGTGGCCGCGTCCTCCATCGTCACCGCATCACCCTAGCGGGCGCGCATCACCGCGGCGGCCTGATGGAGGTGCGCCGCGTCGTGCACGCCGATGAACAGGATCCAGGCCCGAGCGTTCAGCGGACCGAGCTCCGCGTGCGGGAAGGCCGGTCCACCGGCCGCGAGCACGCGCGTCGTCGCGAGCCGCTCCTCGGCCTCCCGGATGCGGCTCAGGAGCGCATCGCGGCCGGCGCTGTCGTCGCCGCCCACGCCGTACGGAAGGACCAGCGCCTCGGGCACCCGGCCGATGGCCAGGGAGCGCGCCACCGCGTGCGCCGCTTCGTCCATCCGCAACGCGTGGCCGGCGATCTCCGCGATGGACCAGGCCGCCTCGAGCCCGGCAATGCGCTTCAAGGAGGTCGCATCCAGCGCCGATATACCGAGCCGCAGGCCGGTCAACGCGTCGGCGACCGCGCGCAGGATCTCGTCCATCGAATGCGCGTCCGCGATGGCCTGCAGCGGGACGCCGGTTCGCAGCTCATCGAGGGCGGTCGCGCTGGAGAAGCCGGCGGGTGGCATCTGCCTAGGATGAGGCCGCATGACGGATCTCACAGCAAAGGAGCTGGTACTCGCGCAACAGCACCCGCGCGGCACCGAACTCCGCGCGCTCGGTCCGTATCGCGCCGCCTTGAACGACGCCGCGTCCTACGCGGCGCTCCCCGAAAGCGATCGCGACGTCATCGTCCGCTGGGCCGCGACCCGTTGCGCCATCCGGGATGCGCATGGCGTCGACGCGGATCCGGCGAACCTCGCTGACCCGCTGATCCCGGCGGCGACCCTCCGAGCCCACGTCTTCAACGCGGAACGACACGCGAGCGGGAGCGCGGTGGCCGACGACGGGTCCGATCTGTTCGCGCTCGTCGCGCGGATCAGGGGCGGCGTCCAGGTGCGCTAGGCCGGCACGCCCTCCCGCAGCGGAGCGAGCAACGCGAGCGTCGCGTCCATCTCGCCTTCGGTATTGAAGTAGTGCGGCGAGAGTCGGATGAGGCCCGGGCGCATGTCCGTGATGCAACCTTGCGCGCGGAGTGCGTCGACGGCGCGCGCGGGTTCGGGATGCACGAGCGTCACGATCGGCGTCCGCTGCTCCGCGTCGCGCGGGCAGCGGATCTCCCACCCCTGCGCGAGTGCGCCATCGACGAGGCGCTGTGAGAGGGCTTTGTGCCGCTCGCGCACGGTCCCGATGCCGACCTCGCGAACCAGTGAAAGTCCCGCCCGGGCGGTGTACGCCGCCGCGACCGCGGGCGTGCCGTACCCGAAGCGCCGCGCGTTCGGCGCGAGATCGACATGCTGGACGTCGAACGCGAACGGATCCCGCATCGCCCACCAACCGATGGCCGTGGGGTTCGCTCCGGCGATCCGGTCACGGCGCGCGTAGAGGAAGGCCATGCCCGGGCCACCCATGAGCCACTTCAACGTGCCGCCGACCAGGTAGTCGACGCCGGACGCGTGGACGTCGAAGGGGCACGCGCCAATGGACTGGTATGCGTCGACGACCAGCGCCGCGCCCTTCCGGTGACAGATCTCCGCGAGCGCCCGGACGTCCTGGATGTAGCCGCTCGTGTAGTAGACGTGGCCCGTGCAGACGAGCGCGGTCCGGTCATCGACGGCGCGCTCGAAGAGCTCCAGCGGCACCGTGACACCGTCGGGGCTGTGGACGAACTCGACCTCGACGCCCCGCCGCTCGAGGGCCAGCCAGGTGTGGCCATCGGTCGGAAAGTCGATATCGGTGACGACGACCTTGTTGCGCTTCGTGTAATCGAACGACGAGGCGATCGTCACGAGCGCCGCGGAGACCGCCGGCTCGAGCGCGATCTCGTCCGCGGACGCGCCGAGGACGCGCGCGAAGTCGCCGCGCAGCAGGTCGAGCTCGCCGAGCCAGTGGTCGTACCAAGCCCGTCCACCGAGCTCCGTCCAGGTACGCGCGTACTCGGCGAGCGCCGCCGCGCCACGCGTCGGCAGGGGCGTCAGCGAGCAGTTGTTGAGATAGATGAGCTTTTCGGTGATCGGGAACTCGGCGCGCCATTCCTTCACGGATGCGCGCGCCTCACCAGCCGATGGCAAGGCTTTCCCTCCGGGGATCCGCACCGCCCTCGAGCGCGCCTGTGTCGAGCTTGCGGATCGCGCACACGCCGGCGCTCGCCGGGGTGAAGTCGGGCATGTCGCGGATGATGTGGCCGAGCGAGGCGAGGCCGTCGCGGACCACACGGGCAACTCGACCCTCCACCTGGAGCACGCCCGGCTCATAGGCATGCGGGAAGAACGACCACGGGAAGCTCTTCGAGATAACCCGAGGCGCTTCGATCGCGGCCTGGGTGTTCATCCCGAAGTCGACGATGTTGCAGACGACCTGGACCATCGCCTGGGATTGCGCGTCCTCGCCGGGGCATCCGAACGGCATGAGCGCCGCGCCGCCCCGCATGAGGAGCGCCGGATTCGGCGTGAGCCGTGGCCGTTTCCGCGGCGCGATCGCGGAGGGATGGCCCGGCGTCGTCCAGAGCTGCGCTCCGCGCGTCGAGACGATCATCCCGAGCCCCGGAATTAGTGGCGAGCCGAGACCAGGGTCGGACGGCGTGGCCGAGAACGCGTTGCCTTCGCTGTCCATCGCGCAGATGTACGACGTGTCGGGCGCCCCGACGCCGGCAGCGAGCCGCGGCACGTAGCCGGCGGGACCGGTGCGTCCTTCGTACCGCCAGGGATCCCCGGGAAGCGGAAGCTCGGGCCAGGCGCCGTCGTCGCGGATCAGCTTCCGCCGCTCCTCTGCGTAGGCCTTGTCCAGCATGCCCCGGATCGGCACGTCGATCTGATCCGGATCGCCGAAATACCCCTCGCGGTCGGCGCAGGCGAGCTTCATGGCTTCGGTGTAGCGGTGCAGGAACGCGAGCGACCCCGGACCCATCGAAGCGATGTCATAGCCCTCGAGGAGATTGAGCGTCATCGGAACGAGCGGACCCTGCGACCACGGGCCGCAGGCGTAGACGTCGAGGCCGCGGTACTGGGTGTGGACCGGCGGCGCGATCGAGACGTGATACGAGGCGAGGTCGTCCGCGCTCAGGGCACCACCCGCGCGCTGCATGAACGAGACGATCTCGCGGGCGATATCGCCGGTATACATGGCGTCGCGGGCGGCCATAATCGCGGCCGCGCGGCCACGCGAGCTGTGGGCCGCCTCGATCGCGACGAGCCGCCGGAAGAGATCGCCGAGCTCGCGCTGCACGAGCAGCTCGCCCACGATCGGTGGCCGGCCATTCGGTAGGAAGACCGCAGCGCTCGACGGCCACTGGCGGATTCGGTCCTGGAGCGCGGCGATCGCGTACGCAAGGCGCGGGTAGACGGGGAACCCGTCGCACAGCTCGATCGCCGGCGCGAGCACGTCCGCTAGCGTGAGGCGGCCATGACGAGCGAGTGCCGTGAGCCAGGCATCGCATGCCGCGGGTGTGACGGAGCGCGGGATCCCGACCGGCATATCGTCGCCGTAACGCGCGCGATACGCGTCGAGATCCAAGGATGCCGGCCAGCGACCGAGCCCGTCGATCGTCTCCGGCTCCACCATACCCGGCCGGTAGACGACGATTGGCGCGACTCCGCCGAAGTCGGTGAGATGCCGCTCAACAACGTTGAGCGCGATGCCGCCGGCGATGCCGGCGTCGATCGCGCTGCCGCCGCGCGGGAACATCCGCAGCCCCGCGACCGACGCGAGGTAGTGACAGGAGCTCACCATGTGCTTGCCGCCCAACACGGCGGCACGGCCCTGGGTAACGCCGATCGGCGGCGCCGTGTTCTCGATCGCTATCTCGCGCATCTCATCGCACGATACCTCTAGGCTTCCGCGAATGCGGGTATATGCCCACCGCGTTGCGCCCTACGACAACGGGCTCTATCTGATCGCGGATGAGCGCGGCGATGCGATCCTCATCGACCCGTCGATGGGCGAGACCGAGGCGCTTGCGACGATCCGCGCCCAGGGACTGCGGGTGCTCGAGATCCTGAACACGCACGGCCATCCCGATCACATTTACGCGAACGCCGCGGTCAAGGAAGCGACGCGGGCGCGGCTGGCAATCCACGCAGCCGACGCCTACCGGCTCGATCCGCGGACGGCGCCTCCGGCGATCCTCGAGTTCCCGCCGAGCGCGGCCGACGACCTCGTCGCCGAGGGACCGCTCCCCTACCTCCGGGATCTCGAGCTCCAGGCGCTGCACACGCCCGGTCATACCGAGGGGTCGACCTGCTTCTATTTCCCGGGCGACGCCGTCCTGTTCAGCGGCGATGTCCTGTTCGCGGGGAACATGGGACGCACCGACCAGCCGGGCGGTGACGCGGCGCAGATGGAGGCGAGCCTCGCGCGTATCGCGGCGCTGCCCCCGGCGACGAAGGTCTACCCGGGACACGGTCCGGCGACGACGATCGGCGCCGAGCTCCGCTGGCTACGGGGACTTCGCTTGAGCTAGGCGGCTGATCCGCTACTCAGCGACGCCCAGGATGTTGAAGCCGTTGTCGCAGAAGATCGTCGCGCCGGTGATACAACGCGACATGTCGCTCGCGAGGAACACGCCAACGTCGCCGACCTCTTCCTGGCTGATGTTCCGCCGGAGCGGCGACTTCTCTTCCATCAGGTCCCGCGCCGCGGAGATGCCTTTCACCGCACTGCCCGCGAGCGTCTTCAACGGACCGGCTGAGATCGCGTTCACCCGGATATTCGAGGGGCCGAGGTCCGCCGCGAGGTAGCGCGTCTCGGCCTCGAGCACGGCCTTGGCCATGGCCATGGAGTTATAGCTCGGCACGACGCGGTCGACCGAGTTGTAGGTGAGGCACATGACCGAGCCCCGACCGGCCTTGGCGAACAGCGGCAACGCTGCCCGGCAGAGCGCGATGAGCGAGTACGCGCTGATATCGATCGCGAGCTTCAGGCCATCGCGCGAGATCTCGTGGAATCGCCCCCGGAGGTCCTCGACTGCGGCGTAGGCGATCGAGTGGACAAGGATGTCGGCCTTCCCCCATTTGTCGCCGATCGCCTTGAAGAACGCGTCGATCTCCTCCTGCTTCGAGACGTCGCACGGCAGGATCGGCATCGCCTCGTGGCCGGGAAGGGTCGCGACGAGCTTGTCGACGTTCTCCTTGAGCCGGTCGTTCGCGTAGTTGAACGCGAGGTCGGCACCCTCGCGCTGGAACGCGGTGGCGATGCCCCAGGCGATGCTGCGCTGGTTCCCGACGCCCATGACGATCGCCTTCTTGCCGTCGAGCAGTCCCACGACCTCAACCTCCACGCCCCCTCGGGCGAAGAGCCATGATGGCGGCGTGCGGCTTTGGGTGCACGAATGGGGCGATCGCGCCGCGCCACCGATCGTCGCGATCCACGGCGTCAGCGACTCAAGCTCGGTCTTCGGGAGACTCCTGCGACGCCCCGACCACCGTTATCGCATCCTGGCCCCCGACCTCTGCGGACACGGTCTGTACGGACAAGGATCCCCCATGGGACATCCGAAGCCACCTCGCAGACCTCGTCGAGACGCTGAACGCGGCCGCCGTCGAGCGTGCGACGGTCGTCGGCTTCAGCTTCGGCGGCCGGCTCGCCGTGGAGCTTGCCGCGCGCCACCCCGCCGCGGGTCGAGCGGCTCGTCCTGCTTGACCCGGCGCTGCATATCCCGCCCGGCCCGGCGCGTACTGCAGCCGACGCCGTGCGGAGCGACACGTCGTGGGCGTTGACCGAGGAGGCGATCGCCGTGCGCATCGCGACGGGCATCGCGCCGTACGCGCCACGTGAGTTTTGGGACAACTGGGCACCTAGGGCTCGCCGCCGGCGAGGATGGCCGGGTCCGCTGGCGCGCTGACCGCAACGCGGTCGTGACGATCTACAGCGAGATGGCGACCGCGCCGCCCTCGTTCGCGCGCTGCCGCCTGCCGACGCTGCTCATCGCCGACGCCGAGTCGCAGCTCGTCGGGCCGGCACAGGTCGCGGCGTACCGGGACGCCCTCGGCGAGCTCCTCGTTGTGCGCTCCATGCGGGCGAAGCACCAAGGTCATGGGCGACGCGCTCGACGAGGTCTATCCCGGCCGTGACGGAGTTCCTCGCGCGTCCGGTGAGCGTCTAGCGCGCGAGCGGAGGCAGGGCGCTCGGCCGGCGTCGCAGCGTCACGTCGCGACCGGAGTGCGTCGCGATCACCTCGCAGCCGATCTTGAACGCGCGGATGATGTCAGCGAGGGGCAGCGATGCCGTGGCCGTGCCGGTGACCATCTCGGGCGTCGCCGGAACGTGCACGTACGTCGTGGGCAGCGCGAGGCCGCGATCCTTCGCGTACCGCAGCGCGCCATACAGCGTTGCGTTGCTCACGTACGCGCCACCGTCCCACGACACGACCGCGGGGATGCCGGCATCATCGATGGCGGCCGCGATCGCCCGGACCGGGGCCGTCGCGAGCAGCGCGTCAGGTCCGCTCTCGTCCGCATCGAACCGCTCCCCCGAGAGCGCGAGGTCGAGATTGTCGGACTGCCACGGCACGTCGCCGATGGCGTGAGCGATCGCTTCGACGTTGATCGCGTCGCGGCCGAACGCGAGGCCACCGATGACGAGCCCTGCCGCCGGCTCCCGCTCCAGCTCGCGCACGATCGTCGCCACCGACTCGCGCCACACGACGGGCACGCGCAGAACGTCGATGCGTGCCGGGCCGGCCGCCTCGCCGGCGAGCTGCTGGGCCGCGTCCCACGACGGGTTGATGCCCCGGCCGCCGAAGGGCTCGAAACCGGTGAGCAGGATGCGCACGGTCACGGAGTCTGCCTCACACTCCCGTTCGATGGATTGGCGCGCGGTTCCGCGGCTCTCGGCGTCCGAGGTCCGGGCCCATTTGGACGCGGGCGAAGCGCTCACGATCGTCGACGTCCGGCGCGCGACGGCGCGGCGAACCGGGTACATCGTCGGCGACATGTCGTACCCGATGTCCCGTCGGGCGGAGCTGGTACCGCTGCCGCGCGACCGGACGCTCGTCCTCTACTGAACCTGAGTGGAGGACGAAAGCGCCGCCAGTTTGGCGGTCCGGCTAATCGAGGAGGGGCACGACCCGGCGAAGCTCTTTGTCCTGAAGGACGGCCTCGCCGGCTGGGAGGACGCGGGACTGCCGACGGCGACGGCGAGCGACCATACTTCCCACGCTTGAGCCCCGCGCACGCGGCGGCGGTAGCGCTCGAGCTCTTGATCGGGGTATCGCTCGGTCGGATCGTCGTCCCACCAGCGGCGGATGTGCGGCTCGTGGAGCCAGCGGTCCACGAGCGGAAGGTCCGCCTCGGACAACGGCGCAAAATCGTAGCGCCCGCTCAGACCACGGCGAAGATGCGACGGGGCTCGTCGATCCCCTTCAGCGCGTGCGTGCCGCGATCCGCGAACGCGAGGCCTGATCCGGCGACGATGTCGCGGGTCGTGTCCGACACGAGGATCTCGCCGCCAGCCGCGAGCGCCGCGATCCGTGCGGTGACGTGAACAGCCACACCGCGCAGCGCCTCGCCGGCACGCTCGACCTCGCCGGTGTGAAGTCCCGCGCGCAGCGCGATGCCGATCCCCGAAACGTCCCGTTGGATCGCCCGGGCGCAGCGGATCGCGCGAACCGGCCCGTCGAAGGCGGCCATCACCTGGTCGCCGACCATATCGACCTCCCGGCCGTTGTGTTGCGCCAGCTGTCGACGCGCGAACGCGTGCATCTCGGCGACCAGGTCGCGCCACCGCGCGTCGCCCAGCCGGGCCAGCTGCGCGGTCGAGCCCTCGACGTCCATGATGAGGATGGTCGCGAGGACGCGGTCGGTCAGCGTTGCGTGGCGCTCGCCGATAAGGAACTCCTCGACCTCGCCGGCCAGGGCCTCGGCATCTCCAAGCCACATCGCGTGATCGGCGCCATCATGGATGGCGAGCTTCGCTCCGGCGATCCCTTCGGCCAGCCGCCGCGCGTCCGCTTCCCCGCTGACCGGATCGTCGCGACGACTCACGACGAGCGTCGGGACGTGCACGGCGTGCAGGAGCGCGCGGACGTCGAGCTCGCGGTTGGCGCGCATCAGCCCGACCGCCGCCGCAGGGCTCGCGGCGGCTGGCTGGAAGCGCATGAGCCACGCCCGGTACCCCGCGTCCGCTTTGGGTGACCGGAAGATCTCCGGCTCGCGAGCCCACGTCTCTTCCAAACGCCGCATCCGCGCTTCGAAATCGGCTTCGGATACCGCGTCCGGACCGTCGCGGCGACCAAGTGCGGCGCGGGTGCCGTACAGAACGAGGTGCGTCGTCCGGCCGGGATAGGTCGCGGCGAACAAGATCGCCAGCGGCCCGCCTTCCGACCAGCCCCACACGGCGGCACGCTCGACATGCGCCGCGTCGAGCACCGCGTGCGCGTCCTCCATGCGTTCTTCGGGTGTCGCGACGCCAGGGGGCCGATCGGAGAGGCCCGTCCCTCGTTTGTCGAACCGAATGACCCGCGCGAACGACCCTATGCGCTCGAGGAAGCGCGCGACGGTCGGCTCCTCCCACTCGATCTGCAGATGCGAGACCCAGCCCGGGATCATGAGGAGGTCGATCGGTCCCTCGCCGAACACCTGGTACGCGATATTCACGTCGCGGTTCCGCGCGTACGCGATCGGAGGTGCCATGGCTCGCCTCTTACGAGGTCAGGGCGTAGTCGGTCAGACCGAGCCGCTCGAGCGTGGCGCTCGGCGGCACGCCGTCGTCCGCCCAGCCACGAGCGCGGTAGTACGCGCGGACCTGCTCGGTGAGGTCGTCGGGATCGAGGCGGACCCGGGACAGCACGCCCGAGACATGGGGCCCCATGACCTTGTCCGGCAGCCGGTCGTCCTCGGCGGCGAATCCTTCGCGCAAGTTGAAGAGCCGCGCCATCGTCAGCGACCGCTCGCCGATCTCGTTGAGGCCGTCCACATCGATCCCCCACCCGGTGACCGCGTTCACGATGTCCGTAAGCTTGGGATCGTCGTAGCGGAGGAAGAAGCACATGCCGACGGTGTTCTTCGCCGAGCGCGACGGAAGGTGCGAGTTCATGTGGTCGCCACCGGTGGGGCTCGTCGCGTAGCTCATCCGAACCTGACGCCCGTACTCGGTCCGCTGCCGTGGGTCGTGCATCGCAAGCTCCTGGCCGCGGACCGCGGTGAGCAGCTCCGCGCCCCCGAGCGTTGCCGCCGCGCGCACCGAGCCTTCGGCCAGCGCGTCGCCGAGACCTCTGCGGTGGGCGACGGCATCCGGTGCCGCGAGGACGGCACGACCATTGCCGAAGTCGAGCGGCTGACCATCGAGCTCGGCATCGGGTAGGAGGCCATGCTTCCGGAGATCCATTGCCCACGCCACTGTCGCGCCGAGCGAGATCGTGTCGATCCCGAGCGCGTTGCAGCGTTCATTCGCCTTCGAGATGATCGCGAGGTCGCCGACGCCGCAATGCGAGCCGAGCGCTCCGATCGATTCGAATTCCGGTCCCCCGTACTTCGGATCGATCGCGTAGGGCGTCTCCATCTTGACGACCTTCTTGCAGCGCACAGAGCAGGCCCAGCAGGCCTCCATCTTCACCCGGTAGCCCTTCTCGAGGAGTGCCTCCGCGCTGATCTCGGCAGCATCCTCGAACACACCACCCTCGTAGTTACGGACCGCCAGGCCCCCGACGCGGGTGTACCCGTCGAGGCCCATGCCGGTCCCGAAGTTGTGGAACGCCCAATGGTTCTCCTGCAGCGTATCGGCGACCCAGCGGCCGATCTCCTTGACCTTGGCAGCGTCATGGAGCGGCAGCGCCTTGGAGCCCCTCACCACGATCGCCTTGAGCTTCTTGCTTCCCATGACCGCGCCGAGGCCAGCGCGCCCAGCGATGTCCTTGTAGTCGTTCACGATCCCGGCGATGCGCACGAGGTTCTCGCCGGCGGGCCCGATCTCGCAAACGCGCGCGAGGCGCTCGCCGACCTCGGCCTTGAGCCGCTCCTCGGTGTCCATGATCTCGAGGCCCCAGAACGCCGACGCATCGCGGATCTCGACCTGATCGTCCTTGACCCAGAGATACACGGGCTTCGGCGACGCACCCTTGACCACGATCCCGTCCCAGCCGGCGCGCTTGAGCTCGGCTCCCCAGAAGCCTCCGACCTCGGCCTCGCCGAAGCCACCGGTAAGCGGTGACTTTGCGCCCACCGAGTGGCGGGACGCGCCCGAGAGCGGCGTGCCGGTGAGCACACCCATCGCGAACACGAGCAGATTGTCCGGGCCGAGCGGATCGGTGCCCTGCGGAAGCTCCGTGAGCAGGTAGTGCGCGATCAGCGCCCGGCCGCCGGGGCTGCGCTTGAACGCGGCCTCGTCCATCTCCTCGACCGACGTGGTGCCGGCCTCCAGATCGACGCGCAGGATCCGTCCCCAGCTGCCATAGCGCTCGCTCATGACCTTCTGATTATCCTCGATGCGACATGAGCGAGTACGACCTCGTCTGCGACCTCTGCGCGAAGGCGCTCACACCGCGTGACTCGATGGTCACGTGGGTCGCGACCGATGGCAACGAGCGCGAGTTCGCGCTCGTCCACATCGCCTGCGCTCCCGCCGGCGCGAACGGACGCCGCGAGGTGCGCTGGCTCGTCGCGCCAAACGGCTATCTGCAGTTCGTGAGCGAGCGCCTCGGCACGCGGAATGACGACCCCGAGCCGTTGCGCGCGATCCTGTGGGCGCTCGCCCCGTTCGTCATGCGCCCGGACAACCCGAGCGAGATGGACTCGATGCGCGCCGCGTCCTTCGGAGCCGAGGTCGGCGTGAAGCCCGGGACGACCGGCCAGGCGACAGTGGGCGTGAAGCACACCGAAGGCGCCAAGTAGCCGGGCGCCCCAGATGTCTCTAGTTGTCGTCGATCCGTCGCCCACGCCAGTAGCGGACCTCGCCTCGGACGCGCGGTCTCGCCAAGCCCGCGGTCAGGAAGAACGCCGCGACGCCGAACAGCAGGGGCAGCAACACGTCGGCCGACGGCAGACGCATGACGATCCCGAGGGTCTCCCCGATCGCGGCCGCCGCGACGACGATGAGCAAGCGGATCCAGGCGCGCCGCTCGCGATCGATCACCCCTCTTCGCGGTGCAGGAACGAGGCCTCGAGCGCCCATCGCCCGCACTGCGCCAGCTCGTCCTTCGACACAAGGCTCGCGCGCACGGCGAGCTTCAGCTCATCGCGCAGTGTCGTCTGGAGCATCTCCGGGCCGTCGGTATTGAAGCTGAAGCGGACCTTGTGCTTGCGGAACACCGCGATGAGCTCGCGCAGCTCGTCCAGATCGCGCACGACCTTCGTGTCGAGATTCGACGACGGGCAGACCTCCAGCAGGATCTTCCGCTCAGCGAGGCGTTTGCAGAGGTCGGCATCCTGCGCGGCATGGACGCCGTGGCCGATGCGGTCGGGCTCGAGGTACTGCACCACCTCGTCGACCGAGTGCCAGTCCTCGTCCTCCCCTGCGTGCACCGTCAGGCCGAGCCCGGCCTTGCGCGCCTTCTTGAACAGCGGCGCGTAGTCGCGGTAGTGGAACTCCGGATTCTTCGGGCCGGCGACGTCGATCGCGAGCACCCCGCGCTTGCGATATGCGATCGCCTTGTCGACGATGATCTCGTTCACCGCGTAGTCGAACGTGCGGTCGAGGCAGAAGATGAGACCGGCCTCGACGGGATACTCGAGCAACGCGCGGTCGAGGCCACGGATCGACGCCATGATGATGTGGTCGAGGTCCTGCTCGCCGCCGCGGTTCCGCTTCAACGGGTTGTACCGCAGCTCAAGCGTCGTGATGTTCGCCTTGCGGTACGCGCCGCCGATCACCGCGTAGACCGATTGCTCGACCGCGATCGGGCTGGATTGGATGAGCTCAGTCAAGTGGTAGAGCTCGAGGAAATCCTCGAACGACTTCCGCCGCTTCGGATGCACGGTGATGAGATCGACGAACTCCCAGTAGTCCTTCGTCGGCAGGCGGATGCCCTGCGCGTGCGCGATGCCCCACATCGCTGCCGGATCGACGGCGCCGCCGAGATGGACGTGTAGCTCCGTGAGCTCGTCTCCGAGGGGGTGCGGCACCCCTGCTACGAACCCTGCTCTCGGGTCGGGGGGCGCCGGACGCGGCGGCGGCGGCGCGGCTGCGCTGGCCGGCCTTCGGGGTGTTCGCGCCAGATGCCGTGTCCGTCGTCGTCGGCCGAGCAGACCTGGAGGAGGCGATCCCACACCTCGGCCCGGCGGAGCTCCTGCTCGGCGGCGGTGCGGTCGACCGCGCGCTCGAGCATCACGTCGCAGTCGTAGGGCGAGCCGACGAGGTTCCAGCCGTTCTCGGTCAGGAGGTCGACGAGACGCGCGATCTCGGTGAGGCGCTGCGGCGTGTCGGCGACGAACTCGCGCAACCAGGCCGAGTAGCTCCGCTTGCCGCGGTCCGCGCGGTCAAGCTCGTCTCTGACGGTGCCGAAGACATGAATGAGGATGTAGGACGGAGCGGCCATCGTTACGATTCTATTCCCGATGGTGAGGCGTGAAGGCGCTCGCGAGCGGGCGCTAGCCGCGCTCTTCGACGAAGCGGTAGCCGCCGTCGGAATCCTTGGCGATGACGACGAGCGCTCCGTTCTTGAATCCGCTCTGGCCCTTCAGGTCCCGGCAGGTGAGGTGGTAGTGCTCGTGCTCGGGCGGGACGCAGGTGCACTTCTCGGCCTGGATCTCCGCCTCGAAGCGCCGCGCGCCGATTCGCAGGTGCACCGGCGCGCCAGGCTCGGGAAAGAGCTTCCACGCGTCCTTCGTGATGAGGATCCGCGCCTTACGCACGTCCTCAGAGCTCAGTCGATGACGGTAGGTGGATCGGGAAACGCTCATTCGGTGAGCTTATTTTCGCACATCGTGGCCGACCGTGCGCGGCGTGTCGGTCAGCCGGCCGAAACGCCCAGACTGGCGACCGGATCGTCTAGGAATCGCATCAGATGGACGACCGGGATGTGGGCGCCGGCCGCCCGCAGCCCCGCCGAGATCTGCAGCATGCAGCCGGGATTGCCCGAAACGATGACGTCCGGCCCGGTCGAGAGGATGGACTGGACCTTTTGCCGCTGCAGCTCGCCCGCAACCTCGGGGTGCGTGAGGTTGTAGATGCCCGCACTCCCGCAGCAACGATCGGCATCGGCGATCGGCACAACGGTGACGTTGCGCATCGCGGCAAGGAGCGCGCGGGGCTCACGACGGATCTGTTGGCCGTGCGCGAGGTGGCAGGCGTCCTGGTAGACGACGCGGATCGGGCGCTCGGGCCCGGCCGTCACGGCCGTCGCCGGCACGGCCTCGGTCGCGTCGCGCACGCGCTTCGCGAACGCGCTCGCGCGCTCGGCCCAGGCCGGATCGGCGGCAAGGACCTCGCCGTACGCCTTGAGGTGCGCGCCGCAGCCAGCGGCGTTCACGACGATGAGCGCCGTGCTGCCGTCGAATGCCTGGACGTTCCGGCGCGCGAGCTCGCGCGCGGCGTGGCCTTCGCCGGCATGCGCGTGCAACGCGCCGCAGCAGGTCTGGTCCGTCGGGCTGGTCACGACCTTCCCCGCACGCTCCAGCATCCGTACGGTCGCGCGATCGGTCTCGCCGAACGCCGTGCGCATGAGGCAACCGGCGAAGAACGCGACGTCCGCGGAGCCGCGCTCCCGCGGCACGTACGGCGGGCCTTCGGCACGGGCGGTCAGCGACTCCACCGACGCGAGGCGACGCGGCAACAGCCGCGACGCGCGAACGGCACGCTGTACGCCACTGCGGACATAGAGGTCCATGACGCGCGTGCCGAACCGCAAGCGGCGCTGATGGGCGACCATCCCGAGGCCGGTCACGCGGAGCAGTCGCGCGACTCGGCCGCCGCGCTCGCGCTCGCGCATGACCTCGCGCGCGCCCTCCATGATCCGGCCGAAGGGTACGCCTGAGGGGCACGCCGTCTCGCACGCGCGACACACGAGACACGCGTCCAGGTGTCCGACGAGCGACGCATCGGGCGCGCCTGCCGTGGTGGCGAGCTCGCGGATGAGCTGGATCCGCCCACGGGGCGAATCGGCCTCGTCACCAAGCACCCGGTAGGTCGGACAATCGTTGAGGCACAGGCCGCAAGAGATGCAGGTCGCGAGGTCCTCCGCGCGCAGATGCGCCGTTGTGAGGACTGGGGCGGTCTGAGTGGAGATATCCCTACGATACCGGGACCGATGACCACCGAAATGCGCACCGGCCTCGCCGATCGATTGCGCGCCGTGCTGCCCGCCGGGGCCGTCATCGACGATCCGGCGAGCCTCGAGCCATACGCCTATGACGCGTCCTTCTGGTCCCTCCGCATGCAGCGCCGCCCCGATGTCGTCGTCGTGCCGGCGACGATAGCCGACGTCGTGGCCGCGATGCGCGTCGCAGCCTCTACGAAGACGCCGATAGTCCCACGCGGCGCCGGCACCGGGCAGACCGGTGGCGCGGTCGCGGTGCTGGGTGGCATCGTCGTGTCGTTCGCGCGGATGCGACGGATCATCGAGATCGACCGACCAAATCTGCAGGCCATCGTCGAGCCCGGGCTCGTCTTCGCGGACTTCCAGGCGGCGCTCGCGGACCACGGCCTGTTCTTCCCGCCGGATCCCGGGAGTGGCCGCGCGTGCACGCTCGGCGGCATGGTCGCGAACAACGCGAGCGGGCCACATGCCGTCAGGTGGGGCACGACCTCCGCGTACGTGCTCGGCGCCGAGGTCGTGCTGGCAGATGGAACCGTCATCGTGACCGGCGGCACGCACAGCAAGGCGTTGAAATCGTCGAGCGGCATCGATCTCACGAAGCTCTTCGTCGGCTCGGAGGGAACGCTCGGGATCCTCACCCGCCTCCGCTTACGGGTGCAGCCGAAGCCCGCCGCCCGTGCGGTCTGCCTCGCGGGGTTCGCGAGCATCGACGACACCGTGCTGTCGCTCGATGACCTCTTCGCCGCGGGGATCCTCCCGTCGACCGCGGAACTCCTCGATCGGAGCGCGGTCGAGGCGCTCCAGCGCTGGCGACCCGATCTCGGGCTGCCGGATGGCGAGGCAGTGCTGTTCATCGAAGTCGAGGGCACGCCCGACTACGTCGCGTCAGCGGTCCGCTACGTCGACGGGATCGTTCGGCGGCGCGCGACGACGACGAGCTTCGCGGAGGACGAGCCCGCGATCCAGCGCCTATGGGCTGCGCGGAGCGGACTAGCGGCGGCGGCGGCCCTCGCCCACCCCGGCAAACACCGCATCTTCGCCGGCGAGGATCTCGCGGTGCCGCTGTCGGAGATCCCGCGCACGATCAGGACGGCCCGGCGGATCGCCGCCGAGCTCCAGATCAGCGTGCTCTTTTACGGACATTTCGGCGACGGCAACGTCCACTCCGCGATCCTCATCGACCCGAGCGACGGGGATGAGGTGACGCGGGCCGACGAGCTCGCCGACCGGCTGCACCGGCTCGCGGTCGAGGTCGGCGGCACCGTTACCGGCGAGCACGGGACCGGGGCGGTGCGCCAGCGCTACATGCGGCTCGAGCACGGCGCGGCGCTCGACGTTATGCAGCGAGTGAAGGACGCGCTCGATCCCGAGGGGATCCTGAATCCCGGGAAAATCTACGGCGCCTAGGGAACCGGACGGGGCGCGGGACCGTCAGCTACGCATGCGCGCACTGGCACTCACGCTCCTCGCCGTTCTCCTCGCCGTCGGGTGCGCGTCACCCGCGCCGTACCACGGCGGCATCACGGGCACGGTGCTCGCGGGACCGGCCTGCCCCGGGCCGGCGCGGGTCGGCAGCCCCTGCCCGGACCGGCCGGTCGCTGTTCAACTTGTCGTCACGAAGGACGGCGTGCAGGTCGCCTCGATACTGACCTTGGAAGACGGCCGCTTCAAGGCGGATCTTGCCGCCGGGACCTACGTGATCCGCGGAACGGGAACTGGCTTCCCGATCGTGCGCGAGGTCTCCGTGGACGTACCGCCCGATCGCTACATCGAGATCACGGTGCATGCGGACACGGGGATCCGCTAGTCGCGACTACGCGAAGTAGCCGTAATCCCCGAGCAGCAGTCGCAAGAAGAACAGCGAGCAGAGCACGACCAGCAGGATCCGGTGCGAGAACATCGCGCGCGGCTGCTCGCGACCCATCTGCGCGACCTGGCCCCAGAAGAAGAACACGAGCGAGAGCTCGCTGAACATGAACATCGCGTGGACGTAGCCGAGCGGAGTCCACGAGTACGGCTGGGTCATGGTCCAGTTCAGGAGCGCATGCGTCGCCTGGAAAAGGTGAACGCCGACCGTCAGGGTGGCGCCGGCGAGGACGGCGCCCGCGGTCTCGGCGAGGTGCGGCCGGCGGCGCCAGACGGCGAGTTGGCCGACGATGAAGACGTTCACCAGTGGCAGGAGCAGCGCGTCACCGACGATCGCCGAGGTGTACGACAACGTCGTCCGGTAGTGGAGGACGATCGGATCGGCCGTCCAGCGGAGGTAAAGGCTGCCGGCGGCCTGGATCACGAACCCGAAGAGGAGCGTCAGGCAAAAGACGGTGCCCAGGAGCATCCACGGGCGTGGCTGATATGCCGTAACGGTCCGTAACACGTTCCCTCCGCTCGCTCGCTCGGTCGGACGACGCTATCAGTGAGGCGGCGCCCCGTGCAATCCGGCCTCATAGGCCCGACGGTCCAAGCGCGGAAGGCCCCGCGTGGCGCGCTCTGGAGCCAGCCTAACGTGCCGGGCCGCCACGAGACGGTCCATGACCGGCCAGAGGTCGGTTTCGGCGGTCATCCACCCGATCCGGTCGAATTGCGCGAGCGAGACGGGTCGCGAGTACCGGCGGAGGGTCCGCTCGCCCGCGTAGTTGTAGTAGTCCTCGAAGTAGGACAGCACGAGCTCACGGATGGTGCGGTAGAGCGGCACCCGGAACCGCAGGCCCGCGAACTTCGAGATCCCGACGGCGCCCCAGAGCCCGCGGTCGCGGTAGACGGCAAGCACATGGTCGTCGTCCCGCTCCGCCTCGAGATCGACGATGAGCGGAGGCCGTTCATGGATCCGGAATGCCGCGGCCGCGAAGAGCGCGCCCTCGGCGCAGTGCGCTGTCCGATCGCGGAAGACGCGCCGCGGCGAGCGGCACGTGGCGCCGCCCGGCTCGAGGTTGTAGTCGAGCCCGTCGAGGAAGCGCTGGACCTTCATCGGCGTGTCGAGGCCCCGGAACGCGCGGAGCTCAGCCGGAGTAAGGCCGTACATCGGCTCAGGTCTAACGGGTCTTCTGCCTGCGTGCTGTCGTTGGCGACCGCGATCGTCATCGCGCGGACGCCGCCGGAGCCCTGAGCGCCGCGAATGCCGCACCGCACGCCGCGCAGACCTTCACAGACGAAAGATCGGCGCGGCGTGGCGCACCGCTGCTCCCTGGGGAGGACTCGAACCTCCGACCTGGCGGTTACCCGTGCCCCGAAGTTTCCCTCGGACGTGGACTATCTCATCACCATCACCGTTTCCGGTCTTAGGTGCCGGGCGCTTAGTCTCTGAACCTTCCCGAGGCGTGTCCTCGGGCTTGGCTGCGGATTGCCATGACGCCTTCGCGCTGTAGGGTTCCCGCAGTTCACCCGGTTCTCTCTTCCGAGTTTCCTCGGAAGGCTGCCTATTTCGACAGCCGCTCGCTCTACCACTGAGCTACCAGGGATCGCGGACGCCAGTTTACCGAAGAGTGGACCGACGGTGTAATGGGGCTGGTGACTGGGCGTACAAGGGACGAAGTGACAACAGAGGCACGCGCGATCGGAATAAGCGATCCATCGACCGTGACCGCCTACCGGCTGCTCTGGCTCGCCGTCATCTTGGATGTTCTCGCCTTCGGCGTCGGGTTCGGCTGGGATCGGCGCTGGCACGCGACGCACCCAGTCGAGGACTTCTTCTCGCCGCCACACCTCTCCATCTACTCGATGCACTTCCTTGCGACCCTCACGCTGATGGCCATCACCTTCGACGGCCGCTGGCGCCGCCAGTTCGGCCCGGCCTTCCGGCTATGGCCGTTCCCCTTCCCGGAGCCCGGCGCGATCGCGATCGCCGGCGCGGGCTTCGCCACCACCGCGCTCGCGGGCGTCTTCGATGCGATCTGGCACACGCGCTTCGGACTCGATGAGACCGCCTGGTCGTTCCCCCACTCGATGCTCGGCTGGGGCATCTTCGTGGCGTTCGTCGGCATCGTCGCCTGTCGCATCGCGGTCGCCCGGGAGCGCCCGATCGGGTGGGCGAGCGCGCTCGTCCTCGGGTTCCTGCTCCTTGGGTCGTCCATCGAGCGCATCCCCGGCCCGTTCCTGAACAACATCAGCACCGGCGTGCTCGAGCTTATCCGCGCGGTGCCGGTGCTCGCGGCGTCCGCGCCGTTCCAGCACATCGTCCGGACCTACGAGGCCTGGAACATCACGCGGCTCAACGGGCTGTTCATGCCACTCGCCGCGATCGGAGCAGGGCTCGGCATCCGGCTCCTCCAGCGCTTCGATCCGCATCCGGTCGTGCTCATCGTCCTGACCGCGATCGTCTCCTACAACGCGCAGTGGGTGCCCTACGTGGTGCCCGGAGCGATCGTCGCCTGGGCCACCGCGGATCGTGAGCTGGCGCTGGCTCGCTGCGGCGGGCTTCGCGTTCGGCGTCGTGACCGCATTCCTCAGCCTCGCGATCGCGAAGGGCGGGATCGGGCTACCGCTCTTCAGCGCATTGTTCGCGATGCCGGGCTTCGCGGTCGGCGCCTACGTCGCAGACAAGGTCTGGACGGTGGTGAACGATCCCACGCGCGGACGCGTCCTCACGTTCGCGATCGTCGCCGGAATCTGCACACCTGCGGTCACCGGCGCGCTCGACCTCTACGTACGCGCGCGGACGCCGTAGTGCCCAACCGAACGGCGTTCCTCCGCGCGATCACGAAAGCCGTGTCCGCCGATCTCGAGGACAGCGCTGCACCGCACGAGCTCCTGATGCACTCGATGCTGAAGCTCTGGTTCGGCAACAAGGATCTGCATTACGAGTGCGGCGTGTACGAGCGGCGGCGGGTAGTCGAACTCGGCCTGCACTTCGAGAGCGCGCCGCTCACCAACCTGCAGCTCCTCGGCGCGTTCCGCGCCCGCGCGAAGACCATTGCGCGGCGGCTACCGAACGCGCGCGTCGAGGACTGGGACCGCGGCTGGGCCCGCGTGTGGGAGCCCATCGAGCTCCGGCCGCTCGACGCACGCTTCCAGAAGGAGCTCGCCGGCGTGCTGGTGCGTTACGTGCGCGTCTTGGAGCCAATCCTCGAGGACGAGCTTCCGGCAGACGTCCGCTGGAGCCGGTAGCCTCGATGCCGATAGCGCGGCGGAGGGTATCGATGCCGACGACACATGAGGCCACAGCGACCTGGCGGGGCGACCTGAGCGGCGGCAAAGGGACCGTCTCGACGAAGAGCGGCGTGCTGAACCAGGCCGCCACCAGCTGGAAGGAGCGGACCGAGGGCACCGGCAGCAGGGGCGCGACGAGCCCAGAGGAGCTCCTCGCCGCTGCACACGCGAGCTGTTTCATGATGGCGTTCGCCGCGCGCCTCGCGAAGGCAGGTGTCGGCGATCCGAACATCGAGGTGACCGCGAAGGTCACCTTCGGCCCGAAGCCTGAGGGCGGTAACGCCGTGCTATCGAGCGCGCTCACCGTGAGGGCGCAGGCGCCGGACGGCGATGCCGCGAAGCTCAAGGCCGTCGCCGAGGACGCGAAGGAGAACTGTCCGATCTCGAGGGCGCTGCAGGGGAACGTCCAGCTCAGCGTCGAGGCGACGCCGAGCTAGCGCGCCTCGCGGGCGGCCGCGACCGCCTCTTCGCAATTCCCGATGAGCCGCTGCGCACCGCCGAGGGCGCGCGGCACGTCGAAGCGGTGATCGAAGTTCCCGAGGTTGTCGGCCGCCTCGAGCGCCTCCTCGAGCGCCGACTCGGCGAGCCGGAGGGCTGAGGCCAGCCGCTCCAGCTCGCCCTGGTCGACGTCAGTCACTATTCGAGGTAGTCCTTGAGCTTCCGCGAGCGGCTCGGGTGCCGCAGCTTGCGCAGCGCCTTCGCCTCGATCTGCCGGATCCGCTCGCGGGTGACGTTGAACTCGCGCCCGACCTCTTCGAGGGTCCGGGTGCGACCGTCCTCGAGGCCGAACCGCAGCTGGAGCACGCGGCGCTCGCGACCGGTGAGGCCCTCGAGCACGCTCTCCACCTGCTCCTTGAGCAGCTTGTGCGACGCGGCGTCCGACGGTGCCAGCGCCTGGTTGTCCGGGATGAAGTCGCCGAGGTGGGAATCCTCTTCCTCGCCGATCGGCGTTTCGAGCGAGACCGGCTCCTGCGAGACCTTTACGATCTCGCGGACCTTGTCGGCGGTGATGAGCATCCGCTCGGCGATCTCCTCCGCGGTCGGTTCGCGGCCGAGCTCCTGAAGCAGGCCACGCGACACGCGGATGAGCTTATTGATGGTCTCGACCATGTGGACCGGGATACGGATCGTCCGCGCCTGGTCGGCGATCGCGCGGGTGATCGCCTGGCGGATCCACCACGTCGCGTAGGTCGAGAACTTGTATCCCTTGCGGTAGTCGAACTTCTCGACCGCGCGGATGAGGCCGATGTTCCCCTCCTGGATGAGGTCCAGGAAGCTCATGCCGCGGCCGATGTACTTCTTCGCGATCGACACGACGAGCCGGAGGTTCGCCTCGGTCAGGTTGTGCCGCGCGTCGTCCCCCTTCTGGATGAGCTCGTCGGCGAGCCGACGCAGGCCGCGCTGCTCGTCGGCGTCGAGCTGCACGAGCTGGTCGAGGTGCTTCACCATCACGGTGCGCATCTCCTGGCCCAGCATGACGAGCTCGCCGAGGCGCTCGGCGCCTTCCGCCGGCCCGTGGATCTTCGCGTATGCGGGTAGGATCCGGATGGTCAGGCGCTCCGGATCGCGTTTCGCGCCGTCGATGATCGCGACCAGCTCCTCGATGAGGATGCCGGCCTCGGCCGAGATCTCCTTGCTGTTCGCTTCGGCCTGCAGCGGCTCGCGGAGTCGGAGGAGTCGGTTCGCGAGGCGCTTGAGCTCCTTGCCGCCATCGGGGTCCTTCAGGGTGTGGCGCAGCGCTTTGTTCGTGAAGCGCGTCGACTCGTCGACGAATTCCTTCGGCCGGCCGAGCGCCATGCGCTTCTTCACCTCGACGCCGAGCTCATACAGGTGGACGACCGACAGCGCCGGTGACTCGAGGGCCATCTCGCCGAGCTCGATCGACTTCGCCAGGTTCACCTCTTCCTCGGCCGTCAGCAGCGGGACCTTCCCGATCTCCTTGAGGTACATCCGGACGGGGTCGTCGACGCTGATGAGATCCGACGCGAGGACCGCGGAGATGCTGTCCTCGCGCTGGAGCTCCTCGGTCTCCTCTTCCTCTTCCTTGACCTGGTGCCAGGTGGGCCCGCGGTCCGCTTCCAGGATCTCGACGTTGTTGTCGTCAAGGGTGACGAGGAGCTCTTCGATCTCTCCGGCTTCCGCATCCGGAAGCCCGCGGGCGATATCTTCCTGGGTGAGGTACCCCTGTTGCTTTCCGCGCGCGACGAGCTTCTCGGCCTGCTCTTTGTGCTCGGGGTGGATCCCGACGCGCTCGGGGGTGGCGGTCTTCGCCGCGGAGTCTTTTTCTTTCGTCGCTGTCCTGGCCATTCCTACTCCTGTTGCTCGCCGGTGCGTAGGACGGTCTGCCGCTGGAGCGAACGCTGGACTTCCTCCAGGTCGTGCGCCAGGCGGTTGACCTCCTCATCGAGGGCGCCTACGTCACCATCTGAGCGCGCGAGCGCCGCGCGCGCGTCGCCCAGATGCCGCCGCAAATTCCCTTCCCGCAGCCGCAGCGCGACGATCTCGATCTCGTGGCCTGCTGCGGCCACCGAACTCGGCTCCAGCGCATTCGCGCTCAATGTGGCCGCCGTGGCGGCGAGGTGAGCCGGAAGTTCAGCGGTCGTATGCCCGGTCCGGAGCAGTTCGAAGATCGCCCGGTGGTCGGGGTCTGACAGGTCGGCGAGGTCCAGGTCGAGGCGCGCGGCTTCTTCTGGGAACTTGGTCAATTGTGCCATCAAGTAACGCTCGAGAGAAGTCGTTTGTTTCTTCTCGGGCGCCGCGGGGCCCTCGAGACCGGTGGGGACGCGCGGCGCGGCGGCCCGGATCCCAGGATCCGAGACCTGGGTGCGGAGGGTCTCCTGGTCGAGGCCGGTGAGGCGCGAAAGTGTCCCGAGATACAGCTCCCGGGTCAGCGCGTCCGGCTCGTCGGCGAGCAGCGGAAGCGACTCCGCGAGGAACCGGCGGCGGCCGTCCGGGTTGGTCAGCCGGCCGACGAACCGCCCGGCGATCGTGTCGATGACGAACTCGAGCACGGGCTTCGCGGCGCCGATGATGCCGCGCAGCGCGGCCGGATCGCGCCGGGCGAGGTCGTCCGGGTCGGTGCCCGCCGGGAGCTCGGTCACGTAGACCCCGAGGCCGGTGCGAGCGGTGACCGTCCCCTTGCGCGCCCGGAGGCTCGCGCGCTGCGCGATCCGCGCGAGGTCGCGGCCACGCGCTTCAGCCGACCGCTGACCGGCGGCATCGCCGTCGAAGGCCACGACCGCCCGCTCGATGTGCAGATCGTCGAGGACGCGATATTGGTCCTCGGTCAGCGCCGTCCCCATGGAAGCGACGACGTTGGTGAGCCCGGCCTGGTGGCATCCGATCGCGTCGAAGTAGCCCTCGACGATGACGGCCTCGCTTTGCCGTCGTGCGTCGGCCTTCGCCGCATCCAGGGCATAGAGGGTGCCGCTCTTGTTGAACAACAGGGTCTGCGGCGAATTGATGTATTTGCCGGGCTGATCGTCGCGCATCGCCCGGCCGCCGAACGCGATGATGCGCCCGCGGGCGTCGCGGATCGGGACGATCAGGCGGTCGCGAAACCGGTCGAGGAGACCACGTTCGGTGTCGACCACGAGCCCGGTGGCGAGAATCTCCTCGTCGGCGTAGCCCTTTTTGCGGAAGTACGCGAGCAGGCCGTCCGGGAGATCGGGGGCGTAGGCGATGCCGAACCTCTCGACGGACGCCGCCGTGATCCCTCGCCCGGCCACGTATTCCGCGGCGGCCTTCCCCTTCGGCGTGCCGCGGAGCGCCTGGCGGAAGTAGAAATGCGCGACCTCATGGGCCGCGAGGAGCCGCTTCTCACGCTCCCGCTCCGCCGGCGGCCGCCCGCTGGTCAGCTCGACGCCGGCTCGCTCGGCGAGCACCTTGAGCGCATCCGCTTTGTCGACGCCGTCGGTCTTGATGAGCCAATCAAAGACATCCCCGCCCTCCCCGCAATTACAGACCGCCGCGGTCATCGTCACGAACGTGTGATCCTCGTCGACCGTCAAGTTATACACAGGCCCTTCGTACGGCAGATGCGCGACCTTCCGCACACGCACGGGAATCGGCTCACCTACAGGCCGCTCCCCGCTGCCCCAGCGCTGCTGGTCGGCCGCGTCGATCGTCAACGCCCAGGCTCGCCGACCGTCCTTTTGCCTGTCTTCCCGAAGCTGCGGCACGATCCCGTTGGCGATTGCCAGATCCCGCAGATCGTCGATCAGACTCGGACTCGAGAGAGTGAGAGACCACGTTTCTTGCGCGTAGTAGCCGAAGTGTTGAACGTACTGCGCGGGGCTGATGCTTCCGTCGCCCAGAGCCACCGCGTGGAACAGGACCCATTGCTCACTTGGCTTCCACGACCAGACAAACTCTGGCAATCGCTTGCTCTGCGCCTCGTCACCGCAATGATGCTTGAGCCAGCGAGCCAACAATGCGTCGCAGAACCAAAGCTCGATGCTCGTGCTTTGGCGATCTCCTCGGAGCCGTTCGCCGAACAGTCGATCCGTCAAGAGACGAAGGCGGTCGGCCACATGACCTTCGTCTCCCCCCAGACTGAACCTCACGGTCCTGTCGTTGCTCACGCTCCCCTCGGCCAAATACCAGCCGAGCCACTCAGCGAAGAGGGAGATCTCGGCAGTCGCCGGCAGCGGTTTCGGTTCCTTGCCATGACTCTTCCGTGAACCGGGGACGGCGGACCAATCAAGGGGTGCGCCTTCGCGGCGCATCGCTGGATAGACGAGATAGTTCTGCGGTCGAATCTGACCGGCTTCAACGATCTCGCGCTTTCGACTCTTGGGCCGGAGAACGGGCACTTCGTGGTTCGGAGTCAACAGAAGCGGAACCTTGAAGGTGGCGCACGTCAGTTGGACGAGCGATCCGACGAAATCGTGCTGGTGGGTCATGAGGACTCGGTGTAGGCGGCCATCTGAAGCGTAGACAAGCTCATCGATAGCGACCTGCTCGATCGGGCGCATTCCCTCGGTCGTCTTAACAAGCGCGCCGGGCGGAAGACAACCAAAACACTTGAAAGTCCGGCGGTCGGGATCCACGGTGAACGACGGGGTCTTCTCCGAATGGAACGGGCAAAGCCCCTTGTACGCGCGCCCCGCCTTGCGCAGCGGGA
Source organism: Candidatus Limnocylindria bacterium (assembly GCA_035543375.1). Taxonomy (GTDB): domain Bacteria; phylum Chloroflexota; class Limnocylindria; order P2-11E; family P2-11E; genus UBA4735. The sequence goes on from DASZZF010000011.1 coordinate 66,486, forward strand.
CGCGCTCGCCGACGAGCTGGACGATGTCAACGCGCGCTTTGACGAGGTCGAAGTCTCCGGGCACGACTAACAACATATCGCCCGGGCGATGCGCGGACCTGACCGCTAGTGCCTGCCCCATGCCGCGGGGATGAACAGACTCTCGTACGTGTCGAGCGCGTAGGCATCGGTCATCCCCGCCACGTAGTCGGCGACCGCGCGCTTCGCACCGTCGGCTGCGGCGATCTGCTGGTATTCGGACGGCATTCGGTCCGGGTGCGCCTCGAAATGCTCGAGCAGCGCGAGGAGCACGCCCTGCGCCTTCTCGTCTTCCGTCTTCGCGGGGCCGGCCAGGTACACGTTCTGGAACATCCAATCGCGCAGGGCGTTCGTCGCCTCCAGCACCTCGGGCGAGAGCCCGATTTCGGCCTTCCCGAACGAGTTCACGATCACGTCGTAGACCATCGTGTCAAGGCGCTCCGCCCGGTCGGGCCCGAGGGCGCTGCGGACATCCTTCGGGAGGTCGTCCTCACCGATGATCCCGGCCCGCATCGCGTCGTCGATGTCGTGATGCAGGTAGGCGATCTTATCGGCGAGCCGCACGACCCAGCCCTCCGGCGTCTCCGGAACGCCCCATGCGGCGGTCTCGAGCCCCCCCGTCGTCGGCGCCGAGTGCTTGAGGATGCCGTCCCGGACCTCGTGTGTCAGGTTCAGGCCGCGGCCATTCTTCTCGAGCCGCTCGACGATCCGCACGCTCTGCTCGTTGTGGCGGAAGCCGTCGGGCAGGAACGTCCCCAGGAGCTCCTCGCCAACATGCCCGAACGGCGTGTGCCCGACGTCGTGCCCGAGGGCCATCGCCTCGAGCAGGTCCTCGTTCAGCTGAAGCGCGCTCGCCATCGCGCGGCCGATCGAATTCACCTCGAGGATGTGCGTAAGCCGGGTGCGGTAGTGGTCGCCGACCGGCGCGAGGAACACCTGGGTCTTGTGCTTCGTTCGGCGGAAGGCCTTCGAGTGGATGATCCGGTCGCGGTCGACCTGGAACGCGGTCCGCGTCGGCGACGGATCTTCCGGCCGGTCGCGCTTCGCGTCGCCCGCCTTCGTGGCGAGCGGCGCGAGCTGCGCCCGCTCGTCGCCCTCCTGCCGGTCGCGGATGCGGAGCGCGGCGACCGACTTTGTGCGCGAGAGGCGTGCGGAGCGGTCGGCCACTACCGGTCGCGCTCGGCCCCGGCGAGCGCCGCCTGCGCCGCCGCGAGACGCGCGACGGGCACCCGGTAGGTCGACGGCGACACGTAGGTCAGGCCGAGCTCGTGACAGAACGCCACGGAGCTCGGCTCGCCTGCGTGTTCACCGCAGATCCCAATCTTCAAGCCCGGCTTCGTCTTCCGGCCGCGCTCCACGCCCATCCGCATCATCGCGCCGACGCCATCCCGGTCAATCACCTGGAACGGATCATCCGGGATGATCCGTTGCTCGACGTACTTCGTGAGAAAGCTCTTCTGCGCGTCGTCGCGCGAGATGCCGAGCACGGTCTGGGTGAGGTCGTTCGTGCCGAACGAGAAGAACTCAGTCTTCTCCGCGATCTGGTCCGCGATGATGCAGGCCCGTGGGATCTCGATCATCGTGCCGAACTTGTACGGGATCTTCCGCCCGCGCTCCTGCTGCACCGCGTCGGCCACCGCGGTGACCCGCTCGAGGAGTCGGTCGAGCTCCCCCATCGTGCCGATGAGCGGCATCATGATCTCCGGCTTCGCCTTGATGCCGCGCTCCGCGACGTCGGCGGCGGCGCCCAGGATCGCGCGGATCTGCATCTCGAGGATCTCGGGGTAGACAAGCAGCAGCCGGCAGCCGCGGAGGCCGAGCATTGGATTGTCTTCGTGGATCTGCTCGAGCCGCCGGCAGATCTTCTTCTTGCTCTCGAGATCGGCATCGTCGCGCCCGGTCGCTTCCGCCACGGCGATCTCCACGTTCACGTCCGCGAATTCGCGGAGGAACTCGTGCAGCGGCGGATCGATGAGGCGGATGACGACGGACAGGCCGTCCATGGCCTCATACATCTCGCGGAAATCGCCCTGCTGAAACGGCAGCAGCTTCGCGAGCGCGGTCTTCCGGCCCTCCTCGGTGTCGGCCATGATCATGTCCTGGACGATCGGCAGCCGTTCGGCCTGCCGGAACATGTGCTCGGTCCGCGCGAGACCGACACCCTCGGCCCCGAATGAACGGGCCTTCACGCACTCCTCGGGCGTATCGGCGTTCACCCACACGCCGAGGCGGCGGCGCTTGTCGGCCCACGACAGCAGCTCGATCAGCTCTTTCTCCTCGGAGTAGTTCGGCTCGACCGTGGGGAGCTCGCCGGCGAACACCTCACCCGTCGTGCCGTCGATCGAGATGAAGTCGCCCTCGGCGACGGACTTGTCGCCGACCTGCATCACCCGTTTGTGGAGATCGATGGAGAGCGCGGCGCAGCCGGCGACGCACGGCAGCCCGAGGCCCCGCGCGACGACAGCGGCGTGGCTCGTCGAGCCGCCGCGGGCGGTGAGGATGCCCGTCGCGGCGATCATCCCGTGAAAGTCGTCGGGCGACGTCTCTGGCCGCACGAGCACGACGAGCTGCTTCTGCCCCTTCAGCACGACGGCGCGGTCGGCGTCGAAGACCGCGCGGCCGGTCGCGGCGCCGGGCGAGGCATTGAGGCCCTTCGCGAGATACCGGCCCGCTTCGCGCGCCTTCTCGACCTCCTTTTCGTCGAAGCGCGGCAGCAGCAGCTGCTCGACCTGGAGCGGGTCGACCCGCTGGATCGCCTCGTCCTTCGTGATGAGCCGCTCGCGCACCATGTCGGTCGCGATCTTCACTGCCGCCCGCGCGGTCCGCTTCGCGCTCCGCGTCTGGAGCATGTAGAGCTTGCCGCGTTCGATCGTGAATTCGAGGTCCTGCGCATCGCCATAGTGCTTCTCAAGGCGTTGCGCGATCGCCTCGAACTCCGCATAGGCCCGTGGCATGTCGCGCTGCATCTGGCTGATCTTCGCCGGGGTGCGGATGCCGGCGACGACGTCCTCGCCCTGCGCATTCGTGAGGTACTCGCCGTACAGCTCCTTGGCGCCGGTGTTCGGGTCACGCGTGAACCCGACGCCGGTGCCCGAGTCGTCGCCCATGTTCCCGAACACCATCGTCACGACGCTGCACGCCGTCCCGAGATCGTCCGAAATCTTGAACTGCTTGCGGTAATCCTTCGCGCGCTGGCCGAACCACGAACCAAAGACCGCCTCGATCGCGAGACGCAGCTGGTCATGCGGATCCGTCGGGAATGGCTTGCCGGTCTCGCGCTTCACGATCGCCTTGAACTCTTCGACGAGCGCCGCGAGGTCCTTCGCGCCAAGGTCGGTGTCGGAAGAGACCCTCTTCTGGTGCTTCCGCTTCTCGAGGGCCTCGTCAAACTTCGCCGCGGGGATGTCGAGGACGATGCGGCCGAACATCGAGATGAACCGCCGGTACGCGTCGTATGCGAAGCGCTCGTTCTTCGTGAGCGTCGCGAGCGCCCGGCGGCTCTCGTCGTTGAGCCCAAGGTTGAGAACGGTGTCCATCATGCCCGGCATCGACATCGCAGCCCCCGAGCGGACGGAGACGAGGAGCGGATCGCGCACATCACCGAGTTTCTTGTGCGTCGTTCTCTCGACCGCGGCGAGGCTGCGCTCGACCTGATCCCACAGACCCGGTGGGAGCCTCTTGCCCGTTTTGAAGTAGGCGTTGCAGGCCTCGGTCGTGATCGTGAAGCCCGGCGGCACCGGCAGCCTGGCGTTCGTCATCTCGGCGAGCCCCGCGCCTTTGCCACCGAGGAGCGCGCGCATCTTGGCGTTGCCCTCAGCTTTGCCGTCGGCGAATAGGTAGACCCATTTCCTCGCTTTTACGGCGGTAGGACGGGTCTTCGTCGCGGTCTTCGCGCGCGTCGCCGGCAATCCGGGCACCTCCGCTGTCGTGAGAGGGCGATATTGGCAGATTTCCTGCTCCTGCGACGTCCGATGCTAGAGTCGCGGCCCGTGTACGAACGCCCCGGTTACGCCACGCTGCTCGGACGCATCCGCGAGAACGTCCGCACCTACGTCCGCAAACAGATCGAGCTCCCGAAACAAGAGATCGCCGAGATCGCCAAGGCGAACCTCGTCGCCGCGAAGTGGTTCGGGATCGCGGCCGCGTTCACCCTGCTCACCCTGATCGCGCTCGCCGTCTTCGTCATCGCCGTCGTCGCCATCGTGTTGCCGCTCTGGGCATCCGCGCTGCTGGTCATGGTGCTCTTCGGCGCGGTCGCGGCCTTTACCGGATACACCGGCTACAAACGACTCGAGCTACGTGGTCCGACGCGATCGATCGCGGCGGTCAAGGAGACGGTGCGATGGGCGAAAGCCCGGCTGCTCGGACGGAACGCGAGCTAGCCGGCCTGCGTCGGCAGATCGGCGACGACATTGACGCGCTGATCGCGCGTGCGAAGGTCGACGCGGATCCGCGCAATCTGGTCCGGCGCCAGCCGGTCGCATCGGTCGGCGCCCTCGGATCCGTCGGCGCGCTCCTCGCGGCCGCGGTCGCGAGGAAGATCCATGAAGGCCGGGCGAAGCAGCCCGATACCGAGATCGAGCGGGTCATCAAGAATCTCGGCGGCCGCGTCGACCGGCTCAAGGGCCGCGCCCGGAAGCGCCTGCGCGAGCAGCTGCGGAGCGAGATGTCCGATCTCGCCGACGAGAAGCGCGGGCCCAAGGAAGCGGCGTGGGGCGCCGGAATGGCCGCAGTCACCGCGGCCGCGACCGAATTCGCGAGAAGGTTCGCCGGCCGCCTCGCGGCGGATGACCGGAAGCGGGACCCTTACCGCTAGAGGCCGTTCCGCTCGAGGAACGACAGCACCGCGGCGTTCCAGGCGCGAGCGGCCTCGCGTGGCGCCGCGTGATGCGCACTGGCCAGGACACGGAACTCCGCCCCGGGGATCCAAGACGCCCATTCGCGCGCGCCTCGACCGTGAGACGCGGCTCCCGCTCGCCCACGATGACGAGCGTTGGGACGTCGATCCGCGCGAGCTCGGCCCGGCGCGGTCGTTGATCCCAGTCGCGGAGCACCGCGAGCGCGCGCGATGTCGTCGTTCGTGCGTCCGAGCCCGGTGCCGGTCTCGGCGGCCATCCGGCCGAACTCGGATGCGGCGAACGCCGGATCGGTCGTCGGGCAGCCATCGCCCTCCGTGCGTGTCGGACGCCGGCTGGCGCACGATGGCCGGCCGCCCCGACTGTGCCGCGCTGACATTCTCGGCCAGCCACCGCCGGCCGCGATCGTCCAGGAACGGCACGGTGTGGCCGATGATGAGCGCCAGCGCGCGTCCCGGATGGTCGAGCGCGAACTGGGCGGTGACCGCGCCGCCTAGCGAGCTGCCGCCGACGATGGCCCGATCGATGCCGAGAGCATCGAGGAAGCTGGCGAGATCGCCGGCAAGATTGGCCGCTGACCACGGCCCCGACGGGCTTGCGGACCGTCCGGTGCCGCGACGGTCGTAGGTGAGCACCTGATAACGCTGCGAGAACACCGGCGCCTGAAAGAAGAGCCACGGGGTGTGATCGTGCGCCTGCAGGACGAACGGCGTCCCGTCGCCGACCGACTCGTAATACAGCTCGATCCCTCCGGCGCTCACCCGCGGCATCGCGTCACCCGATCAGCAGAAAGCCGGCGAACATGACGCTCACGCCCGCCAGATTGGCGAGCTCAAGCACGCCTGAGGCGCCCGTGAAGGTCGCGGTCCCACCGGCCGCGACGACGAGCACGCCGGCCGCGATGATGAGATTCCCTAGCGCGCGCCGCCCGTTGCGCCGCCTCTGCAGGAAGATCCACGCGGAATAGAGCGCGCCGCCGATGAGGATAACGCTACCGGTGACGCTCCCGAGGGCCGCGAGGATGCGCGGCAACGAGCCGTCGGGGAAGCCGCGCCCACTGCCCGCCGCGGCCGCGAGATCGATAGGCGTGACCATGACCCCGTAGGCGCCGAGGAGGGAGAGCGCGCATGCCAGCACGAGGCCGATACGGGCGCGCTCGGGACGCACGAGCAGGTAGAGCGTGCCGAGCGCGAGCCAGCCCACGTTCATGATCGCTCCAAACAGGTAGAACACGCGGTACGCCGCCTCGGTCGTGCCACCGCTCCGGGCGAACACGCCGGCCGCGGCCGCCGCCGCGAACAGCAACAATCCCGCGGCCCACATTAGCTGGTAGCGGTGCCGGTGCTCGCGATATCCCACGAGCACCAGGACAGCGAAGGCGCCGCTGACGATCGCCGTGACGAACGGGATAACGGTCACGCTAGGATGGTCGGGCCCGCGTCGCGGGCGCGCAACCGTTGGCGCGCCGCGAGGAATGCCGCGAGCGCGACGACCAGGGTGCCATAGGCCAGCGGCACGGCGGCCGCGGCAGGGCTGCCGGCGCCGACGGCGACCGCGGCGGCGATCGCGGGGTCGCGCGAGCCCACGCCGAGCAAGGCTGAGACGGGGTCGACCCCCGTCGCGAGCGCGACGATGGCCGCGGATGCGAGACCTGCCGCGAGCAGTATCAGCGCCGCGAGGACCGCAGCAAGATCGACGGCCGGGCCGCCCGCGACGATCGCCACGGCCGCGAGTGTCAGATACGCGAGATCCTGCGCCCGCCGGGTGAGGGTCCTGACCGCGTCGGGCACCATCGGGATCGCCGCGGTCATCGCCGCGCCGATGAAGAACGCGACGAGGACGGATCCGAGCTGCGCCGATCCCGGGCCGCCCAACGCGTTGACGAGCGCTGCGGCGGCGAGCGCGCCCACCGTGAGCGCACCTGTGCGATCGAGACGCCCGCCGCTGGCTGCCGCGAGGATCGGCGCCGCGAGCAACGCCGGTGCCAGGGCGACGGCCCGGACGCCAATCTGCGCCGTGGCCCCGAGCCCGGGCGCGATGAGCAGCGCCGCCCCGAGCGTCGCGGCATACGGCGTGACGACCAGCGCCGGGATCCGTGGCCGGCGTAACGCCAGCAGCGCGAGCGACGGCGTCTGCGTCCCGGCGCAGAAGAACAGGCCAGCGAGGGCGATCGACGCGATCACGGATGGATCAGGCGAGGTGCAGGTGCTCCCGGAGTGCCGGCACAAGCTCCGCTATGGGAGCGCGGACCTGCGTCATGTCATCCCGATCGCGGATCGTCACGGCTCGGTCGTTGAGCGAATCAAAATCCACCGTCACGCAGAGCGGCGTGCCGATCTCATCCTGGCGCCGGTAGCGGCGGCCGATCGCCTGGGTCTCGTCGTACGTCGATTGGAAGTGCGGCCGGATCGCCGCCCAGACCGAGCGCGCGAGCTCCGCCAGCTCGGGCTTCTTCGAGAGCGGCAGCACAGCGACCTTGTATGGCGCGAGGTCGCGATGGAGGCGGAGCACGACGCGCACGCCCTCCTTGTCCGGCTCCTCGTCGTACGCGGCGCAGAGCAGCGCGAACGTCGCGCGGTCAGCGCCCACGGCCGTCTCGATGACGTATGGCGTGAATCGCTCGTTCGTCACGTCGTCGAAGTACTCGAGCTTCTTTCCCGAGAACTCCGAATGACGCGTGAGATCGAAGTCCGTCCGGTTGTGGATGCCCTCGAGCTCCTTCCAGCCGAACGGATACTGGAATTCGATGTCGAAGGCCCGCGCCGCGTAGTGCGCTCGCTCCTCCGGAGCGTGCTCGCGGAAGCGGAACAGCTCGTCGTGGCCGGCGAGGTCGTGGAACCACTGCCGGCGCGTCCCCATCCATTCCTCGTAGTGGCGTGGCGCGTCAGCGGGCTTGCAGAAGTACTGCATCTCCATCTGCTCGAACTCGCGCGACCGGAAGATGAAATTGCCTGGCGTGATCTCGTTGCGGAACGACTTCCCCACTTGGGCGATCCCGAACGGCAGCCGCCGACGCATCGATTGCTGCACGTTGTCGAAGTTCACGAAGATGCCCTGAGCGGTCTCCGGGCGCAGCCAGGCCACCGAAGCGTCCTCTTCCACCGGCCCCACGAAGGTCTTGAACATGAGGTTGAACTTCCGCGGCTCGCCGAGCCTTCGCTCGCCGCAGTTCGGACAGGGCCCGCTCTGGCCATCCGGCAGCTCGTCGGCGCGGAAGCGGTGCTTGCAGCTCACGCACTCGACCAACGGATCGGTGAAGTTCTCGACATGGCCCGAGGCCTCCCAGACGCGCGGGTGCATGAGGATCGCGGCATCGAGACCGACCACGTCGTCGCGGTACTGAACCATCGAACGCCACCAGGCGCGCTTCAGGTTGTTCTTCAGCTCGACGCCGAGGGGGCCGAAGTCCCAGGTCGCGCCGGCCCCGCCGTAGATCTCGCTCGACGGGAACACGAACCCGCGTCGCTTCGCAAGCGAGACGAGCTTGTCGAAGAGATCCGCCCGCGGGGCGACGGTCATACGGTGACGGCGGTGGGCCGCGGCAGGCGCGCCAGGTCGTCGAGCAGTCGCGCCGCGTGGATCTCACGGTCGAGGACGCTCTGCAGGAACGAGCGCAGGTGCCGCTCGAGCTCGCTCGCGAGCGACTCGTCGACCCGCAAGAGGGCGGCGCCCGCGAAGTCGCTCACGAGGAGATACCGCAGCGACTTGAGGGCGCGGACCGTCAGGCCGAGCGGCCCACCGGTCATCGTTGGCGCGCAGCGTGCGCAGACGAGGCCGCCGGCCTCGACGATCCAGGCGTTCGTCACCTCATCAGGGCCGATCCGGCACTGGACGCATTGGCCGAGCTCGGGACGGAATCCCGTGCGGTCGAGCAGCTGAAGGTCGAACCAGCGGCACACGAGGGCCGAATGCGCGCCTGCTGATAGATGCCGCAGCGCGGTCTCGACGAGGTCGAAGAGCGGCGCCGACGGTGAGCGCTCGACCGAGAAGCGATCGGCGAGCTCCGCGATATACCAGCCCGCGGCGATGCCGCGCAGATCCGCGCGCAGCTCGCGATACATCGCGAGGGATTCGGCGCCAGTGAGCACATCGAGATTGCGGCCCCGCGCGAGCTGGTACGTGGCGTGCGTGAGCGGCTCGGCGTGGCCCGCGAGTCGGCTCGTCGGCTTGCGAATGCCCTTCGCGACGACGCGCACCTTTCCGAAATGACGCGTGAGCAGGGTCAGGATGCGATCCGTTTCACCGAAGTCATGGGTCTTGAGCACGATCGCTTCGGCACGGTACGTGCGTGATGCCATCAGAAGTGAATGCTACCCGTTATCATCGCGTTTCGGTGGGCACATCGGCGGTCTTCGGATCACGCGTCGCGGCCATCGATGAAGAGATCCGAGCGGTCCTAACGCAGGCCGAGGCATCGCTCCAACCCTTCTACGGGATGATGCTCTACCACCTCGGCCTCGACGACGTGCGGCCCGGTGGCGGCAAGCGGATGCGCCCGCTGCTCTGCGTCCTGGTCTACGAAGCGCTGGCCGGCACCCCCCGAGGGATCCTCCCTGCCGCGGCGGCGCTCGAGCTCCTGCACAACTTCACGTTGATCCATGACGACATCGAGGACCAGGACCCGACCCGGCATCACCGTCCGACCGTGTGGTCGGTCTGGGGCGTGCCGCAGGCGATCAATACCGGCGACGGCATGTACGCCGCGTCGCGTCTCGCGGTGCAGCGACTCCGCGAGCGCGAGCTCCCGGCTGAACGGATCCTCGATTTTGCGTGTCTCCTGGACCGGGCCTGCGTACGCGTGTGCGAAGGCCAGTTCCTCGACATCAGCTTCGAGACCCGGACGGACATCACGGTGGAGCGCTATCGCGCGATGGCCGCGAAGAAGACTGGCGCGCTCATCGCGGCCTGCGCCGAAGGCGCCGGCGTGCTCGCGACCGACGATCCGCAGGTCCGCGATGCGCTCGCGCGCTTCGGCGACGACTTCGGTCAGGCGTTCCAGGCGTACGACGATCTGCTCGGGATCTGGGCGACGACGGAACGCACCGGCAAGCTCGAGATGAACGACCTGGTCAAGCGGAAGAAGACGTTGCCGGTCGTGATGGCGTTCGAAAAGGCCTCGCCCCGGGTGCGCGAGGAGCTCGCGAGCCTCTTCGAGCCGGCCGCGCCGCTGCCACCGGACAACGTCGAGCGCGCGAGAGAGATCCTGGACGAGCTCGGGACCCGCGAGCTGCTCGAGCTGGAGATCGGGAGCCACCGGTCGCGCGCACTGCACACCCTCCGCGGCATCCCCGCGATGGCCGGCGCCGGCGGACCGCTCGCCTTGCTCGAACAGCTCGTCCTCACGGCGACCGGCGCCGAGGAGCCGGTCGCGAGCGCCAGCGGCTAGCATCGCGCAGATGGCCGACCGCGCGCTGAGCGCTCCGAAGGACGTGGTCTACGAGCCCGGCGAACGCGTGATCGCCGTCGGCCGTCCGTTCGCCTGGTGGGTCGCGCTCGTCGGCGTGGAGCTCGTCCTGTTGATCGGAGCGGCGGCGCTCGCGGCGCAGTCGCAGCAGTAGCTTGCGATGATCGGTCTGGCCGCAGTCGTCGTCGTGTTCATCCTGATGGCCGTTCGCTATCTCCAATGGACCAACCGGGCCTGGGTCCTCACCGACCGGCGGGTGATCGCTCGGGCGGGCGTGCTGAACCGGACGCAGGCGGCGATCCTGCTCGAGCGAGTCCAGGACGCGAGCCTCAGCCGGCCCTTCCCTGCGTCGCTCATCGCGGACTACGGCATCCTCCGCCTCGAATCGGCCGGCGTGCATTCCGAAGAGCGCGTCACGGAGGGACTGCACGGTAGAAGCCGCTGGCGTCGGTGATGGCGATCTCGGAACGCGCTGACGACCCAGCTCGGCGCATCGACGACCTCGCTGATCTTGAGGTCGACGGCGACGCTGCAGGGGGCGTAAGCCTCCTCGCGACTCAGGCCGTAACGGGACACGAGGTGGGCCGCACTCTTCGTTGCATCCATGAGGTCGGGCGCGATGCCCGTCGTGACGTAGTGGCCGCCGGCATTCGTTTGCGGCGACAGCGGCCGTGTCGTTTCGAATTCCGGGAAGGGCAGGTCGCGCCCCGGCTCGACCGTCAGGCGCAGCGTCGTGGTCATCGTCGTCTCGATCGCGGTGCTGCACACTTCGCCGTCACCCTGCGCGGCGTGCCCGTCTCCGCAGGAGAAGAGCGCGCCCTCCACCGTCACCGGCAGGTAGAGCGCGCTGCCGGCAGTGAGTTGCTTGATGTCCATGTTCCCGCCGGTCCGGCGCGGCGGGATCGTGCTGTACCGCCCGGGCTCGGCCAGTACCGTACCCATGACGCCGAGGAACGGCTCGAGCGACACGCGGACGCCTGGGCGCAGCTCGGCGCTTTTCCCATCGAGCTCCCAGAGCTTCAAGTACCGCTCGGGGAAGTCATCCCGCAGCAGCCCCGGACCAAAGCTTGTATATCCGAGGTCGCCGGGCACGAGCGAGAGCACCTCGACCTTGAGGATGTCGCCAGATCTCGCGCCCCTGACGGCGACCGGCCCCGTGAGCGGATGTCCGGTGCTGACCGGCCGCCGCCGTCCGCCGCGGTCATGCCGCGCTTCCAGAAGCGTCGCTCGAGTCGCGCGTCCGGAGCACGATCGTGTCGCCGCTCTCGATCTCGAGGCGCGGCCGGATGGCGTTGTCCCAGGCGTAGTACACGACCTCGCTGTCGAGCTCGTGCGTCCGGCTCACCGGGGCAGCGAATCCGGCAGGAACGGCTCCGGCAGGAGCTCTCGCAGCGTCGTCGCCCGGCGCAGGCCGCCCGTCGTGGCGAGGACCACCCGCAGGTCAGGCGCGAACTCGGCCAGCACCTGGCGGCAGGCGCCGCACGGCGACGGGAGCTTGTCGTCATCAATGACGATGGCGACGGCGTCCCAGTCCTTCGTCTCCCCCGAAGCGATCGCGGCGAACGTCGCGCAACGCTCCGCACACACCGTGAGGCCGTAGGACACGTTCTCGACGTTCGCGCCGGAGTGGATCTTGTTGCGCTTCGTGCGGATCGCCGCGCCGACCTTGTAACTGGAATAGGGCGCGTAGGCCCGCGCGCGCGCGAGTGCCGCGACCCGGATGAGGTCCTCGTCGCCCGGCGGGAGCCTCAGACCCGCGCCCGTTCTTCGGACGCCGGCGCCTCGCGGGTCACGCGGACGCGGCGGATGCGCCGGCCCTCGATGCTCTCCACCGCGAACTTCACGCCGTCCCGGGCGACCGACTCCCCCGCCTTGGGTAGGCGACCGAGCGCGTGGGTGATGAAGCCGCCGAGCGTGTCGTAATCCTCCGAGTCCTCGAGGTCGGTGATCCCGAACGTCTCCTTCACGTCGTCGAACGGGACCCGCGCGTCCATGAGCGCCTCATGCTCAGAGAGGGGCAGCACGAGCTCCTGCTCGACGTCGTATTCGTCGCGGATCTCGCCCACGATCTCCTCCACGAGGTCTTCGATCGTGACCAGGCCCGCGGTGCCGCCGTACTCGTCGACGACGATCGCGATGTGCACCTTGTCTCTTTGCATCTCGCGCAGCAGCTCGTCCACCTTCTTCGTCTCGGGGACGAACTGCGCCGGCCGCAGAAACGGCCGGATCGTGACGTCCTTTTCACCGCGGGCGAGACGGCGGAACAGATCCTTCACGTACAGCACGCCGATGATCTGGTCGGCGGAGCCCTCGTAGACCGGGATGCGCGAGTGACCGGCGGACACGACCATCTCGAGGATGCGCGCGGGCGGCGTGTTGACGTCGATGGCCACGATGTCGGTGCGCGGCGCCATGACCTGGTGCACGGTCTTGTCGCCGAGCGCGAAGACCGAATGGATCATGTCGCGCTCCTTCATGTCGAGGACCCCCTGCTCCTCGCCGGTCTCGATGAGCGCCTTGATGTCCTCCTCGCTGATGAGGGTGCCGACCTCCGGATTCGCGCCGAACGGCTTGGTGACCAGCTTCGTGAGGATGAACAGGACGGCGACCAGCGGTCGCGTGAGCCAGGTGATGAAATCGAGCGGGAACACCATGACCAACAGCACCTGCGTCGCGTGGCGGTTGCCGATGGATCGTGGAACGAACAAACCAAAAAGTACGGCAATTAGTGAAAGGACCGCAACGGTCACGACGACGGCGCTCACATCGCTGAAGACGGCGACGAACCCGAAGAAGCGGATCACTTCGGACAGCCGTGGTGCGATGAACGCGGCCGCGATACCGGCGAACGCGAAGATGACGAAGAACTCGACCACCTGGATCGCGGCGAGGTAACGCACCCGTCGCTCACCCATCCGGCCGGCGCGCCGCCCGCGGCGCCCGCGTCCGACCAGCTGCTCCACGAGCTGCGGCCGACGGATCGCATGGAGCGCGGCTTCGCTCATCGACAGCATCGCGAGCAGGAGGACGAGCACCAGCTCAAGGAGGAGAAGCTGCGTTGTGCCGTCCATCAGCGCTTCGGCTTCTCGACCTTCTTGATGGACCGGGCCGGCATGCCCACGGCGAGCATCCCGGGTGCGACGTCCTTCGTGACGACCGCGCCTGCGCCGGTGGCAGCCCCTTCGCCGATGGTCACCGGTGCGCGGAGGAGCGTGTCCGAGCCGATGAACGCGTCGTTGCCGATGATGGTGCGGTGCTTCGAGACGCCGTCGTAGTTCAGCGTGATCGTGCCCGCGCCGATGTTCACGCGCTCGCCCACGTCGGCGTCCCCGACGTAGCTGAAATGATGCATCTTCGTCTTCGCCCGCAGCCGCGCGTTCTTCACCTCGCCGAAATTCCCCATTTCCACCCCGCGCTCGAGGTAAGCGCCGCGTCGGAGATGCGAGTACGGCCCGATGCGAACGTCGTCCTCGAGCGTCGCTCCCTCGAGGACAGACGCCTCGACGCGGCAGCGCGCGCCGACCGTGGTGTCGCGCAGGATCGCGTAGGGACCGACACGCGTATCGGGGCCGATCGCGGTCCGGCCCTCGAGGACGCAGCCGCGCTCGATCACGGTATCGGCGCCGATCGTCACGCCTGCATCGACCTGCGATGACTCCGGGTCACGAAACGTGACACCCGCAAGCATGTGCCGCTCGCGAATGCGCCGGCGGAGCACCGCCTCCACGGCGGCGAGCTCCACGAGCGTGTTCACGCCCAGCCCTTCGCCCGGGTCGGGTGTGCAATAGGCGGCCACGCGCTTGCCGCTGGCGATCGCGATCTGGACGAGGTCGGTGAGGAAGACCTCTCCGGTGGCGTTCGGACGCAGTCCGTGGACCGCCTCGCGCAGCCACGCGAGGTCGAAGCTGTAGGCACCGAGGTTCGACTCCGGGAGACGACGCTCACTCGGCGTCGCGAGCCGCGCTTCGACGATGCGGCGCACGTCGCCGCGATCGTCCCGATCGATGCGACCGTACGCGTTCGCGAGGCCCACCTCGGCCGAGAGCAGGGCGATGACGGCGCCTCGCTCCGCACGGAGCGCGTGCAGCGCTTCGAGCGTCTCCGCGGTGACCGTCGGGCTGTCGCCATACACCACGAATGCCTCGCCGTCGCGCGCGTCCGTCGCGGCCAGGCCGATGCGGACGGCGTCACCAGTGCCGCGCATCGGATCCTGGAGGGCGACCGTCGCGCCCGCGGGCAGGATCGCGCGCGCGGCCGCGCTTTCGGGCGACAGCACGACCACCGGGTGCGCGCCGGCGCCGGAGCAAGCGTCGAGCGCCCAGAGGAGCAACGGCCGGCCGGCGCAGGGATGCAGGATCTTCGCGGTCCCCGAGCTCATGCGCGTGCCCAGACCGGCGGCGAGGACGAAGGCGAGGCGTGACGCGCTCATGGGGACCGGCGGATCAGTGGGCGGGCTGGGGCGCCAGGATTCGAACCTGGGATAGCGGATCCAAAGACCGCTGCCTTACCACTTGGCCACGCCCCATCGGCGGCCGGCCCGTCTGCCGAGCATGGCTCCAAGTCTATTGGGTATGAAAGCGCGAACCGTCTCGGCTAGCGTCACTCGCACCGGGACGGGGATCGAAGAGCGACACCAGAGACGGGCAGGCCGTCGCACCTATGGACCATGAGCCCGTGAGTCTATTTGGCCGCCCCTGCGACTAGCCCGGTTGCGCCACGAGAGCGCGGATGGGTAGTTGTCGTGTCGCCCGCTCGGTGTCGAGAAAGAGGGAGCCAGATGCGCAGCATCGGCCTCGACGTCCATCGCCAGTTCGCGGAGGTGGCGATCCTCCAAGGAAAGGAGCATTACCAGTAGACCATCTCCACCGACCCGGCCGCCCTGCGGGCGTTCGCGGCGACCCTGGGCCGCGATGACCAGGTCGTCCTCCAGGCGACGGCGAACACCTGGGCCATCGCCGATCTGCTGAGCGCCCACGCGGGGACGGTCGTGGTGTCCAATCCCTTGCGGACCCGACGATCGCCGACGCGAAGATCAAGACCGACAAGGTCGACGCCCGGGTCCTCGCCCAGCTGCTGGCCGCGGACTTCATCCCCGCGGTCTGGGTCCCCGACCCGCCGACCCGGGTCCGCCGTCGCCACGTCGCCCAGCACCGGGCCCTCGTCCAGCGGCGCACCCGGCTGCGCAATCAGATCCAGGCCGCGCTCATCCACTCGCTGCTGCGCTGCCCGCAGAGGGATCTGTTCGGCCAGGCCGGCCGGCGGTGGCTCACGGCGCAGGAGCTCGCGCCGCATGAGCGGGCCGGCATCGACAGCGCCCTGCGGCTCCACGATGCGCTCGAGACCGAGGTCGCGTCCCTCGAGCGCGACCTGGCCGCGGCCGCACTGGCCCACCTGGATGCCGATCGGCTCTGCACGATCCCGGGGGTTGGGTCGGTCACCGCCGTCGCGCTGTGCGCGGTCATCGGACCGATCGCGCGGTTCGCCCGGCCACCGCAGCTCGTCAGCTATCTCGGCCTGGACCCGAACGGTCCGCCAGTCCGGGAACCGGTCAGCCCGGATCGGGCACATCAGCCGGGCGGGACAAGCCCCATGCCCGGGGCCTCCTGGTCGAGGCGGCCCATAGTGCGGTGCGCTCGCCCGGACCGCTCGCCGCGTTCCACGCCCGGATCGCCGACCGACGCGGCCCGGCGATCGCCGCGGTCGCCGTCGCGCGCAAGCTCGCGGTGCTCATCTGGCACCTCCTGCATGACGGGACGACGTACCGCTTCGCCGCCCCGACCCGCTTGGCGGAGAAGCGCCGGCGGATCGAGCGCACCGCCGAGATGCCGCGGCGACCGCGCTCGCGGACCGCGGGGGGCGATGCCGCAGGCCGAACGGCTGCGGCAGGAGCGTGCCGCGCTCGTCGCCGCCGAGGGGGCGTACCGCGAAACTCGTTCGCGAGCGGGTGCGCTCCACCCGACGGACGCGGGGCGCGGCCGCCGCCGCCGGGGACGACCATGAGGCCCTCGAGGGGCGAAGATGCGTGGCGAAGCTTCCATGCCCGCTGCTTCGCTCTTGATCACGGGGTCGACCGCGCCCCGGGCGGAAGGTTACGACTCCCCCTTGACGGTTTCATCTGTAGGTGCGGCTCGGGTGGGACCTAAGCGGCGGACTGGCCGTTCGGGCCGCTCGGGCGTTTGCCGCGCTTGATGAGCTCCGCCACGCGACGGCCGCCCTTGCGGCCGAGCTGCGCGTAACCTTCGCTGCCGAGCTGGACCTTGCGGGCCTCGCCGCCGCGCCGGCCAAGCTGCGCGTAACCCTCGCTGCCGAGCTGCCCCTTGCGGGCCTCGCCGCCCTTGCGGCCGAGGTCCCGATAGCCGCCCTCGCCGAGCTGCTTCTTCCGGGCCTGGCCGCCTCGGCGGCCGATCTCCCGATAGAACTCGGTTCCGTGCTTCGTCGCGGTGAGCTTCCCGCCCTTGCGGCCGGCCTGCCGGACGGTCATGTCGCTCTTCTCATCCACCCCGTAAAGGTTAAGCGGACAGCGCTCGCTCGCTTCGGTCAGTCGGCGGTCGAGCCGAGCGCCCGCGCACGCGCATCGAGCCCCTGTCCGTGCAGGATCCGCGCGACACGGAGGGCGTCGGCACGATCATCGGCGACCGCGAACAGCGATGGCCCGCTTCCCGAGAGCGCCAGCGTGATGCCCTTCCAGCCGGCAAGCGCACGCACCTCGGCGATCTCGCGGCACACCCGCGCCGCTGCGTCGGTCAGCCCATTCCAGGCGCACTCCCGAAGCATCGCGGCGTCGGCGGTGCCGTCGCGAAATGCCGCAGCGAGCCGCTCGGTCGACGCACCGTCAGACCACTCGTCCGGCCGGAGCGCGGCGAAGACGTCCGGTGTGGCGACCCGGACGCGCAGGCGGACGAGCACGATCCAGAGCCCGAGCGGCGGGGATGGCAATGCCCCGACCTGGTCGCCGCGTCCCGCTACGAGGGCGAAGGGCGCGGTCTGCGCGAAGAACGGGACATCGGATCCGAGCTCCGCCGCCACCGCAGCGAGGTCCACGTCGGCGCGCCAGATCGCGGCGAGCGCGCGAAGCGTCGTCCCGGCGTCGCTCGACCCGCCGCCGAGTCCGGCCGCGACCGGGATCCGCTTGGCGATGCGCACGTGCGCATGCGCGGGACGACCCACTCGCCGCGCCAGGGCTTCCACCGCACGGGACGCGAGCTCGCGACCGGGCGCTGCTCCGGGGTCCGGCCGGACCTGCACGTCCAATCGCGTCGCGGACGCGACCCGTACGTGGTCGCGGAGATCGATCGCCGCGAAGACGCTCCGGAGCTCGTGATCGCCGTCCGGGCGACGCCCCAGGATCTCGAGCGTCAGGTTCACCTTCGCCGGCGCCTGCAGGCGAACGCTCCTGCTCATGGCGGCTCAGCAAGCTGCGTCGCGAGCGCCACCCACTCGGCGAGCTCGAGCTCCTCCGGCCGCCGAGACGGATCGATCCCCGCCCGGCGCAGCGCGGCGCCAGCGCGCGCCCGATCGACGCCCGCCTCGAAGCCGAGCGCGCCGCGGAGCTGCTTGCGGCGGTGACGGAACGCGTCACTCACGAGCGCGAGGAAGCGCTCCTGCGGCAGCGGCGCGAAGGCCGGCACGGTGTGCGCGCGCAGTGTGACGACCGCGGAGTCGACCTTGGGGGGCGGGGCGAACGATCCCGCGGCCACGCGGCGCACGATCCGCGGCTCGGCAAAGGACTGGCAGAAGATCGACAGGAAGCCCCGCTCCTTGACCTCGCCGGGCCGCGCGACGATCCGCCGGGCGACCTCTTCCTGAACGAGCACGACGACGAGCGGCGCGCGGCGGGGATCGCCCAGGAACCGCACGAGGAGCGGCGAGGTGATCTGGTACGGGAGGTTCGCGACGATACGCGTGGGCGGGCGCGGGCCGGCGCTGAACAGGTCGACCTCGAGCGCATCGGCGCGGACGACCTGAACGTTGGCGCGGTCGCCGACGGTCTCGGCCAGCACGCGGACCATCCGGTCGTCGAGCTCGATGCTCGTGACCGAGCGGGCGCAGTCGGAAAGCGCCGCGGTGAGCACACCAGGACCCGGGCCGACCTCGAGCACATCGTCGCCGGGACCGATCTCCGCCGCCTCGACGATCGCTGCGAGCGCGCCGCGGTCGACGAGGAAATGCTGCCCGATGCCCTTCGCGGCGCGCACCCCGTGCTTCGCGAGGATCGCCTTGAGCTGACGCGGATCGCTGAGGTCCATTTGGTGCGGTCGGTCTGGCGCGTCTGGTCGGTTGGACGAAGTCACGCGCGAAGCGTATGGGCTAGCTGCGGTCGGTCATCACTTGCAGGCCCATTGGTACGCCTGGCCACGGCTGAACATCCAGGCCGCCACGTTCGCGTTCGCGACCGGGTCCCAGACGCTCGCGCCGCCGTAGCCGGCACGCACGCTGTTCGCGGTCCATGTGCTGGGGATGATCTGGAACAGCCCGGATGCGCCGAGGACGCCGTTATACGCGCTCGGGTCGTAGCGGCTCTCGCAGTAGGTGACCCGCAGCAGCTGATCCGCATCGACGCCGTACTTCGCCGCGGCGGCGTGGATGATCGCCGCGATCTCGGCGGGTGCGGGTGGGGCCGGCCGCAGACGCGTCCCGATATGCCGGATCTCGATCACCGGCGGCTGAAGCTCGGTCGTCGCGACGACAGTGCGCTCGGTCTCGCTGCCATTCAGGAAGCGGACGAGATACGTGACCCGCGCGCGTCCGTCCTGTCCGAGCGTCTCGACCTGCTGCCAGCCGACGAACTGATCTGCCTCGTGGAGCAGGACCACCCCATGCGGGACCGTCTCATCCTGCTCGACCCGGGCGTCGGCGACGCGGTCGATCTCCACGGTCGAACCGGGTCCGAGCGCGGTATGCGCGGGAGTCACGAGGCGGTCGCCCGCGGCCACGGAGATACCGCTCAGCGCGAGAAAGTCCGCGACGGTGCCGGCCCGGGCGCGCATCGCGTAGCTGCGGCCGCCGTCGACGAGGGTCACCGGGAAACCGCGATCTACCACGATCCGCAGGCCAGGCACGACCGCGGTATCGGGCGGCACCGAGAGCCGGTCTGCCGGGCCGGAAAGCAGGCCGGCCGAGCCGAGCAGGTCCGCAACGGTGCTGCCGCTTCGGGCCTCGGTGGCGAGGCTCACCCCGTCGATCACGAGCAGCACCGCCGTATCGGCGTCGATGGCGGCGAGCGGACGGAACCGGGCGGCACCAAGCGCCCTCGCCTGGCTGGGAGCTGCGATCGGCCCCCGGGCGGCGGCTGGGGAGACGAACGCCCAGGTGCCGGCAGCCATCAGAAAGGCGGCCACGGCCAGCGCGGCAGTCCGCAGGATGCGCTGCAACACGATCGTCTCCGCTATCGCGACCGTCTCCGCTATCAAGACCCTCCCGCTTCCAGGTCCGTTCGACCGCCCATGGCGATGCCAGGGTGTACGAATTGGGGACGACGAAATGTTAGCAGAGCCGCCCGAACGTCGAAGGGCCGCCCGGAGCAGCCGAAAGTGGGCGCCCTCCGTTCGGCTCAGGCCGGAGGCGGTCGCCAGCCCTTGCGCTCGAGATGCGCGCGGAGCGGCGGGCCGACATCCGCGCGGCTCAAGGCGTGATCGACGAAGGCGCTGACATAGCCGGCTCGGTCGCCGGCGTCATAGCGGTCCCCGTCGAGCTCGATCGCCCACACCGGCGCCCGCCCGGCCAACACGTCGACGGCGTCCGAGAGCCAGATCTCGCCGCCGCGTCCGGCCGCGAGGCCGGCGAGGATCTCGAAGATCGCCGGCTCGAGCACGTAGCCGTGGACCGCGGCAAGGTCGCTCGGCGCCGCATCGGGCGACGGCTTTTCGACCATCCCGGTGACCCGGAATGCGCCCCGTTCGGCCTGCCCCGCGAAGACGCCGTACCGCTGGGCGAGCGCTTTCGGGATCCGGGCGGCCGCGGCGATACTCCCGCCGAGGCGCTCCCGCGCATCGAGCATCTGACGGAGCCCGGGTGTCGCTCCGACCACGATGTCGTCCCCCCAGAGCATCGCGAACGGCAGGTCCCCCACCAGCTCCCGGGCGAGGAGCACGGCGTGGCCGTTGCCGAGGGCGTGCTCCTGGATGACGATCTCGACGCGGACGAGCGACTCCGGGCGCCGCAGCGACGCGAGCTCGGCGGTGCGCGCCTCGTGCCGGAGCCGCTCGTCCAGCCGAGGGCTCGGCTGGAAGTAGGCGCCGAGCGACTCTTTGCCCGGCGCGATCACGAGGATCACCCGCTCGATCCCGGAGCGCGCGCACTCGCTGACGACGACGTCGAGCACCGGCGTGTCGACGAGCGGCAGCAGCTCTTTTGGCAACGAGCGGGTGAACGGTAGGAAGCGCGTCCCGAGTCCACCGGCCGGAATCACCGCGGTCGTCACGCCGGGCGTCGTCATTTCGCGACCGCCCGCAGGGTGAAGGCGACCGGCCCGGTCGTTCGCGGCGCGAGCCCGGTGACCGCGAGCAGGGGCGGCTTCCGGTCCGTCGAGCCGTCGACATCGAGCTCGAGGAGGCCGTCCGCCACGAAATGGCGCTCGACGGTCGGTGTCGCACCGAAGCGGATCACCTGGACGACGAAGCGCTGCTTCACGACGTTCGTCGAGCGGATGAAGCCGCTCGGCGTCCAGCCGTTGTCACTCTCGGCGTCGTCGCTGTAGCCGATCTCCGGGATCGCGATGTCGTCGATGGCCAGGCCGTTGAGGTTGAGCGCGCCGTCGGTGACGTATTCGAAGCGCAGCTGGACCTGCTTCCCCGCGTACGGCGTGAGATCAGCCGCCTGCTTTACCCAGCTCGGCGATGTCCCGCCCGACGTGCCGGTCAGGCCATTGCCGAGGTTATTCCCGTTCGGGTCGTCCGCGGTGGTCGCGTCGGTGCGCAGCGTCGTCCAGCGAGCGCCGCCGTCGGTCGAGACGGCGACGTACGCGTAATCGAAGTCCTTCTCGATCTCGTACCAGCTCCAGAAGGACAACGTCGCCTTCGTCACGTTCCGCAAATCGACCTGACGCGTCAGGCTCGAGTCCAGCCCGTCGGCACGATCCGACCACCACATCGCCCGGCCCGAGTGCGGGTCGGTCGGGATCAGGCGCGTGGCCGTGGGGCCGCTGAACGTCAGGTGCACCGGGCTCTGCGGCAGCGCGACATAGCGCGCGGCGTATTCATGGACCGTCGCCCTGAGGTCGCCGGGCACGACGAGACGGTCCTGCGAGGTCGCGGTCGCGGCCAAGCCGAGCCGGAGGTCCTTATAGGAGTAGCGGTCCGGGGCGTCGGGGCCGATGAGCGCGTTCGCCGCTACGAAATCGGCGAATTGCTCGTCCATGCCCGGCTGGCCCCGCTGCTTCAGGACGGCGTCGATGTCGTTCGGCGTGTCGACGCCGTGCGCCATCAGCGCGTTGATGAGGTCATCGCCCCCGGCGTGGCGCTGCAGCCACTCGAGGAACAGCAGCGAGCCTCCGTAATGGAGGATCGCGGTGTCGTCGAGATCGGGCCAGTCGTTGAGCTGCGTGTCCGGCTGCCGGAGGAAGCTCACCTCGAACTGGCTCGCGACGTTGTTCAGCCGCTCACAGAGCTGCGCCTGGCCCTCGTTGAACCAGACGATCGAGCGGGCGCGCTTGTTGAACTGGATCATGTGGCAGAACTCGTGCGCGAGCACGCTGTACAGGTTGTCGGTCGCGAGACGCGCGGACATCGCGTTGACGTAGATCATCTCGCGTTCGGCCGAATAGGCGTTCACCCAGAGCGGGTACTCGTCCGCCGACGAGAAGTAGCCCGCCGCTCGCCCGGGGATCCGGGCGATGAGCACGTTGATCCGGGGGTCCGCGTCGATGCCGGGCGACCACTCGGTGCCATAGGCGGCGCGATCGGCCGGGTAGATCCTCGTATCGAAGACTCCCGCGGTCGTCCGCAGCGCCGCCGGATCGACCGTCACGTCGTCCGCGACCCACCACTTGGCGTGCTCCCCGAGCACGCGAAGGATCGCGCTCACCTTCACATTCTTCTTCGCGTCGAAGTCGTAGGTCCAGAAGGGCGCCACCGCGCCGACGGCCTCGTCCGACACCCTCTGCCGAGCGGCCTGGAACGCCGCGGCCGGGGTGCCGTCCTGGCCCTTGAGCCGCCGCGTAAGGTCGAAGAGGTCCGCGGCCGGCAGGGGCTTCGCCGCGAGCGCCGCCGTCATGTCGCCCGCGATCGCGCCCGGCACGGGCGCCGGCTGCAGAAGCGCATCGCACGTCGCGACCACGAAGACGGCCGTCAGCAGGAGCGAGGCCGGCCTCAGCACCGCGCGTATCCGTCGGCGAGGGTCTTGTACGCGACGACCTGTCCGGCGCGGAGATAGCGCCGGGGCACCCTCGCCCGGATCCCAGTGACGATCTCGTAGTTGATCGTGCCGCACGCGTCAGCCAGGTCCTCGACGGTCAATGCGCTGGCGCCCTGCGAGCCGATGATCACGACGTCGTCACCCGCCTTCACGCCCGTCCGTCCGGTCACGTCGAGCATGACGTGGTCCATCGCGACCCGCCCGGCGATGCCGACTGCGCTGCCCTGCACGAGCAGCCGGCCGCGGGCGCCGGCGGCGCGTGGCAGTCCGTCGCCGTATCCGACCGGGACGGTCGCGATGCGTCCATCGCGCGCCACGCGGTACTCGTGCCCGTAGGACACGCCCGTGCCGGCGGGCACATCGGCCACGCGGTGGATCCGGGATCGCCAGGTCAGGGCCGGGTGCAGCGGCGCTCGCCCCGCAAGGTGCGGCGCCGGCGAGAGCCCGTAGAGCGCAAGGCCCACGCGGACGGCGGTCATCCCTGTCCGGGTCGGAAGGGACAGTAGGCCGCCGCTCGCGCTGGCGTGCACCCACCGCGGCGGGGTGATGGCTCCGAGGAACGCGTCGAGGCAATCCAGCTGCAGCGCGGTCGTCGAGAGATCCGCCTCGTCCGCGCGGGCAAGGTGCGTGAAGACACCTTCGATCCGCAGCCCGTCGATGGCCTCCAACTCCCGGTAACGCCGTTCGGCGTCGAGCAACGGCGAGCCGAGCCGAGTGAGCCCCGTGTCGACCTTGAAATGCACGGCCGCGGTCGCGCGTTTGGCGCGCGCGGTCTCCGCGAGGGCGCGCGCGCTCTCGACGTCCCAGACGACGACCGCGCAGCGCTCTTCGACTGCCGCCGATCGCTCCTCGGCGCTCTGCGCGCCGAGGAGCACGAGGATCGGATCGTCCGGCCGGGCCCGCCGAAGCACGACCGCCTCCTCGACCGTCGCGACGGCGAGCATGGCGGCACCCCCGTCGACGGCCGCTTCGGACACGGCCTCGGCGCCATGGCCGTAGGCGTCCGCCTTGACGACGGCGATGAGGTCGACGCCCGCGTGCTCGCGAACCGCGCGGGCATTCGCCGCGATCGCGTCCAAGTCGATATCGGCCACGGTCGTGCGCACGAGAGGCATCAGAACATCAACCCGAGATCTCGCGTAGCGCGCGCGGCAAGGCGTCCGCGATATCCGTCGCGAGCGCGCCGCTCTCGCCGATCTCCGCCGCGAGGAGCGCGCCCGCCCGGCCGTGCGCCCACACCGCGACAAGCGCGGCATGGAGCGGCACCAGACCGCGGGCCACGAACGCCGCGACCGCGCCGCCGAGCACGTCGCCGGAACCGCCGACTCCGAGCGCTGGGTTCGGCGCGTCGTGCACGAAGGTGCGCTTCCCATCCGTGACCACCGTCGTCGCGCCCTTGAGGACGAGGACCGCGCGCCATTCGCGCGCGTGGCGCTCCGCGAACGCGACCCGCCCGGCGCCCGCCGGCACCACGCGGCCCGCCAGGCGTGCGGCCTCGCCATCGTGCGGCGTGAGCACGCATTTCAGCGGAAGGAGCGCCGTCCAGTCGTCCGTGCGGGCGAGCGCGTTCAAGCCGTCGGCGTCGATGATCGTCGCCACGCCCTTCGCGTTGCGCAATACGGCGGCGACGAACTCGTCGGTGCCGCCGGCGTGGGAGAGCCCCGTCCCGATGAGGAGCGCACGGATCTTCTCACCCAGGATCGCACTCAGCTGCGCGGCCGCCGCGGTGGCGACGACGCCGGTCTGCGCCTCGGCGAGCGGAAAGAACGTGAGGTTGGGATCCTGACCAGCGATGGCATCGACGACGGATCGCGCCGAGGCGACCGTGACGACGCCTGCGCCACAGCGCGCGGCCGCCCGCGCCGCCAGCAGGATCGCTCCGGGGTAGCGTTCGGAGCCGCCGACCACGAGGACCCGACCACGCTGCTCCTTCCCCGCCTCGGGCGGCAGCGGCTTCAGGAGCTGCCGCACCAACCGCGCGTCGAGCGGAGCGGGCGCCCGGTCCGCGGTCGCGCTCAGGGCGCAGGCTCCGCGCGGATCCCGACCGCGACGGCCACCGCCAGATCGCGGATGTGCGAGATGCTCACGGCGAGCGGCGCAGTCAGGCCCAGTACCTGGCGGCGCTCCTCGGCGCGGCCGTGCAGGGTGACGATCGGCTGGCCGAGCGGCGTCCGCGTGATCTCGATCTCGCGCCAGCCGACGCCACGAATGCCCAGTCCCAGGACCTTCGAGACCGCCTCCTTCGCCGCCCAGCGCCCGGCGAGATGGAGGACGTTGTGCCGGCAGTAGCGGCGTTCCCATTCGGTGTAGACGCGCGTGAGGAAGCGCTCGTCGTGCCGCTCCAGGACGCCCTTGATGCGCCCCGTCTCGATGATGTCGATCCCGACCTCGTTCGTCACTCGACGGTGACGGCCTTCGCGAGGTTGCGCGGTTGATCCACATCGTTGCCGCGCCGGTCCGCGACGTGATATGCGAGCAGCTGCAGCGGGACGACCGCGAGCGCAGGCGAGAGCAGCTCGTTGGTCACCGGGATCCGGATGACCTCGTCGGCACTCCCCGCGATGTCCGGATCGCCGTCGTGCGCGATGGCGATGACCACGCCTGCGCGTGCCCGGACCTCCTGAATGTTCGAGAGCATCTTCTTGTAAGTCGAGTTGCGCAGCGCGATGGCGACCACCGGCAGGTCCTTGTCGATGAGCGCGTTCGTTCCGTGCTTCATCTCACCGGCCGCCGTCCCTTCGCTCGGAATGTAGGAAAGCTCGCGCAGCTTGAGGGCGCCTTCGAGCGCCGTCGGGTAGTTCACGCCGCGGCCGAGCTGCAGAAAGTTCTTCGCGTTGTGATAGCGGTACGCGAGCGCCTTCACCTTGCCCTCCTCGCGGAGCACGGCGTCCATCAGCGTCGGCAGGTGGAATGCCTCCGCAAGCAGCGCACGGGAACGGTCCGGCTCGATCGTGCCGCGCCGCTGCGCGAGATAGATGGCGAACAGATAGAGATCGACGAGCATGGCCGTGTACGCCTTCGTGGAGGCCACCGCGATCTCGGGGCCGGTGTGCAGATAGATGACGTCGTCGGCGCGCCGGCTCGCCTCGCTTCCGACGACGTTGACGAGCGCGAGGAGCCGGGCGCCGTGGGCCTTGCCCTCCTCCATCGCGGCGAGCGTGTCCACCGTCTCGCCGGACTGGGTCACCGCGATCACGAGCTGGCCGGGCGTGACGACGGGCTCGCGGTAGCGGTACTCGCTCGCGATCTCGACGTCGCAGGGAATGCGCGCGAGGCGTTCGATGAGGTACTTGCCCACCAGCGCGGCGTGGTAGGCGGTGCCGCACGCCACGAACGTGATCCGCGGCAGTGCCCTGATGAACGCCTGATCGAGCTTGACGTCCTGATCGAAGACCACCTGCCCGGTCGTGCGGTCGACTCGACCGAGCAAAGTGTCGGAGATGGCTCGCGGCTGCTCGTTGATCTCCTTCAGCATGAAATGCTTGTAGCCCGACTTCGCCGCCGCGATCGCGTCGAGCGCGATCATTCGGGCCGGTCGCTCCACGGCCGTGCCGTCGACCCTCCGGAATCGCACGCCACGGCTGGTGACGACGGCGAGGTCGCCGGCCTCGAGGAAGCTCATCTGGCGCGTGTGCTCGAGCAGCGCGGTCATGTCCGAGGCGACGAAGTTCTCACCGTCTCCGTGACCGACGATGACGCCACCGGCGTTGCTGATGCGCGCTGCGACGATGGTCCCCGGATCGCGTGCGGAGATAAAGACGAGTGCCGCCGCGCCCTCGAGCCGCGGAAGCACCGCGAGCGCGCTGTCCTCGAGCGAGTGACCTGCCGCGAGCTCGTCCTCCACGAGGTGGACGACAACCTCGGTATCGGTGTCCGAGGTGAACCGGTGTCCGGCGGCGACGAGCGGCGCCTTCAGCGCCTCGAAGTTCTCGATGATGCCGTTGTGGATGACCGCGGTGACCCCGGCGCAGTCGACGTGCGGGTGCGCGTTCATCTCGGTGGGGCGGCCGTGCGTCGCCCAGCGGGTGTGACCGATGCCGAACGTGCCTTTCGGCGGTCGCGCAGCGACCACGCCAGCGAGGTTGTCGAGCTTGCCCTCGGCCCGCCGGATCTCGAGCGCGCCGTTCTGCTCGATCGCGACGCCCGCCGAATCGTACCCGCGATACTCGAGCCGACGCAGACCGCTCATCAGGAGCGGCAGCGCTTCACGCGGCCCGACATACCCGACGATCCCACACATGTCTAAGCCAGCGCCGCCACGGCTTCGGCGGCGAGCGAGTCGGCGATGCGTCTCGCGACCGCGTCGTCGCGCGCCTCCACGGTGATTCGAAGGACGGGCTCCGTACCCGAGGGTCGCACCACGAGCCGCCCGGTCGAGCCGAGCTCCGACTCCGCCTCGCGGACCGCGTGCGAGAAGCGCGTGATCTCGCGCCACTCCCGCCGGCGCGGCGCCTTCACGTTCTTGGTCACCTGCGGCCAATGCTCGATCTCGGTGGCAAGCTCCGCCAACGGTCGACCCTCAGCGGCGACGAGGTGCAGCACCTCGAGCGCGGTCAGGATGCCGTCCCCCGTGGTCGCGTACTGGCGGAAGATCACATGGCCTGACGGCTCCGCGCCGAGCTGCGCGCCCCGTCTCACGAGCTCCTCCCAGACGTAGCGATCGCCGACCTGCGTCCGGATGAGCGAGATGCCATCGCGGGCCAGTGTCGCCTCGAGGCCCCCGTTCGTCATCACGGTCCCGACAACGATCTTGGGATCCAGCTTGCCCTGGCGGCCAAGATGGCGCGCCGCGAGAGCCAGGACGAAGTCGCCGTCGTGGACTGCGCCGGCACCGTCCACCGTCATCACCCGATCGCCGTCACCGTCGAAAGCGAAGCCGACGTCCGCGTGATGCTCGACGACCGCACGTTGGAGCGCGCCTGGTGCGGTCGCACCGCAGCCGAGATTGATATTCGCGCCATCCGGCGTATCGAAGAGCGTGAGCACCACGGCGCCTGCGCGGGCGAAGATCGCCGGGGCCACGCGATAGGTCGCGCCGTTCGCGCAATCGAGGACCACCCGGACCCCGTCGAGCCGAGGTGCGAGTCCGGTGAGGAACTCCTCGTAGCGCTGCACGAGGCCGCGCACGTCGCCGATGAGCCCGATGCCGCCCTCGGTCGGGCGCGGCAGCTTCGCATCGTCGAGCAGAGCCGCCTCGATCTCGTCCTCCACGGCGTCGGCCAGCTTCAGCCCGGCGTGATCGAAGAACTTGATGCCGTTGTCGGGCGCCGGATTGTGCGAGGCGCTGATCACGGCGCCTGCGACGACATCCTCGGTCCGCGCCAGGTAGGCAAGACCCGGCGTCGGGATATGTCCGGCGAGGCGCACGTCCATCCCGACCGAGCAGATGCCCGCGGCCAGGGCGCTCTCGAGCATCCGGCCCGAGCGGCGGGTGTCGCGGCCGATGATCACCGAGTGCCCCGGGCCGCCGAGCACCTGACCCGCCGCACGGCCCAATCGCAAGGCAAGCTCGGGGGTGAGATCGAAGTTGGCGACGCCGCGGACGCCGTCGGTGCCGAAGAGCCGGGTCATTTGGCTCTCATCGTGAGCGTCAGGCGTGGCGGCTGCACGGATGCGACGGTCAGACCAGCCGGGACGCGCACTGTTACGTCCGCCGTGGAGGTGCCGGCGGCGCGGCCCGCCGCGTCCACCGTCGCGGTCACGGCATCGGGCTGCAGCGCTTGCAGCGCCGCGACCGGGCCCGACACGACCACCTCGATCGTCTTCGCCTCCGTCTCGCCCGCGAGGCCCGCCCCGGCATTGATGACCTGTACCGCGACCAGCGGGAACGGCCGGGTGCCGCTAAGCGGCACGACGGTGACGCCCACGACCGCGTCGGTCGGCTGGAGCAAGCGCACCCCGTCCGGCAACGCGAGGCCGACGCGGAACGATCTATCGGCGGTGAGCCCGCTTACGTCGATGGCTGCGGTGTCGAGCTGCTCGACGCCCGCGAGGGCGCTCTGCCCGCCCTGGATCGTGACGGCCGGCGGATCCGTCGTGACGCGCGAGATCCAGTAGCCGGCTCCGACCGCGCCCTTGATCGTCCACCGCACCGGGACCGTCCGGGTGCTCGCGGTCGGGAGGACCGGCACGGTG
Organism: Candidatus Limnocylindria bacterium; assembly: GCA_035543375.1. Classification (GTDB taxonomy): domain Bacteria; phylum Chloroflexota; class Limnocylindria; order P2-11E; family P2-11E; genus UBA4735. Next base: position 95,250 of record DASZZF010000011.1, read on the forward strand.
ACCTGCACGGCCGCGGGATCCACTTGCACGCCATCGACGGCATTGCCGGCGGCGTCTACGGCGACCGCCTGCGCGCTCGACGCGATGTCGACCGGTGTGTCACCGAACCGGATCGTCGCGAAGATCGCCGCGACGGTGCCGACGAGGCTCTGTGCGCCCGTCACCTTGACGTCGGAGGTGGAGAACGCCGGTGTACCGGCCTGGTATCGGGGCGGCGGGTCGTTGGCGAACCGCACCTGCAGCGCGAGCATCCGCGAAACGATCCGCTCGATCCGCACCTGGACGGTCGGCGGATCGATCTGCGCGACCGCGAGCGACGGGTCGCTCAGGATCACGCGCACCGGCGCGTCTTGGAGGTCGTTCCGAGCGAGGTCGACGCCGGCGAGGTCAATGGACGCGTGGAGGTCGGGCTGACCGAGCTTCGCGATCTGCTGCTCCGAGCCGCGGACCCGCACGCTGACGTCGCCGAGCTGGCCCCGCAGGACATAGCCAAGCGGGACCTCGGCGCGCTCCACCGGCACGCGGCCCGGGTAGGCCGCGACGACCTCGGGTGGCGAGGTCTCGGCGAGCGCGACGGACGCGATGACGGCAATCCCGAGCGCGGCCGCCTTCAGTGGGAAGTCGTTCGTGACCGCCCGCCGAAGATCGAGGCGGCGAAGGCCGCCTCGTCGTACTGAGGCGAGCGCGCCGCCCACCACCTCAGGATGCCTTGCTGCGGGATGGCAGCGGCTGGATGCGGCTGCGGAGAAGCGAGCTCAACACCCGGCGGAGCCGATCCTCATCGAGGCCGCCGATGATCCGGCCGTTGCTCGCGATCGAGATCGCCTGGGTCTCCTCGGAGACAACGATGACGATCGCGTCGGTCTGCGTGCTGATGGAGAGCGCGGCACGATGCCGCATCCCGTACCGCTGCGTCGCGCGCTCGGCTGGGTCGTCCATTGGGAGCAAGCACGCCGCCGCGAGGATCTGCAGGCCGCGGATGATGACCGCGCCGTCGTGGAGCGGCGAGCGCACCATGAAGATCGACGCGAGCAGCTCGGCGGAAAGCCGGCCGTTCACCGGCACGCCGGTCTCCGTGTAATCCTGGAGCCCGGTGCCGCGCTCGACGACGATGAGCGCGCCGTGACGCGCTCCGCTGATCAGCAGCGCGGCGCGCGTCAACTCGTCGACGACCCGGTCGACCTGTTCGGCGTCGCTGGGCGCGAGGAGGCGGTTCAGCGGACCGAGCTGGCCGAGCTGGCCGAGGGCGCGCCGCAGCTCCGGCTGGAACACGATCAGGAACGCGAAGACCGCGATCGCGAGCAGCGACTGGAGCAGGAGCTTGGTGAGCTGCAGCTGTAGCAGCACCGCAAGCCCATAGATCACGACGAGCACGAGGACGCCGAGCAGGAGCTGTACGGCGCGGGTGCCGCGGATCAGGACGAGCACGTAGTAGACGAAGACGAACACGATCGCGACATCAAGGACGTTGTTCCAGCCAAATCCCTGTCCGTTGAAGAGCGCGCGGACGGCCGCGACGAACGGATCCACTCAGACCGCCTGCGCGAGGCGCTCGACTTCCACCGCGAGATCCGCCTTGCCATCCAACCGCAGCGCCTGCGCAAGGAGTGCGCACTTCGCCTTCGCGACGTCGCGCTTGCCGATGGAGCTCACGACCTCGACGAGGAGCCGCTGGGCCTCATGATCAGCCAGACCGGACGCGATCAGCTGGAGCAGCAGGTCGGACGCCGCGTTCGTACGGCCGTCCGCGATGAAGTGCCGGGCGGCGATGAGCGCTGCCTGGGCCGCGCGCGGATCCTTCGCCGCGATGTACTCGGCCGCGCGCAGATCCGCCTCCATGGGATCCTCGATGTGCTCGATCTGCTCTACCCGCTCGATCTGTGGCGCAAGCGGGATCGGCTCCGCGACGGGCCGCGGCTCGGCCTCCGCCGCCGAAGGCTTTATCACGCGGCGGGGCAATCCAGGGATCGCCCCGAGCCGGAGATCGAGATCAGAGATGCTGCCCAGCGTGGAAGCAGCAGGCGACGGCGCCGGCTCGGCCGGGCCGTGGACTCCCATCGGGCGAGCCGGAGTCGCGACATCGACCCCGAGCTCGGCCGCGACCGAGGCGAGGGCCGGCTGCGACCCGAACGCGTCGAGCCCGTAGCGGACCTCCCGGCGAGCGCCGTCCGGGTCGTGAGTAGTCGCCGTCCGGGCGTAGCGGACGTACTCATCGGCGGCCGCCGCGATCTCACCGGCGAGTGCCAGGGCCGCGCCGAGACGCCGGTGCGCGGCGAGGTCGAGCGGATCGAGCTGGAGCGCCTCGTTCAACAGTCCGATGACGGCCGCGTGCTCGCCCGCCTTCGCGAGCTTGCCGGCGCCATCGCGCAGCGTGGCGATCGCCGCGGCGCGATCGTCGGTCTCGACCAAGACCTTGGCAAGGCCCCGATAGCCTCCGTCGACGGCCGGGAACCTCGCGCAGAGGTAGCGAAATTGCTCCTCCGCCTGACGGAGCCGTCCGGCCTGGAGCTCGCGCAGGCCCGAGGCCAGCGCGACCTTGTAATTGAAGTCTTGAGCGGCCTTCATCGGCGGTAGTGTGCGCCCTCTGCGCAGTGCCGGGGAGGTGTCGCTAGCGCTTCGTGAACTGCGGCGCCTTGCGGGCGCGCTTCAGTCCGGGCTTCTTCCGCTCCTTCGCGCGCGGATCGCGGGTGAGGAGGCCGGCCTTTCGAAGGGCCGGCCGGTGCTCGGGGTCCACTTCGAGGAGCGCTCGCGAGATGCCGTGGCGGATCGCGCCCAGCTGACCGGACTCGCCGCCGCCTTCGACCTTGATCATGGCGTTGAACCGCCGCGCCGTGTTCGTGACCGCGAAGGGCTGGATCGCGAGCTCGGCGTACCCGTCACGTCCGAAGTATTCCTCGAGCGGCTTGCCGTTCACGATGACGGTGCCCTCGCCTGGCACGAGCCGCACCCGGGCGACACTGGTCTTGCGCCGGCCGGTGCCCTGGAAGTAGGGAGCGGTCTTCATCTATCGCTTCTCCACCGCGAGCGTCTCGGGACGCTGCGCCTGATGCGGGTGATCGGGCCCCGCGTACACGAAGAGCTTGCGTGACATCTGTTCGCCGAGACGGTTCCGCGGGAGCATCCCGCGCACCGCGCGGCGCACGACTTCTTCCGGCCGGCGCTCGAGGAGCCGCTCGAGCGTCTCCGCGCGGAACCCGCCCGGGTAGCCCGAGTGCCGGACGTACATCTTGTCCGCGAGCTTCTTGCCGGTCACCTTGATCTTCGCCGCGTTGACGATGACCACAGGATCGCCCGTGTCGAGGTGCGGCGTGAACATGGCCTTCGTCTTCCCACGGAGTGTGGCGGCGACCTGGGTGGCCAGGCGGCCGAGCGTCGCGCCGTCGGCGTCGACGACGCGCCAATGCCGCTCGATCTCGCTCGCTTTCACGTTGTGCGTCCGCCGCATTGGCTGTTCCACGTTCATTCACCCGCTCTTTCGACTTTTCCGCGCTCGTCACCGTTCGCGTCCGGTTCGTACGTGACCCTCGTCAGACAGAGGCCTCGTGCCGGCGCATTCGGCCCCGCCTGCGTCCGGTCGTTCGACCGGACGATCTCGCCGAACCGCCGGCCGTCGATCTTGCCGTTCCCGACCCAGAGCAGGGTCCCGACGACCGCGCGGACCATGCCCCGGAGGAACGCGTCGGCCTCGATCTCGAACCGCAGCAGCCCGCCCTCGCGAGTCCACTCCGCCCGACGCACCGTCCGCGTGCCGCCGGGACCGCTAGCGAATGCGGAGAAGTCCTGCCGCCCGATGAGCTGGGTGGTCGCATCGCGCATCCCTTCAAGCGCGGGCCAAACCGGGAGCTGGTACGCCCAGCGCTCGAGCGGATCGCGCGTCGGTCCGAACCGGAGCCGATATTCATATGTGCGTCCCGTCGCCGAGAACCGAGCGTGGAAGTCTTCCCCGCACGGCTCGATCGCCGAGATCGCGATGTCCTCGGGAAGGAGGGCGTTGACCCCCCGACCCAGCTTCGCCCCGTCCAGCGCGCTCGCCGTCCGGAAGCTGATGACCTGCCCGATCGCGTGGACCCCCGCGTCCGTCCGTCCCGCTCCGGCGATGCGCACCGGCTCGTTGCAGACTCGCGCGAGCGTTCGTTCCAGTTCGCCTTGCACCGTCCGCACGTCATCCTGCACCTGAAACCCGGCGAAGCCGGTCCCGTCGTAGGCGACGCGCGCCCGATACGTGCGCGTTAGGCCGTCGTCCGTTCTTTTGACCCCGTCGACTTGCGAACCGTCGTCTTCTTACGCGTCTTCTGAGCCTCGGCCGCCTCGGCCGTCGCTGCCGCCGCCCGGCGGCGCGGGAGCGCGAGCCGGCGCCGCGGTTTTGCCTCGCCTGCGGGCTCGGACTGCTCCTCGACCCCCGGCATGAGCTCGATCAGCATCATCGGGGCGCTGTCCCCCACTCGCGGTGGCAGGCGCGTCATCCGCGTGAAGCCGGACGTGCGGTCGCGGTAGCGGGTCGCGAGATCCGTGAAGAGCTTGTGAACGATCGCCGCCTCGGGGAGCCAGCCAATGGCCTTCCGTCGCGCTACGAGGGAGCCATCCTTGCCGAGGACGATCATGCCGTCCACGAACTTACGAACCTCCTTGGCCTTGGCCTCGGTCGTCTTCACGCGCTCGTAGCGCAGCACGGACAGCGTCAGGTTCCGGAACATCGCCTTGCGGTGGCCGGTCTCGCGTCCGAACTTGCGCTGATGGACCTGGTGCGGCATCTACTCTTGCTCGACGCCCTTGCCGGTGACGACGTGCTCGTCCTTGTCGGCCAGGGTGTTGCCCTCATCGACGCGATCGCCGGCGACACCCAGCTCCTCGCCGTCCTCGGTGTCGCTAGTGTCGCTAGTGTCGCTGTCGCCGTCAGAGTCGGTCCCGGCGGACGGCTCCGGTGCCTCGATGAGACCGCGCAGCGCGAGACGCTCCTTGATCTCGTCCAGGGATTTCTTGCCGAAGTTCCGCATCCGGAGCAGCTCCTCGTCGGGTGTTTGGAGCAGCTGTCCTACCTTGGTGATGCCATGCCGCTTGAGCGAGTTGAAGGCGCGCTGCGGCAGGTCGAGATCCTCGATCGGCATATCGGCGATCGCCGATGGCAGCGAGCTTCCGTTCGCACGAGGCGCCGGGGCCAGCGCCGCCTGCGACCGCGTGAGACCGGTGAACAGCGAGAACTGCTGGATGAGGATCTGCGAGCCCTGCGCGATGGCCTCGTCCGGCGGCGTCGTGCCGTCGGTCCAGACCTCGAGGATCAGTCGGTCGTAGTCCGTCACCTGCCCGACGCGGGTGTTCTCAACCGTGAAATTCACGCGGCGGACCGGGCTGAACAGCGCGTCGATCGGAATGACCCCGATCGGCAGCCCTTCCTTCTTGTCTCCCGAGCTGAAGCCGCGACCGTTCTCGACGGTGAGCTCCATCCACAGGGAGGATTCCGGCTCGAGGGTGGCGATCTTCGCCTCGGGATTGACGATCTCGATCTCGCTCGTCGTCTGGATGTCACCGGCCGTGACGTCGCCAGGGCCCGTCTTCTCGAGGGTCACGGTGACCGGCTCGTTCGCGAACGAACGCAGCCGGACGTTCTTGAGATTCAGGACGATCTCGACGACGTCCTCCTTGACGCCCGGGACGGTCGAGAACTCGTGCGCGACGCCACGGATGCGGGCCGCGGTAATCGCAGCGCCCGGCAACGACGAGAGCAGGACGCGGCGCAGCGAGTTGCCGAGGGTGGTGCCGTAGCCTGACGGCAGCGGCTCGCATACGAACCGCGCGTGGCGGTCGTCGCCCTCGAGGCGCTCGATCTTCGGGTATTCCAGTTCAACGATGGACATGGGTGTTGTTCCTTCCTGCCGGGACTAGCGGGAATAGTGCTCGACGATGAGCTGGGTATCGACCTGCGTCTCGATCTGATCCCGCGACGGATCGGTCAGCACGCGCGCGGTGAACGCCTCGGGATCGACCTCGAGCCAAGCGGGACGCGCCTGGGTCTTGGCCCAGGCGAGCATGTCCTTGAAGTACGTGGACCCGCGCGACGACTCCACGACCGCGACGAGGTCGTTCTTCTTCACCGTGTAGCTCGGCACCTTGGTCCGCCGGCCATTCACGCTGATATGCGCGTGGCTCACGAGCTGCCGCGCCTGCGAGCGCGACTTCGCGAAGCCTGACCGGTAGACCACGTTGTCAAGACGGGCCTCGAGGAGCTCGATCAGCACGTCGCCGGTGGCGCCGCGCTTCTCGGTGGCGGTGTCGAACGTGTTCTTCATCTGCTTCTCGAGCACGCCGTAGATCCGCCGCGCCTTCTGCTTTTCGCGCAGCTGTAGCGCGAAGTCCGAGACCTTGCGCCGGCGTTGCTGATGCATGCCGGGTGGCGAGCTGCGCTTCTCGAAGGTGCACTTGGTGACGCACTTCTCGCCCTTCAGGTAGAGCTTCAGGCCTTCGCGGCGACAGAGCCGGCAGACCGGACCGGTGTAACGAGCCATTCGTTCTCCTCTAGACCCGACGCCGCTTGGGTGCGCGGCAGCCGTTGTGCGGGATCGGCGTGACGTCGGTGATGGCAGTGACCTCGAGACCCGTCGCCTCGAGCGCCCGGATCGCGGCCTCGCGGCCGGCGCCCGGACCGCGGACGAACACTTCGATCGTCCGGAGCCCCTGGTCCATGGCCTTCCGCGCCGCGTTCTCCGCGGTGACCTGCGCGGCGTAGGGCGTGCTCTTGCGCGACCCCTTCCACCCCGAAGCTCCGGCAGACGCCCACGCGATGACGTTCCCCTGCGGGTCGGTCAACGAGACGATCGTGTTGTTGAACGAGGCCTTGATGTGCGCGGCGCCACGCGGCACGACGCGCTTCTCGCGCTTGCGGCGCGGCGCGGGCTTCGCCCCTTCGGTCGTCTCCGCGGCCTTCGACGCCGGCTTATCTTGCTTGTCCTGGCTCACGTTCTCTCCTACCTGCCTACGTCTTGCTCGCGGCCTTCTTCTTACCGGCCACGGTCTTGCGCGGGCCACGGCGCGTGCGCGCGTTCGTGCGCGTGCGCTGGCCGCGCACGGGGAGCGACTTGCGATGGCGGAGCCCGCGATAGGAGTTGATCTCCTGCAGGCGCTTGATGTTCAGCGCGATCTCGCGGCGGAGGTCACCCTCGACCGTGAACTTGCGATCGATGATCTCGCGGATCTTCGCGACCTGGGCTTCGGTCAGGTCGCGCACGCGGATCGCGTGCTCGACCCGCGCTTCGTCAAGGACCTCGCGCGCGTTCGTGGGGCCGATCCCGAAGATGTAGCGAAGCGATACGTCGACGCGCTTCTCTCGGGGAATGTCGACGCCGGAGATCCGAGCCATATCTCTTCTAGCCTTGCCGCTGCTTGTGCTTCGGCTCGGAGCAGATCACCAGGATCACGCCCTCTCGCCGGATGATCTTGCACTTGTCGCAGCGCTTCTTGACGCTCGCGCGGACCTTCACCTAATACCTCACCCTTCGCGTGATGCGACCTCGCTTGAGGTCGTACGGCGACAGCTCGACGAGGACCTTGTCGCCCGGGACGACCCGGATGAAATTCATCCGCATCTTCCCCGAGATGTGCGCGAGGACCGAGTGACCGTTCTGGAGCTCAACTTTGAACATCGCGTTCGGAAGGGCTTCAGAAACGGTCCCTTCCACCTCGATCACGTCTTTGTTGCTCGGCTTGCTGCTCGCCACTACGCTCCAGACACAAAAAGCTCCGCGGCAACGTGCCACGGGAAACTAAAATGTACCAAAACGGAACGATTTCGGCAAGCGACGGTCATGCGGCGGCCTCCGTCAGCACGACAGGGCCCGACGCGGTGCAGGCGAGGCTGTGCTCGAAGTGGGCCGACAGGCAGCCGTCGGCGGTCACGACCGTCCACTGGTCCTCGAGCACTCGGGTGGCCACGCCGCCGACATTCACCATCGGCTCGATGGCCACGCAGAGGCCGTCCTTGATGACGAGCCCGCGGTCGGGCGCGCCGTAGTTAGGGACCTGGGGATCCTCGTGCATCGCCCGTCCGATGCCATGGCCGACGTAGTTCCGGACGACCGAGTAGCCCTCGCCTTCGACGTACCGCTGGATGGCGCTCCCGATGTCGCCCAGCCGCGCGCCGACCTTCGCCGCCGCGATGCCACGGCGCAAGGCCTCCTCGGTGACCCGGATGAGCTGCTCCGCCGCCGGCGAGACACGCCCGACCGGCACCGTGATCGCCGCATCTGCGTGCCAGCCGTCGACGATCGCGCCGGCGTCGATCCCGACGATGTCGCCCTCCCTGAGCTTCCGCTTCCCCGGAATCCCGTGGACGATCTCGTCGTTCACCGAGGTGCAGATCGTCGCTGGGTAGCCGTGGTAGTTGAAGAACGAGCTCGCGGCCCCCGCGCGGTCCAGGACGGTGGCCGCGATTCGGTCAAGCTCCGCGGTCGTGATGCCCGGGCGCACGGCAGCGCGGCAGGCGGCGAGCATCTCCGCGACGATCCGGCCGGCCTCGCGCATCTTCGCCGTTTGATCCGGCGTCTTCAGCGTGACCATCAGCGGGTCGCCTCCGCGAGACGCGCGCCGACCTCGTCGACGCTGCCCTGGCCATTCACCCGGCGCACCACGCCCTGGCGCTCGTAGTGATCGATGACCGGCTGCGTCTGCCGCTCGTAGACGTCGAACCGCTTCGTCAGCACCTCGAGGCTGTCGTCCGCGCGCCCCTGTGCGCGCGAGCGCGCGAGGATCCGGCGCGTAAGCTCGTCGCGCGGCACGTCCATGAGGACAACGCGCCCGATGGCGCGGCCCCGCTCGGCGAGGAGGGCCGTAAGCGCCTCGGCCTGGGCCACCGTGCGCGGGAACCCGTCGAACATCACGCGCGCGTCGCGCGGCAGCTCGGCGACGAACTCGCGGACCATCCCGACCGTGACGTCGTCCGGGACGTACTCGCCCTTGTCCATGAAGCCTTGCGCCATCCTACCGAGGGCGGAGCCACGCCTGATGTGATCGCGGAAGAGATCGCCGGTGGAGAGCTGGACCCACCCATGTCGATCGGCGAGCAGCTTCGCCTGCGTCCCCTTGCCGACCCCGGGCGGGCCCATAAAGATGAGCTCGCCGGCGGCGGTCGCCCGATCGACCGCCTCCACGGGCGTCCGCTCCGCCATCAACGAATGAAACCCTCGTAGCTGCGCATGAGCAGCTGGGCCTCGAGCTGTTTCATCGTTTCGACGACCACGCCGACGACGATGAGGATGCTCGTACCGCCGAGCCGCAGGGTCTGCACGCCCGTGACGTCGCCGACGATGGTCGGCATGACCGCGACGATGCCGAGGAACAGCGCCCCGGCGATGGTGATCCGCGTGACCACCCGACCGAGGAATTCGGCCGTGGGGCGGCCGGGCCGGATGCCCGGAATGAAGCCGCCGTACCGCTTGATGTTGTCCGCGACGTCGTTCGGCACGAACGTGAACGCGGTGTAGAAGAACGTGAATGCGACGACCAGGATGAAGTACGCGCTGTTGTAGAGCACGGGATTCTGGAACGCCGCGACGATGCTCGTCGAGATGTTCCGCAGCCAATCGGTCTCACTGTTCGTGAAGTACTGCGCAATCTGGCTCGGCAACAGCAGGATCGAGATCGCGAAGATGATCGGGATGACACCGGCGCTGTTCACGCGGAGCGGGATGTGCGTCGAGCCCCCAGAGTACATCCGCGTCCCCCGAACGCGCTTCGCGTACTGGACCGGCACGCGGCGCTGGCCTTCCTGGATGAACACGATGGCTGCGATGACCAGAACCGCGATGACCGCGTAGATCGCGAGGGCGAAGTAGTTCGTCTGGACGTCGAGGGTCTGTTTGACCGTTTGGGGCAGGCGACCAACGATGCCCGCGAAGATGATGAAGCTGATCCCGTTGCCGATGCCCCGTTCGCTGATGAGCTCGCCGAGCCACATGAGGATGAGTGTTCCAGTGGTCAGCGTGGCGAGGATAGCGACCGTCAGCCCGATGTTCGACGGGCCGAAGCTCGGGATGACACCTGACCGCTGCATGAAGACGGAGACCCCGATGCCCTGCAGAATCGCGAGCGGCACGGTGAGCATGCGCGTGTACTGGTTGATCTTGTTCCGCCCGTACTCCCCCTCTTTCGAGAGCCGCTCGAGCGGCGGGATGGTCTGGTTGAGCAGCGTCATGATGATCGACGCGTTGATGTAGGGGTTCACGCCGAGCGCCACGACACTGAACCGCGAGAGCCCGCCGCCGCTGAACAGGTCCAGCAGGTTGAGCAGCTGGTTGTTCTGGAGGATCGACTGGAGCTGGTTCTGATCGACGCCCGGCAGGGGCACGTGCGCGAGGAACCGGAAGACGAGCAGCATCGCGAGGGTGAAGAGGATCTTCACCCGCAGGTCGGCCGCCTTGAACGCGTCGCGAAAGGTTTCGAAAACCTTCACCGGCTAGCGGCTCTCCGTGTCAATGAGGACCAGGGACCCGCCCGCGGACTCGATCTTCTGGCGCGCGGTCGCGGAGGCGCGGTGCGCGTGCACCTCGAGCGTCACACCGAGGACGCCGTTGCCGAGGATCTTGATCTTCGCCAGCGGGTCGACCAGCCCCTTCGCTGCGAGCGTCTCCGGCGTGACCTTGCCGTCGACCGCGTAGGTCGGCAGCTGCTCCACGTTGACGGCGACGTATTCGACGCGCAACCGGTTCTTGAAGCCGCGCAGCTTCGGGACGCGCATGTGCAGGGGCGTCTGGCCACCTTCGAACCAGCCCGGGATGCCGGGACCGGTGCGCGCCTTCTGGCCCTTCGTCCCGCGCCCGGCGGTCTTGCCCTGGCCGGCACCAGTGCCGCGACCAAGGCGACGGACCTTCTTGCGCGATCCAGCCTGGGGCAGCAGATCGTGGGTCTTCATCGGGTCTTCCCTTCCGCGACGGTGACAAGGTGCGCGACCTTGCGCAGCATCCCGCGCAGCGTCGGCGTGTCGTCGTGCGAGACGCGCTGACCGGTCCGGCGCAGGCCGAGGGCTTGCAGCGTGCGGCGCGCGGTCTCCTTCTCGCCGATCGCGCTCTTGTGCTGGTGGATGTCGAGGCGGCTCATGAGACCGCGACCTCCTCCGGGGCCTTGCGGCGCCGGCCGAGGTCGATGCCGCGCGTCTCGGCGATAGTCTGCGCCGACCGCAGCTCGCGGAGCGCCTTCATCGCGGCCATGACCACGTTCACCGGGTTGGTGCTGCCGAGCGACTTCGACAGGATGTCGTGGATCCCCGCGGACTCGACGACCGCGCGCACCGAGCCGCCGGCGATGACGCCGGTACCCTTCGACGCCGGCCGGAGCAGGACCTTCGCCGCGCCGAAGTCCGCGGTCACCGGGTGCGGGATCGTCCGGTCGACGAGCGGGACCAGCATCAGGTGCTTCTTGGCGTCCTCGACGCCCTTCTTGATCGCCTCGGGGACCTCATCGGCCTTCCCGAGGCCGGCGCCCACGTGCCCGCGGCCGTCACCGACGACGACGATTGCTGAGAAGCTGAAGCGGCGTCCGCCCTTCACGACCTTGGATACGCGGTTGATCTGCACCACCCGCTCGGTGAGCTCGAGGCGGTTCGCGTCGATGCGTGGCATTTAGAACCTCAATCCATTCGCGCGTGCCGCGTCGGCAAGCGCCTTCACGCGACCGTGGTAGCGGTAGCCGCCGCGGTCGAAGATGACCTCGGCGATCCCGGCGGCCTTCGCCCTCTCGGCGATCTTGGCCCCGACGCTCGCAGCAATGTCGGTCCTCTTCGTGCGGCCGGCTCCGGCTTTGCCGCCCCGGTCGACGTCGCCACCTTCAAGAAGAGAAGATGCGGCCGCGAGCGTGCGGCCGTTCCGGTCGTCGATGACCTGCGCGTAGATCTGCGACAGCGAGCGATAGACCGCGAGGCGCGGCCGCTCGGCGGTCCCGGCGATGCGCGCGCGCACGCGACGGTGTCGCCGCCCGCGCGCCTCGTCCCGTCTAGTGACTACCATGCGGTCCTCCCCTAGGCCTTCGCGCCGACCTTGCCGGCCTTGCCGGCCTTACGGCGGATGTACTCGCCCGCGTACTTCACGCCCTTCGCCTTGTACGGGTCGGGGACGCGGAGCGCGCGGATCTTGGCGGCGACCTCGCCGACCGTCTGCTTGTCGATGCCCTGGACCTTCAGCTTCTGCGGTGTCTCCAGGCTGAAGCTGATGCCTGCGGGCGGATCGATCTCGACCGGGTGCGAGAAGCCGAGCGAGAGCTGGAGCTTCTTGCCCGCGAGTGCCACGCGGTAGCCGGTGCCGCTTATCTCGAGATCCCGGGCGTAGCCGGTCGTGACGCCGGTCACCATGTTCGCAAGGAGCGAGCGCGAGAGCCCGTGCAGCGCCTTAGCCTGTTGGGTCTCGTCCGCGCGCACCACGTGGGCGGTGCCGTCCTCACGCGTGATCTTCACGAGCGGGTGGAAGGTCCGCCTGAGTTCGCCCTTCGGGCCCTTCACGGTGATGTCGTTGCCGTTCACCTTGAGGTCGACGCCGGACGGGATCGCGATCGGAAGCCTGCCGATACGACTCATTTGGTCATCACCAGACGTACGCCAAGACTTCGCCGCCCAGGCCCTTCCGCTCCGCCTCGCGCCCGGTCATCAGGCCGGACGAGGTGGACACGATCGCGACGCCGAGCCCGCCGAGCACACGCGGCATCTCCGTCTTGCGGGCATAGACCCGGAGGCCGGGACGGCTGATGCGCCGGATCCCGGACACCGCGGGGGTCTTCCCGCCGATGTACTTGAGGCGGACGACGAGCTGCGTCCCCGCGGGGAGCACCTCGCTCTCCTTCGTCGCTTTCCGCTCGCTCGCGGCCTCGGTGACGTAGCCGCCGATGAACCCCTCGGACTTCAGGATCTTGGCGATCTCGATCTTCATCCGGCTCGAGGGGATGGCGACGCTGTCGTGGCGCGCACTCACGGCGTTCCGGATGCGGGTCAGCATGTCGGCCACCGGGTCGCTCACCGTGACGCCGCGCGGACGCCGAGCCTTCGGCGTGATCACCCGGCGCGGGCGATCGACGCGAGGGGCCTCGGCAGCCGGCTCGGCCGTCGTCGGGCTCGTGGGGGTCGCGGTCGTTGTCGTCATTTGTATCGTCACCTGCTCACCAACTCGACTTCGTCACGCCCGGAAGGTCGCCGACCAGCGCCCGCTCGCGGAAGCAGATCCGGCAGAGCCCGAACTTGCGCATGTAAGCGCGCGGGCGGCCGCAGACCTGGCACCGGTGGTACCCCTGGGTCTTGAACTTCGGCGTCTTCTGGGACTTAAGGATGAGGCTCAATTTCGCCATCTGTTCACTCTTCCTTCGATGCTGCACGGAACGGCATGCCGAGCTGACGGAGGAGCGCGCGCCCCTCTTCATCGGTCTTCGCCGTCGTGACGATCGTGATCTCGAGACCGCGCAGCCGGTCGATCTTGTCGTACTCGATCTCCGGGAACACGAGCTGCTCTTTGAGGCCGAGCGAATAGTTGCCGCGGCCGTCGAAGCTCCGTTCCGGGATGCCCTGGAAGTCACGGATCCGCGGCAGCGCGACGGTGACCAGCTTCTCGACGAAGTGCCACATCCGCTCGCCCCGTAGCGTGACCTTGAGGCCGATCGGCATGCCGACGCGCAGGCGGAAGTTCGAGATGGCCTTGCGCGACTTCGTGACGACGGGGCGCTGACCGGTGATTAGCGCGAGGTCGTTCGCCGCGGCGTCCATCGTCTTGCCGTTCCCGATCGACTCGCCCATGCCGATGTTGAGCACGACCTTGTCGAGGCGCGGGATCTCCATCACGTTCCCGTAGCTGAACTGCTTGCGCAGCTCATCACGCACGCTCTTCTCGTAGCGCTCGCGGAGCGAGCTCGTGACGTGGACCAGCTCTCCCGTGGACGTCGCCATCGGGGCTGCGCCGGTGCTCCGTTTCGACGGGCTTCGCTTGCTGGGGGCCTTGACCTCGGTCGTCATTACGCAGTGCCCTCCGAGCCGAGCGCCGCTTCGCAGCTCTTGCAGTACCGCTCCTTTGACTCGCCTTCCATGCGATGACCGATACGCGCCGGCTTGCCGCAATGGGGGCACAGCAGCATCACCTTCGAGACCGACATCGGTACGAGCCGCTCGACGATGCCGCCCTTCTCGTTCTTGCCCGGATTCGCTTTGGTGTGCCGCTTCGCCACGTTCACGCCGGCGACCACCAGCTGGCCCGACCGGGGATGGACCTCTTGGACCTTGCCGCGTTTGCCGCGGTCCTTGCCCGCGAGCACGACGACCTCATCGCCGCGCTTGATCCGGATCGCCATCTAGAGCACCTCCGGTGCGAGCGAAACGATCTTCATGAAGTTGCGCTCGCGAAGCTCGCGGGCCACCGGCCCGAAGATGCGCGTTCCGCGCGGCTGGTTCTGCGGGGTCAGAAGCACGGCGGCGTTGTCGTCGAACCGGATGAGCGAGCCATCCGGCCGGCGCATCTCCTTGGTCTGGCGGACAACGACCGCGCGGACGACGTCGCCCTTCTTCACCTGCGCGTTCGGGATCGCCTGCTTCACCGCGGCGATGAAGACGTCGCCGACCGAAGCGGACGTGCCGGTCGAGCTGGCGAGCACCCGGATGACCGAGAGCTCGCGCGCGCCGGTATTGTCCGCGCAGCGGACCCGGGTATAGGGACGGATCACTCGTCGGGCCCCCGCGTCACATTGCCGTCGTCGATCTTCGCCTCGGTGGCCGGACGCGCGAGCAGCTCGCTCACGCCCTCGGCCTGCTCGAGGAGCTCTTCGACGTCGGCGGCGCGTGGCGCCGCGGCGCCGGCCTCGCCGATCCGCGAGAGGACTTCGATGACCTGCCAGCGCTTGCTCGCGCTGAACGGACGGCTCTCCTGGATGCGCACGAGGTCTCCGGCCAGCACGTCGCCGGCCGCGTCGTGCGCGGCGAACTTCTTGCGGACGCGGATGACCTTTTTGTAGAGCGGGTGCTCCCGCATGCGCTCCACGACGACCGTCACCGTGTGCGCCTGCTTCGCGGACGTGACGAGGCCGACGCGGGTCCGGCGGCGCGAGCGGCGCCACGAGTGGGCCGGCGCGGACGCGGCGTCACCGGTCGGCGAAGCGGCCGCCCGACGCACCGGACGCGCGCGCATCGACGGTACCGCGCCCTTGGCCGGCACGGCCTTCTTCTCGGCCGTCGCCGCGCTTGCCTTGCGGGCGGTCGACTTCGTCGCCTTCTTCTCCGGCGCCTTGGCGACCGTCTTCTTCGCCGTGGCGGCCCTTTTTTCAGCCACGGGAGTCTTTTCAGCCACCGGCGTCTTCGCCGACGCCGTCTTCTTCGCCGCGATCGTCTTCTTTGGGCTCGTCAACGTTTTCTCAGCCATTCGCCTCAGCCTTCCGTTCGTCAAGGACCGTGAGCACGCGCGCGATCCGCTTACGCGCGGCCGGAAGGCCGCGGTAGTTCTTCAGCTGGCGCGTGGCCAGCTGGAAGCGGAGGTTGAACAGCTCCTCCTTCGCGTTCTTGAGCTCATCGGCGAGCTCCGTCTCAGATAGCCGCCGCATGTCCTTCAGTTGCACTGCTTTCAACCTCCGCGCTTTCGCGGCTCAGGAACTTCGTCTTGATCGGGAGCTTGTACGACGCGAGACGCATCGCCTCTTTCGCGAGGAGCGGATCGACGCCCGCCAGCTCGAACAGGATCCGGCCCGGCCGGACGACCGCGACCCAGTGGTCGGGCGCGCCCTTGCCGGAGCCCATCCGCACTTCGGCCGGCTTCTTCGTCACCGGCTTGTCCGGGAACACGCGGATCCAGACCTTTCCACCGCGTTTCAGGTGGTGGACGATCGCGCGACGCGCGGCCTCGATCTGCCGCGCCGTCATCCAGCACGGCTCCTGCGCCTGGAGGGCGAAGTCGCCGAACGCGATGAACGCGCCGCCCGAAGCGGCGCCCTTCATGCGACCGCGCTGGAACTTGCGGTGCTTGAGCCGCTTGGGTTGCAGCATCAAGCAGCGCCCGCCGGACCGACCGGGCTCGGCGCCAGCGCCGCCGGAGCCGGAGCGGCCGGGGCCGGAGCGGCCGGCCGCGCGGCGGCGGCCGGTGCGTTCTGCGAGACCTGACGCGGTGACGGCTCGATGTCACCGCGATAGACCCAGGCTTTGACGCCGATCGTGCCGTAGGTCGTCTTCGCGATCGAGCGGCCGAACTCGATGTCGGCACGGAGTGTGTGCAGCGGGACGCGGCCCTCGCGTTCCCACTCGCGACGCGACATCTCGGCGCCGCCAAGGCGGCCCGCCACGGCGATGCGCACGCCCTTGGCGCCCGCCTTCATGGACCGGGAGACGGTCTGCTTCAGCACTTTGCGGAACGACACGCGTCGCTCCAGCTGCTGCGCCACGTTCTCGGCGATGAGGTTCGCGTCGAGCTCCGGGTAGCGGATCTCGAAGATGTTCACCTTGACCATCTTGCCGGTCATCTTTCCGAGAACCTGCCGGAGCTCCTCGACCTTCGCGCCGCCTTTTCCGATGACGACGCCGGGTTTGGCCGTCTGGATCGTCACGGTCACCTGGTTGGCCGAGCGCTCGATGTCGATGCGGGCGATCGCCGCATCGCGGAGCCGCCCGCGGATCGCGTTGCGGATCCCGATGTCCTCTTTGAGGAGCACCGGGTAGTTCTTCTTGTTCGCGAACCACTTCGCGTTCCACGTCTTCGTGAAACCGAGGCGGAATCCGATCGGATGCGTTTTCTGGCCCACGGCTAGCTCCCCCTCTCGTCGAGCACGACTTCAAGGTGCGCCATACGGTGCACCTTCAGGTCGCGACGACCACGACC
>DASZZF010000012.1:0-139245 GCA_035543375.1 Candidatus Limnocylindria bacterium
GAGACCACCTCATCGTCAAGCAGGACGGTGCAGATCCCGCAGACTCCGATCGAGCACCCCTCCTTGGTACCGGTCGCACCCAGGTCGTCGCGGAGGAGTTCGAGCAGAAGGCGGTCGGCGGGCACGCTGACCTGCCGGGGATCGCCGTTCAAGGTGAAGTGCAGGACGTGGGTGCTCACGGGTCGCTCAGTATGCCTGCGTCCGGAGCGAGCCCGGGATCGATCTCAGCCGGATGCGCGATCCGGGCGGGCAGCTGGGTGCCGACGACCGCTGCGGCGAGTCCGGAGAGAGCCAGCACCGCGAACAAGGTCGTCACCTGCGGCGCGCGGGCGTCCGCGAGCGCCACGCCCGCGACGAGCGCCCCGAGGATCCCGCCGAAGTAGCGGCTCGAGGAGGTCACGCCCGAGGCGAGGGCGGCGAACCGCGCGGGGACCGCGTCCATCGCTGCGATCCGCGTCGCCGGGAACGTCAGCGCGACCCCGGCGCCCATGATCGGCATCAGCACGAGCATCGCCTCGAACCCTCCCCGCGGACCGAGGATCGCGAGCGCGCCAAGGGCGGCGGCGATAAGCAGACCGCCGATCGCGGTGGGCCAGCGCGCGCCGACCCGGTCGACGAGCATCCCGCTCACCGGCGACAGCAGCATCATCGCGATGGCCTGGACCGAGAGCGCGATCCCGGCGTGGACCGTCGCATCGGGGCCGGTGCCCGCAAGGATCACCGGCACGGCGAGGAACGTGCCGTAGAGCGCGAGGTTCGAACAGGCGATAGTGAGGTTGGCCGCGGTGAATCCCCGGACCGTGAAGAATCGCGGTGGGAGTGCCGGATCCTCATGCCGGAGCTCGTATCGCACGAAGACGACGCTCCCGATGGCGATCGTGATGGCGATCCCGACCGCGACCGCCGGCGGCAGCGTCGTCGTGGCACTCGTGAGGGTCCAGGCCGCGGCCGACAGCAGGACGCCAAGCGCAACGGCCCCGGCGATATCGGGCCGCGCGGTCCTGCGCGGTGGCTCGCCAGCCGGCAGCGAGCGTGCGGCGACGAACAGCGCCAGCGCCGCGAGCGGCACATTCACGAGGAAGATCAGCCGCCAGTCGAGGGCCGACAGAAGCCCGCCGAGGAGCGGCCCGACGGCGGCACCGATGGTCGTCGTTGCGCCGGAGATCCCGAAATACGCGCCTGCCTTACCGTCCACCGCGCGGCCACGCAGCAAGGCGAGGCTGTTCGGCACGACGCCCGCGGCCGCGAGGGCCTGCTGCAGACGGAACACGATGAGCACGAACAGGTTCGGTGCGACCGCGGCGCCGAGCGACGCGACGATGAAGTAGCCGAGCGAGCCGAGCATGAACCGGCGCCGGCCGAAGCGATCGCCGAGCCGGCCGGCGATGGGCTGCAGCGAGGCCATGACGATGAGATACGACGTGATGAGCCAGGCCGAGGCGATCCGGTCGGCGTCCAGGTCGCGCCCGATGAGCGGAAGGGCGACGACGATCATCGTCGAGTTCAACGGGACGAGCAGGTTGCCAAGGGCGATCGCGAGGACGAACGCCGGTATCCGCCGCATCAGCGCAGGCTCGAGCGGAGCCGCCCTCCGGCTCCGCGCGGGGCGGCCCTCGCGTCGCGGAGAGGCGCGACGCGAACGAGCGCAGTGAGCGCGACGAAGGTGCACACGATGGCCCCGGTCAGCAGTCCGCCGGCGATCCCCACCACGCTGCCGATGGCGCCCATCACCATCGAGCCGAGCGGGATCAGCCCCATGAACATCATCGTCTGCACGCTCATCACGCGGCCGCGGAGATGATCGGGCGAGCGCGTCTGGAGCAACGTGGTCGCCATCCCGAGGAAGAGCATCGTGACGAAGCCGAGCAGCAGCAGGAGCGGGAGCGCCGGGCCCAGCGAGCGCTGCAGCGTGAACACGATGAGGATCGCGCCGAACGCGACGGCCGATACGGTCAGGAGGGCGCCGCGGCGTTCGAAGCGACCGAGAGACGCCGTCACCAGCGAGCCCGCGAGGGATCCGATACCCGACGCGGCGAGCATCCACGAGAGCTCCACCGGTCCGACGTTCAGGGTGTTGAACGCGAAGGCGGGAAGCAGTTGGAGGTACGAGCGCCCGAACAAGGCTGCCGTCGCGGTCAGCACGATGACCCAGCGGACGACGACGTCGCGGCGGATGTACGCGAGGCCCTCGCGGATCGAATCGAGCATCGTCGTGCCGGGATCCCGCTCGACGGCCGCGACGGGTCGCATCTTCAACAGCGCGACGACGACGGCGACATAGGAGACGGCGTTGAGCCCGAACAGCAGACCGGCACCGAACGTGGGCGTTCCGGCAAACGGCGCGAAGATCAGCCCACCGATGACCGGACCGATCACCTGCGGGCCGTTGAAGCCCGCCGAGTTGAGGCCGATCGCGCTCATCAGATCCTTTTCCGGGACGAGCCGGGGGACCATCGATTGCCGCGTGGGCGCGTCGAACGCGAAGATCGTCGAATTCAGCGCGCCGAGCAGCAGGATCTCGACGATGTTGACCCGATCGCTGATCGCGAGCCCCGCGAGGACCGCGGCGGTGACTGCGGCCGCGGACTGCGTGACGAGCAACAGCCGGCGGCGATCCGCGCGATCGGCGACGGCGCCACCGAAGAGACCGAGGGCGAGACCGGGGACCGCGCGGGCGAGGCCCACGAGGCCGAGATACAGCGGGGCGAGCTGCGGCACACCGTCGCGCACCGCGAGCAGGACGACGAGATAGCCCTGTCCGAACATCTGCATCCACGTGCCGATGTTCGAGACAAGAAGTCCGAACCAGAAAAGCCGGAAGTCGCGGTAGCGAAGTGCCGCGAGCGCCGACGTCCGCCCGGGCTCGACGTCCGCGGCGAGATCCGTGGCCGGGCCCTCGAGCTCGGATGCGAGCTCCTGCCTGCTCACTGCGAGAGTGCATGGGAGTCGAACCCACCACGGAACGTGCTACGCCCCGTCAACGGTTTTGAAGACCGCGGCCTGCACCGGCAGACGCGCACTCTCGAGGGGATCTCTTCGGCGATGCGGTCAATGGTAGGTCGACACGCGACAAGGCGGGGCGGGTATCGCTCAACCTTGGCGCATGCGGCGGCCGGCGATGACGGCGACGAGAGACATCGCGGCGAGCAGCAGCCCGACGCCGCTGAACGCGGCCGCGATCCCGGTGACGCCGGCGATCGCTCCGAAGATCGGCGTCGCGATGCCGCCGATCGGTTGCGCCGCGAGGTAATACGCGCCGAGCACCGCGCCGCGCCGCTCCGCGGGCGCCGTGTCCATGACGAGCACCTCGGTCGCCGTCCCGCGCATGGAGAACGCGAGGCCGAACACGGTGAGGGGCAGCACGAGCAGCTCGTTCGGGACGACCGAGATGAGAAAGACCGACGGCCCGATGAGCGCGAGCGAGATGAGGATCGGGGTGCGGCGTCCGAGCCGGTCCGAGAGCCAGCCGCCGGCGGGCGCGCCCACGACGCCGATGAGCTGGGTGAAACCGAAGGCCGTGGCTGCAAGCGCAGGCGCCATGCCGCGAGCATCCACAAGATAAAGCGCGAGGAACGCGAACATCGCCGAGATCCCGACCTGGAACGCGACCGAGAGCGAGACGAGCGGCCCAATGGTGTGCATGACCGTCCTGATCTCGCGGAACGGGGCCCAGATGTCGCCGACCGCTCGGGCTCGGCGATCCGGTGCCGCGACGAGCCACAGGAGACCGCCCAACACGATGGGGACGATGGCGAACCACAGGTAGGAGGTGCGCCACGTCCCGGTCGCGGTCGCGAGGTACGCGGCAAGGAGCGGCGCCGCGAAGAATGCGAGGTGGCCGCCGGTGATATGGAAGCCCATCGCGGCGCCACGGACGCGAGGGGAGAACGAGCGCGCAATGAGCGCCGCCGCCGGTGCGTGGTAGGTACCCGAGATGACGCCGAGGGCGATCAACAGCACGAGGAGCTGGCCGTAATCCCCGGCCTGCGCGAGTGCCGCGCTCACGACGCCCGTGAGCACGAGGCCGACGGCGATCACCGTCCGCGAGCCGATGCGATCCGCGAGCAATCCGATCGGGCCGTTCGAGAACCCAAGGCTGAGCGCGTACGCGGAGACGGCGAACCCTGACTGCGCGTAGCTCATGGCGAACGTGTCGCGGATGAGTGGGAGGAGCGGGTTGAGGAGGCTGTTGCTCGTGTGGTGCGCGAAATGCGCCGCGGTGATCGTGCCGAGGAGCACCCGGCCGCGCCGCCCGCGGAGCGAGAGCTCTTCGGCCCTGGACGAGGGTGCGGCCGCGGTCACCACGGGATCGAGGAAGGTGGGCTCGGCGACGGTCACGCTCTCAGGTTACCGATATCGCCGATCGATCGTAGGTCGCGAACCGCTCGCCGGCACCGCACCGCGGCCGCCGGCGAGCGGATGTGATTCCTATTTCCCGTCGGTCAGTCCGATGACGTTCCCGTCGGGATCGCTGAACAGCGCGATGGTGGTCGTCGGACCGACCTTCGTCACCGGGAAGACGACCTTCCCGCCGCCGCTCGTCGCCTTCTTCATCGTCGCATCGAGGTCCTGGACGACGACGTAGAACGTGACGAACGGCTTCGGGCCGCGCAACGGACCGATGCCCCCGCCGATGCCCTTGCCGCCCGCGTCGGTGTCGACGAACGTGTAGTTGTTCTCGGGCATGTGCTGCATCTTCCAGCCGAGGACGTCGCTGTAGAACTGCCGGGCCTTCGCCGGGTCGCTCGTGTTGATCTCGAAATTCGTGACCGGATTTCCCATGGTCCCCCTCTATTCATCGCGCACAGGACGTCGCGTCAGGCGGCAGGCTCCCTCCCTTCGGCGACCGCGGTGAGCCGGGGCAGGAAGTAGTCCCAGCCCGCCGTGTGGCTCGCGAGCTCGGCCGCGGGCAGACCCCGGTGCACGAGCCGCAGGCGCGTGCCGCCGTCGCGCGGCTCGAGGTCGATCTCGACCGTTGACCCACCCGGCCCAACGATCGCATCGGCGCCTTCCCAGCCCCACGTGAACACGACGCGGCGATTCGGCACGACCTCGACATATTCGCCACGCACGGCCGTGTCGTTGATCAACACGTGGAACCGCCCACCCGCGCGCGGGTCCAGCTCCGCGAGCCGTCCCTTCCACCGCACGTACTCCGCGGGATCCGTGAGGAGCGTGAAGACGGTCTCCGGCGAGGCCGCGATGTCGATCACGCGCTCAATGACGTCGACGTCGGTACTCATGGCTCCCTTTCTCGCGCTCCGCACGCTCGGCGGCGGCCTTCAGGCCGGCGAGCTCGGCATCCCAGAACGCGCCCAGATACGTGCGGAGCTCCTGGAGGGCGCCGCGGCGCGCGCGATAGATGCTGCGACGACCGTCCCGGCGGAGCGTCACGAGACCGGCGTCCTCGAGGACCCGCAGGTGTTGCGAGATCGCGGGCCTCGTGACGTCGAAATGCGAGGCGATCTCGCCTACCGACCGCTCCTCGTGCCAGACGAGACGGAGGATCTCCCGTCGTCTCGGCTCGGCGATCGCGCGAAGCGCATCATCCATCGGTATTAGGTTAGCCTGCGCTTACCATTTCGGCAAAGCCCCCGGCGTTGGGAAGCCATCCGTCGGCTGGATCGCCGGCGCGGGCGCTAGCGCAGCAGGAGGCGGAGCGCGACGTCGCCGGCCAGGCCAACAAGGAGGAGCAGCCCGAAGCGGCGGTTGTGGCTGAACGCGGCGCGCACGAAATACAACGGCCAGACGAACGCGGGCCAGTGCTCCGGGCGCTCCGTCGGCCGCGGCTTCGAGAAGAGGTCGAGCGCCGTGCGGGCCCGCGGGAGTGCGAAGAAGACGACGAGCACAACCGGGCTGACAAAACCGATGATCACAAGATATACGACCGTGGCGTACATCAGCACGATCATCGCGCCGATGGTCCAGCGCGCCGCGCGCTCGCCGATGAGCACCGGCAGCGTATGGATGCCGCGCGCGCGGTCATCCTCAAGCTTGTCGATGTGCTTGCCGAAGATGACGGTCGTCGCGCCGAGCGCGTATGGGAGGCCGACGAGCGCGACATCCCAGTCCCAGACGCCGGAGACCACGAAGTAGGTGCCACCGATCATGAGCGGGCCCCAGACGAGAAGCACCGCGACCTCGCCGAGCCCGATGTACTTGAGCGGCCAGGTGTAGAAGAGGACGAAGAACGCCCCCGCCGCGAAGAGCGCGAGGGCAAGTGGCCCGCGCACCGACACGAGGTACCCGCCGATCGCGAGCGCGATAAGGCCACTGAACGCCGCGTACGCGAGCAGTCCCCGCGTGGATAGGAGCTGGTGCTCGAGCGCATGCGGACCGTAGATCGCGCGGAAGTAGTTGTTCTTGTCGACGCCCTTCAGATGGTCGGTGAGGTCGTTGAGCAGGTTGTTCGTCGCGTGGGCAAGGAGCAGCGCGAGCGCCGACAGCACCCAGAGTGGCGCGTCGAACCGGCCGGCGCGGATCGCGAGCAGACCCGCGATCGCGACCGAGATGAAGGTGATGACGAGCACCGAAGCTCGGGCCACGATGAGCCAGCGAGACACGATGTCCAGCCGCTGCCAGGCAGCACGGTCGACCCGCTGGATTGTGATGAGCGCCCGTCCCCACATGCCGACGTTCACTGGCAGTCCAAGTCTAGATAGGCAAGCGACGGCGCGTTACGCCACCATGTGGGGCTGGATCTGCTCGAGGAGACGCTCCTTCGGCATGTAGCCGACGAGCCGCTTGGCCTCCTTGCCGTCCTTGAACAGGATCATCGTGGGGATGGACCGAACGCCGAAGCGGCCCGCGGTGAGCGGGTTCGCATCGACATCGAGCTTGGCGATGCGCACTTTGTCGCTCTCGCCGGCGATCTCCTCGAGGACCGGCGCGACCATGCGGCACGGACCGCACCAGGTGGCCCAGAAATCAACGAGCACGGGGGTGTCCGACTTGAGGACCTCTTGCTCGAATGTCTGATCGGTGACGACGGTGGGCTTTCCCATTTTTGTAATGCTCCTTGCTATTTGCTTCGCCGCGCTCGCGGGAAAACCCGCACTACCATTTGAACGCGAGCTGCTGTCCCGCTTGTTCCACTGCAGGTTCAAGGCCCAGGACCGGCTCGAGCCCGTCGAGGCCCGCTTCCGGATCGAGCGCGAAGGCCCGCAGTGGGGACCACTTTACGAACCTCCAGCCCCGGCGTCGAACCGCCTGCCGCAGGACCGGGGAACGCTCCAATTTGAATGCCGCGAGCGGGCGCCGTTCGTCGGCGACCGCGATGAACCGGAACACGCGGTCGTCGTCGGGGATCTGCTCCCCGATCGCGACGAGGCTCCGGTGCAGCCGCGCCGTCCAGTCGAGCTGCCAGAGGAACACCATCTTGCCCCGGTCGTACCAGGCGAGGTCCACAGCGTCGAGGATCTCGCCGGGGCCGCGGAGCGCTCTGGCCAGCGGCGTCGTCTTCTCCTGATCCGAGAGAAGGTCCGCGAGGAGGTTGGCGCGGCCGGCGTAGGCGCTGCCGAGCGCGCGGCGCCGCAGGTCGCGCCCGATCTGGACCTTGAAGCCGATGCGGTGCCCGGTCTCGATGAGGCTCGCGGCGAGTGTCGTCTGGTCCAGCTGGCGTCGGGCGAGCGCATCGACCTCGCGGAGATTCCAGCGACCGTCGTCGCCCTGGACCCCGTAGGCGGCGATGCAACGCTCGACGAGCTCGCGGTCCGGCGTCTCGACCCCGCGGAACAGACCGTAGGTGCGCTTCAGCAGGGATCGCGTGTCGACGTCGCGCCCCGCCGCGAGGACCCCCCAGACGCCCCATTCGACGCGATCGTCGAGCGGCGCGTGATCGTCGGCGCCGCGGATCAGGCCGTAATGCGGATCCTCGCCGTCGAGCCGCTCGATGCCCGATCGGCCGGCGTCGCCGAGCGCGGACCGGAAATGGTCGAGGAACAGCTCGAGCTCGGACACGCCCCCGGCGCGCGCGAGCGCGAGCGAGCCGAGCACGCCCTTTTCCGCGAGCGCGTTGAGCGCCGCGACCGCCGCCCGATCCTGCGAGACCGGCTCGCCGCGCGCGACGATCGCGGCGCGCACGCCCGCGCGCATCGTTTCCTCGATCGTGAGCGAATCGGCGGGTCGTTGATCCTTCAGCAGAGGAACGTCGCGATCGAAGTCGAGGATCGCGACCGCGCCACCGATCCCGCCGACCGCCGTCGGGAGGGCGTCGCGCTGATACTGGGCGCCGCGCAGCCGATAACCGGCACCGGCTCCCGCGAGCGCACACGCGGCGACGGTCACGGCATCGGCGTGCGGGACGTAGACGACCGCGGGCGCATCCGCGCGCGACGCCCGGTGCGCGTCCATGAGCGCCGCCCGAAGCGTCCGCAGCACGCGCTCGCGGGCCGCGAGCCGGCCGTCCGCGTCGCCGGGCGGGTCGTCCCGCGCGCCGGCGAGGAGCACGCTCGCGACGAACGCCCAGCCGCCCAGCGGATCATCGACCGGTGCCCGGACGAGCACGAGATCGGCCGGCGCCGTGCGCGCGGCGGACACGTGCGGCGGCGGGTCAATGGCGAGCCACGCTGCGAGCTCGCGGGCGGTGCGCTCGAACTCGAGCCAGACGTTTACCTCGCGCGACTGCGCGGCCTGGCCTCGGCGGGCGCGGCCTTTCTCGATCCGCAGAGGCGCGCCGTGGCCGGCGACCGCGTTGAGCCGACTGCCGGAGACGACGACCTCGAGCAGGCAGAGGCGCAGGAACGCCTGCACCGGCCCCTCGGGCAGCGTGGTCTCGACCGCGCGAAGCGTGCCCATCAGGGCCGCGAGGTTCCGCGGCGTGTAGAGCGACGCGAGGCTCTGGGCCAGAACCCGGCGCTCCTCGCCCGGGCCGAATCGCTCGACGAACTGCCAGTACGCGAGGCCGTCGCCCTCGACGCGCCTCGCGCGCTCCTCGTCCAGCGCGCTCACCGGCTCGATCAGCAGGGCGCGCCCCTCGCGCGCGCAGATGCCGCAGCGGAACGCCTTCTTCGTGGGTGCCAGCGCGTCGCGGTCCCAGAGGAACGCCTCGACGACGACCGGAGCGCGGCAGGTGCCGCAGTGCGACTGGTAGAGCTCGCGCATCAGGCCGCGATGGGGCGCGCCGGCGAGGCTGCTATCGCTGACGGCCTCGAGCCCGGCCGTCACTTCGCCCGGCGGGGGGGCCGCCGCGATCACACCGCGGGCCCAGGCGCCGATCGCCTGGGACGATCGCGCGAGCCCGATACGGTCCTTGCGCTGGACGGCGTCCGCCGCCGAATACGGGTGCGCGAGCGGGTCGAGCACGATGGCCCCCGGCTCCGTGTAGGCGTTCGCGTAGACCTCGGCGAGGCTCGGCGGGAACGCGGGTCCGAAGCGGTGGAGCGGTCTGGGAAGAGGAACGGCCTCGACGGGGACAAATGCGTCGATCCGTTCATTGGTCACTGCAGGTTGAAGACTACGGCTCGCCTTGCCTCGACCACCACCGCGACTCGTTTGCCGTCGCTCGAGAGGGCGAGGTCCTGGGCCGTGCCGTCCACGCCGAGCCCGTCGATGGTGCCATCGGCCGCGATCGCGAGCACGGCATCCGGCGCGTCGAGCACGACCGTTCGCGACCCGACGAGGAGCCGGCGCCCGTCGGTGAGCGGCACCTGCCAGCGGAGCGCTCCATCGGCGCTGAGCGCCGTAAGCTTCTCCTTCTCGAGGAGGTAGAGCGTCCCGTCGGCGCCGAAGGCCACCTCGCGGACCGAGACACCGACCTTGGCGAGCGTGGCCATCGGGTTCGGGTCGTGGAGCAGAACGCGGAACGTGCCCTGATCCGTGACGATCGCGCCGCGATCGCCGCGCGGATCGGTCGCGAACGCGCTCACGACCCCGGGCACGCGGACGACGCCGCGGGGGGTGCGATCGGCCCCGAGGCGAAGGACCTCGACATCGGTGCCGCCGGCGGACGTCGTCGCCACGAACAGCTCCCCGCGATCGCTCGCCGCGAGGAACCCGCCCGCCGCAGGCGTGGTCACCGGGAATGGTGCGCCGAGCACCGCGCCATCGGGCGCGCGCGCGCCGATCGTGCCACCACCCCCGCTCGGCAGACCGGTGGCGCCCTTCGAGACCGCGATGAATGCCCGGCCGCCGGGAATCCCGATGAACACCGCCTGGCTCACGGCGGCGGGAAAGCGCATCTGCGAGCCCGTCGAGACGCCCGCAGGCACGCTGAACGTCGCCGTCACGGCGCCGCCCGCGAGGAGCCAGGTACCGTCTGAGCTGAACAGCAGCTGCGAGATGCCGGCGCTGAACCTCGGCAGTGACTGGAGGCCGCCGTCGGCCGAAAAGATCGCGACGGTGCCGTCGTCGCTGCCGGTCGCGAGCCACTTCCCGTCGGGGGACATCGCGACGCGGCGCGCGCCACTCCAGGTGTCGAAGATCCGGGCCGGCTCGCGCCAGAGCTCGATATCCGGCGCGACCGGCCCGCGCGCGAACGCATAGGTCCGCTCCTCGCTCACCGCGGTGATGTCGATCCCCTTCGGCTTGAGCGCGGTCGCAGCCGCATCGGCCTGCGCGCGGGTCGGATAGGTCGCGACGCGGATGACGAACGGCGCGGCCCGGGTCACCGAGACCACCGCGCCGATCTTTTTCGCGGCGGCGTCCGCGTCGGCGGCCGTCGCATAGGGGCCCGCGGTGAGCGCGTACAGCGGGTCGGAGCGGGAGCTGACCGTGAACGAGGTGCCACGACTGATGGTTTTCTGCAGGTCAGGGTCGGGCGGCAGCGTCGCCGCGAGAGCCTGCAGGCGATCCCAGCCGGAGGCGACATCGCCCATCACCTTCGCGAAGGTGGCCGGCTCGCCCGCGTCGGCATAGGTCCCGGTGTCCTTGGCGAGCGCGTTCAAGGCGTCGGCGAGCGCGACGACGCTGTTGCGAACGGGTCCTGCGGCATTCGCAGTGGCCGCGAGCGCAGTCGAGATGACGTCGGAGACCTTCGGCAGGAGGCCTCGGGCGACGGCGGCGTAGCGCGCGTAGGACACGATCCGGGTCTTCTCGCCGGCGTACCCGCCAGCCAGGGCGTAGTCATAAGCCGACAGCTGCAGCAGGGCATCGCCGGCGGCGTGCGCGATCTTCGGCGCGCTCACGACGTCGCCGCTGGGCACCACCTTCGGTGCGGGCTCGCAGGCGCTCGCGATGAGAAGGGCCGCTAGAAAGAGCGGGCCGCCTCTATTCGTCGGCCTCGTCCTCGTCATCGTCGTCGTCGGCCTCGACCGCGAGCGGCTCATCGAGGGCGGCTGGGTCGGCGTCGTCGTCGGACTGCGCCGTGAGCACCGGCTCGGACTCGTCCGACTCATCGGCGTCGTCCTCCTCCTCGCCGCCGAAGCGGAAGAAGTTGCCCTTGATATACGCGCGCTCCTTCGTTTCGGCCGGGCGGTGATGCCCCGGGAAGGAGATGCGCTGCGCGTTCTCGGGGCTCTGGAGCGTCTCGCGGATCGCGACCCGCGGGTTCTGCTGGTCATTGCTCACGACGGCGACGACATACTCGTTGCCGGTCTTGATGAGGTCCAGCAAGCGGCGGCCGACCTTCGGCTCGAGGAAGCCGAGGAGCTCGCCGTCGCGCGCGTGCACGGCGATGAGGCCGTCGCGCTCGCGGAGCTCGGCCTCGGCGCCGGGCGAGTACTTGGCGACGACCTGCGGCGGCGCCGGATTGATGAGCCGCAGGATGCCGGTCTTCCCCATGTCCTCGATGAACAGACGCGGCTGGGTCTTGGACTTCGTGGTGTTGATCTTCGTCTTGTACTCGAGCAGCGTCGTGAGCCGCGCGACGTTCCGGAGGGCGATCGGGTTGTTCGGCTCGGCCTTCAGGACCTCGCCGTAGGCGGCCTTCGCCTCGTCGAGCTTGCCGGTCTCGAGGAGCGCCCGGCCCAGCCGGTTTCGGGCCTCGAGATCCTCGGCATTCGCCGCGAGGATCCGCGTGTTGAGGTCGGTTGCCCGCGCCCAGTCCGCTTCGAGGGCGGCCTGCACGGCCTTGTCAGCAAAAGCACGCGTCCGGACACCGGGCTCGATCGTGGAAGTCATGGTCATCGCCTCCAACGCAGACGCACACGATGCGTCGCGGCCATTCGGGTGATAAGTGAATTCTAGCGGCTCGCGGGCTACGCTCCCATTCGTGCCATACCTCTCGGAGATCCAGCAGCGCCGGGTCATCGATCCGTCGGGCGCCATGGTCGGCAGGCTCACGGACGTCGCCGTGATCCCACGCGAGCAATTCCCGGCCGTGCAGTGGGCCATCATCCGCTCGGAGCGGGGCGAGCGCGTCCTGCGGTGGGCCGATCTGGAGTCCGAAGGCGATCGATACCGGCTCCGCGAGCCCCTGGACGCCGGAGGCAGCGGGCTCGAATTGCCGCCCGAGGCGCTCCGCCTGGCCCGTGACCTCCTGGACAAGCAGATCGTCGACACCCACGGGGCCAAGGTCGTCCGGGTGAACGATCTCCAGCTTGAGGACAAGGCCGGCCAGCTCCGGCTGGTGGGCGCCGACGTGGGACTCCGGGGGCTGTTGCGCCGGGTCGGCGGCGAGCGCTTGACCGGCCTCTTCGGCCGGCGCCTGCCGCGCGGCATCATCCCGTGGCACCTCGTCGAGCCGCTGGAATCGAGCGAGCAGAACGTGCGACTCACCGTGCCGCATCAGAAGCTCGCGCTGCTGCACCCCGCGGACATCGCCGACATCGTCGAAGAGATGACCGCCGACGAGCGGCGTGTGGTGTTCGAGCAGCTCGACGTCGAGACCGCGGCCGAGGCGCTCGGCGAGATCGATCCCGAGATGCAGGCTGCGATTGTCGGCGACCTCGAGCAGGAGCGCGCCGCGGACATCCTCGAGGAGATGGACCCCGACGAGGCCGTTGACCTCCTCCAGGACCTCACCGAAGAGCGGCGCGACGAGCTCATCGAGCTCATGGACGAAGAGGAAGGCGCCGACGTCGCGGAGCTGCTCGCCTACCCAGAGGACTCCGCGGGCGGCATGATGACGACCGACTTCCTCGCCCTGCCGCGCGACCTCACGGCGGCGCAGGCAATCGACCGGCTGCGCGAGCTGCAACCGGATCCTGCGCTCATCTACTACCTCTACGTCGTGGATGCCGAAGGTCGCCTCGACGGGAACGTGTCGCTCCGGGACCTGGTCGTCGCGGCGCCGGAGACGCCACTCGCGGACATCATGAATCCGAACGTTCTGAAGGTGGACGCCGCCACGAACAAGGAGGACGTCGCCTCGCTCATCGCGAAGTACGACCTCCTTGCGCTACCGGTGATCGACGCGCGCCATCGCCTGATCGGCTCCGTGACGGTCGACGACGTGGTCGATCTCATACTGCCGCGCGGTTGGAAGAAGCGCTCGGGTCGTAGCTCGGCGCGATGACCGACGCGTCGCCGGCGAGACGGTCAGGCCGGGCGCGACTGCGGAGACCGCGCCTGAGCGCGTTTCTCGTGGTCCTGGGGCCCGGTCTGGTGAGCGGATTCGCCGACAACGACGCGGCCGGGATCACGACGTACTCGCTGGCGGGCGCGCAGTACGGCTACGGTCTGATGTGGGCGCTGCTGGTTACCATGATCGCGCTTGGTTTCACGCAAGAGGTCGGCGCCCGGCTCGGCATCGCGACGGGCCAAGGACTCTCGGGCGTCATCCGCGAGCGATTCGGCGTCCGCTGGACGGCCCTGGCCGTCGCCGTAGTGTTGATCGCGAACCTCGGCACGACGGTCGCCGAGTTCGCGGGCATCGCGGCCGCGCTCTCGCTGTTCGGCGTGCCACCCCAACTGAGCAGCATCGCCGCCGCCGCGCTCGTCGTGATCGTGCTCGCGCGGAGCACCTTCGGTCCGGTGCAGTACGCGTTCCTCGCCGTCGGCGCGGCAGTCTCGATCGCTTACGCGGTCTCGGCGACGCTCGCGAGGCCGGACTGGGCACATGCGGCAACGTCGCTCGTCGTGCCGGAGATCACCGGCACGGCTGCCTACTTCCTCACGCTCGTCGGCGTCGTCGGGACGACGATCACGCCCTGGGGGCAGGCGTTCATCCAGTCGTATGTCGCCGACAAGGGCCTGGGTCCACGGGATCTCACGCATGAGCGCGTCGATGTGACCCTCGGTACGCTCATCACCAACGGCGTGGCCGCGTTCATCGTCGTGGCCTGTGCCGCGACGATATGGAAATCGGGCGGTGCGATCACCGACGCTGCCGATGCGGCGCTCGCCCTGGGACCCCTGGCCGGCCGCAGCGCGACCGTGCTCTTCGGCATCGGTCTTCTCGCGGCCTCGCTGCTCGGCCTGGGGGTCGTCCCGTTGAGCAGCGCGTATTTCGCGTGTGAAGCATTCGGTTGGGAGCGCGGGCTCCACTGGCGTTGGGGCCAGGCGCCGGTGTTCTACGGCTTGCTCGCGTTCTTCGTCGGATTCGGTGCGCTGTTCGTCGTCGTTCCCGGGCTGCCCCTCATCCAGACGATCTTCCTCTCAGCCGTCCTCGACGGCCTGCTGCTGCCGATCATCCTCGTGTTCGTCATGCTCATCTCCGGCGATCGAAAGCTGCTCGGGGACCTCGCCAGTGGTAGGTTCCTCCTGACCGTTGGCTGGGGCATCACGATCCTCGTGAGCGCGATGTCCGTCGTATTCGTCCTTGCCCAACTCTTCACCTGATCGACCCCGCCTTCGCGCTCAAGATCGTTCTCACGCCGGTGCTCGTCGCGACGGCTAGCCTCGCGGGCCGCCGTTGGGGGCATGCAATCAGCGGTTGGCTCGTTGGCTTCCCCTTCACCTCCGGACCGATCACGTTGTTCCTGGCGCTTGATCACGGCCCGACGTTCGCGGCGAACGCCGCGCTCGGCGCCATGACCGGCGTGCTTGCGGGCGCGGCAGTCGCGCTGAGCTACATGGCCGTCGCGCGCCTGGGCCGCGGCACTACGCCATCGCTCGCGGCAGGCGCCGTCGCGTTCGGGATCGCGGGTGCGGTATTGCGGCAGATCGAGCTCGCCGCGCTGCCATTGGCCGCCGTGATCGTCGTCGTGCTGCCCGTCGCGATCCGGCTCGCGCCCGACCCGGGCCACATCACCGGCCTGCCATTGCCGTGGTGGGACCTACCGGCGCGGATGCTCGTTGCCACCGGGCTCGTGTTGGCAGTGACGGCCGCAGCGGTCGCGCTCGGACCGCGACTCAGCGGATTGCTCGCGACGATACCGCTGTACGCGATGATCCTTGCGGGCTTTGGTCATCGGCTCGCGGGACCGGCCGCCGCCATCGGCGTCTGGCGCGGGCTCCTCTTCGGTCTGTTCGGCTTCGGCGGCTTCTACCTGGCACTCGCCCTGGCGCTCGAGCCGCTCGGGATCGTAGCGGCGTTCGCGTTGGCGATCGTCACAGCGGTCGCGATCCAGAGCGTGACGCTCGCCGTCCTTCGTCCCTACCGCGGCTCCGGGAGTATTCCTCCGCCGGCATCGAGATAACGGTCCGGGTTCTCCTGGAAGATGCGCTTGCAGGTCTCCCGGTCGAACGCGTAGAGGTTGCTCTCGTAGCGCAGCCGGAACGGCGGCTGGTCGCCCAGCGCGGCAGCGCAGATCGGGCAGGCCTTGTCCGTCGCGGGCATCAGGAGGGCTCGAGCTCGATGAGGGGCTGGCGCGCGCGGACGAGCTGCCCGTTCTCCGCCGCGATGCGCTTCACCTTGCCGCTCTTGGTCGAGCGGATCTCATTGAACAGCTTCATCGCTTCGATGAGCCCGATGACGTCGCCGGACGCGACGAGGCTGCCGATCTGCACGAACGGCGGGGTCTGCGGCGAGGGCGACCGGTAGAAGACGCCCGTGAGCGGCGCAACAACCGCGTCGGCCGCTGCCGCTGGGACCGCGCTGCCGACCTGGACCCCACCGCCCGCTGCGCTGGCCCGCGCTGCGGCGGCCGCCGCGGTTGGGACGGGCACGGCGCTCACGGCCATCGTCGCTGCGGGCGCGTCCTTGCTCACCCGCACCCGCAGGGCGCCGCGGGACACTTCGAGCGCACGGACATCGGAGACCGCAAGACGGGACAAGAGCTCCTCAACGAGCGCGCTTGCTTCGGCGCGGACGCGCTTCGGGTCCGCCATCAGCTCGCTCCGTTCCGGTTGCGGATCACGAGGGCGACGTTATGCCCGCCGAACCCCATCGAGTTCGACAGCGAGTACTCGACCGCTGCCTCGCGAGCGACGTTCGGGACGTAGTCGAGGTCGCACTGCGGGTCCGGGTTCTCGTGATTGATCGTGGGCGGCAGGATCCCGTCGCGCATCGCGAGAACGCAGATCACGGCCTCGATCGCGCCGGCCGCGCCGAGAGTGTGGCCGGTCATCGATTTCGTGGACGAGATCGGCACCTTGTACGCACGCTCGCCGAAGACGGTCTTCAGCGCCTGCGTCTCGGCGCTGTCGTTGGCCTGGGTCGAGGTGCCGTGCGCGTTCACGTAGCCGATATCCGCCGGCTCGATGCCCGCGTCGGCGAACGCCATGCGGATCGCCCGGACCGCACCCTCGGCACCCTCCGGCGGCGCG
Organism: Candidatus Limnocylindria bacterium; assembly: GCA_035543375.1. Taxonomy (GTDB): domain Bacteria; phylum Chloroflexota; class Limnocylindria; order P2-11E; family P2-11E; genus UBA4735. The sequence continues at coordinate 16,528 of DASZZF010000012.1, forward strand.
GTGACGTGATACGCGTCCGCCGTCGCGCCGTAGCCCACGACCTCGGCGAGGACCCGGGCGCCCCGTGCGCGCGCGAATCCCTCTTCCTCGAGCACGAGGCAGCCCGCTGCTTCGCTGAACACGAACCCGTCGCGCTCCTTATCGAACGGACGGGATGCCCGCTCCGGATCCTCATTCCTGCGCGACAGCGCGTGCATCGCGTTGAACGCGCCGATCGCGACCTTGATGAGACCCGCTTCGCTCCCGCCGCCGAGCATCACGTCCGCCTGACCGCGACGGATGGTATCGACCGCCTCGCCGATCGCATGGCCGCTCGACGCGCAGGCCGACACGGTCGCGAGGTTCGGCCCCTTGGCGCCGTACTTCATCGCGATCTCGCCCGCGGCCATGTCCATGATCATCATCGGGATCATGAACGGCGACACCCGCCGCGGATCGCGCTGGTGGGCAAGGATGTTATCCACGAGCGTTCCCACGCCGCCGATGCCGGAACCGAAGACGACGCCGACGCGCGGCGCCAGCTCCTTGGTGATCTCGAGCTTCGCGTCCTGCAGCGCCTGACCCGCGGTCGCGACGGCGAATTGGGCGAAGCGATCCGCGCGCTTGATCTCCTTGCGGTCCATGTACTCGAGCGCGTCGAAGTCCCGCACCTCGCCCGCGATCTTCGTCTCGAGGTCCGTCGCGTCGAACCGGGTGATCGGGCCGATCCCGCTCTTCCCCGCTTTCAGCCCGGCCCAGGACTTCTCGACGGTCGAGCCGAGGGGCGTGATCATCCCGAGGCCAGTCACGACCACGCGGCGCCGTTCGCTGTTCGCCTGCATGAGGATGACAAGTCTACGATTCCGCCGGGCTAGAGGATCGTCTGCCCGAGCGCACTCGCGATGAGCTCGACGGCGAGCGCGGCGGTCCGGTTCTCGCGATCGAGGATCGGATTGACCTCGCAGACCTCGATCGAGCGCAGCTTTCCGGACGCCGCCAGCATCTCCATCGCGAGCTGCGCTTCGCGGTAGGTCAGGCCGCCGCGGACCGGAGTGCCGACGCCGGGCGCCACGTCGGGGTCGATGGCGTCCATATCGAGCGAGAGGTGGATCCCGTCACCCTTGGCGGCGACGGCGATCGCGCGCTCCATCGCCGCGGCCATGCCGGTGCGGTCGATATCGGTCATCGTGATCGGCGTCACACCGGATCGCTTGATGTTTTCCTTCTCCGCCATGTCGATATCGCGGATCGCGAAGAGTACGCCGCAGGTACCGTCCACGCTCCCGCGGAGCGACGCCGGGAACGGATCGCCCGCGATGCCGAGCGCGACCGCGAACGGCATCCCGTGCACGTTGCCGGACGGGCTGGTCTCCGGTGAATTGCTGTCGCCGTGCGCGTCCATCCAGATGACTCCCGGACGGTGGCCGGCGCGCGCGAGACCGGCGAGCGTGCCCATCGCGATCGAGTGATCGCCACCCAGGACGACTGGGATCGATCCGCCGCGGGCGATCTCCGCCACCGCTTTCGCGAGCTCCTCCGCGACGCGGACGATCTCGTCGACGTGATGTGCCTGGCGCGGCTGCCCGGCCATCTTTGCCGGGTCCACCTTCCGGTAGTCCTGAGCGACACCCTCGTCGCGATCGGCGACCCGTACATTCCCGCGGTCGCGCACCCGATAGCCGAGCCCCGCGAGCCGCCCGCGCAGGCCGGCATAGCGGATCGCCGATGGCCCCATGTCCACGCCGCGGCGGAAGCCGCCGAGGTCCATCGGGACACCGACGATCTCGGCGGAGCGGGTCATGCCTTCTTCTGGAACACGGCGAGGATCACGCCCTCCGCGGCGAGCTCGTCGCCCACGAAGGCCTTCACGTTCACGCGGCCGAAGCCGCGGCGGAGCTTCTCGACGTCCGCCACGAAGCGGCCGGTGTCCCCCGGCTTCACGATGCGCTTGAAGCGCATCTCCTCGATGCCCGCGAACAGGCCGAGGCCATCGCGGTAATCGGGGTGGGCCATCGCCGCCACGGAGGCCGCTTGGGCCATGCTCTCGGTGAGGATCACGCCCGGCACGATCGGGTTTCCCGGGAAGTGACCCTTGAGGTACCACTCCTCTCCCGTGAAGTCGTGCTCCGCGACGCAGCGCACGCCGGGCTCGAGCTCGACGATGCGGTCGATGAATAGGAACGGGTCGCGATGCGGGATGAGCGCTTCGATGCCCGCGCGGTCGAGGACGACCCTCACGCGGTCAACGCTTCGATCCCCACGGTGTCGATGAGGTGCGTCGTTACCTGGCCGGCCTTGAACGCCTCGCTCGCGAGGATCTTCTTGTGCGCCGGGATATTCGTGGTCACTCCGACGATCGTGAACTCGTCGAGCGCGCGCTGCATGCGCGCGACGGCCTCGGTCCGGTCGCGGCCCCAGGCGATGACCTTGGCCAGCAGCGAGTCGTAGTACGGCGGCACCTCGTATCCCTGGAAGCAATGTGTGTCGAGACGGATGCCTGGTCCGGCCGGCGGTAGCCAGGTCGTGAGCGTTCCGGTGGACGGCGCGAAGTTCGCCTCCGCGTCCTCCGCGTTGATCCGGCACTCGATGGCGTGGCCGTTCACCCAGATCTGCTCGTCCGAGAATGACAGCGGCTCGCCCGCGGCGAGCGCGATCTGCTCCTTCACGAGGTCGATGCCGGTGACCGCCTCGGTGACCGTGTGCTCCACCTGGATGCGCGCGTTCACCTCGATGAAATACGGCTGGCCCGCCGCGTCCACGAGGAACTCGAACGTTCCGACGCCGCGATAGCCGAACTGCACAGCCGCATCGACCGCGTAACGCTTGATGCGACGGCGGAGCTCTTCGTTGATGGAGATGGAGGGCGCCTCTTCAATCATCTTCTGGTTGCGCCGCTGGATCGAGCACTCGCGCTCCCCCATGCAGACGCCTTCGCCGCGGTCGTCGACAAGGATCTGGGCCTCGACGTGACGCACGCCCTCGAGATTGCGCTCGAGGTAGATGCCGTCGTCGCCGAAGCTTGCCTTCGCCTCGCTGCGGGCCTGCTCCCAGAGCCGCTGGAGGTCCTTCGCTGACTCGACCTTCCGCATACCGCGGCCACCGCCGCCGGCGATCGCCTTCAGCATGACCGGGTACCCGATGGCCTCGGCGATCCGCAGCGCCTCTGACGACGTGCGGACCGGGCCTTCGGAGCCTGGGATCACGGGGAGGCCGGCGCGCTTCATCGCGGCCCGCGTCGCGGACTTGTCGTGGAACCGCGCGAGCACCTCCGGCGGCGGACCGATGAAAACGAGCCCATGCTCCTTGCAGACCTCGGAGAAGTCCGCGTTCTCGGAGAGGAACCCGTAGCCGGGATGGATCGCCTGCGCGCCCGAGATGAGCGCCGCGGAGATGATCGCCGGGATGTTCAGGTAGGAGTCGCGCGACGCGGCGGGACCGATGCAGATGGCCTCGTCGGCGGAGTGGACCGGCAGGCTGTGCGCGTCCGCCTCGCTGTAGACCACGACGCTCTGGATCCCGAGCTCGCGGCAGGCGCGGATCACGCGCAGCGCGATCTCGCCCCGGTTCGCGATGAGGATCTTATCGAAGGACAGAGAGCGCCTCCTCCAGCGTCGCGGGGTCGGACACGTTCGCGGTGCGCGCGTCGGGAAGGATCCGCTTCACGAGCCCGGTCAGGACATTGCCGGCACCGAACTCCACGAAGGTCGTCGCGCCCTCCCCAGCAGCGCGCCGCATCGACGCGGCCCACTGTACCGGAGAGGCCACCTGCCGCTTGAGCAGTGCCGGGAAATCGCGGGCATGCTCGTGCGGCTCGGCATCAACGTTGGCGATCACCGGATGACGCAGCTCGCTGAACGTCGTCGCCGCGATGGCCGTCGCGAGATCGGCGGCGACCGCGCGCATCGCCGGCGAGTGGAACGCGCCGGACACTTTCAGTGGCAGCACGCGCCTGGCTCCGCGTATCTTGAGTGCCGCGGTCGCGTCCGCGAACGCGGCCTGCGGTCCGGAGATGACGATCTGCCCCGGTGCGTTGTCATTGGCCACGACGACGCCGGTCCCGTCGATGGCGCGCGCGACCGCCTCGGCATCAAGGCCGAGCACGGCCGCCATGCCGCCCGACGTGTCCGCCGCTTGCATGAGCTCGCCCCGCTTGCGCACGAGCCGGAGCGCGTCGGCAAGCTGGAGCGCGCCTGCGGCGACGAGCGCGCTGAACTCGCCGAGCGAATGGCCGGCGAGGATCGGGTCATTGACCGGGAGGCCGTGCGCGAGCGCGGCGCGTAGCGCAGCGATCGACGTCGTGAGGATCGCGGGCTGCGCGTTCGCCGTGCGCCCGAGCGCGTCCTCGGGGCCAGCCCAGCAGAGCGCGCGGAGATCGAAGCCGAGGGCGTCGTTGCTTTCATCGAACGTGCGGCGCGCCTCCACGAACGCCTCAGCCAGGGCCTTCCCCATCCCGACGGTCTGGGACCCCTGCCCGGGGAACAGCCACGCGAAGCGATCCGCCACAAACGGAGTCTAGAAAGAAGCGGTCAGCGTCTCTCGATCGCGAAGAGCGGCTGGCCGTACTCGACCGGGGCGCCGCCGGCGACAAGCACGTCGCGCAGTACGCCGTCGAACGGCACGGTGATCTCGCTCATCGCGCCCAGCGACTGCACCGACCCTAGGACCGTGCCCGTGGAGACCTCGTCGCCGGCCGACCACTCCTTTGCCGAGCCGAAGATGCCGACGCCCGGGGAATGTACCCGCGTGGGCTCGGGCGACTTTGCCGCGGCCGCGCCGGCCACCGCCCCGATCGCGCCGGCCGCTCCGGGCGTGCATGCCACCGTGACCGAGATGCCTTCCGTCTCGACCTCGATGACCGACGCGGCGGAGCCCAGGGCGAGCCGGCGGATATCTTCGAGGAGCCCATCGACCAGCTGGAGGGCCTCGTCCCGATCGCTCATGAACGGCCGATGATCCGCCGCCAGAGTGACCGCGCGGGCCGCGGCGCGGCACCGGGCAGCGGCTCGAAGAACACCCCGAGGTTGCGATACCGCTCGTAGCGCGCCGACAGCAGATCGGCGATCGGCACACGGCCGAGCCGGTCGAGCTGCGCGACGAGCGCGCCTTTGATCGCGCGGATCGTCGCCTCGCGATCGGTGTGCGCGCCGCCGGGCGGCTCGGGGATCAGTCCGTCGACGATGCCGAGCTCGAGCAGGTCGGCCGCGGCGAGCTTGAGCGCGTTCGCCGCGCGCTCCGCCTCCGTCGCGCTGCGCCAGAGGATCGCGGCCGCGCCCTCGGGCGAGATGACCGAGTAGATGGCGTTCTCGAGGGCGAGCACCACGTCGCCCACCGCGAGCGCGAGTGCCCCACCCGAGCCGCCCTCACCGAGGATGATCGCGACGACCGGCGCCTGGAGACCGCACATCGTCTGGATGCTCTTCGCGATCGCCTCGGCCTGGCCGCGTTCCTCCGCCTCGGGCCCGGGGTACGCGCCAGGTGTATCCACCAAGGTGACGAGCGGCAGGTGGAATTTCTCCGCAAGCCGGTAGAGGCGAATCGCTTTGCGATAGCCCTCCGGGTACGGCATCCCGAAGCTCCGCGCGATGTTCTCCTCGGTCGTGGCCCCGCGCTGCTGCGCGACCACGACAAGGGGGCCGACGCCCTCGAGCTCCGCGATGCCGCCGACGACCGCCGGGTCGTCGCGGAATGTGCGGTCGCCATGGAGCTCCTCGAAGTGCTGGAAGACGCCTTCGATCACCTCGATCGAGTGCGGACGCCTCAGCTCGCGCGCGAGCTGGACCGCTTCCCAGGGGGCCCGGCGGGCGACGATCGTCGTTGTGTCGACGATGAGGCTGTGATCGGCCGGATCCGGCGACAGATGCCCGTTGCCGTCGGCGGCGGTGCGCTTTCCGAGGAGCCGATCGACCATCGGCATCGCTAGAGGCTCCACCGCATGTCGCGAGCGCTCGGCCGGAACGCGGCGAGGAAGTATGCGATCCGGTCGCGCAGCTGGGCTCGCGGGACCACCTGATCGACGAACCCGTGCTCGAGCACGAACTCCGCACGCTGAAAGCCCGTCGGCAGCTTCTCGCCGATGGTCTCGCTCGTCACGCGCGCGCCGGAGAAGCCGATGAGCGCGCCTGGCTCGGCGAGGATGAGGTCGCCGAGCGACGCGAACGACGCGAGGACGCCGCCGGTCGTCGGGTCGGTGAGGATGCTGAGGTACGGGAGACCGGCCTCGTCGAGCCGATCGAGTGCGCCGACGATCTTCGCCATCTGCATCAGCGAGAGGGTCCCTTCCTGCATCCGCGCGCCGCCGGACGACGAGACGATGATCAGCGGCGTCCGTGCCGCAAGCGCCCGTTCGGCCGCGCGCGTGAGCTTCTCGCCGACCACGCTACCCATCGATCCGCCCATGAAGTCGAAGTCCATGACCGCTAGCTCGACCGGCATCGCGTCGATCAGGGCGGTCCCACAGATCGCCGCATCCTTCTCTCCGCTCTTCGCCTGCGATTGCTGCAGCCGGAGCGGATACGCCTTCTGGTCGGAGAAGCCGAGCGGATCGCCGCTTACGAGATCGGGGTCGAGCTCGGCGAAGCCCCCCTTGTCGACGAGCAGCTCGATGCGCTCACGGGCGCCGATCCGGAAGTGGTGCTCGCATTTCATGCATACGTTGTGATTGCGCACCAGCTGCTTGTTGAACAGCATCTCCGCGCAGTTCGGGCACTGCGTCCAGAGGTGCTGCGGGAACTCCTTGCGCTGACGGCCAAAGGGCATCCGAAGCCTCACGACCGGGCATCCTCCTCCAGGTACCAGCAGAGCGCCACCGTTCCGGGTCCGGCGTGCGATGCGAGCACCGGGCCGGCCTCGTCCGACCAGTACTCCACGCAGTGGAACTGCTCTTGGGCCCATTCGCCGAGCACCTGCGCGCGCTCGGGCGCGTTGCAGTGCAGGACCGACGCGTGGATGCGTGCGCCGCTTTGGATCCGGGCCGCGACAAGGTCCTGCAACCGTGCCATCCCCCGCTCGCGGGTCCGCGCGCGATCGATCGATTCCGCCTTGCCCTCACGGATCTCGAGGATCGGCTTCACCGCCAGCAGCGAGCCGAAGATCTGCGCCGCGCCCGAGATCCGTCCGGAGCGGCGAAGGAACTCGAGCGTATCGATGAGTGCAAGGAGGTAGGTCTTGTCGGCGAGCCGCTTCGCGAGAGCGACGGTGTCCGCGAGCGACCTTCCGTCGCGCCGCGCGCGGGCGCACGCGGTCGCGATGAGCCCGATCGTGCCCGCGGTGGAGCGAGTATCGACCACCGCGATGTTCGAGTCGATGATCTGCTGCGCGGTCGTCGTCGCGACGGAATAGGTGCCCGAAAGCTCGGTCGCGACCGAGAGCACGAGCATCTCGGTATAGCCGTCCCTTCCTGCCTGTTCGTAGATCTCGCGGCACTCGCCGATCGACGGCTGCGACGTGGTCGGCCGCGCGTGCGGCTCGTGGATCTTCGCGTAGAACTGTTCGGCCTTCAGGTCGACATCGGCGGTGTAGGACTCGGCCCCGAAGCTCACGTGCAGCGGCAGCGTGCGCAGGTCGAGGTCGCGCCGCATTGCCTGCGGCAGCACCGTCGTCCCGTCGATGATGATCGCGAACGGATGTTTTGCGCTCATCCGCGCACCCTTACCTCTCCGGCGATGATCCGCTGCGGACCATATTGTTCGCTTTCGACGACGAGAGCGCCATCGGCAGCGAGCTCGACAGCGCGAGCTCGGTACGGGGCGGCCCCAGCGGGCAGCACCTCGATCTCGCGCCCGAGCAGGATCGAGCGCTTCCGCCACTCGGCGAGCGCGTCGACCCGGGCGGCCGGATCGGCCACGCGGTCGAGCTCGGCGGTCAGCAGCGCCAGGAGCGCGAGCCGGTCCACATCATGGCCGGCTCTCGCGAGAGACGTCGCGACACCGTCGAGGTCTGCCGGGAATGACCGCTGCGCGAGGTTGATGCCGATGCCGACCACGCAGTCGTCGCCCGTTCCATGCGCGATGCAGCCCGCGACCTTGCCGCCGCTCAGCCACACGTCGTTCGGCCATTTGAGGCCGACGTCGGCGACGGCGAGCGATCGCAGCGCGCGCGCGACGGCGACGCCGGCCAACAGCGCGAAGAGCGCCGGCTCGGCGGGTGCGGGCCGGTAGAGCCACGATGCGAGCAGCGCGCCGCCCGGCTCGCTGTGCCACGCCCGGTCGGCGCGGCCGCGACCCGCGGTCTGGTGATCCGCGACGACGACGAGCGCGCCCCGACCGGCTGTCGCAAGCTCGCGCGCGCGCTCCTGCGTCGAGGAGATGACCGCGTGGTATTCGATATCCCGGTCGAGCTCGCGCGCGACCGCGGAGCGCACGGCGGGCGTCGCGAGGAGCGCGAGCCGGTCCATCCGGCGAAGGCTAGGTGGTCGCTAGCGGAGCGTCACCGGGATACGCACGATCTCGTCGATCGAGCCGTCCTTCGGGCTCCGGTCGTACACCTCGACGAATCCGATCGTCTCGGCCAGGACGGTGTACGTCGCCGTGACGGTGAACGTGCCGCGGGCCGGGGCGCCCGCGCTCGTGGTCGTGTTCCCCTCGGCGAGGACCCGCCCGGCGGTGTCGGTGATCCGCCACGACAGCGCCGCCTCGAAGACGCTCGCGTCGCCGCTGATCGTCACGGGCGAAGTGACGCGGGCATTCACCAGCGGCGCCCGCAGCACGATGAGGCCCTTTGCCGACGACACCGGACCCGGTGACGGCGATGGAGACGGCGATGGAGAGGGCGAGGCCGTCGGCAACGGCGTGGGCTCAGGCGACGCGGTCGCGGGGGCTCCCGCCTGGACCGTGCACCCGGTGGCGAAGGCGAGCACCAGTAAGAGCGCGCTGACACGCTGCATCACTCTGAACAACGTAAACGCACGCCGGCCGTCACGAGTTCCGGCTGACCTGCGCGCCGGCGGCCCGGACCCGCACGACCCGGCCCCGCCCGGGCACCTCGCCGAGGGAACCCGCCTCTTCCATGGCGGCCGCGACCCGGGGGGCGAGCCGAGCCGGCGCGAACGCCAGGACGCTCGGACCGGCACCGGAGAGCGCGGCCCCGAACGCGCCGGCCTCGCGCGCCGCGCGGACGATCTCTTCGAGCGCCGGCACCTGCGTCGACCGCTCAGGCTGGTGCAGGCGATCGTGCATCGCGAGCGACAAGAGCGCGCCGTCCGCGCGCAGGATCGCCGCGACGAGGGCAGAGGCGTGCGCGAGATTGAATACGGCATCCGCACGCGAGACATCCTTCGAGAGCATCGCGCGCGACGTCTGGGTCGTGATCGTGGACCGGGGCACGAACAGGCACGCGCGCCAGGCGCGCGGGAACACGAATCGGGCAGCGACCGGCCCGTCGGCCGTCGGCACAGCAACAGTGAACGCCCCATAGAGCGCCGCCGCGACGTTATCGGCGTGACCCTCGACCTCGGCCGCGATCCGCAGGAGCGCGCGCCGCTCGAGCGGCTCGCCGAGGAGCGCGTTGGCGCAGACGACGCCGCCCACGATCGCGGCAGCACTCGAGCCGAGGCCGCGTCCGAGCGGGATGCGCGAACGCTGCGCCACATAAAGCGGCGTCAGGCTCTGACCGATCGCTTTCGCGGCGGCGCGCGCGCCGACCACGAACAGATTCTCCTCGTTGACCGGGATGTCTTGCTCCTCAGGGCCCTCGGGCTCGAGGGTGATGCTCCACGCGCGGGCGGGCCGGACATCGAACTCGGCGAGCAGCGGCAGCGCCACGGCAAAGGCGTCGAAGCCCGGACCGAGATTCGCGCTCGTCGCGGGTACCCGGACGCGGAGCTCGGTCACGCCTGGATCGCACGCGCGACGGCGCTCAGGTCCGCCTCGACCTCCGCGATCTTGGAGGCCATCGCGATCGCGCGATCGGGATCCTTCATCCCGTTACCGGTGAGCACGCAGACAACCTGACGGGGGCGCGTCCCCGCGCGCGCGGTCTTGCGCAGCCCGGCGACCGCCGCGGCGCTCGCGGGCTCGCAGAACACGCCTTCACACCGCGCGAGGAACGAGTACGCGTCCAGGATCTCGGCGTCGGTCACCGCGGTGATCGCGCCGCCGGATTCGTCGCGCGCCGCGATCGCGCTCTTCCACGACGCCGGGTTCCCGATCCGGATCGCCGTCGCCACGGTCTGTGGATCGGCCACGATAGCGCCGTTCACGATCGGCGCGGCCCCGGCCGCCTGGAAGCCGTGCATCGCCGGACGCCGGGTGGCGAGGCCGGCGGCGGCAGCCTCGGTGAAGCCCTTCCAGTACGCAGTGATGTTGCCCGCGTTCCCGACCGGGATGAAGACCGCGTCGGGCGCGTCCCCGAGCACCTCGCAGATCTCGAACGCCGCCGTCTTCTGCCCTTCGATCCGGTACGGGTTCAAGCTGTTGACGAGCGTTCCAAGGTCCTTCGCCTCGAGCTCGCGCGCGAGCCGCAGCGCATCGTCGAAGCTGCCGCGGATCGCCACGACCCGCGCGCCGAAGGCGATCGCTTGCGACAGCTTGCCGAGCGCCACATAGCCAGCGGGGAGCACGACCGCGCAACGGATCCCGGCTCGCGCCGCGTAGGCCGCCGCCGATGCGGCGGTGTTGCCCGTCGATGCGCAAAGGACCGCCGTGGCCCGATCCTCCATCGCCTTCGCGATCGCGACGACCATCCCGCGATCTTTGAACGAACCGGTCGGGTTCGCGCCCTCGACCTTGAGCCACACCTCCGAGATGCCGGTCTCCGACTCGAGACGGGGTGCACGCACGAGCGGCGTGTCACCTTCACCGAGGCTGAGCCGCGGCGTGCGATCGGTGACCGGCAAACGCTCGCGATACCGCTCGATGAGCGGCGTGGCGTGAGGCATTCGCGGAATGCTAGTCGTACTAGCATTCGGCGCGTGAAGATCAGCGCGCGAGAACGGCAGCTTCTCACACTGCTGGTCGTCCTGTTCATCGTCTATCTGTCCTTCCAGATCCTGTCCGCGGTCTGGTCCGCCGCGGGCCGCCTCGCCGACGTGATCATCGTCTTCGGCGCGGCGTGGGCGTTCTCGTTCGTGCTCTCACCGCTCGTCGACCGCCTCGATCGCTCGACGCGGCTCAATCGCACGGGTGCGGTCTTGGTCGTGTACGTCGGGATCGCGATCGTGCTCGCCGGCCTCGGCGCGTTCGCGGTCCCGCGTCTCGCCGAGCAGCTCGCCGCGCTGTCGACCCGCGCGCCGGAGCTCGCGCGATCAGCGGATAAGGCGGCACACGATTTCCAGGCCCAGATCGACAGCCTCGGGCTGCCCCTGAACGTCGTCCCGCTCTACGAGGCGCTCCCCGGACGGCTGGGCGAGCTCGCTGGAGCATTCGCCTCGGACGCCCTCGGCGTCGTCTCAGCGACCGCAGCCACGCTGTTCAACGTAGTGCTCGTGCTGATCATCGCGTTCCTGATGCTCATTGACGGCGGTTCCATGTGGAACCAATTCACCGCGGTCCTCTCGGACGACCTGCGCAGCGAAGCCGAGCTGCTGCGGATCAGCGCCGACAAGGCGTTCGGTGGCTTCGTGCGCGGCTCGCTGCTCCTGGGACTGATCTACGGGGTCGCGACGCTGCTCATCCTCGTGCCCCTCGGGGTACCGTTCTCCGGCGTGCTCGCGGTCTTCAGCGGACTGGTCGTCATGATCCCGTTCTTCGGGCCGATTCTCGCGATCATCCCGGTGCTCGGGATCACATTCCTCGGCGCGCCGAACAGCTTCATCCCCGTCGCGATCCTCAGCATCGTCCTCCAGCAGGTGGTGCTGAACATCATCGGGCCGCAGATCCTGTCGAAGAGCATCGGCATCCATCCCATCTTCGTGTTCCTCGCGCTGCTCGTGGGCTCGCGCATCGCGGGCTTCTGGGGTCTGCTCCTCGGCGTGCCGGTCGCCGGACTGCTCAACACGTTATTCCGCTACATCATCGAGGTCACCTCCGGCCGCCGCCGGCGCAGCGAGGCCGCATCGCTGATGCAGGAGCCGTTCGAGCCGCTTCAGTGACCGCGAAGAAGCGCATCCTCGTGACGAACGACGACGGCATCGACAGCGACGCGCTCGGTCCCCTGACGGACGCCCTCGCCGAGATCGGCGAGGTCGACATCATCGCGCCCGAGCGGAACTGGAGCGGCGCGAGCCACAGCATCACGCTGTTCCGGCCGCTGCGTTGCCGCCCGACGAAGCTCCGGTCGGGTCATGCCGCGTACATGACCGATGGCTCCCCAACCGACTGCGTACGCCTCGCGGTGCTCGGCTTCCTGAAGCAGAAGCCGGACATGATCGTGAGCGGCATCAACCGCGGCGCGAACATGGGCGACGACATCACCTATTCGGGGACGGTCGCCGCGGCGATGGAGGGCTTGCTCTCGAACATCCCGTCCATCGCCATCTCGATCGGCGCGTTCGGCGCGAGCATCGACTTCACCGTCGCAGCCGGGTTCGCGGCGCTGCTCGCCCGCAACATCCTGGAGCGGGGCTTCGCGAACGACGCGTTGCTCAACGTCAACGTGCCTAACCTCTCACGGCGCGAGATCAAGGGCGTGGAGGTGACGCGGCTCGGCAAGCGGAACTATCGCGACCAGCTGGTCGAGCGGCTCGATCCGTATGGCAACCCCTATTACTGGGTCGGCGGCCCAGCCATCGGCGACGAGGCGGAGCCCGGGACCGACGTCGCGGCGATGCGCGACGGGAAGATCAGCGTGACGCCGATCGCGCTCGATCTGACAAGCCACGAGCTGCTGGAGGACCTCGCGACCTGGGACTGGGGCTGGAGCGCGCCGGTGGAGTTGCCCGCGGCGGGCGACTAGCGGCGGATCGCTACTGCTGCAGTGCCTGGAGCAGCGCGCCGAGGCCGGCCTGGCCACGGACCCGCGCACGTTGCAGGGCGTACCAGGCGCTCGTCGATTGGATCGAGCCGCCCGCCTTCTTGTACGCCGAGAGGTAACCGCAGCGCTGGAGCGCCGTGAACGATGCTTCGTTGTAGTCACCCGATGGATAGGCGAAATGACGCACGTCCGTGCCGGTCCACGCCGAGAGGAAGTCCCGCGCGCGGCACATCTGATATTGCTGGTCGGCGAGCGTCCGCACCCTCATGCTGACGTGATCCATCGCGTGTGACTCCACGTCCATGCCAGCGTCGGCGAGCGCCTTCACCTGATCGCGCGCGAGGTATCCGGGCCGGTCGACGAGATTCACGGTCACGAAGAACACGCCCGTGAAGCCGTACTTCTGGAGCAGCGGGAGCACGACGCTATAGGCGTCGTCGTGGCCGTCGTCGAAGGTGAGCATGACCGGCTTCTGCGGGAGGCCGGCGGTCTGATCGAGCGACCACCAGAGCTGGCGGGTCGTGACCGAGTGATAGCCGTTCTCGCGCAGGTACTGGAGCATCTGCTCGAAGTCGGTGGGACTGACGGTGAGGTCCGTGCGCAGCGCCAGGTTCGGATCGGTCACCGGCAGCCAGCCGACGTAGTGGTACATGAGCGAGGGCACACGGATGACGCGCGATCCGTCGGCGAGCGTGGCGGGCTGGTAGGTACCCGGCGCGTCGACGGCCGGCGGCGGGGCCACGGCGGCGGGCGGCTGCGGCAGGTGCGCGTCATCCGCCTTCACCAGGACGGTGAAGGTGAGGTGCGGATCCTCGAGCCATTCCTGACCTTCAAGGACCGGCCGCAGCGCGACCCGGTAGGTGCCGGGCGCCGCGGGTGCCTGGACGGTGAACTGGAACCACGCCACCTCACCCGGTGCGACGTAGGCCACCGGCTGGACGGCCGGCCGGTTCGACCGGGCCCACCCCGTGGCGAGCGTGCCGCTCGTCCCGTCGCCGCCGAGCGCGCTCGCCTTGTCCTGGCCGGGCTCCGGGCCCCAGGTCCCAAGGCCCGCGTTGCCGTACCAGCCGAGTGATCCGCTGTTGAGGAACGCGATCGTGACCTTCGCGGTGTCGCCCGGGCAAAGGACCGGATAGCCACTGCGCGCGTAGAACGCCGCATGCGCGCCGGGGATGCCCGTCGGCCCGCCGGCGGGCGCGACACCGGCCAAGGCCGTGTCGCTGCAGGTGGCGGTCGACACCGGCAACTGCTGCGGAACATCGGGCACCTCGAGGGAGAGGACCGGCTGCGCCGGCGCGGCCGCATCCGCCGCCCGGGGGAGGGCGGGAACGGCGGCGCAGACAAGCGCCAGCGCGAAGATCGTCGCTCTGCGGAACACGGCTGTGTCTCCTCTTCCTACCCGGCGAGGCGCGCGGAGCATGCGATGTCGATCAGTTGTACGCCGTTCACCCTCTCGGTGTGATGCTAGGAGCGCCACTTGTCAGCGGTCAAACAGATCAATCGCCCGCCGGCGCGTCGAACGGGGCTCAACGCGGGAGCACGGCGAGCCGGTCCGGATCACCCGGGACCGACAGGACGGTGAGGCCGTCACCGAAGACGTCCGCGACGACGGACGGGGTCAGCGCTTTGACCGGAGGGCCATCGGTCACGATCCGCCCGTCCGCGAGGACGACGACCCGGTCGGCCAGCGCCGCGAGGTTGAGGTCGTGGAGGACCGCCACGCCGATCACGCCGCGGTCCCGCGCGAGCTCGGCCAGGCGGTGGAGCAGGCCGCGTTGATGCGCTGGATCGAGATGGGTGGTCGGTTCGTCAAGGAGCAGCACGTCCGCCTCCTGGGCGAGCGCCATCGCGAGGACGGCGCGCTGCCGCTCGCCACCCGAGAGCGAGTCGACCCGCCGGTCCGCGAGCGGTTGGAGCCCTTCCGCATCGAGCGCTCGCTCGACCGCTTCGCCGTCCGCGGGGCTCGGCCGAGCGAACAGCCCGAGGCGCGCGGTCCGGCCGAGACCGACGATCTCGCGCACGCTGAACGGAAAGAGCGTGTCGAAGACCTGCGGCACGACCGCGATGCGCCTCGCGAGCGCGGCGCGCGTGAGCGTGCCGACATGAATGCCGTCGAGGGTCACCTCTCCGTGGGCCGGACGGATGAGGCCGGCGAGCGCGCGCAGGAGGGTCGACTTTCCCGCCCCGTTCGGTCCCACGAGTGCCGTCACGTCGCCGGGCCGCAGCTCGAGATCGACCTCGCGCAGCACGAGCCGCGGACCATAGCCCGCGACGAGCGAGCGCGCGATGAGCACAGTCACGCGATCTCCCGCCGACGGGCGCGGACCAGGAGCAACAGAAAGAACGGGGCGCCGAGCAGCCCGGTGATCACGCCGACCGGGATCTCCGCCGGCGCGAGCGCGGTCCGGGCACCGAGGTCCGCGAGGACCAGGACGCTGGCGCCGGCGAGAAAACTCGCGACGGTGAGGCGCCGGTGCGTCGCGCCGACGATCGGTCGGAGGGCGTGCGGGACCACCAGGCCGACGAAGCCCACCAGGCCCGCGAGCGCCACCGCCGCGCCCGTCAGGAGCGAGGCAGCGGCGATCACCGCGATCGTCGTGCGCTCGGGATCGACTCCGAGCGTCGCAGCGGTCTCCTCACCGAACACGAAGGCGTCGATGCGTCGCCCAAGGACGAACGCGAGACCGGCTCCGAGCAGCACGACGATCGCCGCCACCACGAGCTCGCCCGACGCACGCACCGATACCCCACCGGCCAGCACGTCGATGATCGCCCGGAGACGCAACGCGAGCCGGTCGCTCGAGACGAGCAAGAGCGTCACAAGCGCGCTCGTGAACGCGGTCAGGACGATGCCCGCGAGGAGCACGGTGAGCACCGTCGTGCGACCGCCCAGCCTCGCGAGCTGCCAGACGGCGAGGGCGCTGACCATCGCGCCCGCGAACGCGGCGAGCGGTACGACGGTCGCGGACAGCTCGCCCCCGACCGCGATGACCGCGACTGCCCCGAGCGACGCACCGGCGGACGTGCCGGTCACATAGGGATCCGCGAGCGGGTTGCGGAACAGACCCTGGAGGAGCGTGCCCGCGACGGCGAGCGAGCCGCCGACGAGCGCGGCCGCGAGGACGCGCGGCGCGCGAATGTCGCGGACGATGACGCCGGTCACCGGATCGCTACCGCCGAGGAGCGCGGCCAGGACGTCAGCTGGCGCGAGCGGGACCGCGCCGGAGAGGATCCCGGCGCCAATGCTCGCAGGCAGGAGCAGCGCGAGGATCGCGAAGACCGGCGCGGTCCGGGTCACTTGAAGAGGTCGGGATGGAGCAACTTCGCGTAGGCAAGAGCCGCGTCACCGACCCTCGGGCCGGGTCGGCTGAACAGAGAGCCCGCGACCGGGAAGACCTTCTTGTTCTTCACCGCGCTGATCACGGCCCACCCGGGCCGGGCCGTGACGCTCTCGACCGTCGTGCCGTAGGCCGCGTCGGCGAGAACGATGATCTCCGGGTCGGCGCGGATGATCTCCTCGCCGGATACAGTCGGGTACGCCGTCTTCGCGGCCGCGAGGATGTTCGCCCCGCCGGCGACATTGATCAGGTCGTCGATGAACGAGCCCGGCCCGACGGAGTAGAGCTTCGCCGGATCGGACGCGTCGATCTCGTGGAACACCTTCGGCTTCGCCGCGGGACCGGTCTTCGCTTTCACCTCGTCGATCCGCTGCTGGATGTCCTTCGCAAGCTTCGATCCATCGGCACCCACTGCCTGGCCGAGCAGCGTGGCTGTGCGCGCGACGTCCGTAAGTCCCTGCGGGTCGACCACCAGCACCGTCGCGCCGGTCCGGGTGAGCGCTTCGAGCGTACCGTCGGAGAACTTGACCGTGACGACGAGATCCGGCCGCAGCGCCACGACTTGCTCAAGGTTGACCTTCACTCCGCCGACGTGGGTCTTCGTCTTGGCCGCCGCCGGCTCATCGGAAAAGTCGTCGTCGCCGACGACGCGCTCGCCGGCGCCGAGCGCGAATAGGAACTCGGTGTTCGAAGGACCGATCGAGACGATGCGCTCGGGTCGCTTGGCGATCGCGACCGCGCGGTCCTGGAAGTCGGTGAGGGTCATCGGGAAGGCTGCGGCCGCCGTGGCGCCCGCGGTCGCCGTCGGTCCGGGGACGGATGCAGTGCTGCAGCTGACCGTGAGGAGGAGTGCGAGGAAAAGTACCGGGAGCAGCGTGACGCGTCGGAGCATTTCTGGCTCACCCTTTCTCGCGAAGGTGTGTCGGCCGCGGGCGGATGACCAGGCGACCCGAGTTCGGCATTTCAGCCGTTACGGTGGCGGGACCCTGCCGGAATCGCACCGGCTTCGCTGGACGTCCGCGTATTCAGTTGTGCGCGAAGGACGGCTGGTCGCTAGGCGATCGCTCGAACGCGCTCCTGCGTGAACCGGGCAGTGTCGGACAGGTTCGCCGAGAAGAGCCGCTGAAGGGTCATCACGTGGGAGCAGAGACCGTGCACCTGGAAGTGATCGCATTCGCACGACCACGCATCTCCGGAGAGGCGGATCCGATGTGTCCCGTTGTCACCGCGGAAAGTCACGTCGAGACCGCTGAACTGGACCCGATCGGGTTCGGCCGCGTATCGCTTCGCCTTCTCGATCTTGGAGATGAGGCTCGAGTTCATGAGTTCCTCCCGCTCCGTTCGGCGTCAGGCGGCGCCGTCGGTGGCGAGTATAGGAATGGGCTCCCGCTACCTCTTCCGGTCGCGGGGCACCCGCGCAGACGTCAGGGTGTCCGGCGCAGCAGATGCTCGCGCGCGGCGCGGTCCTGGCCGGTATCGCGCTCGGCGAGCTGCTCGGCGATGCGCCGCCGGTGCTCCACCGTCTTGTTGCCGCCGTATTTGAACTTCGCGTGCACATTCTCGATCGTCGCGACGATCCCTCGGATCGCACCGAAGTGCTTGCCATACGCACCCGTCGGATCGACCGGCGCGTGCCCGCCCTCCGGCTGGAAGTGCGCCAGCTGCGCCGTCAGGATCGCCGCCAGCCCGTCCGGCTCGTCGATCGTGCGGCAGCGGACGACCGCCTGCACCGCGGCGTAATACGAGGTCGGCACGCCGTACTCGACCGGCGCCCCAGGGTTCGCGTTCCACCGCGTCGGAACATACGCGTAGTCGCCGTAGACCGACACGAGCGCAAACGGATTCTCCGCGAGGGCTTCCCACGCCGGGTTCGGAAGGGCGAGGTGCAGCCGGATCGTGCGCTCGCCGTCATAGATGAAGTGGGTCGGAACGACGACAGGCACGTCGCGACCGCGGCCGCCCGCGATGAGCTCGCCGAAGTCGCGCGACAGCAGGAAGGTCTTCCATTCGTCGTCCGAGATCGCGGCATCCTCGCGCTTGATCAGCATCGCTCGAAGCGTACTAGCCTGATGGCATGCAAGATCGCCTGCGGACCGGCGCGGTCAGGTCGGTGAACGTCGGTGCCCCGCGGGAGATCCGGGTCGGAGACACCGTCGTGCGCACGAGCATCTGGAAGGGACCGGTGGCCGGTCGAGTCGCCATCCGCCGCGTGAACATCGACGGCGACGATCAGTCGGACCGCCGGGTCCACGGCGGCGACCGGAAGGCGGTCTACGCCTACGCGAGCGAGGACCTCGCCTGGTGGAGCGCGGAGCTCGAGCGCGAACTCGCCCCGGGCACGCTCGGCGAGAACCTGACGCTCGAGGGCGTCGACGTCACCGGCGCGCGCGTCGGCGAGCGCTGGGAGGTCGGTACCGCGGTGCTCGAGGTGACCCAGCCGCGGCTGCCCTGCTACAAGCTCGAGCTCCGCCTAGAGCTCCCGGGATTCATCGGGCGCTTCATCGACGGCGGCCGTCCGGGCGCGTACCTCCGGATCGTGGAGGCGGGCACCGTCGCAGCGGGCGATCCGGTGACGGTACTGTCCCGCCCGGATAAGGCACCCACGGTCGCGGACGTCATGCGCCAGAAGACAAAGCGGGCGGAGTAGGGCTCAGGCCGGAACACCGAAGCGCAACGCGCGTGCGGTCGGCGGTGCAGCGACCCGATCCGGGTGCATCAACGAGGCGAGGAGCTCGATGCCGTCGACGACCCGTGGCCCCGGCCGGCTGAAGTAGGCGTTCCCGTCGAGCGCGAAGACCCTGCCGGCGCGCACCGCCGCAAGACGGCGCCAGTCGTCACGGCAGACGAGCACCTCCGCCTCGCGGACCGCGCGGTCCGCGTCGAAGCCGCACGGCAAGAGGAACAACATCTCTGGATCGGCGACGAGCAGGTCGTCGAAGGTGAAGACGGTCGATGGCGCCAGCGGCGCACCGAGGACATCCTGGCCGCCGGCGATCGCGACCTGCTCGGGTACCCAGTGGCCGGCGTTGAAGAGCGGCGAAAGCCACTCGAGACAGACCACCCGCGGACGCTCGGCGCCGCTCACGAGCGCCGCGACGCGGGCAACGCGTCCGCGGAGATCCGCAACAAGCGCGCTTGCCGCGTCGGCGCGGCCGATGGCATCCCCGACCCGCTGGATGTCCGCGAAGATGCCGTCGAGCGAGTGCCCATCGAGCGGAACGACGACGGGTGCGGGATCGAGCGCCGTCGGAAGCTGCCCGATCGTGACCGCGCAGACGTCGCAGAGCGTCTGGCCGAGGAGCACGTCCGGACGGGCCGCGGCGAGCGCCGCGCTGTCGAGATGGAACGTGCTGTCGCCGCGCTCGAGGGCGGCGCGCACCTGGGCGTCGATGGCGAAGCTGTCGCTGCCCGGCGCGATCGTCGAGCTGGTCACTCGCGGCAGTACCTGCACCTCCGCCGGATGGTCGCAGTCATGGGTGACGGCGACCACCTCGGCGCCCGCGCCGAGCGCGAACGCGATCTCGGTGCCGGCGGGCACCAGCGACACGATCCGCACGATGCGTAGGCTAGACCCATGGTCGATCAAGCCGTCCTGCGGACCATCGCGGAAGCGCGCGACCTCGTGGATGCGAGCGCGGCGCATCGGCCGAAGGCCTGGGGCGCGCTCGCCGCGCGCGGCGTCGTCACATTCCGTGAGCTCGCTGGCCGCACGCCCTCGGAGGCGGAACGGCGCGCCATCTGGGCCGGGCTGTGGCGCGCGGTGGTGGAAGCCGATCAACACGCCTGATTGCGGTGACCCGATCGATCCACTGCGCTTTGCGACGTGCGAGGTCGGCGAGGGCCTGCGGCTCTGCCTCGACAGCGCGCGGGCGCATCTGTGCACGACCGAATGCGCGTCGCGGGGCTGCAGCGCGGGGCTGTGGGTCAACCAGGTCCGCGGCGGCGTCGTCGCTACCGAGTTCGGGGTCCACTGACCTGCACGCGCTGATGTGGTCGGGCGGGAAGGACAGCGCGCTCGCGCTATTGCGCGCCCGGGCGAGCGGGCTCCGCGTCACGCGGCTGGTCAACTTCCACGACGACGCGTCGGACCGGGTCCGCTTTCACGCGACGCGGGCCGGGGTCGTCCGCGCCCAGGCCGAGGCGATCGGGATCGAGCTGCGTCAGTTCGCGACCGGATGGGACGCGTACGAGGACGCGCTCGTCGGAGCGCTCGCGGGACTGCGGGCCGAGGGTTTCCAGGGCGTCATCTTCGGCGACATCCACCTCGCTGACGTGCGCGCGTGGTACGAGGAGCGCGTGCGGGCGAGCGGCCTCGAGCACCTCGAGCCGATCTGGGGTGAGCCGTCGGCGGATCTGGTGCGCGAATTCGTCGCCGGCGGCAGCCGCGCGGTGATCACCTGCGTGGAGGACGCGAAGCTGGACACGAGCTGGCTCGGCCGGGTCATCGACCACGACTTCGTGCGCGATGTCGGCGCGCTGTCCATCGATGCCGCTGGCGAGAACGGCGAGTACCACTCCTTCGTCTTCGCCGGACCGTTGTTCCGCTCCCCGCTGCGCTGGCGGCCTGGCGAACGCCGCCGCGACGGCGGCTTCAGCCAGCTCGATATCGAGCTCGAGGATCAGCCCGCGCGGTTGTAGAACTCGAGGCTCCAGCGCCACTCGCTGCCGTCGGCGGCGTGCCACCAGGACGTGAGGATCCCGGCTTCGCCGCCCGGGAGGATCACGACGGCACCGAGGTCGGACTCCATAGGCCAGCGGTCCTCGCGCACGATCATGTCGCCCCTGCGCTCGAGTCGGGTCATCGGATAGCGCCGGCCTTGGCGCGTCAGCGGCTCGCCCCGCGCGATGACGCGGTCATCACCCTCGCGGACGGTCACCGCGAGGACCGGCGGCACGGCGTGGAGCCAGACGACATCCGTCGGATCGATCCGGCTTCGGGCGAGCTCCATCCCGGTCGCAGCACCCTCCGGGTAATAGATCTCCCAGGTCTGCAGCGTCTTTCCGCCCATGGCGCGCCTCCCTCATCACGGCCCTGGCGGCTCGTACGTCCGCCAGGCGTCGAGACCATACGCCGTCGAGGGCCAGGCGATCTCCGCGAGCGGGGGCAGCTGCGCCTTCGGGAACCATGCCGCCTCTGACGCTTCGTCGGGCGCGATGCGAAGGTCGCCGCCAGTGATGTGCGCGCGGTACGTGACCACAAGGATCGGGAAGCCTGGCTGCATCCAGATGGCGAGGAGACGGTCGAGCGCGACGTCGAAGCCGCTCTCCTCCTTCGTCTCGCGGACCGCGGCCTGCTCGGTCGTTTCGTCGTTCTCGACCAGGCCGCCCGGAAGGGCCCAGTGGCCGAAGCCGGGGCCGTAGTTCAGACGGAGCAGGAGCACCGCGCCGTCGCGCTCGACGATCGCGTTCGAGCCGATCTGCACGTGCATGAAATCCGCGAAGCCGCAGACCGGGCAGGTGGGCCGGTCCCGCCCGTCGATGCGCCTGAGCGCGAGCTTCGAGCCGTCACGCGGGCAGAACGCGAACGCGCTCGCGGTCACTCAGGCTTTCGCCAGACGTTCCTTGAGGTAGTCGATGGACTTCACCGGCGAGGGATCGGCGCCGTTGAGCAGCGCGACATAGAAGGACACGTAATCCGTGAAGAGGACCATCTGGAGAATCTCGGACAGCATCGAGCTCCCCGCGAACTCGAGCGTTTTGAACGGGATCTGGGCGCGCTCGAGGAGCTCGCGGGTCACGTCGAAGCGCAGCTGGTGGCGCGCGTTGTCGCGCTGGCTGCGGAGCAGGATCACGACCAGCGCGTCGCGCGCGATCGGAGGATGCGGGAATCCGACGACGGCGTTGTGGTTGAGCTCGCTCATGACGTCGTAGGAGCCCCAGTTCTTCGCATTCTCGTTCCACTGATCCTTCACCCGGCGGGCCATGACCCCCATGACGCCTGCGCCGAAGGCGACCGGGATCTTGCCGTGCAGCTCGATCGCGAGCTTCTTGGCGTCGTTGGTCTTCGCGCCCTCGTGGACGCGCTCCTCCATCTTCGATAGGTCGCCGAGCGCACGCTCGACATCCTGCGACAGGTCCTTCGCGAACCCGAGCTTGGAGAGGACACCCAGGACCATCGCGAGGGAGTACCCCAGCGCGGCGCGTGGCTGCGCCTTGTAGGTGAACGTGATGAGGGGTAGTCCGAGCATCTTCGCTTCGTCGGCGAGCCGGCCGCCCGTCGTGATGACGAGCAGCTTGGCGCCGCGCTTCTTCGCCTCCGCGAACCCCGAGAGCGTCTCCTCGGTGTTCCCCGAGAATGACGACGCGATCACGAGGGAATCACGCGAGACGTAGCCGGGTACGCCGTAGTCGCGATGGACGTTGAGCGGCACCTTTAACTCGTCCCCCAACAATGCGCCGGCGAACTCGCCACCGATGGCCGACCCGCCCATACCGAGCACCGTGATGTTGCGGACGTCGCCGTACGCCGGCGGGATCGATGCCTGCTGCGCGATCTTCCAGGCGTCCCGGACTTGCTTTGGCAGCTCCTTGATCCGACCGAGCATGTCGCCTGGATCAGCCTGCTTGATCGACTCCATGGATTCGAGAACCGATGCATCCATCAGCTTGCCTCCCGCACCATCTTCTCGCCCGCATCGAGCAGCGGTGCGAGCTCGTCGTTGCTCTTGGTCTCGGCGTACACGCGCACGAGCGGCTCCGTCCCGGACAGCCGGACGAGCAGCCACGACCCGTCGTCGAGGAAGAACTTCGTACCGTCCTTCGTATCGAGCTGCACGATCCTGGCGACCGCATGACCGCCGAGCGTCGCGGGCTGCTCGCCGCTCAGGACCGCCATCACGTTCGTCTTGAGCGTGGCGTACCCGCTTGCCTCGAAACGCAGATCGCGCCGCAGATAGAACGACGGTCCGACCATCGCCATGAGTTCGCTGATGAGTTGCGACGGCTTCTTCTTCGTCTTCAGCATGAAGTCGAGGATGAACAGGTCCGCGACGATGCCGTCTCGCTCAGGCAGGTTCATTGCGAACCCGTAGCCGCCGGACTCCTCGCCGCCCATCATCGCGCCGGTCTCCTGCATCTTTGGCCCGATGTACTTAAAGCCGACCGGCACCTCGTAGACCGGTACGCCGTATCGCTGGCCGAGGCGGTCGGCCATCGATGTCATGTTTACGGTCTTCACGACGGGTTGGCGCAGTCCACGGACCTCGAGCAGGTACCACATGAGCAGCGCGTAGAGGGTGAGCGTCGTGACGAATACCCCCTGCTCGTCCGCGAGCCCGGCGCGATCGGCGTCGCCGTCGACGGCAAGGCCGACGTCCGCGCGCTCCATTGCGATCCGGGCCAGGAACTCGTTGACGTTCGGCGGGATGGGCTCGGGGTTCAGGCCGCCGAAGAACGGGTTCCGCTCGCCGTGGATCTCGACGACCTTCGTCTTCCCGCCGCCGATGAGCCGGGGAAAATAGCCGCCAGCCGACCCGTAGAGCGGATCGCACACGATGGTGTAGCCGGCGCCCTTGAACGCGTCGAGATCGAAGAGCTCTGCGACGTGCGCGTCGTAGTCCGGCGCGGGATCGAACCGCTCGATCAGGCCCTGCTTATCGGCGTCATCGAAGGACATCCGCTGGACCTTGTGCGGCGTGTCCTCGAGCGGGTGGATCTTCGCCTCGATCGCTCTCAGCATGTCCGGCCCGGCTGCGGCGCCCGTCTCCGCCTTCACCTTGAAGCCGTTGTCCGTCCAGGGGTTGTGGCTCGCGGTGATGACGATCCCGGCCTTCGCCTTCCGGCGCATGGTGGCCCAGGAGAAGCACTGCGTCGGGGCCGCCGCGGTCGCGAGGTGCACGGGGATACCGTGGGCCGCGACGACCTCCGCCGCGGCCGCGGCGAAGAACTCGGACGAGAACCGGCGGTCGTAGCCGATGACGATGCCGCGACGGGCTTCACCGGACTGCTGCACCCATTCGGCGACGCCGTTCGCGCACACGCGCACGGCGTCGTAGGTGTATTCGTCGGCAACGCGAGCCCGCCAGCCGTCGGTGCCAAACACGATCTTGGGCATGTCGACCTTCCTAGCGCGCCGGGACGGCCGGCCGCGTCGTGACGGAGCGCCAGTGCTCGAGCGTATCGGCGAGCGAGCGCTCTAGCGCGATGTGCGGCGACCACCCGGTCGCGGCACGGAATCGCGCTGCGTCGACCGCGAGAACCGACGGATCTCCGACCCGGACGCGCTCCGGATCGACCTCCGTCGTCATCGGCACGCGGGCGAATCCGATCAGGATGGAGAGCATCCGCTCGATCGGAACGGGCTCGCCGCTGCCGACGTTGTAGGTCTCGGTCGCGTCCGGCGCCAGCGCGAGCGCCGCGGCGTACGCGGCCGCGACATCGCGAACGTCGAGGAAATCGCGCTGCGCATCGAGGCGGCCGTGCCGGATGATCGAGGCTGCGACACCTGCTTCGGCCTCGGCGATCTGTTTCGCGAATCCCGACGCGGCGAGGCCTGGATGCTGTCGCGGCCCGTTCGTGTTCGCCGGACGGAGGATCACGGTCGGGTGCGTGCCGTGATCGCCAAACTCGCGCACCAGCGCTTCGATCGCGGCTTTGGTCGCCGCGTAGACGTTCGTGGGGCGAAGCGTTGCGTCTTCGGCGGTCGGGACGCGGTCCGGGAGCCCGTACACGTCGGCGCTCGAGGCGAAGATGAAGCCCGTGCCGTGCAGCGGCTCGACCGCGGCGAGCAGGGCGGCCGTCCCCATGACGTTCGTCGCGATCGTGCCGACCGCGTCACGCTGGGCGAGCGCCGGAATGGCCTGACCCGCGAGATGGACGACGACGTCGGGCCGGACAGCCGCGAGCGCGGCGCGAAGGCTCCCCTCGTCGCTCAGGTCAGCGCGACGGATGCGGACATCCTTCGCCACCTGCGCGAGATTGGGGTACGGCGGCTCCTCGAACGCGATGCCATGCACCTCGTGCCCGTCTTGGAGCAGACGTTCCGCGAGATGCGAGCCGATGAAGCCGGTAATGCCGGTGAGGAGAACGCGTCGGGACACGTCCGGATGCTAGCCCGTGCGACGATAGAGCGCGGTGCCCGCTCCCCTGCTCACTCTGCTGGTCTACGTGACGGTCGCGCTCTGCTGGAGCGGGAGCTGGATCACGGGTAAGCTCGGGGTCGCGCTCATCCCGCCGCTCGAGCTCTCGACCGTGCGCTTCGCATTGGCGGGCCTGCTCATGCTCGCGATCGCGCGCGTGGTGGGAGCGCCGCTCGGGCTCGCGAAGCTGCCCCTCGTCACGCTCGCGGGCGCCTTCGGCATCTTCGGGTACAACGCGCTCGTCTTCGTGGGCCTGACGCTCGCGCCAGCGGGCGACGGCGCGCTCATCGTGCCGACGCTGAACCCCGCCATGGTCGTCCTGTTCGCGACGCTCGTGGGCGAGCGGATCACCCGCAACAAGATCATCGGCCTCGGAGTCGCCACGTTCGGGGCCGCTGTCGTCATCGCCGTCGCGCAATCGGGGCTCGCATTCTCGACCGAGCGCCTTGTCGGTGATCTGCTCATGGTCGGCGGTGCCGCGTGCTGGGGCGTGTACGCGACGCTCGGCGCGGTGACGACACGCCACGGATCGCCGCTCGGCGTGACGGCGATCGCGTGCCTAGCCGGCGCAGCGATGCTCTTCCCGTTCGGATTCCTGGAGCGCGGTTACACCGACGTCCCGTCGTGGCCGGCGAGCGCTTGGGCGGACATCGGCTACCTCGCCGTTTTTGCAACGACCATCGGCTTCGTCCTGTTCTATTGGGCGGTGCAGCGCTTCGGCGCGGGCCTCGCGTCGATGATCAGCTATCTCGTGCCGGTCTTCACGCTGGTCGAAGCGTCGTTCATCCTCGGTGAGCATCCGGCGCCGCTCCAGCTCGCTGGCGGCGCGATCATCCTGCTCGGCGTGCGCGTGGCGACGTGGCGGGTGCGGGTGGTCGCGCCGTTGGAGGACGCCGCCTCCGCGTAGCTCGCGGGCTAGGGCTAGGGCTAGGGCTAGGGACGCACCGGGCGCGCGACGTGCAGGCCGCCCTCGCGGGTCACGGGCAGGGCGAAATCGAAGCGATCGACCTCGCATGCGAGCTCGGCATCCCTCCGCGGGAACCACCAAGGCCAGCGCTCGTTCCGCCACTGTGGCAGCGCGGCAATGAGCGCGCTCGCATCGCTCGGTTGGTCCGACAGGAGCGCTTGCATGTGGCTGCTGCACGACTCGTCCTCCGGGTTCGGCTCCTCCCCGCGATCCCCCATCGCGACCAGCGTGACCGCGCGATCGCGCGAAACAACGTATCGGCACGTCGCCCGAGCAATGACGAAGCTGCCGAGGACGATCTCCTCCGCGCCGGAGGCCGCGACAACGCCCTGCGTGCCCGAGCTGCTCCGCTGCACGACGCGGCGACCCGCTAGATCGAGGCCGACGATCTGTGATGGCGAATTACCTGCGTCGAATCCGTCGATCGGACGGCCGTCGACCTCGCCGGTGAGGAACACGCTGGGGTCGTCCCGCCGAATGGCGAACGCCTCCTCCGGTCTGCCGACGAGCACAATCTCGCGGGCACCGGCGCCGATGCAGAACGCGGCGGTACTGAACGCTCGAAAGACGTCGATGATCACGGCGGTGCCTGTCGCACCGCGCGCGCCTTCGATCAGGCTTGCGTGGCGGACCCGTGTCAAAGGACGGTCGCGGTGAACGGCCGGCGGCCGGTCCGGAAGCGCTCGATCGAAAGATCCGAGATGTCGAGGGTGGACGCCTTACCGTCGAGCATCTCTTCGACGATGAGCTGCCCGGTCGCGGGAGCGTGCATGAACCCGTGGCCGGAGAAGCCGGCCGCGATGTACAGGCCCGGCGTTCCGGGGATCGCGCCGACGATCGGATGATCATCGGGGGTCATCTCGTAGTTGCAGGACCAGCGATCGGTGATCCGGATGTCCGCGAACCCCCGCATGCGCCACGCGGCCCGCGCGCGGGCCCATGGTTCGAGCTGCGGCGCGACGTCACGCCCATCGAATGCCGGCAGGCCCTCGAACGAGTCGGGCGCGCTCGCCGGGCCTTTCTCGACCGCGCCGTCCGCCAAGAGATTCGGCATCGCGAACCGCTGGGCCGGGCCGTTCGGCCGGAAATGGAAACCCGATTCCCATTCGATGACCATCGGGATCGCCGCCAATGCAGGGAACGGCCCGGCCGCTTCCATGATCGAGCGGCGGTACGGCCAGATGGGCGTCCGGACGTGAGCGGTCGCGGCGAGCGGCGCGGTCCAGACGCCGGTCGCGAGCAGGACGCGATCCGCGCGGATCAGGCCGCCGCTCGTGCGCGCGCCCCGCACGGCACCGTCTTCCAGGATAAGCGAGACCACCTCGACCCCTTCGATGATCCGGACGTGGTCAATGAGCGCCGCGGCCGCAAAGCCCGCGACCGCATCGAGCGGAGCGCCATAGCCGTCCGTGGTACCGATGCGCCCACCCTTCAGATCGTCGGTCCGGATGCCGGGCACGATCCGCGCGATCCGTTCGCGGCCAACCATCTCCACCTCGACGCCGAGCCGCTTGTAGAGCGGCATCGCTGCGCGGAGCGCCGCGACGCCATCGTCGGTCTCCGCGATGAACAAGTAACCGTTCTGCTCGAACTCGTGCCCGCTCGAGGTGAACGACGCGAAGTCGCGCCAGAACGCCGCGGAGAGCTGCGACAGCCGCACGTCGAGCTCGTCGGTGAACTGGTGGCGGATGCCGCCGAGCCCGCCCTTCGTCGTGCCGGACCCGAGCGTCTCGCGCTCGAGCAGGACGACCCCCTCCTCGCCGCGCTCGGCGAGGAAGAACGCGGCGGCGACGCCGACGATGCCGCCCCCGACGACGAGCGTGGAGGCGCGATCGGGAATGGTCAGCCGGCGAGCTCCGTGAACCGGTATTTCCCGTCGTGCGCGCTCACCGTCCCGAAGCGCGGCAGGTCGTGCGTGAAGCCGACGATCCACTCCTCGTCGGCCGCGCGTTTCAGGATCGTCCGCTTGGCCTCGAGCGTGTCGAGCGGGTAGAGATCGAACGCGGGGATCCAGGGCAGCGGCAGATGGTGGCGATCGGGCATGAAGTCCGAAGAGAAGAACACGGTACCCTTCCTGTCGCTGACGCGGACCGTCTGCGTGCCGCGGGTGTGCCCCTGGACCCGGTCGAGCCGGATGCCGGGCAGAATCTCGACGGCCTCGTCGACGAGCTCGAGCTTGCCGGCGGCCTCGAGCGGCGCGTAGTCGTCCGGGAAGTAGGACGCCCGGGTGCGCTCGTTCGCGTGCATCGCGTCAATCCACTCGAGGCGCTGGAAGACATAGCTCGCGCGCGGGAATGTCGCGACGAGCGTGTCGCCGTCGCGCCGGGTGTTGCCCCCCGAATGGTCGAAGTGGAGATGCGTGTTCACGACGAGCGTGACGTCCTCCGGCCGCACGCCGCGGCTCGCCAGCTCGTCGAGGAGCGCCGGCGACCGATCGATGCCGAAGATCCCTCGTTGCTTGTCTGTGAGCTTGGTCCCGGCACCGGTCTCCACGACCACGACGTGATCCGCGTCGCGGATGAGCAGGCAGTTCATGTCCATCTCGATGCGGTTCATCGCGTCCGCGGGCTTGCCCTTCTCCCACAGGACCTTTGGCACGACGCCGAACATCGCACCGCCATCGATCTTGAACGTGCCATCGCTGAAGATGTCGACCTCGAAACGGCCCAACCGCATGGTGGGAGTATGGGGAGATGGACATCCGTGCGTACCGCGACGGCGATGGGGATCGCCTGCGGACCTTCTGGCTCGCCTGCGGCGTCAAGATCCGGCCCGGTGACGACGACGCGTCGTTGCGTGCCTTCGCGACGCGGAACCCGGACCTCTTCATCCTCGCGGAGGAGCACGGGCACCTCGTCGGCTCGGCCCTCGCCGGTTGGGACGGGCGGCGCGGCTGGCTCTATCACGTCGCCGTCCATCCGGACGAGCGCCGGCGCGGCCTCGGCCGCGAGCTCGTCGCCGAGGCCGGGCAGCGGCTCCGCGAGCTCGGGTGCCTGAAGCTGAACCTCATCGTCTGGGACGACAACACCCACGCGCTGCGGTTCTGGGAATCGCTCGGCTTCCGACGGGAGAAGACCGTGGAATACGCGAAGGAGCTCTGATGGCCGCGCCGCATAATCCCCCAATGCCGCTTCGTAACCAGCGCCTCGCGTTTGTCGGCGGCGGCGTCATGGCCGAGGCGATGATCCGCGGCGTTCTCGACCGCCATCTCGTCCCGCCGTCGCGGATCCGGGTGGCCGGTCCGCGGCGCGAGCGGCGCGCGGAGCTGGTGAAGCACTTCGGCGTCGGCGCCGTGGCCTCGAACGCCGAGGCCGCGAAGGGCGCGGACGTGGTCGTGTTGTCGGTGAAGCCACAGGTCCTTCCGATCGTGATGCGCGAGCTGCACGGCAAGCTGCGCGCGGATCAGCTCGTGATCTCCATCGTCGCCGGAGCGACGATGCGGGCGCTCGGATCGGGGCTCGCCCATCCCGCGATCGTCCGCGCGATGCCGAACACGCCGGCGCAGGTCGGCATGGGCGTGACCGCGTGGTATCCGTCACACGCCGTGACTACCTCTCAGCGCGAGCGCACGAGGTCATTGCTCGCCGCGCTCGGCGAAGAGCTCATGGTCGAGGACGAGTCGTACGTCGACATGGCCACCGCGGTCTCGGGCACCGGGCCGACGTACGTCTTCCTGCTCATGGAAGCGATGGTCGACGCGGCGGTGCACTTGGGCTTCTCGCGGCGCGTCGCCGAGGAGCTCGTGCTGCGGACGGTCGAGGGGTCCGCGCTCTTCGCGCGGAAAAGCGGCCGCCATCTCGCGGAGCTGCGCAACATGGTCACCTCCCCGGGCGGCACGAGCGCCGCCGCGATCTACCAGCTGGAGAAGGGATCGCTGCGCACCGTCCTGTCGAAGGCGGTGTACGCGGCACACCAGCGGGCCATTGAGCTCGGGGCGATCTCGGAGCGGGACGCGGCGGACGACGAATGAAGGATCTGGTCGTGACGCTTCTCGCGCTCGGTGGCGGCGTGCTGCTCGCGGTCTACGACCTGCGCACCGACGACACCGGTATCGAGGTCGGGCTGCTCCTCATCGCGTCGCTCGCGCTCGCGGCGATATCGCCGCGGCGGTGGTGGCTGGTCGCGCTTTGCGTCGGGCTGCCGATCCCGCTCGTCGAGCTGGCGTCAGGCGCGGTGCCGCCGGCGGGCGCCTTCGCGCTCGGCTTCACGATCGCAGGGAGCCTCATCGGCTTCGGGATCTCGCGCGCGAGGTCGGCCGCGTAGTCCTAGGCCGGCTGGACCTGGCTGACCTCGAAGACCTCGCCGTGGCGCTGGATGCGCGCGTGCGCGTCCACCGCGCGGAGCCATTGCGCTCCACCGGCCCCGAGGGCCTCGAACGTCTTCGCTGCGTGCACCCGCGGCCAAAGCAGCGTGGTGTGCTCGTGTGGCGCGCCCTGCGCGAGGAAGCGTTCGAGGTCCGGTCGCGTCGCGATGAGGACCGCGCGTCCCGACGTGGTGCCGTCCGGCGCCCAGTTCACCCCACGTGATTGCCAACGGTCGAGCCAGCTCGGAGCGTCTCCGTCGAAGCCAACGACACCGATGAGCGGCGTCGGGCCGAAATCCCAGAGCCACGCGGCGGTCTCGGCGACGATCTCCGGGTCCGCGAGGGGACGCCACTCGCTGTCCGCGGCCGGGAGCTCGAGCACGAAGCGGTCATATGCGACCTGGCTGACCTGCATCACAGCCTCTGGACTACGCCGTCCGCGTGAGGCCGAACAGTCCCCCGACGGGGGTGCTTTGGCTAGTACTCGAGTACTGGTCCTAGCCGCTCCGGCGGAGGCGCGGGTCGAGTGCGTCGCGGAGCGCGTCGCCCAGGAAGTTGAACGAGAACACGGCGAGGAAGATCCCGAGGCCGGGGCCGACGCTCATCCACCACTTCGCGTTGATGAGATACGACCGCGAGTAGTTGATGTCGGCCCCCCAGGTCGGCGTCGGCGGCTGCGCACCCAGCCCGAGGAACGACAGCGTGGCTTCGGCCAGGATCGCGAACGCGATCGAGAGCGTGGCCTGGACGATGAGCGGGTTGGTGATGTTCGGGAGGATGTGACGAGCGACGATCCGCGTCGACCGAGCGCCGACCGCCCGGGCGGCGGTCACGAACTCGCGTTCGCGCAGCGCGAGGACCTGCCCACGCGTCAGACGACTGTAGAGCGGGATCGCCACGACGCCGATCGCGATCATCGCGTTCTGGATCTGGGGACCGAGCGCGGCGGTAATCGAGATCGCAAGAACGAGCGCAGGGAACGCCAGAAGCGCGTCGATGGCGCGCATAAGCAGCAGGTCCGCGAGGCCGCCAACGTAGCCCGCAACGAGACCGATGGCCACGCCAATCCCGAGGCCGATGCCGACGGCGATCAGCCCGACCGACAGCGAGATCCGCGATCCGTATAGCGTGCGCGAGAACACGTCACGGCCGAGGTCGTCGGTCCCAAGCCAATGCGCGCCGCTCGGCGGCTCGAGCGACTGCGACACATCGACAGCCGTGGGTTCGTAGGGCGCGATGGCCGGAGCGAAGATCGCCGCAAGGATGAGCAGCAGGGCGAGCGATCCGCCAATGACGATCCGCGGGTGCCGCCGCAGCCAGCTCCTCATCGCCCGCCGTCGCCGAAGCTGATACGCGGATCCAGTCGCGTGTACAGGACGTCGACGACGAGTGTGCTGAGCATGAACGAGAGCGCTGACAGCAGCACGATCGCTTGGACCACCGGATAGTCGCGACCCGCGATGCTGTCGACGGCAAGGCGCCCGACGCCCGGCCAGGAGAAGATGCTCTCGGTGATGATCGCGCCTTCGAGAACGGCGCCGACCTGCAACCCGATGATCGTCACGACCGGGATGAGCGCGTTCTTCATCGCGTGCCGTGTGACCACGGTCCGTTCGCGCAGGCCCTTCGCCCGCGCGGTTCGCATGTAGTCCTGCGCGAAAACGTCGAGCAAGCTCGAGCGAACCTGCCGCAGGGTCACCGCCGTGCTCGCGGTCGCGAGCGTCACCGCCGGGAGCACGAGGTGCCGGAGGCCGTCGAGCGGGTCGCTGGCGAGCGCGACGTAACCGCCGGGCGGCAGGGCCCGGACGACAAGCGCGAAGAGCAGGATCAGGACCAGACCGAGGAAAAAGTTGGGTAATGACACGCCGGCGATGGTGAGGCCCGTCGCGAGCAGATCGAGCGGGGAATTCCGCTTCAGCGCGGAGAGCGTGCCGACGGCGAGCGCCACTGTGATCGAAAGGGCCAGCGCGGTCACGCCGAGGGTCAGCGTCGCCGGGATGCGCTCGACGATCGCCTCGGTCACCGGCTGACGCGTGCGCAGCGAGCGGCCGAGGTCCCCGCGCATGGCGTGCGTGAGCCACGAAACGTACTGCACGGGCATTGGTTGATCGAGCCCATACTCGTGCCGCAGCGCGTCGAGGGCCACGGGATCCTTTTCCTCGCCGGCGTACACGAGCACCGGGTCGCCGGGTGTCAGGCGGATGAGCGCGAACACGATGATCGTGACGAGGAACGCGACCGGGATCATCAGCACCAGGCGGCGGAGGACGTAGCCGATCACGCCGCCGCCCGCCGCCTAGGGTGCCAACTACTTCTCGAGCCAGCCGACGTCGAACCGGATGAGCCCGTCCGGGTACGGGACGAGGCCCTTCAGCTTCTTCGCCGTCAGCAACTGCGAGCTGCGGAACACGTACCAGACGCGCGCCGGATCGTCGACCACGTAGATCTGCTCAGCGGCACGGAACGCCGCCTTGCGCTTCGCCTCGTCGCTCGTCGTGCGCGAGTCGTCGAGCAGCTTGTCGACCTGCGCGTTCGAGTAACACGAATTGTTGTTCGGCGCCCCGGTGTAGATATGGCTATAGGTGTTCCCGTCAGGGTCAACGCGGCCGCTCCAGCCGATGAGCGTCGCACCGGTGAAGGTACAGGCGTCCTGCAACTTGAGGATCTCGGCAAACTCGAGCGTCTTGAGCTCCATCTTGATGTCCGCCTTGCCGAGCTGCGCCTGGATGAGCTGCGCGAGCTGGAGGTCGACGCTCGTGCCGGCGGTCACCAGCATCTCGAACGAGAGCGGGCCCTTGCCGACATCGGCGACGAGCTTCTTTGCGCCGGCGGGGTCCGGCTTCTCGAACGGCTTGAACCCCGGGTCGCTCGCGAAGTGCGACGGTGCGATCGTGCCGTATCCCGGTGTCCGCGTGCCGAAGAACACCTTGTCGCTGATCTCCTTCCGGTCGATGGCCATCGACACCGCCCGCACGAGCCGGCCATCTTCAAACGCAAAGCCCTTCTTGCGGTTCGGGATGATGCTGTCGAAGCCGTAGTTCGGCGACTGCTGGTACACCAGGCTCGACTCCGACTTCAGACCCTCGACGTCCTTGCCGGGGATGTTGTTCGCGGCCTGCGCGTCGCCGGTGCGCAGGTTCGTCGTCCGGACGCTGTCGTCGCGGATCGGCTTGATGATGATCTTGTCGAGATACGGGAGCTTGTTCCCGTCCTTGTCCTTGCCCCACCATTCGGTGTTGCGCTCGAGGGTGATGTGATCGTCCTTCAGGGCCTCGACGAACTTGAATGGTCCCGACCCCGCGCCGACGGGCTTGCGCGTGAAGTCCGCGCCTCCCGCTTCGACTGCCTTCCGTGACAGCATCATCCCGGCGCGGTCGACGAGCGTGGCGAGCAACGGCGCGAACGGCGCCTTCAGATTGAAGCTCACCGTGTACGGGTCCTTGACCTCGACGGCGGCGATGGGCGCGAGATCGCTCGCGCGCTGTGATCCCTGGGTCGTGCGGTAGCGGTCGATGTTCCACTTCACGGACTCCGCGTCGAACGGCGTGCCGTCGTGGTACTTCACGTCCGTGCGGAGCTTGAACGTGACCTGCTTTCCGTCGGCCGACGTGTCCCAGCTCTGAGCGAGCGAGGGCACGATCTTTCCCGAGGGATCGACCCGGACCAGCGAGTCGAAGATCTGGTAGTGCGCGTTGCGGTCGACGAACGCCCGCGAGCGGAGCGGGTCGAAGTCGATGACGTCGTTCTCCAGCACGAAGGTCACCGTTCCGCCGTAGGTGGGCTTGGCTGGCGCGCCTCCTCCGCCACTCGGAGCAGCACCGGTCGGACCGCCCGCACAGCCGCTGAGCACGACCGCGAGCGCTGCGACGACGGCAAGACCGCGAAGCGCGACGGACGAGCGAGCCATACCCACAACCCCCCAAAGACCCGCTGAACCGGTCGGAACCCGTCCGCGGTTTGCTGAGGATACGTCGCGTGCTTGGCTGCGGTTCAGGCTTCCGCCCGCCGGAAAGCCGCGAACGGGCCCGCCCCCAAGAGTCAGATGGCGGTCAGATGGGGGTCAGATCAGCTGGGGCGCGGCCTCCGCTACGCCCAAAGCGGCTAGAGCGGCTCGACGCGCTTGTGCTCCTCGACTGCGTGAACGCCCTCGCCGCCCTTGCGGCCGGCGGTCGGGAGCAACCGGAAGCGCTCACGGACCGGCCGGCGCTCTTCGACGACGGGCGTCGTGCTTGCGACCGCGGCCGGAGCGACCGGCGCGATCTGCTCGATCCGGGCGGGGGCAAGGAGCCCGCCGAACCAGCCGGCGAAGATCGCGACGAGCAGACTGAGCACGCCGCCGAACGCAAATGTCTCGCCGGTGTGATACATCCCGATGCCGAGCAACCCAGGGATGACGTCGACGAGCGTGCCGTTCACACCCAGGACGCCGGACTGAAGCGCCACGCCCACCACGAGGAGCGCGAGGATGACGAAGAGCCCGAAGAACGCGCACACCATGCCGTGCCAGCTGGTGCGGTAGCCCGCCATCCGTCCGGCAACGTATCCGCCGACCAGATACGCGACGCTGACGCCCGCGAGCACCGGGACGGTCGACGCGTACGAGGTCGGATCGGGATAGGCGTTCGCGAGCAGTAGCCCGACGATCGGGGTCAGGATCGCGGCGACACCGACACCGGCGAGCCAGCCGTCGATGACCGAGCCCCACGACGTTCCCGCGGGGCTGACGATGACATCACGTGCCATTGCGTGTCCTCCTCTGAGGTCTCACTAGGTCTGGGACCCTAGTCATGCAAGAGGACGGCCAGAGGCCGAGAGGTCATTCCCCGCCCGCGTCGCGGGCGCTCAGGCGGTCGCGCGCCGTGCGCTGGACCTGGCGAATGTCTCCGCGAGATCGGTCCGCTCCCACGGGAAGTCGAGCTCCGGCCGGCCGAAGTGACCATATGTCGCGGTCTGCCGATAGATCGGGCGCCGCAGCTTGAAGCGCTCGATGATCTCCTGCGGCCGGAAATCGAAGTGCTCGTCGATGAGCCTGCGGATCACCTCGTCCGCGACCGAACCCGTGCCGAAGGTCTCGACGTTCAACGAGACCGGCTTCGCTTGGCCAATGACGTACGCGATCTGGATCTGGCAGCGGCGCGCGAGGCCCGCCGCGACCACGTTCTTCGCCACGTAGCGCGCGGCGTACGCACCGGAGCGATCGACCTTCGTCGGGTCCTTCCCGCTGAACGCGCCACCACCGTGCGGCGCGTAGCCGCCGTAGGTGTCGACGATGATCTTGCGCCCGGTGAGACCGGCGTCCCCCATCGGTCCGCCGATGACGAACTTTCCCGTGCCGTTGATCACGTAGTGCGTATCGGCATCGAGGAGCTCGGCCGGGATCGCCGCGCCGATCACGATCTCCTGCACATCGCGCTGGATCCGCGCGAGGTCGATGCCGTCGTCGTGCTGCGTCGCGACCACGACCGTGTCGACCCGCTTCGGCCGGCCCTTCTGGTACTCGACGGTGATCTGCGTCTTCCCGTCTGGCCGCAGGTAGGTGATCTCGCCGGACTTGCGAACGGCGGCGAGCCGCTTCGCGACAGCATGCGCGAGCGTGATCGGCAGCGGCATGAGCTCGGGCGTTTCGTCGACGGCGAACCCGAACATCATTCCCTGGTCCCCGGCGCCGAGCTCGGCGCCGTCGTCCCGGGCCCGGTCGACACCCTGTGCGATATCCGGCGACTGCGGCTTGATCGCGGTGAGCACGCCGCAGGTCTCGTAGTCGAAGCCGTAGTGCGCGTTGGTGTACCCGACGTCCTTCACGACCTGTCGGACGATCCCGATCACGTCGACGTAGGCGTTCGTCGTGATCTCGCCGGCGACGAGGACCGTCCCGGTGGTCGTGGCGGTCTCGCACGCGACGCGGGCCATCGGGTCCTTCGCGATGAGCGCATCGAGTACGGCGTCGGACACCTGATCGCAGAGCTTGTCCGGGTGACCTTCGGTCACCGACTCGCTCGAGAACAGGACCTTGTCCGCGGTGAAGAAGCTCATCGTCATCTGCTAGGTCCCCGCCTTCCACGAATTCGCGTAGACCCGCTGCTCATCGGTCATCGTGTCGATCGGCATGCCCATGGCCTCGAGCTTCAGCTTCGCAATGAGCGCGTCCTGCTCCTCCGGCACGGCGTAGACCT
Source organism: Candidatus Limnocylindria bacterium (assembly GCA_035543375.1). GTDB lineage: Bacteria > Chloroflexota > Limnocylindria > P2-11E > P2-11E > UBA4735. The sequence continues at coordinate 53,211 of DASZZF010000012.1, forward strand.
GCGGCTTCAGCTCTGCGGCGTGCGTGAGCAGGTGCTCGATCGCGAGCACCTGGTTCGAGAAGGACATGTCCATGACCGCGGCCGGGTTCGCCTCCGCCGCGGCGTGGTTCAGCAGACGACCTTCGGCCAGCAGGAAGACCTTCCGGCCGTTTTCGTGCGAGTACTCCTCGACGAACGTCCGCACCGTGCGCTTGGCACGCGACTGCTTCTCGAGCGCAGGGATCTCGATCTCGTCGTTGAAGTGCCCGGCGTTCCCGAGGATGGCGCCGTCCTTCAACGTCGGGAAATGCTTGGCGCCGATGACGTTCAGGTTACCCGTCGTCGTGATGAAGATGTCGCCGCGCGTCGCGGCGACGGCGATCGGCATCACCTGGAATCCGTCCATCGCGGCTTCGAGGCCCCGCAGCGGATCTACTTCGACGATCATGACGATGGCGCCCATGCCCCGGAGCCGTGACGCGACGCCGCGGCCGACCCAGCCATAGCCGCACACGACCGCGGTCTTGCCCGCGATGAGGATGTTCGTAGCGCGGAGCAGGCCATCGACCGCCGACTGGCCGGTGCCGTACTGGTTGTCGAACATGTGCTTCGTCCGCGCCTCGTTCACCGCGATGATCGGGTACGCGAGCACGCCTTCGGCCGCCATGGCGCGAAGCCGGATCACGCCGGTGGTCGTCTCTTCGGTGCCGCCCCGCACGTTCGGCAGCAGCTCCTTCCGCGTCGTGTGCAAGAGCGTGACGACGTCCGCGCCGTCGTCCATCGTGATCTCGGGCTTCGTCTCGAGAACCGCCTCGATGTGCCGGTAATACGTGTCGCGATCTTCCCCCTTACGCGCGAACACCGCGACGCCCTCGTTCTGCACGAGCGCTGCGGCCGCGTCGTCTTGCGTGGACAGGGGGTTCGACGCGCAGAGCGTGACCGAGGCGCCCCCGTCCCGGAGCGTGATCGCGAGGTTCGCGGTCTCCGTCGTCACGTGGAGGCAGGCCGCGATGCGCAATCCGGTGAACGGCTTCTCCCTGGCGACCCGCTCTCGGATCGTCGCGAGCACGGGCATCTCCCGGCCGGCCCACTCGATACGACGCCCACCGTAGTCGGCAAGCGAGATGTCGGTGACGTCGTGGCGGGTCTTCGTCGCGAGTGTCATTGCGTTCTCCCGAATAGATTCTTGGTGAGCCGCTCCCAACCGGCGCGGCGCACGGCCGGCCCTTCGACGAACGGCGCGTGCACGGTGTAGCCGAGACGGCGATAGACGCTGATCGCGGGGGTGTTGTCCTGCCGGACGTTGAGGACGATGTCACGATGCTCTTCGAGCGCCGCTTCGGTCACGGCCGAGGTTACGGAGGTGGCCAACCCGCGCCCGCGGTAGGCCATCCGCGTCAGGACGTTGCCGACCGCCGCGATGCCGGCGCCATGCGAGCGCACGTGCGTACCAGCCGCTGCGGCCAGCTGTTCACCGGCGTACACACCGAAGTAAAGCTCGCGCGCGAGGCGCTGGACCGTGAAGTAGGAGCGGGACGCATTGCCGTACAGGTCGATGACGTCGTCAAGGCGGTCCGGATCGAGACGGACGACGGTGTGACGGACCGCCGGCTGGAATGCGTCGACCCCGATGGCCATCCGATGCATCACGTCGATGCGCTCGAAGCGATAGCTCGCCTCGATGGCGAGGCGCCCGTTCGGCGGGGTCGCGACGATGAGGCGCGACTCGGTGAGGCCGTTCCGGAACAGCTCCGCGAGCGATGCGGTGTCCCCCATCGCGAAACACGGGCGGAACGGGAGGACCTCGACCAGGAGCGCAGCGGCGGTGATCAGGTCGCCGCGCCGCGCGACCCACCAGCGCGACCGGTCGACGTTCTCTGGGTCGAGGTCCGCGAGGGCGTAGGCGGACATGAAACGGTCGCCCTCGAAGAAGGCCCGGACGTCGTCGGCCGACGCGCGCGGATCGGTCTGGATCTCGGGCAGGACTGGCGCCGCGGTCATGTGTCCTCCCATCTCGAGGGATACGACCTAGCGGGCCTCCGCCGGTTGCGCTGGAGAGGACAAGTGTATCGCGCCGGCTCGGGCCTGGGCAACGAGCGCCTCCCACCGCGCGGCGGCGATCGGACCGAGCTCTCAGAACTCGATGAGGGTCGCGATGTCGTAGCCCTGCAGGCGCGCCCGCCCATTCAGGGCCTTCAGCTCGATGAGGAACGCGAGCCCTACGATCTCGCCCTTCAGCTGCTTCACGAGCTCGATCGTGCCGGCGACGGTGCCACCGGTCGCGAGGAGATCGTCGACGACGAGGACCCTCGCCCCGGGCTTCAGGGCGTCCTGGTGCATCTCGAGCGTCGCGGATCCGTACTCGAGGTCATATTCGACACTGACGACCTCGGCCGGCAGCTTGCCGAGCTTGCGGACCGGCACGAACCCCACGCCGAGGGCGTACGCGATCGGGGCGCCGAAGATGAATCCGCGCGACTCCATGCCGACGACGACATCGATCTGCTTGCCCTTGATCTTCGCGAGGATGCCGTCGATCGCGCTCTTGAAGGAGTCGCCGTCCTTGAGCAGGGTCGTGATGTCCTTGAACAGAATGCCTGGCTTCGGGAAGTCAGGGATATCGCGGATGCGGGTGCCAAGCTCGGCAGGCGGCATGGTCATCGGCGGGAAGAATAACGGAGCTTTCGCTCCGCCGTTCCCGCCGTTGCCGTCCCGCGAATTGGGCGCCCGCTCGGGAGCGCAGGTCAGTCCGAGATGTGCGCGTCCTTGAACATCTCCTGGACCAGGTAACCGCTCCCATGCTCGTGGGTCACGATCGTGATGTTCGTATTCGTGGCGGTCGTCCGGATGAGCTTGGGCAGCACGCCCATGAAGCCGCTCACCAGGATGCGCGTGACACCGCCGTGGCCGACGATGCAGATCCGCTTCCCGGCACTCTCGTCGACGAGCCGGTCGATCACCTGCATCGCGCGGGCGAAGACCTGCTCCAACGATTCGCCGCCCGGCCACTGCGTGAAGCGCTCGGGGTCGTAGCCGGGGATGCCTTTCGATTCGTCCCACGTCTTCCCCACCGCGGTGCCAAGGTCGATCTCCCGCAGATTGCGCTCGACCTCGACCGGCACGCCGCGGTCGTCCGCGATGGCCAGGGCGGTGTCGCGGGTCCGCGACAGGTCGCTCGACACGATGCGATCGAACGCGACGTGCCGCAGCGCCGCAGCGACCGCCTGGGTCTGCGCGCGGCCGCGATCGGTCAGCGGGCTATCGGTCTGCCCGGCGAAGACGCCTTGCGCGTTGGCTTCGCTCTCGCCGTGGCGGACGAGATAGAGGGTCGTGGTCATACACCGAGCTGCCGGGCGAGCTGGGTCCAGCCGGTCACCCGCGTGATGTTCGGATGGTGCACCTCGCGATTCCAGGTGTGATCGAACAGGAAGACTCGGGTGCCGGCTTCGGCGAGCGCCGTCCCGATGACGACGTCGTCCTCGCAGAAGGCGTCGAGTGCGAGCTCCTTCGCGAGGCGCACCTTGTAGCGCGCCGATCCCGTCGCGTCATAGCGTCCGGTCGGGAGCTGCCGGTCGGGCATGTCCCAATGCGGCTTCAGGTGCACGGCCTTCGCATGCTGCAACAGGCCCTTGTCCCGCAGCCAGGTCTCGGTCACGACACGGCGACGCTCGTTGCGCGCCGTGATGAAGTAGATCTCGTGCCCGGCGTCGACGATCCGCTCGAGCACGGCGGGCGAGTCCGCGTACGGTTCGAGCTCGCCAAAGAACGGGCCGTCATAGAGGGCGATGCGGAACCGGTCTTTTTCCTCGGCGCTCACCGCTTCGATGCCGGCCAGGGTGTGCCACCCGAGGTCTTCCTCGGCGAGCTCCAGACCGAACCGCTCGGCGAAGGCGCGCAGGTATGGCACCGCGCACTCGGCGATGACGTCGTCGAGGTCGACGCCGATCTTCATCCGGCCAGGCTGTCCAGAAGGCGGGTGAGCGCGTCGCGCCAGTCGCCGCGCGCGTCGACGATCGACGCGCGGACCTGCCGCTGGCCGTGCTGGGCCTTCGGAAAGACCGCGAGCAGGGCGCGGCGCTGGACGTCGGTGATGTCGCGGCCCATCACGATCCGCAGCTCCGCGCCGTGGACGCGCACCTCGGTCGCGCCGGCGCGCGCGGCGCGGAGCTTCACCTCGACCCCGTACAGGAGGTTGCGCATCGGCTCCGGCGGCGGACCGTAGCGGTCCACGAGCTCCTCGCGCAGCCCGACGAGATCGTCGAGCAGGCGCAGCTCGGCGATACGGCGATAGAGCTCGAGCTTTCGCGCGCGGGCCGGGATGTACTCGTCGGGGATCGCCGTCGAGAGCGCGAGCTCGACGGCGATCTCGGATGGCGCGGGGACCGCTGGGCGCACGCCCCGCTGTTCGTTCACCGCCTCCTCGAGCAGCTGTGCGTACAGCTCGAAGCCGACGGCGGCGACGTTGCCGTGCTGCTCGGCCCCGAGGATGTTGCCCGCGCCGCGGATCTCGAGGTCGTGCATCGCGATCTTGAAGCCGGCCCCCAGCTCGCTCGCGTCGAACACCGCCTGCAGCCGCGCCCGGGCATGCTCGCTGAGGCTCGCCTCCTTGTTGTAGAGGAGGTACGCGTACGCCTTCTCCGCCGAGCGCCCGACGCGCCCGCGCAGCTGGTAGAGCTGCGCGAGACCGAGGGTCCCGGCGCGGTCGATGACGATCGTGTTCACATTCGGGATGTCGAGACCCGACTCGATAATGGTCGTGCAGACGAGCACGTCGTGATCCGCGTCCGCGAAATCCACCATGACCCGCTCGAGCTTTCGCTCGTCCATCTGGCCGTGGCCCACGATGAAACGGGCCTGAGGCACGAGCTCGCGCAGCCGCGCGGTCTCCTGCTCGATCCCGATGACGCGGTTATGGACGTAATAGACCTGCCCGCCACGGTCGAGCTCGCGCAGGATCGCCTCGCGGATGACGTCGTCGGTGCGCTCGATGACATGGGTCTCGATCGGCTGGCGATCCTCTGGCGGCGTCTCGATCACGCTGATGTCGCGGACGCCCGAGAGCGCCATATGCAGGGTCCGCGGGATCGGCGTCGCGGTCATCGACAGGACGTCGACCTCGGTGCGCATTGATTTCAGCCGCTCCTTGTGCCGGACACCGAACCGATGCTCTTCGTCGATGACGACCAGGCCAAGGTCGCGAAAGCTCACGTCCTTCTGCAGGACGCGATGCGTGCCGACGACGATGTCGACATCGCCGGACGTGATGCGGCCGACGATCTCCTTCTGCTCGGCCGGCGAGCGGAAGCGCGACAGCATCGCGATCTTCACGGGAAATGTCGCGAGCCGCTCGCTGAACGTCTCGTAGTGCTGCTGCGCGAGTACGGTCGTCGGTACGAGGATCGCCACCTGCTTCCCGTCGATGACCGCCTTGAACGCCGCACGGAGCGCGACCTCGGTCTTGCCGTATCCGACGTCACCGACGATAAGGCGATCCATCGGCCGCGCCCGCTCCATATCGTGCTTCGTCTCGTCCACCGCCGTGAGCTGATCCGGCGTCTCGGTGTAGGGGAAGGCGTTCTCCATCTCGATCTGCCACGGCGTGTCCTTCCCGAAGGCATGGCCCGCCGTCGCCTCACGCGCGGCGTAGAGGCGCAGCAGCTCGCGCGCGATCTGCTCGGCGGCCTTCTTCGCCTTGCGCTTGGTGGTCAGCCAGTCACGGCCACCCATCACTGAGAGCGCCGGCGATGGGCCACCGACATAGCGCGTGATCTTGTCGATGCGGTCCGTCGGGAGCCAGCGCGTGCCGTCGGCGAACGTGAGGATGAGGTACTCGCGCTCCACGCCGACCACCTGCTTGGTCTCGAACCCTTCGAAGCGCGCGATCCCTGAGTCTTCGTGCACGACGTGGTCGCCCGGTCGTAGGTCCTGGAGGAACGCGCCCACCGCGACGCGGCGGCGGCGGCGATCGGGGTGACGCGGCTTGCGGAAGCCGAAGACCTCGGCGTCGGTGAAGACGCGGAGGTCCAGCTCCGGGATCGCGAAGCCTTCGGCGAGCGGGACATGCAGCAGGACGAGCGCGCCGACGGCTGGCACGTCGGGCAATACCTCGGCCGGCGTCGCCGTCACGTCGCGCTCCGCCAGCAGCTCCGACAGGCGGGCCGCCTGCGGCGTCGCGATGACTCGCGTGCCGGTACTGCCGGCCGCGACCTCGCGTAGGAAGACGTCAAGCCTCCCCGCATAGCTCGTAAGACCCGTCCACCCCAGGCGCAGCGCATTGTCGGCCGGGGCGACGCGGATGGCGCCGTGCTGCCCGGCCAGGTGCTCGAGCTGGGTCCGCGGCACATAGGGCGCCGGGAAGCTCGTGATCGGGAGCCCGCCGTCGCGCAGCTCCTCGCGGCGCTCCTCGGCCTGTGCTTCGTACGCGTCCCAGGCCAGGGCCAGCTCGACAGAGTCCTCGAACACGACGGTCGCGCGATCCCCTGGAAGATGCGCGAGGAGCGAGGAGGTCGCGCCCAGCAGCGGCGCGAACGCGTCGACCCCCTCGACGTACCGGCCCTGGCGCAGTCCCTCGAGGAGCTCCGTGTACTCGGAGAGCTCGTCCGTGAGCCCATCCCAGCCGGCGAGGCGCGCGGCGAGGTCGGGCCCGCGCTCGACCGAGACCTCGCGCGCCGGTAACACGACGAGCTCTTCGAGCGCGCTCTGGGATCGCTGGGTCACCGGATCGAAGGACCGGATCGATTCGATGTCGTCGCCGAACAGCTCGATCCGCGCCGGCTCGATCGCCGACGCCGGGTAGACGTCAATGATCCCGCCACGCCGCGAGAACGTGCCGGGCTCGCTGACCTCGGGCACCGGCTCGTAGCCCAGCGACAACAGCCACGCCGCCGTCTGCTGCCAGGGCAGGCGCTCGCCGATCCGCAGGGCGCGCCCGCGCTCGCCGAGGTCGGTCGGCGGCAGGGTCCATTGCATGACCGCGCGCAGCGAGGCGACGCAGGCGAGCGGCTCCGCGTCGCGCATGCGCCAGAGCGCAAGGAGGCGTTGGTGCACCGCGCTCGCGGACGGCGAGCCCGTCTCATAGGGCATCGACTCACGCTCCGGGAACGCGACGACGCGATCGTCGCCGAGCCATCCGGCGAGCTCGGCGCGCCACCGGCGGGCGCGGTCCTCGCTCGGGGCGACGACGAGCACGGTGCGGCCCTGCGTCGCGACGAGCGCCGCCCAGGCGTACGCGCGCGCGCCGGCGCCGGCGTCGGTGACCGCCATGGTCCCGCCTGAGGCAACTCGGTCCGTGAGCTCGCGGAACGCCGCGCTCTCCTCGGCTTTCGCGAGCAGCCCCGCGAGGCGCGCAGTGGCCGGGGCGATGCGCACGGCGTCAGCCATTGAACTCGTTCATCGCCCGCTGCACGTCCCGCACGGCGACCTCCGCGGCCTCGGCGGCGCGGTCGACGGTGCGGTCCACGAGCTCTCGTTCGCCAACGGTGAAGGGCCCGAGCACGTATCCGGCGAGGTCCGGCACGACGGCCTCCGCGTCTGCGGGCCCAACGCCGACCCGGATGCGCGCAAAGCCGTCGCCGATCGCACCTGAGAGAGAGCGCATCCCGTTGTGCGTGCCTGGACCGCCGGAGATCCTGATCCGGATCTTGCCGAGCGGCAGGTCGACGTCGTCCGAGATGACGATGAGATCGGCCGGGGTGAGCCGGTACCGGTCGAGGAGCTTGCGCGCGGCGCGGCCGCTGTCGTTCATGAACGTCTGAGGGCGGGCGATCGCGACCGCGACGCCGCCCAAGCTCCCTTCAGCGATACGCGAGTCCGCGGCCTTCGTTCCGAAGTCGGTCCGGGCACGCTTCGCGAGCCGCCCCGCGACGGCGAAGCCGACGTTGTGACGCGTGCCGATGTAGCCGTCGCCCGGATTCCCGAGGCCGACGATGATCTTCTCCGCGCGGGGCGTGATAGGGCGGCCGAACAGCTTGCGCATCGTCCTCCGTAGACGCCAAAAATGGGGCCGCAGCCCGGAAGGGGCTGGGTCCCTGGCGCCGAGAGTCTTCGCTGGTGTCCAGAGGATACCGCCCCGCTAGCGTGGTGGCGTGCGCTTCCCCGAGTTCTCGATGGAGCGGATGCAGTCGAGGTGGGAGCACCAGGTCCGCTTCGACCTCTCCGAGTCGGGACTCGAGGCCCTCACGCTGGAGGACGCGGTCCGCGACCTCGGTGCCCTGCGGACGGAGCGCCTCGGCTATTCCGCGGGCATGGGTCGCGATGCGACCCGGTCCCAGGTCGCGTCCTTCCATCCCACCGCTACGAGGGACAACGTGCTCATCACGACCGGGACCAGCGAAGCGAACTTCCTCGCGCTCGCGACGCTCGTCGAGCCCGGCGACGAGGTCGTCATCGTGATGCCGAACTACATGCAGCTCCACGGGATCGCGCGCGGCCTGGGTACCCGGATCCGCGAGGTCTGGCTCCGCGAGGAATGGGGCTGGCGGATCGATCTCGACGCGCTCGAGGCGGCGGTGACCAATCGCACGAAGGTCGTATGCGTGTGCAACCCGAACAATCCGACCGGGCAAGTGCTCAGCGCCGCCGAGATACTCGACGTCGCGATGATCGCCGAGCGGCACGGTACCTGGATCCTCGCCGACGAGGTCTATCGCGGCGCCGAACGCGTCGGTCCGGAGACGGCGACCTTCTTCGGCCATCACGACCGGATCGTCGTGACCGGCGGACTGTCGAAGGCGTACGGCCTGCCGGGCCTACGCATCGGCTGGATCGTCGCGACCCCGGAGCGCGCGAAGGCGGCCTGGGCGATGAAGGACTACACCACGATCGCGCCGGCCACGCTCTCCGATCTGCTCGCGGAAGTCGCGCTCGCCCGCCGCGACCAGCTGACGCAGCGGGCCCGCTACCTCTTGACGGAGCGCTGGCCGATCCTGGACTCGTGGGCGACGGCCCACGCGCAGGATCTGCATTGGGTCGCACCTGCGGCGGGCGGGATCTGCTTCTTCGGCTACAGCTTCCCGCTGGACTCAGAGGCGTTCGTCGGCAGGCTCATCAGCGAATGGAGCACGATGGTCGTCCCAGGTGCCCACTTCCGGGCGGAGCGGCACCTGCGGATCGGCTTCGGCATGCCCACCGCGACGCTCCGTGGGGGCCTCGAGGCCATCGACCGAGCGCTGGTGCATCTCGGCTAGGGTCCGGCCCGCCGCTTGCACGGTCGTCCGGCAGCCTAGCGACGGAGGAACATATGAGCCTCGGATTCATTCTCGCGATCGTCGCGCTCGCCTGCGGGATCCTGATGTTGGTCAGCGGCCGCTGGTCCAAGATCCCGTTGGCCGCCATCGCGATCATCTGCCTCGCGCTCAACCAGAGCGGCCTGCTCGGCCGCGTCGGCTGACGGGACGCGGCCGCTCGTCCGCCGAACAGACGGACGAGCGGCCTACACTCCGCGCCAACTGATGGCCGAACGCCCGGTCCACCTCCTCGAAGCGGGGATCGTGACCGAACAGCGTCACGCCGGGGTGGCCCTGGCGCCCACCGCGCTCGGACCGGCATTCGCCGAACGGCTCCGGCCCGAGAAGCGGATCCGCGTGCCCTTCAACCCGCGGGACCGGTGGCTGACCGCCGCCCGTGAGGGCTGCCGGCTGCTCGCGGACGCGGTGTGCGCGTCGCTGCGCGCGGGTGCCCGTTGCGGCGTGCTCGGCGGCGAGTGCACGCTCGTCGCCGGCACGATCACCGGGGCGTTGGACGCGGAACCCGATCTCCTCCTTGTGTACCTCGACGCGCACGGCGACTTCAACACCCTCGCGACGACGCCGTCCCATTTCGTCGGCGGCATGTGCCTCGCGCACGTGTGCGGCCGCCAGGTCGCCGCACTGCTGTGGCCGGGCGTCCGAAAGATCGCGGAGGATCGCACGTACCTTACCGGCGCGCGGGAGCTCGATCCTGGCGAGTCGGGTAACCTCGCGAACTCCAAGGTCCATCGCGTGACGTTCGATCGCGACGAGCAGGACGCGCCGTCACTGATCGCGGCGGTCCGTCGCAAACCGGTCTGGCTGCATCTCGATCTCGACCTCATCGATCCGCGCGAGTTCCCAGCGGTCGTGCTGCCGGTCGAGGGAGGGCCATCGCTGCGATCCGTCGGCGAGCTCCTCGGCTCGCTCGCCCAGGTCGCGGATGTGCGCGGCTTCGAAATCTGCGGCTACGACACCCTGAAGGATCCCGAGGGACGGTTCATCGACGCCCTGGCCGCGACCTTCGCGCCGGTGTTCGCGTAAACCAGCTCAGCTACGGCGCTAGTCGCCGCCGAGCGTGTACCGCAGCTTGACCTCGGCGAGCCATTCTTCGAGCGCTTTGGAGAGTGCGTCGGTCCGGTCGGCCCATCTCGACATCCGCGAGACCCGGCCGGTGCGCGGCGGCTCCGGGAGCGGCCGCGGCACGGAGTGCCCGCCAACTTGCGTCGCATGCACGGTCACGGGAACCTCCTTGTCGCGTTCGTTTCGACGCCTGCTGCAGGAACTAGGCGGCCTGGCGCTCGCCGATCGTCTCGATCTCGATGGCCGGCGCGCGGAGCGGTAGCGCGACCCACGCGACGATGAGGGCGACGAAAGCACCGAAAGCGATGATCTCCATGACGTTCCTCCTTCTCAGTCGAGCTGGTACGCGATCTCGCCGTGCTGCGAGCGATCGAGCCCGAGCGTTTCCTCGTGCTCGCGGACGCGCATCCCGATGGTCATGTCGATGGCCTTCACGATGACTGCCGTCATGACGACCGCGTAGCCGCCGGTCGCGACGACCGCGATGACCTGCGTGAGCAGCTGCTGCGGGTTGCCGTAGAAGAGCCCGTCCGCACCGCCGCTGTTGATAGCAACCGTCGCGAAGAGACCGGTGGCGATCGCGCCCCAGGTGCCGCCGATGCCGTGTACCGCCCACACGTCGAGCGCGTCGTCCACCTTGAGCTTGGGCCGCAGCTGCATCGCGAGGTAGCAAAAGACGCCTGCGCCCAGGCCGATGATGATCGAGCCCGAGACATCGACGAAGCCAGAGGCCGGCGTGATCGCGACGAGGCCGGCGACCGCGCCGGCGGCCATCCCGAGGACGCTCGGCCGGCCGCGGTGCAGCCAGGAGACGGTGAGCCAGGTGAGCCCGGCCATGGCGGTCGCGGTGTTCGTCACCACGAAGGCGCTCACAGCGAGCCCTCCCGCGGTGAGCGCGCTGCCGGCGTTGAAGCCGAACCAGCCGAACCAGAGGAGCGACGCGCCGAGGATCGTCATCGTCGCGTCATGCGGCTCGCTCTTCGAGAGGCGGCGCCCGATGAGGATCGCGGCGACCAGGGCCGACATGCCGCTCGAGATATGCACGACGGTGCCCCCGGCGAAGTCGAGCGCGCCGAGCGTGTGCAGCCAGCCGCCGGTGCCCCAGACCCAGTGCGCGATCGGGTCGTACACAAGCGTCGACCAGAGCAGCGCGAAGACGACGTAGGCCTTGAAGCTCACGCGCTCGGCGAAGGCGCCGGTGATGAGCGCGGGCGTGATGACCGCGAACATCATCTGGAACGCCATGAAAGCCTGGTGCGGGACCGTCGCGGCGTAATCGGGGTTCGGCGCGAGACCGACGCCGCGGAGACCAATCCAGTCGAGGCCGCCGATCAGGCCGCCGTGATCCGGGCCGAACGCGAGCGTGTAGCCCCAGAGGACGAACTGCACGCTGATCAGGCAGAGGATGAAGAACGAGTGCAGGAGCGTGGAAAGCACATTCTTCTTGCCGACGAGACCGCCGTAGAAGAAGCCGAGCGCCGGTGTCATCAGCATGACCAGGGCGGTCGCGATCAAAAGCCAGGCGGTGTCGCCCGAGTTGATGTTTTCCATGCCCGAACCGTAGGCAGCGCTCGCCGGACCGACAGTGTCTGGGGAGCGAAGGGAATGTTGCGGTTCGGCGTCTCTTTCGCGTCGTCGCCGCTACTCCGTCGACACCGTCTGATCGACGACGATGTCGCCGCCGGGACGGATCGCGAGAAAGCGCGCCGCGGCGTCGGCGATGAGCGCCCGCACGGCGCGGGCCTCGGCGTCCTGTCCCGAGCCGATCAGTGCGTGGGCGTAGCCCACGAGCAGTTCGTCAAGGCGGGCGAGGTCGGCGCCGCGTGGCGGGCCCACGGAGACCTTCGCGCCCTTCGCCAGCCGGTCCTTGATCCCCGCTTCGTCGATGCCGCGCCTTTCGTCGCGCTTCACGAAGACGGCGCCGCCGGACATGCCGGAGCAGATCCAGCGTCCCGGGTCGCCGAGCACGACCGCGGTGCCCGCGGTCATGTACTCGAAGGCAAAGCCGCCGAGATCGCCGCCGAACACGGCCTCTGCGCCCGAGAAGCGGATGCAGGCTCGCGCATCGGCCGCGCCCTGGACGAAGAACCGGCCGCGTTGCGCGCCGTAGGCGAAGCACTTCCCCACGCCGCCGTCAACGAATCGCCCGGCGGCGTTGGGCGCCTTGAGGATCGTGAGCGCGCCACCGAGCGCGGTCTTCGCGGCGCCGTCCTGTGCGCCACCTGCGAGCTCGAGGACCAGCCCATCGGTCGCGTAGGCCCCGAAGCCGTTGCCGGCAATCGAGCCTGAGCGGATCGGCGTCCGCAACGGGGCGGTCTGGGCCCCGCTGATCCGCGCGCGGGCGATCGAGCCCGAGCCCGCGGTGCCGACGAACCGATGGACGCTCGAGAGCGGCTCGCCCGCCTCGGCCTCAAGGAGGCCTGCGGGGACCAGCGCCGCGACCGATCGACGCGCGCCCGCCGGCTCGAGGAGGCCGGCGAGGTCGAGGCGCTCGGTCGCGCGCGCCTGCACCAGGAGGTCGGTACGCCCGACGAGGTCGCGCACGCTCGCGATCCCGAGCGAGGCGACAATGCGCGCGAGCTCCGTCCGAAGCGCGCCGAAGAACCGTTCGAGTTGGGCGACGGCCCGGTCGAACTCCTGCGGCTCGAAGCGCTTCACGCCGCGCTCCTCCGCCTCGGCCACGGTCCCCATCTGCGTCGCGATGCCGACATGGCAGGTGTCGAGCTGGCAGCCACGGCAGATCGTGCAGCCGATCGCGACCATCGCGAGCGTGCCGAATCCGACACGGTCGGCGCCGAGACAGAGCATCTTCACAACGTCGAGCGCGCTCTTCATCCCGCCGTCGCACCAGAGCTCGACGCGGTCGCGGAGCCCGCTGCGCACGAGCGCCCGGTGCGCTTCGACGACCCCGATCTCCGCCGGCAGTCCGGCCCGCCGGAGCGCGTGCTGCCGCGCGGCGCCCGTGCCGCCGTCGTATCCGGACACGGTCACGATGTCCGCGCCCGACTTCGCGATACCGGTGGCGATGATCCCGATGTCCGGCACCGCCGGCACCTTCACCGAGACCATCGCGTCGGGGTTCACCGTATGCAGCTCGTGGACGACCTGCGCGAGATCCTCGATCGAGTAGATGTCGTGGTTGTTCGACGGCGAGATGAGGTCGACGCCCGGGACAGCGTTGCGCGCGAGGGCGACCTTGACCGAGACCTTGCGACCCGGCAGATGACCACCCTCGCCCGGCTTCGCGCCCTGCCCGATCTTGATCTCGAGGTAGCGCGACGAGTTCGCGAGCATCGCCGAGACCCCGAACCGGCCCGACGCGATCTGCTGGCCACGCCACTTCGGGTACTTGCCAAGGAGATCTGGCAGCTCGCCGCCCTCGCCGTTGATGCAAAGGATGTCAAGCCGCTTCGCCGCCTCCGCGTACGCGCGGTACGCCGTCTCACCCTGCGAGCCGAACGACATCGACGAGATGTAGAACGGCGCGCTGTGCTCGCCCGCGCGGGTCGATGCCTCGTCCAGTGGCGCGTGAGCGGGGCGAACGTCGAGCGCGTGCCGCAGGGACACCGGGTGCTCCGTCTCCATGGCCTCGAGCTTCTCGGCATAGACCGCGTAAGGCGCGTCGCCGCTCGCGACGCTGAGCGCGGCCTTCCAGACCCGCGGGTAGATCCGGAACGCGGGCTCCAAGCGCGCCGGCGTCCGGTCGCGGAGCATCGCCGCGCGCTCGAGCCCGTCGCGCCCGAGCGCGTCCCAGTCCAGGCCCGCGCGATCGCTCGACGCGAACGTGCGCACGCCGAGGAACCGCGCGACGTCGGGACCGAGACCGATGGCCGAGAACGCCCGCCCGTACCCGCGAAGCTCGTGCACGCCGAGGGTCGAGCAGACCTTCTCGATCCCCTTCCGGAGCGCTTCGACGAGATTCGGGACGCTGTCCGGATCGCTCGTCGCGATCGCGTGCTCGAGGAGGAGATACGGGTTCACCGCATCGGCGCCGAGACCGAGCGCGACCATCAGGTCGTGCAGGTTACGCAGGCTGCCGGCGGACAGGAGGATCGTGCAGTCTCGGCGCAGCGAGCCGTTCGACGCGGGCTGCGCGAGGAGCGCTCGGTGCACGGCGCCGACGACGAGGAGCGGGTCGATCCAGGCCCGGCCCTCCGCGCGGACAGTCCGGTCGCGGACGACGAGCGCGCGCGATCCGCCGCGCACGGCGCGGCAGGCGACGGCGGCGAGCCGGGCGACCGCGTCGCGCGGATCCTCTTCCCAGTCGCGGTCGGCCTCGAGGACCGTCGCGGCGCGGCGGCCTTGGCGCGCGAGCTCGGCGACGAGATCCTCGAGCAGCCAGGTCCCCAGCTTCCGCGCGAGGTGGCGGTGATCGTCGGGCGCGATCCCGCTCTCCGGCGCATGCCCCCCCAGCAATAGCGGAATCCGAAGCTCGATCCATTGGCGGGGCCGCCCCGAGCCGTCGATGGTGGGCCGGACACCGACCACGATCCGGGTGGAGAAGTGCTCGATCTCGCGCTCGCGATCGATCGCGGGATTGGTCACGACGGCGACGGTCTCCTGTAGGAAGTCCGCGAGGTTCGCGCGGCGCGGCGCGAGCGCGGCCAGCGGACCGTCGTAGCCCAGCGAGCCGATGAGCTCGTTCGCAGTCTGCTCCATGAACGTCGCCTGCTTCAGGTCGTCGGGTTCGAAACCGAGCGCCGCGAACAGCTGCTCGCGGCGGATCGCGAGATCCTCGACCTCGTCCGGCGCGACGTTGATCTCGACCCGGCTCGATGCGCGAGCCCGACGGGCCGCCACCGGAGGGGCCAATGGACCGCCGGTCTCGAGACGGACGCGGTCGTCCGGCAGCGCGGCACCGCGCTTCGCCCGTAACGCGACGAAGCGCTCGCGCAGCGCGGTCTCGCCAAGGAAGCGCCAACCGCGCGCGGTCCGCTCGAGGGCGGCGTGCTCGCCGGGTCCGAGCGGCCGGGGGTCGGTGCTGTAGCGATCAAGCGGAATGAAGCCGCGCTCGCTCGCGAAGACGTGCTCTTCGTCGGTCTCCACGTGCCAGAGCGGCCGCAGACCCATCGCGTCGACGCCGAAGAAACAGAGATCGCCGAACCGCGCGACGAACGCCGCGGGTCCCTGCGCGAACGGGCCGAAGGCCGCGCGCGCCCGCGCGTAGGCATCCTGCATGCCGGCCGGCATCCGGCGGAGCTCGTTCACGATCGGTGGGAACACGAGCTCGATCGCCTCGACCGGATCGAGGCCGCGCCCGAACACGAGGCCGCGCAGCGTCGCGTCCACGTCCTGCGAGTCACTGCCGTCCCGCGACAGCGCGAGGCCGAGCGACCTGGCCTCGTCGCGCAGGCGGCCGATCGTGTTGATCTCGCCGTTGTGGGCGAACGAGGGGAACGGCTGGACGCGCTCGAAGCTCGTCGTCGTGTTCGTCGCGTACCGGTTGTGCCCGAAGGCCAGGGTCGTCCGGAAGCGGGGGTCGGCGAGATCGGTGAAGTAGCCGCGCAGCTGATGCGGCGAACCGCGGAGCTTATAGACCGCGGAGCTGCGCGAGAGGCTGACGACCGTCGCGGCCGTGAGACGCTCGATCTCGACACCGGCCCGATAGAGCCGCGCGCCGGCGCGACGTGACGGACCGAGGACCTCGAGCCCGGCCTGCCAGAAGCGGGGCTCGCCCGCGCGCGCCCGCGGTCCGAGCGCATGGGCGCGCGTCGTGCCGTGGCGTTCGAGCAGGACGCGGATCCGGTGGCGGGCGAGGATCGCGCGGACGTCCGCGGCGACGATCTCGTCTGCGTCGGCTGGAAGGAACAGATGCGCGACGGCGAATCGCCGGTCGTGGGCGAGCGCGGCCGGCAGGCCCGAGGCGGCCAGGGCATCCGCCCAGAGGTCCCGGGGGAGGTCGGTCAGCAGACCGCTGCCGTCGCCCTCACCATCGATGGAGCCGGAACGGTGCGCGAGACACTCGAGCCCGCGGATCGTCTCGGAGAGCACCTCGCGGGACGGTCGGGCGTCCTTGCGCGCGATCGCGACCAGCGCGCAGGCGTCACGCTCCTCTTCCATGGGTGAACGCTACGTGCGCAATGCGTGGCGGTCAGGTACGGAAGCGTTGCCGTTGGGTGACGGGAGTCGTCACACTCGGCCGGTGAGCGCCGCCGGTGCCAGTGCACGTCGCACAGTCCCTGTCGCCCCGATCGTCTGCGCCTCGGTGAATGCGGTCGCGGCGCTCGTCCTCGCGACGGTGCTGGCGCCGGGCGCGTCGCTCCGCCCGGACGCTGAGCAAACCGCCTACGTCTCGTCGCACCTCGAGGCCTGGCGAGCGGGCTGGATCACTTGGATCGGCGCGGCGATATCGCTGCTCGCGTTCTTCCGGTGGTGGGCGGCGCGGCTCGACCGGTCCAGGGTCGTGATCGCGGCGCTCGCGTTCGCCACGATCGGCGTGGGCCTCGACGTGACGGCGGAGTCGCTCCTCATCGCCCACTCGCCCGAGCGCTACCTCGAGCTCGCACCCTCGGCGCTCCGGCTCAGCGGCGTCGGCGCGAACGGTCTCTACAGCATCGCGGGCGCGCTGCTCACGCTGCGCACACCCGCGCTGCCGCGCTGGCTCGCGGCGTGGACGTGGCTCGTATGGCTGATGGGCGCTCTGCTCGCGCTCGCCGCGGCGATCGGAAGTGACCGCGCGAGCGAGGCTGCGACGGTGGTGTTGTTCGCGTTGTTCCTCCCGTGGCTCATCTTCTTCGGCCGGAGGATCGCCTGAGGCGGGTCGTCGTCCTCGGAGGGACGGGATTCTTCGGCGGCGTCGCCGTCGAGCTGCTGCGCGCTGAAGGCATCTCATGCGTGGCGGCGTCGCGACGGACGGGCGTGGACGTGCAGGACCGATCCGCGCTCGAGGCGTTCCTCGAAGCCGGCGACGTCATCGTCGACGCCGCGGGACCGTTCCAGCGGCGGTCGCCGGCGGTGGTTGAGGCGGCCATGCGGGTCGAGGCCGACGTCGTCGATCTCAGCGACAGCGCGGGCTACGCGCGCATGCTCGGAGCGCGGCGCACGGCGATCGAGGCGAGCGGCGTCGCCGTGCTCACCGGCTGCAGCGCGATCTCGGCAGTCGTTGCCGCAGCGGCGCGAGCGAGCGGTATCGAGGTCCCGGTGCGCGTGGATGCCTGGCTGGCGCCCGCGTCACGCGAGACCGCGAATGCGGCCACCGCGCGGGCGCTGCTGGCCTCGCTCACAAGCTCACGGACCCGCCGGTGCGACGTCGCAGCGATGGGCGGCATCGGAGTGGAGAGCGCGCTCGGCGTGCAGCTGCCCGTCGTGTGGCCATCGCTCCGGGAAGCCGCGTTCTGGGTCGATCCGCACGTCGTGGGGCTCGCTCCGTTGTTGAGGGTCGCGGCCCGCGTCCGTCTGGTCCGGACCGCGCTTGCCGCGCTCGTGCCTGCGGGCGTGAGGCTCGCCCGTCTCGCCGGAACGCGGGACGGCACGTTCGCGGTGCGCGTGGAGGGCGATGGCCGTGTCGCGGCGTGGGTCTTCAGGGCAGCGCAGCGGAGCTACATCGTCGCGGTCGCGCCGGCGGTGCTCGCAGCGAGGGATCTCGCGACCGGCCGACGCGTGCTGCGCGGGTTGGTGCCGGCAGACGAGCAAGTCGGCTTCGATGTGCTCGCGACGTACCTCCACGCGCATGGGGTGCGTGTCGAGCGGCGCCTCTAGCCGAGCTTGTAGCCCACGCCACGGACGTTCGCCGGCACCGGCGCGCCCGCCGCCTCGAGCTTCGCGCGGAGCCGCGCGAGATGCGCCTTCAGCCACTCCGGATCGGGGTCGCGCTCGTCGGGCCAGCCCGCGCGGAGCAACGCCTTGCGCTCGACGAGCTCGCCCGGGCGCGCGGTCAGCGCGGCGAGGAGCCGGAACTCGGTGGGTGTGAGCGGCAGCTCCAGGCCGTCCATCCACGCGGCATGAGCACGCGCGTCGATGACGAGGCCGCCGACCGTCGTCGCGGCCGCCGGGGGCGTTGCGCGCGGCGCGCGGCGCAGGAGCGCGCGGACCCGCGCGAGCAGCTCCCTTTTTCCGAACGGCTTCTCGAGATAATCGTCGGCGCCGAGATCGAGGAGCTTGACCCGCTCGTCCTCGCCCTTCTCGCCCGTGAGCATGAGGATCGGCGTCTGCGCGCTCACCCGGATCCGCTTGCAGATCTCCTCGCCGCTCATCTTGGGCAGCCGGCGATCGAGGATCACGAGGTCGGGCGCGTCCTCCGCGTGACGGCGGAGCGCGGTCTCGCCGTCGTACGCCGTCAGGAGGTCGTACCCCTCGCCACCGAGCAGCGCCGCGACCATGCCGACGAACGGGCGGTCGTCATCGACGATCAGGACGGTCGTCATCGGTCGGGCTCTCCCCGCGCGAGCGGCACGCTGAACGCGAACACGCTGCCCCGGCCGCCCGGCACGTCCTCGTACCAGAGCGCGCCGCCCTGCGCCTCGACAACGCGGCGGCAGGAGAACAGCCCGATCCCAGCCCCGGAGATCTCGTCGGACCCCAGGCGGACGAATGGCTCGAAGATCCGCGCGCGATCCTCCGGTGCCACGCCCGGACCTTCGTCGGTCACGCGCACGACCGCGCGTTCCCGTTCGCGCGTGATCGACACGGCAATACGCGTCCCCGCCGGCGCGTACTTCGTGGCGTTATGCACGAGACCCGCGACGACCTCGGCGGTACGCCGTTTGTCGCCCCGCGCCCAGAGCGGCGCCGCCGCTCGCGGCGCGCTCAGCCTGTGCCGGCGGGCCATCGGCGCGAACTCGCGCGTCGCCCCGACGAGCCCCGCCCGCAGGTCGAATCGCGCCCGCCGGACGTTGAGGTTCGGCCGCTCGGCCTTGACCGAGGCGAGGATCCGGTCGACGAGCTGATCGAGGCGCTCGACCTGGACGGCCGCATCGCGCAGTGACTGACGGTCGCCGTTCGTCGCGTGCTCCGCGAACAGGTCGAGGTATCCGCGGACCATCGAAAGCGGCGTGCGCAGGTCGTGGGTGACCACTGCGACGAAGTCCGACCGCGCGCGGTCCAGCTCGCGCAGGCTCTCCGCCGTCTTCCGCTCAAGCGCGTACAGCGACGCCTTGTCGATCGCGAGCGCTGCCTGGTTCGCGAGCGCGCCGACGAATGCGATCTCCGCTTCGGCGAACTCGGCCTGTCCCGGGACGTGAAGCGCGACCGCGCCGACCAGCCGATCCCCGGCGATGAGCGGCAACGCGATCCCGCCGCCCCCGACGACCAGGCGCTTCTCCGCGAGCGCGGTGCGCGCCGCGCTGAGCGCCGAGCGCGGGAGATCGCCGGTCTTCGCGCGGAGGGCGGCTTCGCCGGAATCGTCGCGCAACAGGATCGCTCCCGAGGAGTCCGGGTACACGCGCACGAGCCGGTCCACGACGAGACCGAGCACTTCGTCGAGCTCGAGCGTCGAGGTGAGGACGTTCGAAACCTCGAAAAGGGCGGAGACCTCGCGGAGCTTGTGCTCGGCATCGCGCTGCAACCTGCTCTTTTCGATGATGCCGGCGACCTGGTTGGCGATCGTCTGCAGGAAGTCGATCTCGCCGCGCTCGAAGTCGCGGAGCTCGATCGTCTGGACGTTCATCACGCCGATGATCTCGTCGCGGCTGATGAGCGGAACCGAGAGCATCGAGGTGAATCGGTCCACGTCGACCGACGGCACGAACTTCCAGCGAGGCTCCGCGTGGACATCACGCACGGTGAGCGGCACGCGGGCGTTCGCGACCCAGCCGGAGATGCCCTCGCCGATGCGGAGCGTGGCCTTCCCGATCGCGCGCGGGTTGAGCCCGTTGCTCGCGACCAATCGCAGCAGTCCCTCACGCCGCTCCACGAGATAGAGCGAGGAGACCTCGGCGCCCATCGCGGTCGTCGTCCGATCGATGACGATCCGCAGCATCTCGTCCCAATCGCGGGCCGACGAGGTGAGCTGCGCGATCTCACGGAGGAACGACAGCTCCGCGAGTTTCCGTTCGGTGTCGGCTGCCGTCATCGGTGGATTGTGAAGCATAGGTACTGCTCCCCCGCGCACCATGGAGAAATACACTCGCGGGCATGGGAGTGGTCCTGCGCACCGAGGGTCTGACGAAGCGTTTCGAGCATACGACGGCGGTCGAGGATCTCGATCTCGAAGTGCGCGAGGGAGAGGTGTTCGGCTTCCTCGGCCCGAACGGCGCCGGCAAGACCACGACCCTGCGGTTGCTCTGCGCGCTCATCGCGCCGACCAGCGGCCGCGCCGAGGTGGCCGGCTATCGCCTGGGGCATGACAACGAGCGGATCCGGGCGTCGGTCGGCATCCTCACCGAGGCACCCGGGCTGTACGAGCGCCAGTCGGCGCGCGACAACCTCCTGTTCTTCGCGGCGCTCTTCGGTCTCTCGCCCGCGATCGCGCGCGCGCAGACCGAGCGCTACCTCCGGCTCATGGGCCTTTGGGACCGCCGGACCGAGCCGGTCGCGACCTTCTCGCGCGGGATGAAGCAGAAGATGGCGATCGCGCGCGCGGCGATCCATGAGCCGCGGATCATCTTCCTCGACGAGCCGACGACCGGCCTCGATCCCGATGCAGCGCGGACAGTCCGCGAGTTCATCGCCCAGATCCGCGGTGAAGGCCGGACGGTCTTTCTCTGCACGCACAACCTCGACGATGCGGACCGGCTCTGTGACCGCATCGCGTTCTTCCGCCGGACCGTGATCAGGATTGACACGCCGGCGCAGCTGCGGGCGGAGCTGTACGGACACGAGACCGAGTTCCGGCTGCTGCCGTCGCCCCGCGCGGCGGACCTCGAGTGCGTCCGATCGATCCGTGGCGTGCGGGAGGCGCACTTGGAGAACGGGTCGATCGTCGTCTCGAGCGGCGATCCGCTCGTCGCGAATCCCGCGATCGTGCAGGCACTGGTGGGCGGGGGCGCTCAGATCGCGTATGTCACCGAGCGACGCGCCTCCCTCGAGGATGTCTACCTCAAGGTCGTGGAGGGCATCTCGTGAGCACGCTGGCGACGGTCGCCGACCGCCGGACGATCGTGACGGCCGTCTGCCTGCGCGAATGGCGGGAGTCGCTCGGGAACAGGCTGCTCGTCGGCATGACGATATTCCCGCCGCTCGTCATCCTGGCCGCGGGGATCGGCGCCGTTGCCACGGCCGCCATCTACCCGCCCAGCGAGAAGGACGTCCAGGCGCTGTACGCCGCGTCGCCCGCCGTGGTCGGTCTCGACCCGAAGGACGCGGTGCAGGGGCTCATCGCCACCTATTTCCTCATCCTGTTCATGCTCATCCCGACCGTGGTCCCGCTCACGATCGCGATCTACTCGGTCATCGGGGAGAAGGCGGCGCGGACGCTCGAGCCGCTCCTCGCGGCGCCGGTGCGCGTGGGCGAGCTCCTGCTCGCGAAGAGCCTCGCGTCCGCGATCCCGGCGGTCATCGTCACCTGGGCCGCGTACGTGATCTACCTGGTGTCGGTCGGTCTCATCGGTAGCGGCGCCGCGGTGCGAGCGGTAACGGCGCCGCGCTGGATCCTCGCAATCATCGTCATGGTCCCACTTCTGACGCTGCTCTCGGTGAATCTCGGGATCCTCATCTCGACGCGGGTGAACGACGTGCGAGTGGCGCAACAGATCGGCGGCCTCGTGGTCGTGCCGGTCGTGGGCCTGGGCATCGCTCAGGTCACCGGTCGCGTCGTCCTCAACAACGAATCGTTCATTGGAACGGCGACATTCCTCATCCTGGTCGACGTCGTCGTCTTCGCGCTCGCGCGGGTCGCGTTCCAGCGGGAGAACATCCTCAGCCGCTGGCGGTGATCAGCGCCGCGGCGAGGGCGATGGCGATCGGCCACGCGGCGGCAGGCCGGTGAGCTGCGGACCTCCGCTCCGTTGCGGCGGCGCGCTCTGGCGCGGACCCGGCGGGGCGACGCCCGCCGAGTCCCGGTCATCGGGATAGGTGCGTGGACCGGAGATCTCCGCGGTCACGATCTGCGTCGCGCTCGCGGTCTTGCCCCCTTCGCGGACCTCCATGACGAACCGGTAGGTCCCGCGCACGGGCGGCGCGTTGAACGGCGCGAAGAAGGTGCCACCACCGGGACCGATGCTCCTGCCGAGCGGCGAGCTGCCGGACGCCACGCTGCGACGGGTGGCCGGGTCGAGGGCGCGCCAGAACAGCGTGTAGGTGTGATCCTCCCTGCCCGCGCCTGGCAGGTTCGAGTACTGCACGATCACGAGCGACGCTTCGTTCCGGTGGAGCAGCGTTGGCAGCTGGACCTGCGCCGCGACGAGGTACGGCACGTGCACGTGGAAGTCGAAACTCGCGGTCGCCGCGCCGAGCTGGGCGAGCGCGGTGCCGTTCGCGTCCGCGAGCCCGACGGTCATGGTGTAGTCACCGGTCGTCCCGGGCACCGTGAACGCGACAGTGGCCGGCGCGGTCGCGGCTGGTACCTGCGCCGACAGCGCGACCGGCGATCGTGACTGGTCGACCAGCTTCTTCTGCGCGTCGCGGATCTCCCAGATGAGGCCCACGCTCGCGGCACCGGTCGCAGTCCAGGCCCTCGAACCGGAATTCGTCACGGCGACAGCGAGCCGCTGCTCGCTGCTGGTCTCGTACGACGGCGCGGTCCTGGGCACCTGGAAGCGCGCGTTCGCCGGCGGCTCGAGCACCGCCGCATACACGAGCGCGCCCAGCCCGGAGATGAAGTGGGCGGCCGCGTCCTCTTCCGTGTCAGCGGTCATGCCAACGACGATGCGCGGGCCCGACTTCGTGTAGATGATCCCCGCGTCGTGCGTCACGCCGGCGAGATTGCCGGTCTTGTGCGCGACGACCGTGTTTGCGGGAAGCTGGGCCGGTAGACGGTCGTTGATCCGCTGGCGTTCGAGGCGGGCGAGCATCCGGTCGGACGCGGCCGCCGACACGAGCGTCCGCTGTACCAGGAGCCCGAAGTATTGGCCGATCACCCGCGGCGTCGCGGTGTTGTCCTCGGAATCGTCGTTGGCGACATGGAACGCGTTCAGGCCGAGCTTCTGGAGCGTCGCGTTTATGTTCGCCGGGCCGAGCAGGTGCCAGAACGCGAGAGCGGTCCCGTTGTCGGAAACGGTGATCATCGCCTCGAGGGCTTCATCGACGCTCATGACCGTGCCGGAGCTCTCGAACGATCCATCGTCGGTGATGTCCTCGGGCTGGATCTCGATCGCGTCGGAGTATTTGAGCGTGCCCGCCTCGACGCGCGTTTCGACCTCGGCGAGGATCCCGAGCTTGTAGAGGGAGGCCGTGATGAACTGCTCGTCGGCCTCGTGCGTGTAGAGCGGCTCGGGCGAGCTGGGATCGGACACGTAGACGCCCGCCGCGCCCGGGAACGACCGCACCAGGCCGTCGACCTGCAGGACGAGGTCGGCCGTCGAACCGGCGACCGGCACGCCGGCCAGCGCCGTGAGCGGCCCGAGCACCAGGCCGGCAGCGAGAAGCAGGGCGAAGCGGCGCATCAAACCGTGTAACGGCGGAGCGCTGCTCCTGTCACCGGCGTGATTGTGCGAGCGCCGCGTCCGTCGCGGCAGTCCCCAGCTGGACCATCTCCCGGTAGCCAGTCGGCGTGTCGTCCTCGAATCCCAGGAGGTGGAGCGCGCCATGCGCCCCGAGGAAGGTGACTTCGCGAACGAGGGGCTGCCGGCGACGCCGCGCCTGCCGCTGCGCCTGGGCCGCGCTGATGACGATGTCCCCGACGTCGAGGCCACCGTCCGCGTCGCGCCGCAACCGGTCCACCGCGGGCTCGCCCTTGGCACCCCGCAAATCCTGGCCAAATGAGAGGACGTCGGTGACGCGCCGCTTGCCGCGGTAGCGCGCGTTCAGCGCGCGCATCTCGTCATCGGCGACGAATGCGACCGCGATCTGCGCGTCGGCCGGCAGGCCATAGCGCCGCAGGGCCGCGCGGATCGCGCGGCGGACCGGTACGAGGTCGCAGGGTGCCGGCCCGCGGACCGAGAGCTTCAGCGTCCGGACGCGAGCGGCGGCGGGGTCGACGCGGGAGGCAGCTTCGCGATGCGGTCCTCGGGGTACGGGATCCGCTCGTGATACACGCCCGCGAGGAGCTCGCGGAACGCCTCCTTCACCCGCTGCACGTCGCGGAGCGTAAGGTCGCAGTCGTCGAGCTGCCCGTCCGTGACCTTCTCGCTCACGATGCGCTCCACCATCTCCCCGATGTGTTCCCGCGTCTTCTCTTCAATCGAGCGGACCGCTGCCTCGGTGCCGTCGGCGAGCATGACGATGCCCGCCTCCTTCGTGCGCGGCTTCGGCCCGGGATGGCGGAAGGCCCGCTCATCGACGGTCGTCCCGCGCTGCTGCGCGAGCGTGTAGAAGTAGCGGATCAGGCTCGTCCCATGATGGCCGGGGATTATGTCGCGGATCTGCGACGGCAGGTGATAGCGCTCCGCGAGCGCCAAGCCATCGGGCACGTGCGCAGAGACGATGCTCGCGGAGACCGCCGGATCAAGATCGTCATGCGGGTTCGTGCCGGTCTGGTTCTCGATGAACGCGAGCGGGTTCCGCATCTTCCCAATGTCGTGGTAGTAGGCGCCGACGCGGGCGACCAGTGGATCGGCGCCGATCACCTCCGCCGCGCGCTCGGCCAGGTTCGCGACGAGCAGCGAGTGGTGATACGTCCCCGGCGTGCGCAGCAGGAGCTGCCGCAGCAGCGGATGGTTCGGATCGGCGAGCTCGCGCAGTCCGAATACGGTCGTGATCCGGAAGACCTGACCGAGCAGGACGACGCCGGCGAACGCGAGCGCGCCTGACGCGGCGCCGCTGACGATTGCGGCGGTCGTGAGCTGGAGCGCACCGATGGTATCGGCGGAGCGACCGACGAGCAGGAATGTCGCGATGATCCCGACATCGCCCAGCGTCACGTACAGCGCGGCGGCGACGAATTCCCGGGCGGTCGTCGCGCGGCGGACGGCAGCCATGCCGAGCAGCGCTGGCACGAGCACGTACGCGACGAGCTCGACCTGTCCCGACATGATCCCGATGTGCAGCGCGCCGGCGATCTGGGTCGCGAGCGCGGTGCGGCCGCCGATGAGCACAGTGAGCATCATCGCAATTGCGGCGAACGGCACGAAGTACGCGGCGACGGTGTGCCCGGGGATGAGCGCCCGGCCGGCGGCGGTGATGACGATGAGCGAGAGCGCCACGACCATCACCTTGCGGTCATCGGCCCAGGCCTCCTCCGCGTAGCGCTCGATGAACAGGCCCAACACGCCCGCGATGAGCAACGCCCAGATGAGCAGCCCGACAGCGCTCTTCCAGTCGATGCCGCTATTCACGAGACCAAGCGCCCGGAGCTTCTCGAGATCGCGATCGGTGACGACCTGGCCCTCGCGCACGACCACCTCGCCCGCGGTCACCTGCACCTGTACCGGCGCGACGCCGTTCCGCGCGGATTGCTGCGCCGCAGCGGTCGCGTTCGGATCGAACACGAGGTTGGACTGCAGCGCCTGCTTGAGCAGCTCCGCGCCGACGCGCTTCTGGCGATCGGTCCAGGTCTGCGGCAACGCCTTCGCGGTGTCCGCCCGGGCGGCATCGAGCTGCTCCGGGCGGATGCCCTGGGCGTACAGCGTCTTGAGAGCCGGATCGAGGTCCTTGCTCTCCTGGTCGAACTCCGCCGCGGTCATGTCGAGCGCATCGGCCGCGAGCGGAGCCGCGAGCGTCGCGTCGGCGAGCTTCATAAGCGCCGCGATCCGCTGATCCCGCGGCTGCGTCGCGTCGCCCCTCACGCGCGCGATGGCGGTGAGCGCGCCCTGGAGCCGCGCGCTCGACGACACGATGACCGCCGGATCCGCGGTGTAGACCCGCTGCACCGACGCCGCCGCCTTTTCGCGCTCGGCGGCTGAGAGGGATTCCGAAAGGAAGACCGTTGATTGCGGCGCTCGGACCTCGCGGTCGGCGACGATCCCTGCGCGCTCGTACGACACGACGGCCGGCGGCGAAAACAGGAGCGCCACGGCGCTCAACAGACCGGTGGCGACGATGAACGCCCCGGTCCGGGTGCGCGCGTCCGCCTGTATCACCCGGCGGAGGTCGATGAGCGAGCGTGGGCGCCGCACGAGCCGGATCACGGCGGACCTTTCTCGTGGCGGTCGTACGCGTGGACGATCCGCGCGACGAGCTCGTGGCGCACCACGTCACGTTCGTCGAAGTCGACGAACGAAAGTCCCTCCACGCCGCGCAGGATCTCGCGCGCGACCAGCAGCCCGGAGCTCTGGGGCTGGGCCAGGTCGATCTGGGTGATGTCGCCGGTCACGACGGCCTGCGAGCCATAGCCGAGCCGGGTGAGGAACATCTTCATCTGCGCTGGCGTCGTGTTCTGCGCCTCGTCCAGGATGATGAAGGCCTCGTTCAGAGTGCGGCCGCGCATGTACGCGAGCGGTGCGACCTCGATCTCGCCCCGCTCCTGCGCCCGCGCCATGCGCTCCGCGGGCATCAGGTCGTAGAGCGCGTCGTAGAGCGGCCGGAGGTACGGGTCGATCTTTTCCTGCAGGTCGCCGGGAAGGAATCCGAGCCGCTCCCCCGCCTCGACCGCGGGTCGGGTGAGGATGAGCCGGCTGACCCGCCGCTCGCGCAGGGCGTTCACGCCCATCGCGACAGCGAGATAGCTCTTTCCCGTGCCGGCGACGCCTGTCGCGAAGACGAGGTCGTGCGTCCGGATGGCCTCGACGTAGTGACGCTGGTTCACCGATTGCGGCGAGATGCGTTTGCCGTTCACGGTGGTCGCGATGTGCTCGCGCAGCTGCTCGGGCGCGGCTACGGGCGAATCCTTCGCCTGGCCGATGAGCCGCTCGAGCGCGGGCCTCCGGAGGCTGTCGTCGCGGCCAGACAGCGACCGCATCGCGCCGACGAGCTCGCCGACGCGCGCGACCGGGCCGGGCTCGCCGCTGATCCGAAGCTCGGCGCCGCGCGACACGATCTTCACGCCGAACTCGCGCTCGATGCGCTCGATGTTCGCTTCCGCCTGGCCGGTGACGAACATCATCTCGTCCGGGTCTGGGATCAGGATCGTGATCTGTGCCGCGTTCGCCACTACTGCCCGCGTTGCGCCAGGAGCGAGCCCACGAGCTTCGCGACGAGAGCGCCGTCGGCGCGGCCGCGCAGCTCCGGCATGAGCTTCTGCATCACCTTGCCCTGCTCCTTCGGCCCAGTGGCGCCCGACTCGGCGATGACGCGCTCGACGATCACGCGCAGCGCCGCCTCATCGAGCTGCTGCGGGAGGTACGACTCGAGGATCTCGAGCTCGGTCTGTTCTTTCACCACGAGATCGTCGCGCCCGCCTTTGCCGAAGGCCTCGATCGACTCGCGGCGCATCTTCGTCTGACGGCGAAGGATCGCCTCGACCGCGGGGTCGTCGAGCGTTTTGCGCTGTGCGACCTCCTCGTTCTTGAGCGCCGCCAGGGCAAGACGCAGCGTGTCGCGACGGACCTCGTCGTGCGCCTTCATGGCGAGACGAAGGTCCTGCTCCAGACGGACTTTCAACGACGGGGAGCGCTCCGGCGCCTCAGCGCTTGCGACGCTTGGCTTCCTTGCGCTTGCGCCGGGCAGCGGGGCGCTCGTAGTACTCGCGCCGGCGCGCCTCGGCGAGGATCCCGGCCTGCTGGATCTTCTTGTTGAAACGGCGGAGGGCGGCCTCGAATGGCTCCCCTTCGCCGATGATCACTTCGGACATGCGGTTGAGTGGGTCACCCCATTTCGGTCATACAAGACGAAGCCGGCGAGCCCGAAAGGGCCGCCGACGCCGCCATCATACCGCCTGGCCGCGGGCCTGGCTGGTACAGATACGCGTATCTGTACCAGCCGTACGATCCAGCCGTGATCGCGCTCGCGGTGGCGCTGTCCTACCTGGGTGGCTCGGTGTCCGCCCCCTACTGGATCGGCCGGTCGCGCGGGGTCGATCTCCGCGCGGTGGGGTCCCGCAAGCTCGGCGGCGGCAACCTGTGGAGCGCCGTCGGCCCGGTCGAGGGCGCGGCCGGGGGGCTTCTCGACGCCGCAAAAGGCGTCGCGGCGGTGCTCGGGGCGGGCGCGGCCGGACTCCCGCTCGAGGCCCAGCTGGCCTGCGGGATCGCGGCGATCTGCGGTCAGCTGTGGCCGGTCTTCCACGGCTTCGACGGCGGACGGGCGAACGCCACTGGCTGGGGCTTCGCGCTCGCGACCGACCCGGTCGCGTTCGTGATCATGCTGCTGCCCGTCGGTGCGGCGCTCGTCGTAGGCCTCGCGGTGCGCCCCCGTTCCGCGAGGCTCTTGCCGCTCGCCGCGCTGCTGTCGTTCGCGGTCTTCCCGGCCGTCATCTGGGAGCAGCAGAGCGCCACGCCGGCCGTCAGCGCAGGTCTGGTGGTCCTGGGGCTCGTGCTGCTGCGCCGCATCAGCGCGGGCCTGGCCGCGGATCTCGCGACCGGCGCGTCGTGGCCGCGGGTCCTCGCGAACCGCGCGCTCTATGACCGCAGCGAGCTGCAGGAGCGCGGCGTCGTGGGCATCTAGCCTTCGCGCGCTCCCACCAGCATCGCGACAGCGGCGATCGCCGCCGTCTCCGCGCGGAGCACGCGCGGCCCGAGGGACACGATCCGGGCACCATGAAGGCTCGCGATCGCGATCTCGTCTTCGGCCAATCCGCCTTCGGGCCCGACGACGAGCGTGATTGCGTCGCCGGCGACCGTGTCGGTCAGGTGCGGCCCGCGGCACTCCTCCCAGCACACCAGCGTGGGGCTGGCGAGCCGCGTGAAGAGCTCGTCCCAGGTCGCGAGCTCGGCGATCTCCGGGACGGCGCCGCGGTGCGCCGTCTCGGCCGCCTCACGTGCGACCCGCGCCCACCGCTCGCGCTTCGCCGCCGACAGCTCGCGCGCGACGGAACGCGCGGCGACGAACGGTACGATCCGGCCGACACCGAGCTGGGTCACCGCCTCCACCACCTCCAGGCTGTGATCGCCCTTGAGCAGCGGCAGCGCGAGCGTCAGCTGGAACGAGAGCTCACCCGTCGCCGGCCGTCGGGCGACGACCTTTCCGGTCACCTGCCCGGCCGCGACCGCCTGGAGCTCGACCTCGTGCTCGACACCATCGGCGACGAGCACGATCCGCTCGCCGGGCTGCAGCCGGAGCACGGTCGCGATCTGCCGGGCGTGGTCCCCACTAAGGACGGCACGCTCGGCCGGGCCGACGGCGACGATGAAGCGGTGCACAGGTATGTTCTAGCGGGTCAGGTCGAGCCGCACCCAATCGCCGTCCTGATCGCGACCGATGACCCGCAGGCCATGCGCTTCGAACGCCGCCCGCGTCTCATCCTCCTCGGTCGCGATGATCCCCGCGACGATCAGCCTGCCGCCGGGCGCGAGATGGGCCGCAAGATCGGGCGCGATGCGTTGCAGGACCGCCGCGACGATGTTCGCGATCATGACGTCGTACGCCCCCTGCAGCTCCGCGGCGCTCCCGCCGGCGATCACGACCGCGACACCGTTCCGCCGGACGTTCTCAACCGCCTCACGGGTCGCGACGTCGTCAACGTCGACCGCAATCACGTCCCGGGCACCCCGCTTTGCTGCCGCGATCGCCAGGATCGCCGAGCCGGTGCCCACGTCCGCGACGCGCTTGCCCGCGACATCGACCGTCGAGAGCGCGCGAAGGCAGGCCTGCGTCGTCGGATGGAGCCCAGTGCCGAATGCCATGCCGGGGTCCAGGGACAGGACGATCGCGTCTCCCGGATCGGCATCGGACCAGGTGGGGCGGATGAGGAACGCACCGATGCGGATCGGTTTGAACGACGCCTTCCAGGTCTCGAGCCATTCCTCCTCCACGACCGTGCGGGTGCGCAGCTCGCCGATCGGTCCGATACCGAACGCCTGCAGGTGGCCGATCGCGTCACGGACCCGGCGGACGCGGATGCGCGCCACACGGTCGTAGACCAGGTAGGCCTTCACTACGTGCATCGCGTCGCGGTCTCCGTCCACCGGCTCCTCGACCGCGACGCCGTTGTAGCCGACGCGCGCGAGGATCTCGCTCACCGCCTCCACGGCCTCGGCGTGCGCCGGGACCGCGATCTCGAGCCAGCGGATCGGCACGCTCTCGGTGGCGAGGTCAGACCAAGGCGTCTTTTATCCGGTCGAAGACGCCGCGGTCCTGGTCGGTCTCCTGCTCCGGCGCGGCCGAGATCGCGCGCAGCTTCAGGTAGAGCGCGCGTTGCTCCTTCGTCAGGGTCCGCGGAATCACGACGTCGAGATACACCAGCTGATCGCCGCGCCCGCTCGTCCCGAGGTGCGGCACGCCCTTGCCCCGCAGCCGAACGACCTGCGCGTGTTGCGCGCCGGCGGGAACCTTCACCTTCGCCGCTTGCCCGTCGATCGTGGGGACCTCGATGTCGTCGCCGAGTGCCGCTTGGGCCGGCGAGATGCGCAGCACGTGCACGAGATCGTCACCTTCGCGGCGGAAGCGCGCGTGCTCCTTCAGCCGGATGAGCACGTAGAGGTCGCCCGACGGACCGCCGCGCATCCCCGCCTCACCCTCGGCGGCAACGCGTAGCTGCTGGCCGTCGTCGATCCCGGCGGGGATCGTCAGCGTGATCTCGCGCTCCGTGCGCTTGCGGCCCTCGCCGCGGCAGCCGGTGCAGACCTTGTCGACGGTCTTGCCGGCGCCGCCGCACCGTGGACAGGTCGAGACGTTCACGAAGCGGCCGAAGACCGACTGTTGGACCTGCCGGACCTCCCCGCGGCCGCTGCAGGTGGGGCACGTCGTGACGGTGGAGCCTGGTTCGGCGCCGTCGCCCGAGCAGCGCTCGCAGGTCTCGAGGCGAGGCACTTTGATCACGCGTTCGCCGCCGTTCACAGCGTCGATGAGCTCGATCTCGAGCTGCATCCGCAGATCGGCGCCGCGCACCGGGCCGCGTTCGCGGCGGCGCGTCTCGCCGCCGAAGAACGTATTGAACAGATCGTCGATCCCGAAGCCCACCGCGCCATCCGTGCTGCCGAACATGTCGTACCGCTGGCGGCGCTGGGCATCGGACAGCACCTCATACGCCTCCGTCACCTCGCGGAAACGGGCGGCGCCGTCCTCCGACGAATTGACGTCCGGGTGGTACTGGCGCGCGAGCTTGCGGTACGCGCTTCGGACCTGGTCCAGGGACGCGTCCCGGGGCACGCCGAGGACGCCGTAGTAGTCGGTGGGGGCCATCAGTAGATTATCGGTGGTACATGGACGATCTGGGCCGCATCGCCGTGCAATTGGCCCACGTTCTGAGCGGGGTGCTCTGGATCGGGGGCGGCTTCTACACCATCGTCGTGCAGCTGCCGGCGCTCGCGGCGATGCCGATGCCCGCGCGCGGTCCCGCCCTCGCGTCGATCGGTCCCCGCCAGGTGGGCTACATCCTCCGCGTCGCGGAGCTCACGCTCGCGACGGGGGTCCTGCAGCTCGTCGTGAGTCCGAGGAACCGCGAATTGTTCTCATTCCAGTCGCGCTGGTCCATCGCGATCGTCGTCGGCGCGCTCCTGGCGTTCGCCGCGTACGGGCTGCTTCGTGGCTCGCTCGCGCCCGCGATCACGCGGCTCCTAGCGGTGGCGCCGGTCGCGGCCACCGGTGACGAGGCCAGCGCGAAGCAGGTCGCAGTCCTGCGCGAGCGGATCAGGCGCATCGGCTACGCGCAGATGACGCTCGGCACCGTGATCCTCGCCGCCATGGTCACTGCGAGGTTCAGCTGACTAGCGGCGCTCACGACGGGACCGGCCGCGGTTCCTGGCTCGGCACCTCACGGATGTGCGGCAGCGGTGACCGCAGGAAGATCGGGAACGCCGCGAGGCGCGCGAGTCCGATGACGAGGAGCGCGACGCGGAGGCCGAGCGCCGCCCCGAGCGCCCCGCCGAGGAGCGCGCCGAACGGCCCGCCGAGGAGCGCGCCGAACGGCCCGATGCCCCGATGAACAAGGCGAGGCGGAGCTATGCGGGCGATGGAAGAGGCGGGCGGCGCGTCTGCTGTGCGCCGCTGCCGGGGGTTCCCTCCGCAGAGGGGCCCGGCAGCCGGAAGCACGGGAGACCGCCGTCCGCCGCTCCGCGGCTAGACGCTAGCTCTGCTCTTTGAACTCGCCCTCGATCGTGTCGTCCTTCTTCGCGGAGTCGGTCCCCGCGGTGGCCCCCGCGGGCTCGCCCTCGGGCTGACCCCGCTGGCCGGCGGCCTGCTCGGCCTTGTACATCGCCTCGCCGATCTTCTGCCCGGACTGCCGAAGCGCCTCGGTGGCGGACTTGATCGTCTCGGTGTCGTCGGTCTTGAGCGCGCCGCGCAACGCCGCGATCTTCTCCTCGACGTCGGTCTTCACCTCGGCGGGCACCTTGTCGCCCGCGTCCTTGAGCGCCTTCTCGGACTGGTAGGCGAGGTTGTCCCCCTCGTTGCGCGTCTCGATCCGCTCGCGGTTGCGGCGATCCTCCTCGGCGTGGGCCTGCGCGTCGCGGACGAGCTTCTCGACCTCGTCCTTGGCCAAGCCGCTCGAGGCGGTGATCGTGACGTGCTGCTCCTTGCTGCTGGCCTTGTCCTTCGCGCGAACGTTCACGATGCCGTTCGCGTCGATGTCGAACGAGACTTCGACCTGCGGCACACCACGAGGAGCCGGCGGGATGCCGTCGAGGATGAACTTCGCGAGGCTCTTGTTGTCCGCGGCGAGCTCGCGCTCGCCCTGGACGACGTTGATCTCGACCTGGGTCTGACCGTCGGCCGCCGTCGTGAAGACCTGCGACTTCGAGGTCGGGATGGTGGTGTTCCGTTCGATGAGCTTCGTGGCCACGCCGCCCAAGGTCTCGATGCCGAGCGACAGCGGCGTCACGTCGAGGAGCAGAACGTCCTTCACCTCGCCCTTCAGCACGCCGCCCTGAATCGCCGCGCCGATCCCGACGACCTCGTCGGGGTTGACGCTCTTATTGGGCTCCTTGCCGAAGAGCTTCTTCACCGCCTCGACGACCAGCGGCATGCGGGTCATGCCGCCAACCAGGATCACCTCGTCCACCTTGTCTGGGCTCACCTCGGCGTCCTTGAGGCACTGCCGGACGGGCCCGAGGGTCTTCTCGACGAACTCGCCGACGAGCTGCTCGAGCTTGCTGCGGGTGAGCGTGATGACGAGGTGCTTCGGACCGGACTGGTCGGCCGTGATGAACGGCAGATTCACCTCGGTCTGCTGCGTCGAGCTGAGCTCGATCTTCGCCTTTTCGGCGGCCTCCTTCAGACGCTGCAGCGCCTGGCGGTCGTTGCGAAGGTCGATGCCCTGATCCTTCTTGAACTCGTCGATGAGCCACTCGATGACCCGCTGGTCGAAATCGTCACCGCCGAGGTGCGTGTCACCGTTCGTCGCCTTCACTTCGAAGACGCCGTCGCCGAGCTGGAGGATCGAGATGTCGAACGTGCCACCGCCGAGGTCGTAGACCGCGACCATCTCGTCCTTCTTCTTGTCAAGCCCGTAGGCCAGGGCCGCCGACGTCGGCTCGTTGATGATGCGCAGGACCTCGAGGCCGGCGATCTGACCAGCGTCTTTGGTCGCTTGGCGCTGGTTATCGTCAAAGTACGCCGGGACGGTGATGACCGCCTGTGTCACTTTCTCGCCGAGGAACGCTTCGGCATCCGCCTTGAGCTTGCCGAGGATCATCGCCGAGACCTCGGGCGCTGAGAGGTGCTTTCCGTCCGCGAGGACGACGTCGACCCCGCCGTGGGAGTTCTCGGCGATCTTGTACGGGACGAGGCCCTTCGAACGGCCGACCTCGGGATCGCTGAAGCGTCGGCCCATGAACCGCTTGATGCTGTAGATCGTGTTCTCGGCGTTGGTGATCGACTGGCGTTTCGCGACCTGGCCGACCAGACGCTCGCCGGTCTTGGTGAACGCGACGACCGACGGTGTGATCCGGCCGCCTTCCGCGTTCGGGATGATCGTGGGCTCGCCGCCCTCCATGTAGGCGACGGCCGAGTTCGTGGTCCCGAGATCGATACCGATGACCTTTGGCATGTGCGTACTCCCCTTTACTTGGCCTTCGCCACGGCCACGAGCGCGGGACGGATGACCCGGTCGTGGAGGCGATACGCCTTTTGGAATTCTTCGATGACGGTGCCGTCGGGCTGCTCCGATTCGACGTGCGAGACGGCCTCGTGCACGTACGGGTCGAACGGCTTCCCAAGCGAGTCGATCGGCTCGAGCCCTTCGGCCTCGAGGATCGAACGCAGCTTCCGCTCGACGAGCCACATGCCCTCGACCCAGGGCTGCTTCTTCGCCTCGTCCGGGACAGTCGCGAGGGCCCGGTCGTAGCCGTCCAGCACGTCGAGCAGCTTGGCGATGAGGTCGGCCTTCGCGAACTTGGCGAACTCGACCCGCTCCGCGTCGTTGCGCTTGCGATAGTTCGCGAAGTCGGCGGCGAGTCGCTGAAGGTCGCGGGTGAGATCAGCCGCCTCGGCCGGCTCGACCTCGGACCCACCGTCAACGGTCTCGTCCGCCGTCGCGGCCGCGCCGTTCGGTTTGCGGGTCTTCATGCGCTGTTCGAGCAGCTCTTCTGCGCGCCTGCGCTGGTCGTCCATGGCTAGTTCCCCTCGACCACACGCACGAGATCGCTCATCAGCCGGCCCACGAAGCGAACCGCACCAATCGATCGCGCGTAGTCCATGCGCCTGGGACCGACGATGCCGACATACCCGACGAACCCGGTCGCGCCCCCGTACCGCCCGAACACGAGGCTGCAGTCCTGCAGCGGCTCGAAGCGGTTCTCGGCGCCGATCGCCACATGAACGTCATCACCAAAAATCGCGGGCGGCAGGAGCTCGGCCAGCCGGGTGCGGTCTTCCAGCAGGGCGACCATCTCGCGAACCCGCCCGCCCTCGCCGAACTCCGGCTGGGCCAGAATGTTCTGGATCCCGTCGTAATAGACATCGTGTCCGCGCGCGGCCTCGGCCTCCTGGAGCATGCGCGCCACGCCGCTCGCGATCTGGGCCGCGAGCCCGCGCTCGCTCCGCGCGCAGGTAGCAGCCGTGGCCGCGTCGCTGCCGCGGAGCGTGTCCGAGAGACGTTGGCTAAGGGTGCGGAGCTCGTCCGGGGTCGTCGGCTGATCGAGATCCAGGAGCTGCTGGCGGACCGCGCCGCCCTCGAGGACCGCAACGAGCAGGGCGCGACGCTCGTGGATCGGGACGGCCTCGACGTGCTTCAAGATGGTCGTGATCCCAGCCGGCGGCGTCACGATGGCTGCCTCCGCGGTGAGCCGCGCGAGCGTGGAGGCCGCGAGACGCAGCCATTCGGCGGTGTCGCGCTGGGCCTGCTGGAACTGATGGCTGACCGTGAGCTGCTCATCGGGCTGGAGCGTGGTCCGCGGCATCAGGCTCTCGATGAAGTACCGGTACCCAAGGTCGGTCGGGACCCGGCCAGCCGAGGTGTGCGGGTGCGTGAGCAGGCCGAGCTCCTCGAGGGTGGCGAGCTCGCTCCGGACCGTTGCCGGGGAGAGGGGCAGCCGGTAGCGCCGGACGAGCGCGCCCGAAGCGACGGGCTGCGCCGTCGCAATGAAATCGCGGATCACCGCGCGCAGGATCTCCCGCTGGCGGTCCGCCAGATGCGGCAACGACCCACGGTCCTTATCGATTTGAGGCAATTAGCACTCTCCCGCTGAGAGTGCCAAGAGCGTACCAGCGCCCCGACCGCCGGTCAATGGGAGCGGCGATCCGGCGATCCAGGGTCTGCCGCCCGTGGCAACCAGCATGCATGCAGGCATGACGAGTCTCGGGCGGCGCAGGCGCCTAGGCGTAGGAGGGATCTTCACCATGTGGTCCGAATTCAAGGCATTCCTGGTCAAGACCAACGTGCTCGTGCTCGCGATCGCGTTCATCCTCGGCGTGGCGTTCGCCGCGGTCGTCTCGTCACTGGTGAAGGACGTCATCATGCCGCCCGTCGGCATGCTGCTCGGGAAGGTCGACTTCTCGAATCTCTATATCAATCTCTCGGGCGGTAGCTACCCGTCGCTCGCGGAAGCCCAGAAGGCCGGTGCGGCGACCGTCAACTACGGGATCTTCGTCAACACGCTCGTCGCGTTCGTGATCGTCGCGTTCGTCGTGTTCCTGATCGCGAAAGCGCTCATCAAGCCAAGTCCCGCCGAGCGCGCCTGCCCGTACTGCGCGCTGTCGATCCCGACGAGCGCCAGCCGTTGCGGGCACTGCACGAGCCAGCTCGGAAGCACGAGCGCCGGACCGGCCTAGAGCGTCGTGCGCGACTCGGTGGGTGCCGGATCCTCCTGCCGCGAGGCGAGGACGCTGCGGACGCGCTGGATGAGCTCGTCGAGCTCGAATGGCTTCGTCAGGTAATCCGCCGCGCCGAGCTCGGTCGCGTAGAGCCGCTCTGACAGCCCGAAGATCGCCGTCACGACGATGACCGGGAGCGTTGCGATGCGGCCATCCGCGCGCAGCTCGCGCAGGACGCTGAAGCCATCGCGTCTGGGCATCATCAGGTCGAGGATCATGGCCGCCGGCGAGACCTGATCGACCAGGCGCATCGCCTGATCGCCGTCGCGCGCGAGTTTCGCGTCGAGGCCCTCGTCCTTGAGGAACGTGACCATGGCGTCGCCGAGGTCGGGGTCGTCCTCGACCACGAGGATGAGCGCCTTCCGGGCCCGCGCCACGTTAGACCCTGATCTCCTTGGCAAGCCCTGCGGGATCGCGGATCGCGATCTTCCGCCGCCTGATGCTGATGAGCTCGCGCCGCTCGAGATCGCCGAGGACGCGGTTCACCGAGACGCGCGACGCCCCCGTGAATGACGCGAGTTCGTCTTGCGTCAGCGCGAGCTCGAGCTCGCCGGTGCCTGCGGTCGCACTCACCTGGGCCAGGTCCAGCAGGTATTTGGCCACGCGGCTCGGCACGTCCAGGAAGATGAGGTCTTCGACCCGGTCGGAGAGGCGGCGGACCGTCTTCGCGAGGGCTTCCAGGACCACCTTCGTCGCGGCCGGGTTCGCCTCGACGAAGGCCAGGAAGTCGTCGCCGGCGAGCAGCGCGCAGCGGCTGTCCTCGAGCGCGGTCGCGGTCGCCGAACGCGGGCTTCGGTCGAGGAGCGCCAGCTCCCCGAAGAATTCGCCGCTCCGCAACAGCGCGACGAGCGCTTCTTGCCCGAACTCGCCCGGCAGCGCGATCTTCACGGCGCCCTCGAGCACGACATAGAGGAATTGCCCGGCGTCGTCCTTGCGGAAGATCGTGTCGCCGCGCTTGAACGCCTTCGTCCGAGCGCGTTCCGCGAGGACAGCGAGATCGGGCCCGGCGAGATTCGCGAACAGCGGCACGCGACGCAGGTATTGGACGAGCTGGAGGTCCGTCACGATGGACACGCTACCGCACGCTGCCGGCGCCGAGCCCTTCAGGCCCTGCAGGCCGCGAAGCGCCTCGATCATCCCGGGGCAGCGTAGCCGTCCGGACGCCGTCCGGACGCCCCTTGACGCCACGGGCATCATTGGCGGCCCATGCCGGTCGGCTACATCTCGGGCGCGCTCACCGCCGTCGGCGACGGCGGGCGGATGCGTGTCTTCTACGAGCTGCTCGCGGAGATCGCGAGCGACTGCGGGCTCGATCCGTACCTTCCGCATCAGGCGACGGACCCGGTCGCCAACCCGGATCTCGATCCGCGGAGCGTGTACGAGATCGACCGCGGGCACGTGTCACGGAGCGCGCTCGTCATCGCGTATGCGGGCTCGCCGTCGTTCGGGGTCGGCATCGAGGTCGAGATGGCCCGCGAGCAGGGCATCCCGGTGATCCTCGTCGCCGAGCGCGATCAGGTCGTGTCGCGGATCCTGCTCGGTTCGCCGGCGGTCGTCGACGTGGTGCGCTTCACGGATCTCGCCGCGCTACGGCGATCCCTCGGCGAGGCAATCGGACAGGTCGTGCGGGAGGCGACTGCGAAGGTGGCGACCGATGCGATCGTCCAGCGGTTCCTCGGCAGCCTCGGCGCCGCACGGCACCTGCCCGATGCGGAGGTCGCCGCGTTGTTGCGGGTCGCCGAGCTGGATGGCGAGCCGGCGGCCGCGATCCGCGCGGCGATATCCGCGGGCCGGCTCTTCGGCGCCGGTCTCCGCGACCTCGTGGGCCGTCACGCGCTCCGGGGCCCCGAGCTCGCCGCGTTCGTGCTGTACGACATCCTCGAGCGTCCGTTCAATGACGCCGCCCGGATCCTCGGTTGCGACGCCCGGACCGCACGCCGGCGGGTCACCGCTGCCCGGGGCCGGCTCCAGCTGGCGGATAACGCGGAGCGGGCAGTCATAGGACAATGGCTCGTGACCGAGCTCATCGCGCCGCCTACGCGCGCACTGCAGCTCCGTCTGTTCGCCGGGGCGACGCCGCAGAAAGTGGAGAACGATGAGCAAGGGACAACGGAAGCAGAAGACCGTCGGCAAGCTGGGCTGGCGGTCGAAGAAGGCGAACCACGGGCGTAAGCCCGGGATGGGTCGCGGCAAGCGTAACTAGCGCGCCGATCGGACCCAAACGAGGAGCCGCCCCGGCCGATGGCCGGGGCGGCTCCACTGTGTCGCCTATGTCGCCCAGGTCGCGGGACTAACTCCGCCTACGCGTCGATTTCCTGCGGGCGGTGGTCTTCCGGGCGGTGGTCTTCCGGGCGGTGGTCTTTTTGCGCGTCGTCGCCTTCTTGCGCGCGGTGGTCTTCTTGCGGCCCGCGGGCTTTTTCGTCGCGGTGGTCTTCCGGCGGGTCGTCTTCTTCGCGGCGGTCGTCGTCTTCTTCTTCGCGGCGGTCGTCTTCTTGCGCGCGCCCGCGGCCGTCGCGCGCTTCGGCGCGGCGGCCGAGCCGCCGGGTGCGGCCAGCGGGGCCGGCGGGGGTGGGGTCACGGGCATCGGGGGCGGCCAGCTCGACGCAGGCTCCCGCTCCGGCGAAGACCAGGTACCGCCGCGATTTCCCTGTTCCATTGGGTCCTCCACATTCATCGTGCGTTCGCGAGAAGGCATACCGCGTTCTGTCGATGGCCGCAAGCCGCAACTCGAAGGAACCGATCGCGGCGAGTCGTTACTCCGGCAGCAGTCGCACGAAGACGTCGCTCGCGACGAACCGAGCGTGCTCGCTGAGCGAGACGCGCTCACCCCGACGTTCCAGCACGCCCGTACCGTCGAACGGACGGAGCGCGCCGTCGACGCGCGCGCGCGCCGCCGCCCCGAACCGCTCGCCGTACGCGGCCAAATCGAGGCCCTCGTCCAGGCGCAGGGCCAGGATCGCCGTGTCCACGGCGGCATCCGCGTCGCCGTCGGTGATCCGGCCATCGCCGCGCTCGACGCGGAGGATGTACGCAAGCAGGCCGGCTGGCTGGTGCGAGCGAACCCCCGCAAGGTGCGAATGCGCGCCGGCGCCGACCCCGAGCCACGCTGCGTTCCGCCAGTACTGGAGGTTGTGGCGGCATTCCTTGCCCGGCCGGGCCCAGTTGGCGATCTCGTAATGGCGATAGCCGCGCGCCGCGAGGCGTGCCGAGGCGTGCTCGTAGCGCCGTGCCTGGCCATCGTCGTCCGCCTGTGCCGCCGCAGCGGACAGGCGCCAGCGCGCGAGCGTCGGCCAGTCGCCAGGCCAGTTGGCGACGGCTTCCTCGGGTGCGAGCTCGAGCTCGAGCGGGTAGGCGGAGAGGTGATCGGGGCCGCAGGCGAGCGCTGCCGAGAGATCCGCGTCCCAGTCGGCCTCCGTCTCGCCCGGCCGGCCGAAGATGAGATCGAGGTTCACGTCGAGGCCGACCGAGCGTGCGGCCACGACCGCGGGCCCGATGTCGCCGACCGTGTGTGTGCGGCCGAGTGCCTGGAGGCCGGCCGCCGAGAACGACTGCGCGCCCAGCGAGACCCGCGTCGCGCCGAGCCGGCGCCACGCCTCGAGGCGAGCGCGGTCGAGGGTCGCCGGGTTCGCCTCGAAGGTGACCTCGTCGGGAACGAAGTCGAACGCTCCCGAGATCGCTTCCCCGAGCGCGGCGATCTCACCGGGCTCCAGCAGGCTCGGGGTGCCACCGCCGAAGAACGCCGTGCCAACGGCCGGATGGCCGAGCGCCTCGCCCTCGCGCGCGATCTCGGCCCCTAGGGCCGCGAGGTAGCGCGCGCGGAGCGGGCTCGTGGCCGGTGCCGTGGCGAAGTCGCAGTACGGACAACGCGACGCGCAGAACGGGATGTGCACGTACAGCGAGATCATTTGAGCTGACCCAGCGGATCGGGGAGGCCGGCGTCGGTGGAGAGCTCGGCGGTGCGGCCGAGGTCGACGAGCCACTCGCGCGACTCGTGGACGAACGCAAGCAGATGGGCCGGGCGCCACTCGTCCTCGCGAACGATGCGCTCCTCGCCGAACTCCGGCAGGAGCAGCACGTACGCGGTCCCGCGATCGACGAGCCGGGCCGCGGACACGCCGGTCGTCAGCAGTCGCGCGGGGCCGCCGATGACCGCGAGCGCCGCAGCGCAGATCGGCCCGACGACCTCGGCAAGTCGGGCGTCACCCACTTCGGCACCGACCGCGGCCGCGCGGTGCAGCGCGATCCGCACGGTCGACGCGTACCGGCCCTCGAGGAGACCGCGCGACTCGCGCGACAATCGCTCCCAGACGACACCGTGGTCACCCACGGCGATCCCGCGCAGGAACGTCGACGCGAGGAGCTGCGTCGGGTGCTCGTACGCGATGTGGTACGGCCGCATCAGTCTTCCTTGATCCGCAGCACCGCGAGGAACGCCTCCTGCGGGATCTCGACCGCACCGACCATCTTCATGCGCTTCTTGCCGGCCTTCTGCTTCTCGAGGAGCTTCTTCTTCCGGGTGATGTCGCCGCCGTAGCACTTCGCGAGCACATCCTTGCGCTTCGCCTTCACCGTCTCGCGAGCGATGACCTTCCCCCCGATCGCCGCCTGGATCGGCACGTCGAACATCTGCTTCGGGATGAGCTCGCGCAGCTTCGCGCAGAGCGCGCGGCCGATCCCCATCGCGCGATCGCGGTGCACGATCATCGAGAGCGCGTCGACGACCGTTGACGCGATGACCACGTCGAGGCGGACGAGGTCCGCCGCGCGATATTCGCGGAGCTCGTAGTCGAGGGAGGCGTACCCCTGCGACCGGCTCTTCAGTTGGTCGTAGAAATCGACGATCACTTCGCCGAGCGGCATGTCGTATGTCAACATCGCGCGGGTGGGGTCCACGTAGCTCATGTCCTTCAGGGTCCCGCGCTTCCCCTGCGACAGATCCATGACCGCGCCGACGTACTTCTGGGGCACGATGATCGTGACCTTCATCCACGGCTCGCGGATCTCGTCGATCGTCCCGGGGTCCGGCAGGTTCG
The DNA here is from genome assembly GCA_035543375.1 of Candidatus Limnocylindria bacterium. Classification (GTDB taxonomy): domain Bacteria; phylum Chloroflexota; class Limnocylindria; order P2-11E; family P2-11E; genus UBA4735. Next base: position 94,783 of record DASZZF010000012.1, read on the forward strand.
CCGGGTTGTCGACCGCGACCTCCGCGCCGCTCTGCGTGATGACGCGGTACTCGACCGACGGCGACGTCGCGATGAGTTCAACGTCGTATTCGCGCTCGAGGCGCTCTTGGACGATCTCCAGGTGGAGCAGCCCGAGGAATCCGGCACGGAAGCCGAACCCAAGGGCCTGTGAGTTCTCCGGCTCGTAGACCAGCGACGCGTCGTTCAGGCGGAGTTTCTCGAGGGCGTCGCGAAGCTGCGGATAGTCGTCCGAGCTCATCGGGTAGAAACCCGCGAAGACCATCGGCTTAGCCGGCCGATAGCCATGGAGCGGCGCGGTGGCCGGGGCGGTCGCGAGCGTCAGGGTGTCTCCCACCCTGCAATCGGCAACGGCCTTCAGGCCCGTCGCCACGTAGCCGACCTCGCCGGTCGCCAGGTGCGCAATGGCCACCGCGTCGGGCGTGAACACGCCGAGCTCGAGGAGCTCGCTCGACCTCCCCGTGGCCATGAGCGCGATGCGATCTCCTCCGCTGAGCGCGCCGTCGACGACCCGCACGTGGGCGACGACACCCTTGTACGCGTCGTAGTGCGAATCGAAGATGAGGGCCCGGAGCGGCGCATCGCGTTCGCCGTCGGGCGGCGGGACGCGCTCGACGATCGCGTGCAACAGCTCGGCGACGCCAAGACCGGTCTTACCGGAGGCGAGGAGGATCTCCTCGTCCTTGAACCCGAGCGTCGTACGCAGGTCCTCGCGCACGAGGTCGATGTCGATGTTCGGAAGGTCCACCTTGTTGATCACGGGAATGACCTCAAGACCCTGCTCGACCGCGAGATAGGCGTTCGCGAGCGTCTGCGCCTCGATGCCCTGCGACGCGTCCACGAGCAGCAGCGCGCCCTCGCAGGCCGCGAGGGAGCGGCTCACCTCGTAGTTGAAGTCGACGTGGCCGGGCGTATCGATGAGGTTGAGCTCGTACTCCAGGCCATCACGCGCCGTCCAATGCATGCGCACGGCGCGTGCCTTGATGGTGATCCCTTTCTCGCGCTCTAGATCCATCGAATCGAGCAGCTGATCGCGCATCTCGCGCAGCGCCACCGTCCCGGTGAGCTCCAGGATGCGGTCGGAGAGCGTCGTCTTCCCGTGGTCGACATGGGCGATGACGCTGAAGTTGCGGATCCGCTGGCGTGCGTCGGGCATGCGAAGAGCGTAGGCGGCTATTCGACGACCGTCGGCGGACGGCCCAGGCGGGCGCGGACCGCATCGGTGATCTCCGCGAGCTCACGTACCCGGAACACCGACGAGGCGACGACATAAACGACGAGCCCGACCGCCATCGCGACCGACGTCTGCAGCAGCAGGCCGATCTTCGTCTGGTCGAGGTCCACCGTGACGTTCGTCACCCGAATGAATAGGAACATCGCGATGCCCATCACCAGGCTCGTGGCCACGACCTTCAGCGACGACGTCCCGAGGCCGACGAGGCGCAGGCGCGCGCGCGGCGCGAGCAGCGTGAGGAAGAGCGCCGCTTCGGCGAGTGTCGCGATCGAGTTCGCGAGCGCGAGGCCGTTGATCCCGTACAGCGGCGCGAGGAGGACCGACAGCACGATGTTCGTGCCGATCGAGAAGAGCGTGAGCGCGAGAGGGGTCTTCGTGTCCTTCGACGCGTAGTAGGCGCGGGCGAGGATCTGGATGAGCGCGTGACCCGCGAGACCAAGCGAGTAGAAGAGGAAGGCCTCCTGTGTCGCCTCACGGGCGTCGCGGCCGAACTGCCCGTATTGGAAGAGCAGGTTCACGATCGGGCGCCGGAGGACGATCATCATCACGACGGTCGGGAGCGTGAGGAACAGGATCCAGCGGATCGCCTGCTGCAGGATGTCGCGCATCCGCGCCTGGAGGCCGAGCGACGCGTAATGCGAGAGTGTCGGGAACACCGCGGCGCTGATCGCGATCGAGAACACGCCCAGTGGCAGCTGCATGAGCTGGAACGCGTAGTTGAGCGCGGTGAGCGACCCCTCAGGCAGCTTCGCCGCGAGGTAGGTGTCCACGATGAAGATGAGCTGCACCGCGCCGAGCGCGAGCGTGCGCGGGATCGTGAGCCGCGCGATCTCGATGACGCCGGGATGGTCGAGGTCGAGCGTGAGCTTGTAGCGCGTCCGCCGGAACGTCAGCTCCGGTATCTGGACCAGCCACATCATCAGCGCGCCCGCGACGGTGCCCCAGGCCAGCGCTTCGATGCCGAGGAACGGCGACGCGAAGAACGCGAACAGGATGATCACGAAGTTGTAGACGAGCGGCGCCGTCGCTCCCGAGAGGAACTGCCGGTATGAGTTCAGGATCCCGGTGAAGAGCGCGGAGAGGCCCATGAAGATCGGGCTGAGCAGCATGATTCGCGAGAGGTGGACGGTCGTTTCGACCTGACGCGGATCGCTGAACGGCGCGAGGACGGGGATGATCCACGGGGCGAAAAACCACATGAGCGCAGAAAGGGCGACGAGGAGGATCACGATCGCGTTCATGACGCTGGACGCCACGCGCCACGCCTCATCCTCGCGCTCCTTAGCAAGATAGCCGGTGAAGACGGGGATGAAAGCGCTCGCGAGCGCCCCCGCCACCAGCAGGTTGAAGAGCGTGTCGGGGATCCGGAACGCGGCCCAAAAGGCGTCGAGGTCGCGCGTTTCGCCGAAGCGTGCGCCGATGACTGAGAGCCGCAGCCAGCCGAGGAGCCGGCTCGCGATCAGGGTGACGATCATGAAGAGCGAGGCGCGGCCGACGCTCATCTGCATCCGCGCAAGTATGGCGGCGGAACGGTAGACTGACGCCGATGGCAAAGAAGAAGCGTTCGGCATTGAAGCGCATCCGTCAGGCTCCGCGCCGCGCCGCGGTGAAGGTCCTCGCCCGTTCGTCCGCGCGTACGGCCGTTAAGAACGCTCGCGCGGCGATCGACGCAAAGTCGCCCGACGTCGATGCGGCGGTCCGCAATGCCGCGAGCGCGCTCGACCGCGCGGCGAAGCGCAGGGGGATCCACCGGAACGCGGCAGCGCGCAAGAAGAGCCGCCTCGCGAAGCGGGCCGCGAAGGCCTAGCCCCGAGCGTTACCCACGCGCGAAGCGCGGGAACGCATCGACCCCCGGGTAACGCGCCGCATCGCCGAGCTCGATCTCGATCTCCATGAGCCGGTTGTACTTCGCGACGCGCTCGCTGCGGGACAGGGAGCCGGTCTTGATCTGGCCGGTGTTGAGGGCGACGCAGAGATCGGCGATGGTCGTGTCCTCCGTCTCGCCCGAGCGGTGCGAGATGACGGCCGCATAGCCGGAACGGTGCGCGAGCTCGACCGCCTCGATCGTCTCCGATAGCGTGCCGATCTGATTCAGCTTGATGAGGACCGCGTTCGCGCACCCGTCGGCCACCCCGCGGCGGATGCGCTCGACGTTCGTGACGAACAGGTCGTCGCCGACGAGCTGCATCCGGTCGCCGAGCACCCTGGTCAGCTTCTTCCAGCCATCCCAGTCGTCCTCCGCGAGGCCGTCCTCGATCGACACGATGGGATAACGATCACGCCAGTCCACGTACTTCTCGATCATCCCGTCCGCGTCCAGGGCCGTCTTCTCGCGCGCGAGGGAGTACTTCCCCTTGGTGAACAGCTCGGTGGCGGCGGGGTCGAGCGCGAGGGCGCAGTCGCGGCCGGCCCGATAGCCGGCGCGGTCGATCGCGGCGAGGATGAGCTCGATGGGCTGTTCGTTCGATGTCAGCCCCGACGGCGCGAATCCGCCCTCGTCCCCAACGCCGGTGCCCATGCCATTCTCGTGGAGCAGCGCCTTCAGCGCGTGGAAGACCTCGGAGCCCATCCGTACGGCCTCGCGGAACGAGGCGGCGCCCAGCGGCACAAGCATGTATTCCTGCATGTCGGCCGAGTCGGTGGCGTGCTTTCCCCCGTTGAGCACATTCATCATCGGCACGGGGAGCGTCCGCGCGATCGGCCCACCGAGATACCGATAGAGCGGCAGGCCGACCGAACCGGCCGCCGCGCGCGCGCACGCGAGCGACACGCCGAGCATCGCGTTCGCGCCGAGTCGCGACTTATCGGCGGTACCGTCGAGCTCCCGCAGGAGCGCGTCGATCGCCGACTGGTCCGACGCCGACTCGCCGATGAGCTCCGGCGCGATGACATCATCGACGTGGCCGACGGCCGTCAGCACGCCCTTCCCGCCATAACGCTTCGCGTCGCCGTCGCGCAGCTCGACGGCCTCGTGGGCGCCGGTGGACGCGCCTGAGGGGACCATCGCCGTCCCGACCGCGCCGCCGGCAAGGAAGACGTCGACGGCCACCGTAGGGTCGCCACGCGAATCGAGGATCTCGCGCGCGCGGACCATGTCGATCGTCGCTTCAGACATTCGGGATCGCCTCCACTCCGGGCAGCGCCTTGCCCTCGATCAGCTCCAGCGCGGCGCCGCCACCGGTCGAGACATGCGTCATCCGATCGGCGAGGCCGAGCTGCCCGACCGCCTGCACCGACTCGCCACCGCCGACCACTGTCGTAGCACCGCAGTCGGCCATGGCCCGTGCGATCGCCCCAGTGCCGTGCGCGAATTCCGGCTGCTCGAACAAGCCCATTGGACCGTTCCAAAAAACGGTCTTCGCGGCGCGGATCGCCGCGGCGTAGCGCGATTCGGTCTCCGGCCCGATGTCCAGGATCCGGTCGCCCGACCAGCGCGTGTCGGTGGGCAGCAGGACCGCCACGCCGCGCGCTTTCGCGCTGTCGAGGATGTCGCGGGCGTCGGACTCGCGGTCCGGCTCGCTGAGCGACGCCTTGATGTCGGTCCCGGTGGCGGCGAGGAAGGTGTTCGCCATGCCCCCGCCGATCGCGAGCGTGTCGCACTTCGCGACGAGCGCGCGGAGCACGGCGATTTTGCTGCTCACCTTCGCCCCGCCGATCACGGCGACGAACGGCCGCGCCGGCGACGCCAGGAGCGAGGTCAAGATCCGGACCTCTTTCTCGAGCAGCAAGCCGGCATACGCCGGCAGGACGTGCGCGACGCCCTCGGTCGAGGCATGCGCGCGATGCGCGGCGCCGAACGCGTCATTCACGTAAAGGTCGAAGCCGGCGGCGAGCTGCGTCGCGAAGGCTGGATCGTTCTGCTCTTCCTCGGGATGGAACCGCACGTTCTCGAGCAGCACCAGCTCGCCGGCGCGGAGATCCCGGACGCGGTGCACGACCTCGTCGCCGACGCAGTCGTGCAGCAGGGGTGCGCCGGCGGCAAGGAGCACGCGCAATCGCTTCCCGACCGGTGCCAGGCTGAGCTTGCGGTCCGGCCCCTTCGGCCGGCCGAGGTGCGAGCAGAGCGCGACCATCGCGCCCTGTTTCCGCAGTGCGTCGATGGTCGGGATGGCCGCACGGATGCGCGTGTCATCGGCTACCGAGCCGTCCTCGTTCAGCGGGACGTTGAGGTCCGCGCGGAGCAGGACGCGTTTGCCCGAGGCGTCGACGTCCGCGACGGTGCGCTTAGCCACGGATCAGACGGTCGCGGCGGCGGGCGTCCTGGCCTTCAGCTTGGACGCGACGAACGCGGTGATGTCGGCGAGGCGGCAGGCGTAGCCCCATTCGTTGTCGTACCACGCGATGACCTTCACCATGTTGCCGAGCACGATCGTGTCCATCGCGCTCACGATCGTCGAGTGCTCGTCGCCCTTGAGATCCATCGAGACGAGCGGCTCCTCGGTGTAATCCATGATGCCTGCCAGGTCGCCCTCGGACGCTTTCTTGAACGCGGCATTCACCTCGTCCTTGGTCACGTCGCGCTTCAGCGTCACCGTGAAGTCGACCACCGACACGGTCGAGGTCGGCACGCGGAAGGCCATGCCGGTGAACTTCCCCAGCAGGGCGGGGATCACGAGCGCGACGGCCCGCGCGGCGCCCGTCGCCGCTGGGACGATGTTCATCGCGGCCGCGCGCGCGTCCCGAGGATCGGGCGCGACGACGTCAAGCAGCCGCTGGGAGTTCGTGTACGAGTGGATCGTCGTGAGGAAGCCCTTCTCGATGCCGAACTCGTCGTTCAGCACCTTGGCCACCGGCGCGAGCCCGTTCGTGGTGCAGGACGCGTTGCTGATGATGTGGTGCTTCGTCGCGTCGAACTGCTCCTCGTTCACGCCGAGCACGAGGGTGATGTCCTCATTCTTCGCGGGTGCTGAGATGATGACCTTCTTCGCGCCGGCATCGAGATGGGCCTTCGCCTTCGTTCCGTCGGTGAACAATCCGGTGGACTCGATCACGATGTCGACGCCGAGCTCCTTCCACGGGAGCTTCAAGGGATCGCGCTCCTGGACGACCTTGATGCGGCGCCCGTCGATGACCAACGTATCGGCCGTCGCGGAGACGTCGCCCTTGTACTTCCCGTAGTTGGTGTCGTGCTTGAAAAGGTGTGCGTTCATCTGCGGATCGGCGAGGTCGTTGACGGCGACGACCTGGATCTCCGGATGACGCTCGATGAGCGCTTTCAGGCACTGGCGTCCGATGCGGCCGAAGCCATTGATGGCGATCTTTGTCATGAACGTCCCCCTTGCCCCGACCAATCTAAAGGAACCAGTCGCCTCCACCGGCCGCCCGATCCCGCGCCGCGAGCGCCGCGCCGATGATCGAGACATCCGCCCCGAGGGCCGACGGCACGACTTGTACGGCCGCGGCGGGAACGGCGAACGCGCGATCCGCGATCGCCCGCCGCATCGGACCCAGGACATGACCCGGCTCGTGCTCGGCGACGGAACCCCCGACCACGATCCGTTCCGGATTGAGAGCGTTCACGATGCCCACCGCGAGATTGCCGAGGGCCGCCGCTGCGAGCGCGACGAGTACCTGGGCCCGCGCGTCGCCCGCGCTTGCCCTGGCGTACACCACGCTCGCGTCATCGACGCCATACGCCTCGGCGAGATTGCGCCCGGCGGCGTACGCCTCGGCGCAGCCGAAGGAGCCGCAGCGACACCGTACGGTGGTGTCGAGGCTGACCGGAAAGTGCCCGAGCTCGCCCGCGGTGTTCGTGGCGCCACGGATCATCCGGCCATCGGTCACGATCGCGCCGCCGAGACCCGTCGAGACGGTGAGGTAGACGAAGTCGCGCGCGCCCCTGGCGGCGCCGGCGATCCCTTCACCGATCGCGGCCATCGCGGTATCGCGGTCGAGGAACACCGGCGGTCCGCCCAGACCCATGGCGAGCCGCGCGGCGAGCGGGACGTCCTTGAAGCCGGCGATGTTCTGCGTCGTGAGGATGACGCCGGTTCGGTGATCGAGCGGCCCGGGCGCCGAGAGACCCGCCGCGACGATCTCGCGGACGGCGGCCCTCGCTGACCCGAGCGCGGCCTGCGCGCTCGCGATGAGCCCGGCGACGACCGCGTCGGGGCCGGTCTGCGGCGTCGCGCGCGCGTCCCGCCCGACGAGGACGACGCTATCGCCGTCGATGCGGGCAACGGCGCTGCGGATGTTCGTGCCGCCGACGTCGAACCCGAGGTAGAGAGCGCTCAGGCTCGCTAGACCTTCGGCAACCGCCCGGCGATGTCCGGCGCGTGCACGGTGGACAGGTCGCCCCCGAAGACCTGCTGCTGCGCGGCCCTATAGCCGCGTTTCGCTTTGTCCTTGCCGAACGCGCGCTCGGCATCTCCGTAGACCTGTGACACGAGCATCGCGAGATAGGGCAGCGCCTGCTGCTCCGGCACGCCTTCGCGCTCGAGCGCCTGCACGTCGATGCGGTCATCGACCACCGGCAGCGGGCGGTCGATGGGATCGGCCTGCTCGTCGACGCGCATCAGGAGATTCGCCATCCGGTCGTCGATACGGCCCTTCCCGTATTGCCCGCTGTTGTACTCGGCAAGCAACGCGTTCGAGAACGCCGCGAGCGACCCGGCGCGGCTTTCGACCGTGGTCGTTCCCCCGCTCGGGTGCGCCGCCTCGCCGACCGCGGGATCGTCGCGCCTGAGGAACCCGAACAGGCCGGACTTCTTGCCCTCGGGCTGCGACGGCGCCGCCGGCGCGGTCCATTCATTCACTTGAGCTCGCTCGTCGGCCTGCGCCCGCGCCGCCTCGACGGCGGGCGTCGGGGCCGACGCTGGCCGCGACCAGTCCGCGATGCGATCGGGCGGCGGCGCCGCGGGTGCGACCGGTTGGGCGGGGCCGAAGACCCCGGTCAGCGCGGCGAGACGCTCGTCCTGGGCTGGTGCCAGGTCGACCGGCGAAGGCTCTGGCACCGCTTCCGGCTCGGGGGTCTGGATCGGGCTCATCCGCGCGTCGAGCGCGGCCGCCAGGTCGGCGCGGAGATCCGGCTCGGGCGGTGACCACTGCCCCGGCTCGGCCGGCGTGGCTGGGGCCCGCCGCTCGGGCTCGGGCGCTGTCGCCGGTCGCTCCCACGATTCCAGCGGCGCCGGCGTGGACCACTGCTGCGGCTCGCGTGCGGGTGCACTCCAAGCTTGCGGGGTTTGCGGGTCCGGTGCCGCACTGGCCCCCGTCGTGGGCTCGGCCGGAGCTGCCGGCGGCTCGACGACGTCGACGAAGCCCGACTCGATGAGTCCGGCGAGCGAACCGAGCGCTGCGAAGCGGCCGACCTTGAGGTGCGCGGCGACGGCGACGACGTCCCGATCGCCGTTCACCGCGAGCAACGTGCGCCACTGGGCCGCACTGAGCGTGACCTCGCCCCGGTCGGCGGCGCGCTCCGACAACCGGAAGCGCGACCGGTCGTCGGGGATCACGCCGCGTATCGCGATGATGCGATCGCGTTCCACCACCGCCAGGTCGAGCAGCTGATCGAGGGCGCCGGACAGGTTCGACGCCGGCGCCTCGTTCCAGGGAATGAACTCGAAGGACCCGCTCTGGACGGCGAAGACCGCCCCAAGGGCCGTCTCACCGGCGTCGTCCTGCGCCGTCGCGGACACGAGCCTGCCGCGATCGAAGCCGAGCGTCCCGGCGTGGTCGTCGCCACGTACCTCGAGCTGACCGGTCTTGCTCGTCGAGGCGATGAGCTGAATGACCGTCTCGAGTGGGAATGCGTCGAGCTCTCCGCGCAGCGTCATGCGATCGCCTCCTCGGTCTCCTTGTCGAAAACGTGCAGCTTCGACCGATCGAAGCCGACGCGGAGCGAAGCCCCCGGCTGCGTCTGCGTGCGGGTGTCGACCCGCGCGACGAACGTCTGTCCGCCGGCCGACAGATGCAGCTGGAACTCGTTGCCGAGGAATTCGACGACCTCGACGCGTGTGTCGACGGGCAGGTGGCCGTCCGCGGCGCCGAGGGCGCCCGCGTCGATGTCCTCGGGCCGGATACCGACGATGACATCCTTCCCCACCAGGCGCGCGCCGCGGGCGTCGAGAGGCATCTGGAAGAAGCCTCCGTCCGCGACCGGAGCCCCCGCCGCGCCGGTGACCTTCGCCTCGAAAAAGTTCATCGCGGGCGATCCGATGAAGCCGGCGACGTAGATGTTCGCTGGATGCGCGTGGAGCTGCTCCGGCGTGTCGATCTGCTGGAGCAGGCCGTCCCGCATAACGGCGATGCGATCGCCCATGGTCATCGCCTCGACCTGGTCGTGAGTCACGTACACGGTCGTGCGCTTGATCCGCTGGTGCAGCTTCTGGAGCTGCGCCCGCGTCGCGATGCGAAGCGCCGCGTCGAGGTTCGACAGTGGCTCGTCCATCAGGAAGACCGCGGGCTCGCGAGCGATCGCCCGGCCGACCGCGACTCGCTGGCGCTGACCGCCCGAAAGCTCCTTCGGCTTCCGCTTCAGCAGCTTCTGCAATCCGAGCATCTCGCCGACGTCGGTCACGCGCCGCTCGATCTCGGTCTTGGCCATCCCACGCAGCTTCAGCCCGAAGGCGATGTTGTCGTACACCGACATGTGCGGGTACAGCGCGTAGTTCTGGAAGACCATCGCGATATCACGGTCCTTCGGGGCGACGTCGTTCACCAGGCGTTCGCCGATGAAGATGTCGCCACTCGACTGCTCTTCGAGTCCGGCAATCATGCGCAGCGCGGTAGTCTTGCCGCAGCCGGACGGACCGACGAGCACGAGGAACTCCTCGTCCTTCACCTGCAGCGAGAGATCGTTCACCGCGAACACGTCGCCGAACTTCTTCGTCACGTGATCGAACGTGACTGTGGCCATGCATCCCTCCGACCGCTCTGAGCGGCCAAGAGTATGTCATGGGTCGGCGGAGAGGGGCCGCGTGAACGCTGGCCGTTCGCGACCTCGCTCGAGCGCTCCGCCGACCCAGCGCACGTGGATCGCGTCGATCCGCGATACGGGCGTCCCCGCGGCCAGCCGGCCGAGGACACGCCCGCGGTCGGCGACCGCGCCCGCGGGCGGATCGAGGACGAGCGTCAGCCTCGCGCCATCACCGGCACGGACCAGGGCCCAGTCCGGGATGGCGAGTTGCCGCGAGCGAGCGTCACCGCGCGCGGAGTAGGCGATGCGGACGAACGCGCCGGTGATGTCCGGATCGCTCACCCCGAGCACCACCGTGATCCGGGACAGCGCGCCCGGGGGACGCGGGGATGCCGAGCACGAGTTCGCCGCCATCGCCGGTCAGGGACGCACGCGGCGTCGTGCGCCGGAACGATCCCGGATCAGCCCGATCAACCGGTTCAGCCGGATCGGCCGACGCCGGAACCCCGACCGCGACCGCGGCAATGACCGCGAGCACAACGATGAAGACCGGCCGATGCGGCATGGCCCGACGGCACGCAGCCATTCGGACCGTGTCGCGTCGTCCATTCGGACCGGAGGTGTCGTCCATTCGGATCGGGAAGCCCTCGGCGCGGACAACTACGCGAATGCGATCTCCCAGGTCCCGATCTCGAACGCTTCGAGGGTGACCTGGGCGGCTCCGTCGACGAGCTCGAGCGGTGCCGCGGTCCGCAGGACATCGAGCCCGGTATTCCCGAGCGAGGTCTCGCCCTCCCGCAGATCGACCGAACGCGCGGAGACGACGGGGCGATCGAATCGCAACAGCGCGCGCGCGACGGGCTGGCCCGGATTGACGAGGCGGAGCACCACCAGATCAGCGGATCGGCCGCGCAGCGCCGACAGCGTCACGGCCTCGTCTCCCTCGATGCGGCAGTAGCTGTCGGCGGTCGGGCTGCCGGTCGCGAGCCACGGTGGCGAAAGGAATTCGCGCACCAGGCGGGCCGCACGGGCGATCCCGACCTCGCCGCCCAACGGGATCAGGCAATAGCGGAACGCGTGCTCGCCGAGGCACTGCGCCGATGGCGTCTCGATCTGCGGTCCGGCGCCGCCCCGCCGTTCGGGGAGATCGGCCCGCGACAGCCAGCCGACAGACCGGATGAGCGTCAGCACGATCGCACCGCCATCAGCGAGCACCGAGTAGTCGCGGAGGCCGTCCGCTCCCACCGCGAGGCCGGCCGATCCGACGCCGACCGCGACGAGCTCGTGGAAGCACCGCTCCGCCGTCGGCGGCTCGACCCAGCCGCGCTTCCGGGGCACCGGATTCGCGCGCTCGAGCCAGGCGAAGGCCGCTCCCGCGGTATGTGTGACGCTCCGCACGCCGGTCTCGTGCACGACCTTCAGCCGGTGATCGCGCGCCGGGTTCACGATCGTCGTAGTGACGTCGACGCGAGACGAGCTGGCGTCGAGCGCGATGACCGTGCGGATCCGGCAATCCACCGTCTCGACCACCCGCGCGAGGCGGTCGTCGCGAAGTGACGAGGGGAGCCGCAGGGTGAGCTCGACCGTCACCTGCGCCCGGTCGCCGTCGACCCTGGTCGCGCACCGTCCGGCCAGTCCCTTCGTGCCGACGGTCGGACCGGCGTACGAATAGGTGTACTCGTCGCCGCGGTCACCTTCGTCGATGAACAGGTTCAGCCGGCCGCTGCAGGTACCGCTCGCGCGGTCGATGATCTGGAAGGATCCGTCCTCCGCCACCTCGACGCGGAAGCGCTCGTTCTCGATCACCCCTGCCGCCGGCGCGCTGACGCCGCCGGTGCTCGCGCGGACCGCCGCCGCTGCGCCGATCCCGCCGCAGGTGACGACCGTTGGCCGGGTGCCGAGCGGGACGACGGCGTGCCGCGGCCAGGGCAGGGCGCTCCAGACGATCGGGCTCGCCCCAGATCCCGACAGCCGGGCGGTGAGCTCGGTCGCGAGGCGCTCGCCCTCGTCCCGGACCCGCGCGAAGCGCGGCCGCATGTCGAGGTCGTGCACCGCATCGATCGAGCACCCGCAGATGGAGTCGTGCGGGTGGTTCTGGATGAGCGTTCGCCACAGCTCGCGCAATCGGTCGACGAACGGCCCGCCCGCGAGCGCGTCCAGCACTTCGCAGCGCTCGACCAGCAGCCGCTCGCAGGCCGCGTTCTGCTGTTTCAGCCAAACGCGGGTCGAATTGACGCCGCGGAGTATCGGGCGGTACCTGCCTGAGACCATCTCCCCCGCGAAGACGCCCCGCGGCGCGGGCAGGGCCGCGACGAACTCCTCGAGCGTCGCGATCCGGGCGCTGATCCTCTGCGCGACGCGCGGGATCGCATCGACCACGTCCGGCAGGTCCGCGAACGGTGCCTGGTGGTCGTCGCCGACCATGAACAGGAGCGCATCGCCCGACGCGTAGGGTGTCGTCCGATCGAGGATCCGCGGCAGCTCACGACGCACGCGGCCGCTGTGGTCGCCGGCAGGCCGGCCCGGCGCGACCACGAGCGGGAGCGCGTTGTTGTAATGCGCGACCTGGTGGGACGCGAGCACGCGGTCTCCGGACGGCGCCTCCCAGCGGAACTCGCTCCCGAGTTCCTCCCCTTCGTCCCCGACGCCGCGGGCGAAGACATACGCGTCGTACCCGAACCCGCGGAGCACCTGCGGGAGCTGGGCGGGATGGCCGAACGGATCGGCGGCGTAGACGACCCGCGCCGAACGGCCGAACGATGCCGAGACCCGTAGCCCTTCCTGCAGGTTGCGGACGAGCGATTCACCGGACACGAGCAGTAGATCGGCCAGCACGTACCACGGTCCGATGATTAGCCGGTCTGCGCGCACGAGCGCCGCGATCCGGGGCCGGTCCTCCGGCCGCACCGCGAGATGATCCTCGAGCGGGATCGTCTGGCCATCGAAGGTGAAGGCGGTGAACCGCGGCTCGCGCTCGAGCAGGTCGAGGAGCGATCCCACCATCGGCACCAAGCGGGCGCGAAAGCCTTCGAAGCGCTCATACCACTCGCGATCCCAATGGGTGTGAGGCACGACGAACACGCGCCACGAGACGGCCCGCCGGATGCGCGCCACGACCCAGGGCGCGGCCAGCCCGCCGGCGACGCCCACCACGACGCCGCCGGCGACGTCCAGCGGGTAGTGCACCCCCGACACGAGGCGCGAGAGCCCCACGCCGATCGCCAACAGCAACGCGAATGGCCGCAGTCGCGGCAGCACATGGCCGAGCGCGACCGCCGCACCGAACGCGAGCGCGGTATCCCCGGATGGGAACGAGTACCCCGATGGATGCGCGATGAGCGTGGGCGGCGCAATGAGGATTGCGAGGAACGGCCGGGGGCGCTGCACGACGAGCTTGAGGAGCTCCGCGGCGGACCAGGCGATACCGAGACCGCTGAAGACAGTGAGCGCGATCCATGCGCCGCGCCGGCCGAACCCGCGACGGCGCATGAGGCCGAGACCGAAGACCCACCACATGAGCCCCTGGAAGTTGGCGACGACGAACGCCACGGCCGCGAACGCGATGACCGTGTTGCGCTCGGACAGGATCGCGAGGTAAAGCCGTTCGTCGAAGGCGAGGACCTGATCCATCAGCGGTGCTTCAGATGACGCCAAAGGAAGAGCCCCACCAGCGCAACGAGCGCGCCCGCCACGAGATCGTCGAGGCCCTGCAGGCTCTGTTTCAGGTCCGTCCAGTGATCGCCGAGGACGATCCCGGCCCAAACGAGGAGCATCACCCATGGGATCGCGCCGAGGACGGAGAAGATCACGAAGCGCCAGAGCGGCATGCGCGCGATGCCCGCAGGGATCGAGATGAACGTGCGTACGATCGGCAGCATGCGGGAGAAGAAGACCGTCGCGTCTCCGTACCGCGCAAAGTGACGATCGGCAAGATCGAGGTCGTGACGGTTGATGAGGATGTAGCGGCCGTAGCGCTCGAGCAGGGGACGGCCGCCGAATGCGCCGACGCCGTACGCGACGAGGGAACCGAGCGTGTTGCCGACGACCCCGCTCACCACCGCGCCCCAGTAGGTCCACGGACCGCCGGTCAGCGGCTCCGCCACCCCACGGGCGACCGAGAAGCCCGCAAGCGGCAAGATGAGCTCGCTCGGGATGGGGATCGCAGCGCTTTCGATCGACATGGCGAGGACCACCCCGAGGTAACCGAACGTCGCATACGCCCGGTCGAGCAGTGGCAGGACGTATGCGTCGAAGGCCTCGAGCACATCGGTATCATCGGGCCTCCAGGGAAACGGCCGAGTGGGGCTCGCCGGGGCGGGCTCGGCGGAGGAATCTCGCAGGAAGGTGCGCTATGCGCCAAGCGTCAGCGTCCGCCCTCGACGAACGGATGCGCGACGGGGTCGATCGGGTCCGTCAGGCCGACCTGCTCGTCGGGATCCCGAGCTTCAACAATGCCGCGACGATCGGCCACGTGGCCCGCACCGCGGCGACCGGCCTGTGCACCTACTTCCCGGATGCGCGCGTGGTTATCGTCAACGCCGACGGCGGGTCACGCGATGGAACGGGCGATGCCGTCACACGCGCGACCGGGGACGTGCCGACCGTAGCCGGCGCGTACGTCGGACCCCCGGGCAAGGGCTCGGCGTTCCGCGCGATCTTCGAGGTCGCCGGCGCCCTGGGGGTCCGGGCCTGTGCGGTCGTCGACAGCGACCTGCGGAGCATCACCCCCGCGTGGATCGACCGGTTGCTGAGCCCTATCGCGAGCGGTCGCGCCGACTACGTGACGCCGCTTTACGCGAGGCACAAATTCGACGGCACGATCACGAACAACGTCGCCTACCCGTTGACGCGGGCGCTCTACGGGCTGCGGCTGCGGCAGCCGATCGGCGGCGAGTTCGGCTTCAGTGCCGATCTTGCGCAAGCGTTCCTCGCGCCCGATGTGTGGCAGACGGACGTCGCGCGCTTCGGCATCGACATCTACATGACGACGACTGCCCTCGTACGCAGCGAGCGGATCGTGCAGGCGTTCCTCGGCGCGAAGATCCACGATCCGAAGGACCCGGGCTCCGACCTCGCGCCGATGTTCATCCAAGTGGTCGGGACCGCGTTCCGGCTCGCGATCGCGAACCACGACAGGTGGTCCCACGTACAGGCATCGCGGCAGGCCGACGTCGTCGGATCCGTCGAGCCGGTCGAGCCCGAGGCGGTGAACGCGAGCATCGAGGTCCTGCAACGGAAGTTCGCGGCCGGTCGCGACGAGCACGCGGCCACGTGGGCCGAAGTGCTTTCGGGCCCCGTTCCGGAGCGGGTCGAGGACGCGGCCTGGGCCCGCATGGTCTATGACTTCTTGCTCGCCGCGAAGCGCGATCCGGCGTCGCTCGAGCGCCTCGTTGGCGCGCTCGTCCCGCTCTACTTCGCGCGCGTCGCCGCATTCATCGAGCGGGCACGCGACCTGGACGCCACGGGGTCGGAAGCGCTCATCGAGGCGCAGGCCGCGACATTCGAGACGGTGAAGGCGGAGCTGGTGTCCCGCTGGTGAGCGTCTCCATGAAGGAGGACTGCCTCGTCCTCGTGACGGAGGACGACGGCAGCCTGCCGCTCGGGACGAGCTCGTCGCTCGGTCTCTACTACCACGACACGCAGTTCCTCTCGGGTTACGCGTTGCGCATCAACGGCCAGCCCCCGGCCCTCCTCTCGGCGAACACCGAGCAGAACTACGTGGGCGCGTTCCAGCTCGCGAACCGGCCCGCCACCCTCGAAGACGGTGTGGTCCTGCCGTCCCAATCGCTCTCGGTGCGGCGTACGCGCTTTCTCGCCGATGGCCTCCGTGAGCGCATCGGCATCCTCAACTGCAATCCGACGAAAGTGCGGTTGCGCATCGAGATCGAATTCGACGCGTCGTTCCGCGACATGTTCTCGGTCCGCGGCTACCGCGGCCTGTCGCAGACCGTCGAGGCATCCACATTCGAGGCGATCCCGAACGGCATCCGGTTCGAACGGCTCGGCCGCGATAGCGTGCGCCGGACGACGGACGTAACGATGCGACCCGCGCCGGACGAGATCGACGGGCGGACATTCGTTCTAGAGCGCGAGCTCGCGCCCCAAGAGGTCTGCATCTTGGAGCTCGCGGTCGTGCCGCGGGAGGACGGGGCGGGCGCTGCGCCGGCGCCGCGGGACTTCGACGAGGCGCTCGACGCGCTGAACGCACGCTACCGGCGCTTCTTGCGCAGCTGCACGCGTTACGCGACGAGCTCCGAGTCGCTCGATGAGGAGCTCCTCCTCCGCAGCGCGCTCGATCTGCGCGCGCTCATCGACGAGGAAGAGACCGGGATCTACGTGACGGCCGGCATTCCGTGGTACGCCGTGCCGTTCGGCCGGGACGGGATCATCGCCGCATACCAGACCCTCGCCTGGAATCCCGACATCGCCCGGGGCACGCTCCGGCTCCTCGCGCGCTACCAGGGATCCAAGGTCGACCGCTTCACGGAGGAGGAGCCGGGGAAGATCCTGCACGAGCTCCGGCGCGGCGAACTCGCGCGGCTCGGCGAAGTGCCGCACCGCCCGTACTACGGCACCATCGACGCGACACCGCTGTTCGCGATGTTGTTCGCGGAGACGGTGAAGTGGACCGGCGATCGCGCGCTCTGGCGCGAGCTGCTCCCGGCGGCGGAGCGCGCGATCACGTGGTGCGACACCTACGGCGACGCCGATCAGGACGGGTATGTGGAGTACGGTGCCAGCCCGAGCGACCTTCGCAATCACGGCTGGAAGGATTCGGCGAACTCGCTCTCGGACCCGAGAGGCACCCCGTCGGCGCTGCCGGCTGCTCTCGTTGAGGCGCAGGCGTACGTCTACGCGGCGAAGCGCGGGCTGGCCGATCTGTACGCGATCGATGGCGAGAGCGAACGCGCCGCGAAGCTTCGAGGCGAGGCCGACGCGCTTGCCCTGCGCTTCGAGCGCGACTTCTGGATGGAGAACGAGGGCTGCTATGCCCAGGCGCTCGACGGCAATAAGAAGCAGGTGCCGGCGGTCACGAGCAACGCCGGGCACGCGTTGTGGTGCGGCATCGCGCGGCCGGACCGCGCGAAGCGCGTCGTCGAGCGGCTGATGGCGCCGGACATGTTCAGCGGCTGGGGCGTGCGCACGCTGTCGACGACGTATCCGACGTACAACCCGATGAGCTACCACAACGGCTCGGTCTGGCCGCACGACAACTCACTCATCGCGCAGGGGTTCGTGCGGTATGGCTTCCGCGCGGAGGCGAACGCGATCATCGAGGTCCTCATCGAGGCCGGAAAACGATTCCCGAACGCACGCGTGCCCGAGCTGTTCTGCGGCTTCCAGCGCGATCTCCGGTTCTCATCCCGGCCGGCGGACTACCTCGTGTCGTGCATCCCGCAGGCCTGGTCGGCCGGCATGGTGTTCCTGTGCCTGCGTTCGCTCCTCGGGCTCGAGCCGGACCTCGAGCGCCGCCGGATCCTCGTGGATCCCGCGCTACCGGTATGGCTCGACCGGATCGACGTGTCGCACCTTCGCGCGTACGACTCGATGATCTCGTTCCGCGTCCGCCGCTCCGGCCGCGGTGTCAGCGTGACCGGCGGAGGCTCGCGCGTCGCGCGGGTCAATGCGCCGGCGGGCGCGTGAGGCGCCGCTTCCGGGTTCTGCTCCTTCATTACACCGCGCCGTCGGTCCTCGGCGGCGTGGAACGGATCATGGGGGTCCACGCGGCCGCGCTGCGGGACAGCGGCGACGACGTGGCGATTGTCGCCGGTCGCGGCACCGCGCGCGGCCTGCGCGTCATCCGGATCGAAGAGCTCGACTCGCGCCATCCCGCGGTGCTGCGCGATTTCGCGTCCCTCGCCGCCGGTCAGGTGACGCCGGCGCATGAGCGACTCGTCGCGACGATCGCGCGCCGGCTCAGGCCCCACGTGCTGCGCGCGGATCGCGTCGTCGTCCACAACGCCTTCACGCTGCACAAGAATGCGGCGCTCACGGAGGCGCTATCGCGCCTGGCCGCGGAGCGCGATGGCCGCTTCATCGCCTGGACCCATGACCTCGCGTGGACCGACCCGCAGTACCGGTCGCAGCTCTACGACGGGCGACCGTGGTCGCTCTTCGCGACGCCGCTCCCCGGCGTCCGCTACGTGGCCGTGTCGGAGAAGGCGGCGCGGGAGCTCTGCCTGGTCGCGCACCTCCCTCGCTCCGCGGTCGCGGTGGTGCCGAACGGCGCCGATCCGGTGACAGTGCTCGGCATCTCGGCGGCGGGCGCGCGACTCGCGACTACGGTCGGGCTGTTCGACGCCGATCCGCTCCTCCTCCTGCCGGTCCGGATGACCCGCCGCAAGCGGATCGAGATCGCGATCGATGCGCTTGCCAGGCTGCGAGACAACGCCCCACGCGCGATGCTCGTCGTGACGGGCGGGCCTGGCGCGCACAACCCGGCGAACCTGGAGTACGCCCGCGAGCTCGCCGCGCGCGCCGGCGACGGCGTCGTGCTCCTCCACGCGCGGCGCGTGAGACCGACCGATCGCGTGCTGAGCGACCTCTACGCGCTCGCCGACGCGTTGGTCCTGCCATCGGCGAACGAGGGATTCGGGCTGCCTGTGCTCGAGGCCGGCCTCCACCGGCTCCCGGTGATCTGCACCGATATCCCCGCCCTCCGGGCGATCGCCGGGGATGACGCGACGTACGTCGCGACGGATGCGGGCGGATCCACGCTCGCGGAGGCGATCGCGAGGCGTCTCGCCAATGATCCGGTCGCGAGGCTGCATCGCCGCGCCCGGGCGAGCGCGTGGCCGCGGATCCTGGCTGACTGCGTGCTCCCGGTGATCCATGCGTAGCTCGGAGCGTCGGCGATGAAGTGCCTGGTGGCGGTCGTCGACCCCGAGCGCGATCGGTCGCTCATCGAGTGCGCGATCGCGCTGGCCGGCGATGACGAGCTCGTGCTCATGTCGGTCATCGAGGTCGGCCCGGGCGAGACACTGGCGTCCGCGCAGCCACAGGCGCGAGCCCGGCGGCGCGAGCTCGCCGAGCTCGCGGCACCGCGGGCGATCCGCCCGCTCGTCACCGTGGCCCGCCAGGGCTGGGCCGCGATCGTCGCGGCCGCGCGCGAGGAACGTCCGGACCTGCTGCTCATCGGGTGGCGCCGGCCGGGCTGGGATCTGCTGGGCACGACGATCGAAGAGGTGCTCCGCGACCCCCCGTGCGATCTCGCGGTGGTCAAGGGCCCCGCCGGTCGGGGCCGGCGCATCCTCGTGCCGGTCCGCGGTGGCCGCTATGCGGAGCTCGCGGCCCGTATCGGTGTGGACCTGGCGCACGCGCGTCAAGGCAACGTGACCCTGCTGCACGTCGTGCCCGAGGACCGTTCGATCCGGCGCACCGGTGCGACGCTCGTCCAGCTCATCGGCGAGCGGGCTTTCGACGATCGCGTCGATGAGCTCCTCACGCGCGTCGGCGACGTGGACCATGTCATCACCGACGAGCTCACCCGTCATGACCTCGCGATCTTCGGCGCGAGCGGCGGCAACGATCCGCTTGGCCCGATCGGCCAGAAGATCCTCGCGCAGGCGAAGTCGGCGATCGTCGTGCGAACGAAGACGCCCGTGGCCTCGAGTGTGTTCCTCCCACCGGCGCTCCCTGCCGATCGCGCCGAGCGCTCGCGCGCGATCGGCGAGCTCGTCGACAAGTGGTTCGTCGAGAACACCTTCTCCTCCGCCGAGTTCGCCGACCTCGGCGCCCTCGTTGCGGCGAAGGAGCGGCAGGGCCTCCGCATCTCGGTCGGTCTCCCGACCCTGAACGAGGAGGCGACCATCGCCAAGGTCATCCGCGTCATCCGGTCGCGGTTGATGGAGCGGTTCCCGCTCGTGGACGAGCTCATCGTCATCGACTCGAACTCGTCGGATCGGACCCGGGAGATCGCGCGGGCCGAGGGCGTGCCGGTGCACATCCATCAAGAGCTCTTGCCAGAGTGCGGTCCCGGGCGCGGCAAGGGCGAGGCGCTCTGGAAGAGCCTGAGCGTCCTCACCGGCGATCTCGTCGCGTGGGTCGATACCGATGTCGCGAACATCCACCCGAAGTTCGTCTATGGCCTGCTCGGACCGCTGCTCCTGCGTCCCGAGATCGCGTTCGCGAAGGCGTTCTACCGCCGGCCGCTCAACATCGGCGGCGAGCTCCACGCAACGGGGGGTGGCCGGGTCACCGAGCTTGCGGCCCGTCCGATGCTCAACCTGTTCTTCCCCGAGCTCTCCGGAATGATCCAGCCGCTCTCCGGCGAGCAGGCCGGCCGCCGGAGCCTCCTCGAGCGGTTGCCGTTCTTCAGCGGCTACGGCGTCGAGGTGGGCCTCCTGGTCGACGTGCTGCGCACGGCCGGACTGAAGGCGATCTCGCAGGTCGACATGAAGCAGCGCATCCACCGCAACCAGACACTGCTCGCGCTCTCCAAGATGTCGTTCGAGATCATGCAGGTCGCCACGAAGCGCCTTGGCGAGGGACGCGGCGAGCGGCTTCTCGACGAGGCGAACCTCACAATGAAGCTCATCTCACCGACGGCCGAGGGTTTCCACCTCGAGGTGCAGGACATCGCCGTGGTCGAGCGGCCCCCGATGATCACGATCCCCGGCTACCGGGAGCGGTTCGCGCGCTAAGACTTGTGCCAGCACTCAGCGCGGCCCGGTCGTGAGGAAAGCCTCGATCCGATGACGGAGCGACGCAACGTCGAGACCGTGCGCCGCATCGTGGTCATCGACCGTGCCGTAGGCGCGATGCTCGATCTTCCGTACCCCGATCGCCAGGAGGCGATGTGGAACGTCGGCGAGCGCCGCCGATACGACGGCGCTCGAGGTACCCTCGGTGTACGGCTCGACGAGCACGACGTCAGGTCGCCTGAGCGCCGCGCAGAGCAGCGCGCTCGGGAACGGCCGCACGGTCGAGAGATAGAGGACCGTCACGTCGAGGTCGCCGGTCGCCAGCAGCACCCGGTCGAGCATCGGCCCGACGGCGATCACGGTCGCCCGGGAGCCGCTCCTGACGACACCATCGTGGTGGGCATCGGCGTTCTCCTGCACCGACAGGCGGAGGTAGGCGCGGCCGTCGCCCGCGGCCACCGACCTGAGCGCATGATCGACCTCGTCCGGGTGGCCCGGGACGTGGATGTCCCACCCGGGCAGCGTGTCGATCAGGGCGACGTCCTCGGGCGACTGGTGCGTGCGCCCGCTCGTCGAGTAGTCGTAGGACGCGCCGTGCGCAACGATGACCGCGCCGACATCCTGATGCCCGAGGTCGACCTTGAGCTGCTCGTACGGCCGCTCGACCGCGAACGACGCGATCGTGTGGACGATCGGCCGGAACCCCGTGAGCGCGAGGCCGGATGCGACGCTGACCATCAGCTGCTCGCGGATCCCAACGTTGACGATGCGGTCCGGATGCCGGCGGCGCACCGGCTCGAACAGTGACGCGCTGATCTCGGCGAGCACCAGCGCCAACCGGGGATCTTCGTCGAGCAGCTGCGTCGTCGTGGCGATGAACCGCTGCCGCATCGCTTCGCTCACTGCTCCGCCTCCACCGACGCCACAACGAGGTGCGGGTGCGCGGGGCCGGCGCCGGCGTAGGCCTCCTCCAGCGCGGCGTGCGATCGCCCGTTCACGGTCCTGGTGGTCCAGCCCTCGAGCTCGAACCGGGCGGCGATACCACCAGGCCAACCGAGCGTTGACGAACGGTTATCGATCGCGACGACGGCAAGACCGCCCAGAGCAAGCCGGCCAGCCAGCTGCACGGCCTCCCAGTTGCTGCCTTCCTCGAGCTCGGCGTCCCCGACCAAGCAGAACACTCGCGCGCCGCTTCGACGCGCCCGCAGGCCCAGGGCGAGGCCGACGGCGATCGGCAGGCCGTGACCGAGCGACCCGCTGCCGATCTCGACCCCGGGAATAAGTCGCGCGTCGGGGTGGTAGCCCAGCGGTGACCCGCCGCGACCGAAGCTCCGGAGCGTGTCTTCGGCGAGGAATCCCTTCGCGGCGAGCACGGCGTAGTAGGCCATCGGTCCGTGCCCCTTCGAGAGCACGAAGCGGTCACGGTCCGGCTCAGCCGCACTCGCGAGAGAAACGCGGAGCACCCGGTCGTAGAGGACCCAGATCGCGTCGAGTGTCGACGTCGCGCTGGGACCGTGCTTCTCGTCACCGGTCATGAGGGTCATCAGCCGGGGCAGGTCGGCGTAGGTGTAGGCGGCCGTCTTACGCATGTCGCGCATCCTGAGACCTCAAGTGGACTTGATGTCAAGGGGCTATCCTGCAGCGGTGCCCGCCCTCCCCAAACGCCTGACCATCGGGCAGCTGTCGGCCCGAAGCGGCGTCGCGCCGTCGGCGCTGCGGTTCTACGAGGATCGTGGGTTGATCCGCGCCGAGCGTTCGGATGGGCACCAGCGCCGCTACGCGCGCTCCACGCTCCGCACCGTCGCGTTCATCCGCGCGGCGCAGCGCGTGGGCGTCAGCCTTGACGAGATCGCTGCCGCGCTCAGCACCTTGCCGACCGAGCACCCGCCGACGCTCGAGGACTGGGCCCGGCTGTCGACCTCGTGGCGCGGCCGGTTGAACGAGCGGATCGCGGAGCTTGAAGCGCTGCGTGACAAGCTGACGTCCTGTATCGGCTGCGGTTGCCTGTCGCTGCGAAAGTGCGGGCTGTTCAATCGCGGCGACCAGATCGCGGACCGGGGCGCAGGTCCGCGCCTGCTCTACCCGCGTGGCCTGCCACCGGCCCGCGGGCGATAGCGGTGCTAGCTGAGGGCAGCGACCTTCTTCATCTGCCCGAGGACCCGATCGCGATCCTGCTTCGCGAGCATGCGCTTGCGCAGGCGGAATGCCTTCGGCGTGACCTCTAGCAGCTCGTCGTCTGCGAGGAATTCGATCGCATCGTCGAGCGAGAGCGTCCGGATGCCGTCGAGCCGCGCCGCGATGTCGGAGTTGCTGCTGCGCATGTTCGTGAGGTGCTTCTTCTTGCAGACGTTGATCTCGAGGTCGCGCTCGCGGATGTGCTGACCGACGATCATCCCCTCGTAGACCTCGACGCCCGGGCCGATGAACAGCGTGCCGCGGTCCTGCGATCCGGCCAGCCCGAAGGTGCTCGTCTCCCCGGCCTCGAAGGCGATGAGCGAACCGAACTCACGGGTCGCGATCGGGCCGGCGTGAGCGCCGTAGCCCGCGAACAGCGTGTTCATCACGCCCTGCCCGCGGGTGTTCGTGAGGAACGCCTGCCGGAACCCGAGAAGGCCGCGGGTCGGCACGCGGTAGACGCAGTGCACATTGCCGTCGTCGCGATACTTCATGTCCTGGAGGGTCCCGCGCCGCTGGCCGACGAGCTCGACAACTGGGCCGAGCCCTTCCTGCGAGACCTCGATCTCGAGCTGCTCGTACGGCTCCAGCGTCGTGCCATCCACGACCTTGCCGATGACCTCCGGCTTCGAGACTTGGAACTCGTATCCCTCGCGGCGCATGTTCTCGACAAGGATGGCGAGGTGGAGCTCGCCCCGGCCCGAGACGAGGAGGGTGTCGGGGGTGTCGGTGTCCTCCACCCGGAGCGCGACATCACGATCAAGCTCCGCGTACAGGCGCTCGCGCAGCCTGCGGCTGGTCACGAACGTCCCCTCGCGGCCGGCGAACGGCGAATCGTTCACCTGGAAGCTCATCCGGAGGGTGGGCTCCTCGACCTTGATCGGCGGCAGCGGGCTGGGGTTCGCGGCATCGGAGATCGTTTCCCCGATCACCGCATCGCCGACGCCGGCGATCGCGACAATGTCGCCGGCCACCACTTCGTCGACTTCTTCCCGGTCGAGTCCGTTGAACGTGAAGAGGGCCGTGACCTTTCCCGGGGTGAGGGTCGTGCCGTCGTGGTCGATGCGCACCACCGGCTGGCCGCGCTTCACGCGGCCGCTCTGCAGCCGGCCGAGGACGATCTTGCCCTTGTAGTCGTCGAGCGTCGTCATGGTGACGAGGAGCTGCGTCGGCCCGTCCGGATCCACGTCCGGCGCGGGGATCTCACCGATGATCGCCTCGAACAGCGGCTCGAGGGTGGTGCCGACGTGACGGTGGTCGGTGCTGGCCGCGCCGATGAGCGCATTCGTGTAGATCGTCTCGAATTCCGCCTGCGCCTCGGAGGCGCCGAGATCCAGGAACAGGTCGAACGTCTCGTTCAGCACATGGTTCGGCCGGGCGTTCGGCCGATCGATCTTGTTCACGACCAGGATCGCCCGGTGCCCGCGCTGGAGCGCCTGGCGGAGGACGAACTTCGTCTGCGGCATCGGCCCGTCGACCGCGTCGACGAGCAGCAGCACGCCATCGACCATGTTCATCACACGTTCGACCTCGCCGCCGAAATCGGCGTGGCCAGGCGTATCGACGATGTTGATCTTGGTGCCGCGGTACACGATCGCGGTGTTCTTGGCCATGATCGTGATCCCGCGTTCGCGCTCGATGGCATTGCTGTCCATGACCCGCTCGGCGACCTGCTGGTTCTCCCGGAAGATGTGGCTCTGCTTGAGCATCGCGTCGACCAGCGTGGTCTTGCCGTGATCGACGTGGGCGATGATCGCGACGTTCCGGATGTCGTTACGAAGTGTCACCCAAACAGCGTAGAGCCCAGCACGTCGCTCGCGGACGCTGCTGGTCGGGGTAACGCTCGGGTCAGGCACGGAGGGCGCGGATCGACGGCACGAGGACGCCGACGCATCCGAGCGCCGCGGCCATCGCGCCGGCGCCAATGAACAAGGGGACCGTCCCGTAGCTCTGGATCACGATGCCGGCGAGCACCGGAGCGACCGGTCCGAGGAGGAACGAGCCGAACCAGTCCACGCTGCCGACGCGGCCGAGCAGCTCACGCGGGACGTTCCGCTGGACAGCGGTCTCCCAGAGCGTCCCGAAGCCGGCGAGGCAGACACCGGTCGTCACGGCGAACGCGAAGAGCGTCGGTATCGACGGCACGAGCCCGACGCCGGCGATCGCGAGGCCGCCGACAATGGAGTAGACGTACATCGCGATGCCGATCCGCCTCAGGCCGGCCTGAGCGACGAAGATGCCACCGGCGAACTCCCCGAGCCCGACCGCCGCCAGGCTCAGCCCGAACAGCTGGGCATCGGCGCCGAGCACATCGCGGATGAAGAGGGGTATGCCCACGCTGATCGGACCCGAGAACGCGGTATTGTAAAGGGCAAAGATCGCGATCGTGATCCAGAGCCAGGGCACCGAGAAGGTGAACGCGATGCCCTCGCGGATCTCTCGAAGGATGTGCTTGTGGTCGCGCGCCTCCGCGGTGGGCGGCCGCGTTGCGAGGAGCGCGGCGAAGCTCAGGAAGAACGTGAGGCCATCGAACAGGAAGGCCCAACCCGGACCTACCGAAACCACGATGAGGCCGCCCGTCGCGGGCCCCGCGACGCGCGCGAACTGGCGCGAGAGCCCCCGAAGAGCGTTGCCCTGCGTCAGGATCTCGCCCGGCACGAGCTCGGGGATGATCGCACCGATCGCCGGCATGAAGAACGCGGCGGCCCCGCCGAACACCGCGAGCTCGAAGTACAGGTGCTCGGTCCGCAGCGAGCCGGTGAGGCTGAGCGCGCCGACGGCGGTGGCCACGATCCCGCTGACGAGGTCGCTCGCGAGGATCACACGCCGGCGCGGCACCCGATCCACGATCGCCCCGCCGAACAGCAGGAGGACGAGCTGGGACGCCGTGAGCAGCGCGAAACCCGCGCCAATCTGCACCGCCGTGGCACCGAGGGCGAAGAACTGGAAGGGCAGCGCGACCCCGTGCACGAAGTTGCCGAACATGGACACGCCCTGGCCGGCCCACAGCAGCCGGAAGTCACGATGGCGGAGCGGCTCGGCGAGGAGCGGGAGCTTCACGCCAGTTTCACTCCAGGGCGGCGACCGCCTCGGCGAGCCCGCGCAGGTCGGGGAGCACGCACGACGGGGTCGTCTCGAGGGGCTCGCCGTGGCGATCGATGAATACGGTGCGGAACCCGAGCGCCCCGGCCGGGCGGATGTCGTGATACTGGCTCGCGCCCACGTGCACCGTGTCGGCGGCCGATCCGCCGGTCAACTCGGCGAAGCGCTGCCAATGGCCGGTCGCAGGCTTGTAGCTGCCGACATCCTCAGCGGTCACGACGAGGTCGGGCGTGATGCCGAGCTTCGGAATTGAGGTTGCGATGAGATCCCGGTCCACGTTCGAGAGGATCGCGACCTTCCGCCCTGCGGCCTGAAGCGCACGGAGCGCCGCTGGCACTTCGGGGAACGCGCGCCACCGCGGCAACGATCCCGGCAGCGGGGACGGCGCGGCGATGCCGTGCTTCCCGAGCAAGGCGGCACCCGCGCGATCCAGGACCTCGCGGTACTGGAGATATGCGCCGGTCTCCACTTCGGCCTCAGTAGCGATGTACTCCCGGGCCAGCGCGTCACGGTCCAGAGGCTTGTCGAACAGCGGCAGGAGCGCGTCGGTGACGCCTCCTTCCCAGTCGATGAGCGTGCCGTAGCAGTCGAAGGTGCACCACGCGACGGCCACCTACCCGGTAAGACGCTCCGCGATTTTCGCCACGAGGCGCCGCGCGACCTCTGTCTTGCGGAGCAGCGGCAGCCCCTCGGCGCCGTCGGCGCTGACGAACGTCACCTGATCCGTGTCGGAGCCGAACGCCGAGCCGGGGGCGGTTACGTCGTTCGCGACCACGAGATCGAGCTTCTTGTCGCGCAGCATCCGCGACGCCTCGGCGACGGGATCGCCGGTCTCGGCCTTGAAGCCGACGATGAGCGTCCGGGGATCGCGCTTCGCGACGATCGCCTGCAGCACATCGGGGTTCTTCACCAGCGTGAACGACACCTCGTCGCCCTGCTCACGCTTCTTCAACTTCTGGGCGGCGACCGTCGCCGGCCGGTAGTCAGCGATCGCGGCGGCCATCACCACCGCGTCGGCGCCGGGTAGCGCGGCGAGCACGGCATCGCGAAGCTCCGCCGCGGTCTCGATCGGCACCATCCGAACGTCGGCCGGCACGGCGAGCGCCGTCGGTCCGCTCACGAGCGTCACCTCGGCGCCGGCGGCCTTCGCCGCGGCGGCGATCGCGTAGCCCAGCTTACCGCTGGAGCGGTTCGTCACGACCCTGACCGGATCGATGGGCTCGAGGGTCGGGCCGGCAGTCACGATCACGTGCTTTCCCGCGAGGGCCACCGACGTCAGCAGCGCGTCCTCGATCGCCTCGAGGATCCGCTCAAGGGGTGCGAGCCGCCCCGGCCCGATCGTCCCTGACGCGAGCTCCCCGCTCTCCGGCTCGACGATCGTCGCACCGCGATCGCGTAGCGCAGCGACGTTCGCCCGGGTCGCGGTGTTCGACCACATGTGGGTCTCCATCGCGGGCGCGACCACGAGCGGCGCGTGGGCCGCCAGGACGGTCGTGCCGATCAGGTCATCGGCGAAGCCGTGGGCGAGCCGCGCGATCGTGTGCGCGGTCGCGGGCGCGACGACGATCACATCGGCCTGCTGGCCCATGGCGACGTGGCCGGCCGCGCGATCGTCGAACGTCCCGAACATCTCCACTTCGACCGGGCGGTAGGTGAGCGCCTGGAACGTGAGGGGTCGCACGAACTGCGTCGCGCCATGGGTCATCACCACCTGCACCGCGGCACCGGCCTGCGTCATCCGGCGCGCGAGCTCGATGGCCTTGTAGACGGCGATCGAGCCGGTGACGGCAAGGACGATGAACTTGCCGCGAAGCGCCACATCGCTCATATGTTCAGCTCCCACAGGAGGCGCAGACCCTCGAGCGTGAGGTCGTCATCGACGCGCTCGATGCGCGCGGTGAGCGGCGCGATCGTCGAGGCGAGACCGCCGGTCGCGATGACCTTCGCCGGCGGCCCCGGTAGCTCCGCGAGGATGCGCGCGAGCAGCCCTTCGACGAGACCGACGTATCCGAACATGATCCCCGAGCGCAGGCAGTCCGCCGTGTTCTTGCCGATCGCGTCCTTCGGCGGCGTGAACCCCACGGCGAAGAGCCGCGAGGCCCGGCCGAAGAGCGACTGGGCGGAGACCTCGAGCCCCGGCGCGAACGAGCCGCCGAGGAAATCGCCGTCGGCGCTCACGACGTCGAAGTTCGTCGTGGTCCCGAAATCGACGACGACCGCGGGTCCGCCGTACCGGCGGTGCGCGGCGAGTGTGTTCGCGATCCGGTCGGCGCCCACCTCCGACGGGTTGTCCACGCGCAGCTTCACTCCGGTCTTCACGCCGGGACCGATGACGAGCGCCTTGCCGTCCATGTAACGGTCGGCGAGGCGCGTGAACGCGAGCGTGAGCGGCGGCACGACGCTCCCGAGCACGAGCGCGTCCATCGTCTCAAGCGAGAGATCCTCGTGGCCGAGCAGCGCGTCGATCATGACGGCGAGCTCGTCCTCGGTCCGGTCGTGAACGGTCGCGGTGCGCCACGTCGCGAGGAGCTCGGGCCCGCGGTACGCCCCGATGACCACGTTCGTGTTGCCCGCGTCGATCGCGAGGAGCGTGCCCATCGGCTAGTCCGCCGGCTCGGTCGCCCCGGTACGTAGCCCGCGCTTCGCCTTCTTCGCGAGTGCGCGCGCGACGTTCGGCGGGACGAACCGATCGACGGGCGCGCCGAACGCCACCAGCTCTTTCACCCGCGAGGCCGAGAGGAAGAGGTATTCGGGAGCGGTCATGAGGAAGACCATCTCCAGATCTTCGGCGAGCGTGGCGTTCATGTTCGCCATCTCGAACTCGAATTCGAAGTCTGAGAGCGCGCGGATGCCGCGGATGATGAATGTCGCGCCGACCTCGCGTGCGAACTCCACCTGGAGGCTGTCGAAGGTGCGGATCTCGATGTTGGTCAGGTGACGGCAGGCCTCGCGCATGAGCTCGACACGCTCATCCGCGGTGAACACGGACTTCTTGGAGGGATTCCGCCCGACGCCAATAACGACACGGTCGAACAGCCGCGCCGCGCGGTCGACGATGTCGAGATGGCCGTTCGTCGGGGGATCGAACGAGCCCGGGTAGATGGCGACGCGTTCCGTTGTCATGCGGTCGCGATACCTCCTTGCAGGGCGTGCACGCCGCGGAGGTAAGCCTACTGCTTTGCCGCAGAGCGCAGGACCGCGAGGTCCGAGCACTACGCCCTCGTCAATGACACGCCGCTGAGAAGGAGCCCGACGGCGAGCGTGAGCGCCGCGGACAGGGTGAACAGGTCGGGGCCGAGACCGTGGACGCCGATCGCGGCGACCCCCGCGCCGGTGAGCGCGCCTCCCACCGCAGCGCCCGCCCGGCCGCGCGCCGCGGCGAACGGAAGGACGACGACGAGCCCGAGGAACAGCCCGCCGAGCACCGCGAAGAGCCAGCCCAGACCGGCGCCGGCCGCGAGGCCACCGAGCCACCATCCGGCACGCGCGCGCCGGGTCACACCGCCGCTGCGAAGATCTGCCATTCGTCAGGCACTCCTTTCAGCCGCCGCGGACCGCGCTGCTCGAAGCGCAGGCCCGAGCCCGAGACCAGGTCCTTCACCGTGCTCGTCGCGAGGACCTCTCCCGGCTGGGCCTGTTCGCGTACCCGTGAGCCGATGATCACGGCGATCCCGCCGGTCTTGCCATCGATGACCTCGCATTCGCCGGTGTGCACGCCAGCGCGGATGTCGATGCCCAGCGGGCGCACAGCGTCGCGGATCTCGAGGGCGCAACGCACCGCACGCGCCGGACCGTCGAACGTCGCGAAGAACCCGTCGCCCGCGGTGTCGACCTCCGTGCCGCGGAACCGCGCGAGCGAGCGCCGCACGACCTCATGATGCGACTCGATGAGGGAGCGCCAGCCCTGATCCCCGAGCTGCGCGGCCTTGGCGGTGCCGTTCACGATGTCCGTGAAGAGGACCGTCGCGAGGAACCGATCCGATCCCGGCGCCGGACGGGAACCCGTTAGGAACTCCTGCACCGTCTCCACGATGGCATCCTGGTTCGCGTAGTAAGGCAGGTGATCGCTCGTGGGCAGCTCGATGAGTCGGGCACCCGGGATCCGCTTGGCGATCCACCGGCCTTCGTCGATATTCGCGTCGCGGTCGCCCACAGCGTGGAACATGAGGGTCGGCACCCGGATGATGGGCAGGACCGCGCGAATGTCGATATCGGTATTCATCCGGCCGAGGGCGACCGCGGCGCTCGGGCTCACGCTGAGGCGGGAACGGCGCGCGAACGCCGCCCGGACCGAGGCATCGTCCGCGACGCTGGGCGCGATCGTGGTGAGGTCCATTTCGCCGCCACCCCAGTGGGTGGCGAGACCGTCGAGCCAGAGGGCGCGCTCCGCAGTCGTGGGCGCCCAGGGATAGTCGGCCGACCAGACCCGCTTCGCGAAGATGCCGTGGGTGATGAGCGCGCTGGTGCGCTGCGGGTACGTCGCCGCGAACAGTACCGACATGTTCCCGCCCTCGGACACGCCGAAGATGGCCGCGCGCTCCGATCCGGCCGCGTCGAGCACAGCCCTGATGTCGTCCGTCCGCTCTTCGAGCGTCGGCGGGTGCTCGTCCGAGACGCGGTCGGAGAGCCCGGTGCCGCGCTTGTCGAAGAGGATCAGCCGGGCGAACGAGGTGAGGCGCTCATAAAAGCGCGCGATCCAGGGATCTTCCCAGCCCAGCTCGACGTTGCTGATCCAGCCGGCCGCGAACAGCAGGTCGAGCGGCCCGTCGCCGACGATCTGGTAGGCGATGTTGAGCCCCCCGCTCTTCGCATAGCGCGTCTCGGGCACGGTCACGCGACGCGGCGCCCGGCCGCGTAGACCTCGCGCACGAGCGGCGCACCGAGCCGGTAGCAGAGGTCGCGCTCGTCGTCGGTCTCGAGGATCAGGAGGTCCGCGCGCCGGCCGACGACGAGCGCGCCAGTCCGCGACCCGCGCCCGAGCGCGTGCGCGGCGTTGACGGTCGCGGCGACGATCGCCTCATGCGGTGTCAGGTGACAGAGCGCGACGGCGAGCGCGATCGCTGCGGGCATCCCCTCGAGCGGTGACGTGCCTGGATTGTGGTCCGTCGCGATCGCGACTGGTACCCGGGCCGCGAGGAACCGCCGCGCGTCCGGCGGCGCGTAGCCCACGAAGAACGCGCTGCCGGGCAGGAGTACCGCCACGGTGTGCCCGATCCGCGCGAGGACCCGCAGGCCGTCGGCCGACACGTTCGCGAGATGGTCGGCCGAACGCGCCTGCATGCGGGCGGCGAACGCCCCCGCGTTCACGTCGTGCAGCTGGTCGGCGTGCATCGTGACCGCGAGGCCGGCCGCCTGCGCCGCTTTGAAGATGGGCCGCACGTCCTCGATCTCGAACGCGCCTTTCTCGACGAACGCGTCCACGGCCTCGGCGAGGTGCTCGCCGGCCACCGTGGCCACGGCCGCCTCGACCGCCTTCAGGAACGCGCGCCGCTCGAGGCCCCGCGGCATCGCGTGCGCCGCGAGATACGTGACGGCGACGTCGACGGCCGCCTCGGTCCGGATGCGCGCGATGATCCGCAGCTGACGGAGCTCCTCATCCGGCTCGAGGCCGTAGCCGCTCTTGATCTCGATGGTCGTCGTGCCGAGGGACACCGCCCGGGCCAGCCGCGCGCGGGTCAGTGCGAGGAGCGACTCGTCCGACGCCTCGCGAGTCGCGCGCACGGTCGCGTGGATCCCGCCGCCGCGCTCGAGGACGGCGAGATAGTCCGTGCCGCTTTGCCGCGTCGCGAACTCGTCCCAGCGCTCGCCGGCGTAGCAAAGGTGGGTATGCGGATCCACGAGGCCGGGCATGACCACCCGGCCGCCGACCTGCCGCTCGACCGCGCCGGGCGTGAGCGCGAACTGCTTCCAGCCCTCGCCGTGACCGGTCGCGACGATCGCGCCGTCGCGCGCGGCGAGCCAGCCGTCGTCCACGGCGCCGACGTCGCCGGCCGCGGGGCCGACGCGCGGCTGCTCGACCCGATACGGAGCGCAGGTGAGGAGCCGCGCGCCGCGGACGACGAGATCGGCGGACGGCCGTTCGTCCATCGACGTCACTCGAGGAAGCGGGCTTCGATCACCCGGTCGCGGCTGAACCCCCCGAGCCGCAGCGTGTCACCGGTGACGGCGAGCGCCGC
Source organism: Candidatus Limnocylindria bacterium (assembly GCA_035543375.1). GTDB lineage: Bacteria > Chloroflexota > Limnocylindria > P2-11E > P2-11E > UBA4735. Next base: position 126,985 of record DASZZF010000012.1, read on the forward strand.
GTCGAGCGGCAGGAGACCGATAAGCTCGCCGCGCAGCACGCGCACGCCCGCGGCCGCGGCGCGCGACTCGACCGCGCGCCACACGTCGGGGAGCGACGTGACCGTGTGATCGAGCAGGTTGATCGACACCTGCGCGCGCGGCGGATCCGAAAGCATGAAGCCTTTCGCCTGCACGGCGGGCAGGCCGCCCGACGATTCGCGGATCTCCTTGGCGATGCCCTGCGCGAGCTTCAGATCGGTGGTGTCCAGCTCGATGTTGAACGCGATCAGGGGCGGCCTCGCGCCGACGACGATCGCCCCGGCCGTCGGGTGCATCGTCCGCGGTCCCGCATCGGGAACATGCGTCGTTTCGAGGTACGCGGCGAGACCTTCGTACTCCGGCTTGCGGATGTCCGGCAGCCGGATCCGTTCCGGGCGGGTAGCGGCCTTCGCATAGTAGAAGACCGGCACGCCGTGCCGCGCCGCGACCGCCTCGCCGACCCGTCGGGCGATCGCGACGCAGTCGTCCATCGTCACGCCCGCGAGCGGCACGAACGGCACGACATCCACCGCGCCGAGGCGCGGATGCTCGCCCTTGTGCGCGCGCATGTCCACGGTCCGATAGGTCGCGGCGATGAGCGCGAGCGCCGCGCTTTCGACGGCGTCGGGGTCACCCGCGAACGTGAAGACCGAACGGTTGTGATCTGGATCGCTCGTCTGGTCGAGCAGCCGGATCCCGGGCGTCGCGGTGATGACACCGGCGAGCCCGTCGATGACGTCGCGCCGCCGGCCTTCGCTGATGTTCGGAACGCACTCGACGAGGCCAGCCACGGCGAGAGCCTAGTCGGCCTTCGCGGCTCCGGCCTCGCGGACGCGCGCGGCAAGGGCCCTCATCACCGCGTTCGCGATGTCGGCGTCGTTGTGCAGCACGTTCTGGAATTGGCGCGGGCCGAGGACGAGGCAGCGGCAGTCCGTCGTGGCCGTGACCGACGCGGTGCGCTTCCCCCCGTCCACCAACGCGATCTCGCCGAAGAAATCCCCGGTCCTCATCGTGGCGACGTCCTTCTTGCGACGCGTGACCTCGGCCTCGCCCGAGAGGAGAATGAAGAAGTCGCCACCGCTCTGCCCTTCGCGGCAGAGCACGCGACCCGCTTTGAAGTCCATGTCCTCGACCTGCGTGACGATGAACGCGAGCTGCGCGGCCGTGCAGTGCGCGAAGATGGGAACGGCCTTCAGGCGGGCGACGCGCGGATCGGCCATCAGCTAGTGCTTCGCGCTCGCCTCGTCCTCGCGTTCGGCATTGCGCAACCGGCGCGTAAGCACCGGAAGGAGCGCGAGGGCGATCTGGGGATGGCTCTCGAGGATGCCGCGGAAATGCCAGCGCTGGATCCCGAGGCACGTTGTCGGCTCGAGCGCGCGGACCGTCGCGGACCGCGGGAACTCGTCGAGGAGCGCCATCTCGCCGAAGACGTCGCCGGACTTGAGCTCGGCGAGCTTGTGCGGCTTGCCGCCGCGATCCTGGAGCGCCTCCGCCTTGCCCGACCGGATGATGAACGCTCCGACGCCCGTGTCACCCTGGCGGACGATGTCCTGGCCCGGCGCGTAGCTCTGCTCGACGGCCGCATTGGCAATCGCCTCGAGGGACTTCTTGTCCAGGTTCTCGAAGAGTCGCACGTGTTTCAGGAACTCGATGGTGTCTGCCATGTCGCGCGGGAGCATAGCCGAGAGGCCCGATACTGGGGAACGTCGTGCCCTTCCGCATCGAGGTCGCCGCGGACATCTCGGCCTGCCTGCGCACCGTTCCCATCCAAGAGGAGGTCTGGAGCGGCGACGTCGTCGTCCCCCCGCAACTGCTCCTCGCGACGCTGCACAACGGCGCGTTCGTCGCGCTTGGCTACGTGGACGGCGATCCGGTGCCGGCCGGTTTCGTGTTCGGCTTCCTCGGGATCTACGATTACCACTTCCGGCACCACTCGCACATGCTCGCCGTGCGAAAAGAGCATCGCGGCAGCGGCCTCGCTGTCGCGTTGAAAGAGGCGCAGCGCGATCACTGTCTGGACCAGGGCATCGAGATCATGGCCTGGACGACCGATCCGCTCGAGGCGCTCAACGCTCGCTTCAACTTCGGCAAGCTCGGCACCTACGCGCGCGAGTATCACCGCGACTTCTACGGGCCGATGCCGGACAAGCTCAACGCTGGCCTTCCGTCCGACCGCCTGTACGTCGAATGGCCTATCGGCGCCGACCGCACCTACAAGCGGCTGCGCGGCGAGGATCCGGCCCCGGCGCTCGAGGCGGCCGAGGGCGAGGAGATCCGCTACCTGCTCCGCGCCGAGGGCACCCGGCCGCGGCTCCAGGATCCGCCATCCGGAGAATCCCATCTGCTCCTCGAGATCCCGGCGGCCTTCCAAACGATCAAGCGCGACGACCCGTCGCTCGCCCTTGAGTGGCGGACCGCGGCGCGCGGCGCGTTCGAGGGCGCCTTCGCTCAGGGCTACGCGGCAGTCGAATTCCTTCGCGGGGCCTCGGGACGCGGGGCGTACCTGCTCGTCCCGCAGCCGCGCCCGGACGAGCCGCCCCGATGAAGCTCGAGCGCGTCGAGCTCTTCGTCGTCCGCCTTCCGCTGAAGCGCGTGTACGAGACGAGCGGCTCGCGCGAGACGCACCAGACGCACATCGTCGCTCGCGTCGAGAGCGAGGGTGCGGTCGGCTGGGGCGAGAGCGTCGCGCCGGAGCAGCCCTGGTACTCGGGCGAGACGCCGAAGACTATCTGGTACGCGCTCGACGAGGTGATCCTCCCGCAGCTGCTGTCGGTGGATCTGGACGGCCCCGAAGGAACGGAGCGACGTCTCGGCTGGATCCGCGAGCACCGCATGGCGAAGGCGACGATCGAGATGGCGCTCTGGGATCTCGCGGCCAGGCAGCGCGGCGTCCCGCTGGCGAAGCTCCTGGGCGGCACGCGGACGAAGATCCTCTGCGGCGTGGCCATCGGGATCCATCCGAGCGTCGAGGCGCTCTTCGAGACGATCGATCGCGAGCTCGCCTCAGGCTACCAACGCGTGAAACTGAAGATCAAGCCCGGTCTCGACGGTCACGTCGCTGAAGCGGTCCGCAACCGCTATCCGGACCTGGCGTTCATGCTGGATGCGAACTCGGCCTACGCGCTCGCCGACCTTCCGCTGTTCAGGCGAATCGACGCGTATCACCCGACGATGATCGAGCAACCGCTCGCGTACGACGACATCGTCGACCACGCGAGCCTCCAGCGGCAGATCGCCACGTCGGTGTGCCTCGACGAATCGATCCACACCGACAACGACGCGCGCAAGGCGATCGAGATCGGCGCCACCCGCGTCGTGAACATCAAGCCCGGTCGCGTCGGCGGGCACGCGTCAGCGAAGCGCATTCACGACGTATGCGCGGAGAACGATGTGCCGGTGTGGTGCGGCGGCATGCTCGAGTTCGGCATCGGCCGAGCGCACAACGTGCATCTCGCCTCGCTCCCGAACTTCAGCCTGCCGGGCGACGTGAGCGCGTCGGAGCGGTACTTCGAGACGGAGATCATCGGTGAGCCGTTCACGGTGAACGCCGACGGGACGATGGACGTGCCGGTCGCTCCCGGCATCGGCGTGACCGTGCTCGAGGACGTTATCCGGCGGATCGCCCTCCAGCAGAAGGAGTACCTGCCGGGCTAGCGTCGGCCTCGGCGGGCCACACCACGACCTCATCGATGACGGTGCCGAAGGCATCCACGAGCCGCACGTAGTCGCCGCGCACCCAGAACAATCTCGCCGCGCCGAGCGGACCGGCGACGTATACGTGCTTCCGCCCGGACACGAGGTCGTCGGCGAGCGGATGCATCGCGGCGCGGATCCGCGAGCCCGAATGGATCCGGTAGATCTCGCCGGCGCTGACGAAGGCGGGCGAGCCGAAGGTATAGACCCAGTCCCACTCGAGTGGCCGAGCCAGCTCCTTGCGCCAGAGCGGATGAAGATGCTGCAGACGCCAGTTCGCGAGATCGCTGTGGAGGTTGATCGCGACCTCGACCCATTCGCCGTTCGCTCCGTCGAGCGCCGTCCCGGCCGGAGCCGGTCGGATGGACAGGATCCGCGCCTTGTTCGCCTCGACGGGCTTGAAATCGCTCACGCGCCGAACGCTAGCATTGGTGAAGTGACGCAGCACACCCGCGCACTGCTCGCGGAGATCGCGGGCACGTTCATGTTCTTCGTCATCGGCGCCGGCGCCGTCGTGACCGACAGGCTGTCCCCCATCGGCCTCGTGGGCGTCGCGCTCGCGCACGGCCTCGCGCTCGCGATCGCGGTGTCAGTCTTCGGCGCGATCTCCGGCGGCCACTTCAACCCCGCCGTGACGTTCGGGCTCGCGGTCGCGAACAAGCACCCCTGGCCGCGGGTGCCGACCTACTGGGCGGCGCAGCTCATCGGCGCGCTGCTCGCCGGCCTGGTGTTGCGCGTCTTCTTCGAGCCCTATCTCGCCGCGGCGACGGCGACACACCTGGGTACGCCGACGGTCGCGACATCCGTCGGCCCGGGCCTGGCGATCGTCATCGAAGCGGTGCTGACGCTGTTCCTCGTGTGGACGGTCTTCGGCACGGCGGTCTCGCCGAACGCGCCGAAGATCGCCGGCTTCGGCATCGGGCTCATCGTCGCCGCCGACATCCTGGTCGGTGGGCCGCTCACCGGCGCGGCGATGAATCCGGCACGGTGGTTCGGTCCCGCGGTCGTCTCGGGCTTCCTCGACAACTGGTACGTCTACTGGATCGGCCCGCTCATCGGCGCGGGCGTGGCCGGCCTGTCCTATCGCTACGTCTTCGGCGGGCCTGGCGAGCGCGAGCCGATCGTCCTGCCCGAGCTCACCGTCGGGCGTCCCGCGGTGCGGCCGGCCACGGCCGAGCCCGGATCACCCGGATCAGGAGACCGGACCGAGCGGCTCTAACGCACCTCGGTCGCGACGAGATCGATCTGCAGGTCGATCCGGTCGACGATCGAGATGACCACGAAGACCGACGGCGGTGACAGGCCGAGGTCGCCGAATTTCCACGGCGACGTGGCGTTCGAAGCCGTCGCCGTCAGATCGACGCCAGCGCGCTTCGCGGTCACATCCAGCGTCACATCCTTCGGTGGGCCATGGATCGTCATCGATCCGGCGATCGTGCACGTGAGATCACCGGAGGTCGCGAGCGGCAGCGGGAGGCCGGCCGTTCACGTCGGGACGAACTCCGCGTTCGGGAACTTCGCGGTCTCGTGCCGTCGGGCAGCAGGGTGAAGCTCCCGCTCACGGCATTCGTCGCGAGGACCGCGTCGGACGGCGCCCGGACGTCGGCCAGCTGTTCGCGGATCCTGACGGTCGCTTTGGAGCTCGGGGCAAGCTTGAACGTGGCGCCGGCCGCGGCGGGCGCGGCACCCGCCGACGCCACCGGCGTGGCCGTTGCGGGGCTTGCGAGCGGCGGGGCCGCGGCGCACGACGCCGCCCCGCGGTCGCCCACGTCGCAAGGAGCGCGGCGCTCTGGATCAGGCGCACTCTGACCTCCACCGAAGAAGTGGCAGTGACTGGTGCTGCCGTACGGCGATCTGGTCGCTTGGCGCTCGCCGCCGCCTGATAGGTGGCGACGTTACCCTGGAATCCGAGCCCGCGGCGAGGCTCGACGTTCAGGTCTCCGTGCCCGCTTGACGCGAACCGGCACTGTCCGACCGGGCGCGGACGCAGCGCGGTCCGCCGACTTCCCGGCTGACAGCCAGATTCCCACCTGCCCCGCCCGAGGACCGCGAACCGCTGAACCGGAGCGAGCGCACGTGACGGCTGCCGCCACGGCAGCCTGCTCGCCTGTACACCGGCGGTACCCTTGCAGCCGATGCAGCAGGAGCGCGCCACCGAGCGACGTCTCGTGACGTGCCTGTTCCTCGACATCGTCGGCTCGACGGACCTCGTCATGTCCACGGCTCCCGAGCGACTCAAGCGGACGCTCGATGACGCGTTCGCACGCGTGAACCAGATCGTCACCGAGCATGGCGGGACCGTGGAGAAGTACATCGGCGACGCGGTGTTCGCGCTGTTCGGCGCGCCGACGAGCCACGCTGACGATCCGCTCCGCGCGCTGCGCGCGGCCGAGGCGTGCCGCGACCAGCTCGCGGGTGGTCCGGTCGCGGTGCGGGTGGGCGTCGAGACCGGCGAGGCGCTCATCGATCTCGCCGCCGCCGAGCACGAGCGCCAGCGCATGGCCGTCGGCGCGCCGGTGAACGTCGCCGCGCGACTCCAGTCCGCGGCGGAGCCGGGCCAGGTCGTCGTCGGGCCAACCTGCCGCGATGCGGCGTCGGAAGCCGCCGAGTTCGAGCCGCTCGGCGAGCTCTCGCTCAAGGGCATCGGCGTGGTGCCGGCGTGGCGGCTCGTGCGGATCCGCGCGGAACCCGCAGCGCCGCGCACGCCGTTCGTCGGGCGCGCGCAAGAGATCGCGACGCTCGTCGCCGCGCTCGATCGCACGCGGTCGGGCGCGGCGACGACGGTACTCGTCTCGGCGCCGCCCGGGCAGGGGAAGACGCGCGTGGTCCGGGAGTTCGTCACCGAACTTCAGCGCATGCCGGTTCTCGTCGCGCGCTGCCGCCCAGGCGCCGAGACCGGCGCCATGACGCCGCTGCGGCAGCTCCTTTCGAGCGGCGTCGAGGCGACGCGTGAATCGGTCGAGCGCCGCGTCGCCGAGCTCGTACCCGACGCCGCGGAGGCACGACGTGTCGCCGGCGCGCTCGTTCACACGGCGGGGATCGCGACGACGGACGTGCTGCCGGCGATTCCGATCGAGCGGCAGGATGAGATCGTGAACGCGTGGCGCCGCTACCTTGCGGCACTCGGCGAAGGCGGTCCGACCGTCGTATGGATCGAGGACCTGCACTGGGCCGAGCCCGCGCTCGTCCGGCTCGTTGACCGGCTCACGTTCGCGGCGTCGCTGCCGCTGCTCGTCATCGGGACGGCGCGTCCTGAGTTCGGAGGCGCGTCCGCGCTCCGCCCCGGCCCCGACCGCATGCACATCGATCTCGGCCGGCTCGATGACGATGCCGCGCGCACGCTGGCCGCCGCGGTCGCGGTCGGAGCATCCGGCATCGAGCGCGCCGAGGGCAATCCGCTCTTCATCATCGAGCTCGCGCGCGCTCGCCCCGGCGCGCGTGAGGACCTGCCAGTGAACCTGCAGGGCGCGATCGCGGCGCGGCTCGACGAGCTCGCCCCCGTCGACCGCGAGCTGCTGCAACGCGCCGCGGTCGTCGGCGAGACGTTCAGCGTGCACGACGCGGCGCTCCTCACGGAGCGCGACGTCGCGAGCACCGCGTCGACGCTCGGTCGACTCGCGCACGCCGCGTATCTCGACAGCGTCGACGGCAGGTACCGCTTCCATCACGCGCTCGTGCGCGACGTCGCGTACGGCAGGCTCCCGGTAGGGCAGCGGATGCGGCTCCATGCGCAGTACGCGCGCGAGGGCGTTCACCCGGAGGACGTCGAGGCGCTCGCGCACCAATGGTGGGAGGCGCTCAAGCCGCCCGATGCGGAGTGGGTGTGGGAGGGCGCGCGCGAGCTTGTGCGCATGCGCGAGGAGGCGTTCCACGCGCACGTCGCGGCCGGCGGGCGCCACGCCGACCGCTTCGCGCACGAGCAGGCGGTCGAGGCGTACTCGCGCGCGCTACACCTGACCGACGACGCGCTCGCCAAGGCCGAGGTGGAGCGCGCCATCGGCAACGCGTACGCCCGCAACGCGCACGGCGATGACGCGTGGGAGCACCGTGTGCGCGCGATCGACGCGTATCGAGCGGCGGGCGCCGACCCGCCCGCCGGCCTCTTCGCCGAGACGCTCGCCGTGCCCGCGTTCAACTGGGGCTTCATCAAGGTGCCGCGACCCGACGCCGAGATCCTCGCTCTGATGGAGGAGGGCGAGCGGGTCGCGCGGGCGAGCGGCGATGTGCCGTCGCTCACGCGGCTGCTCGTGCAGCACGCGTACTTCGACAGCCGCGGGGAGCTCGCCGACGAGGCCGCGCGCCGCGTCGAGGAGGCGGGCGACCCGATGCCATACGCGGACGTGCTCCAGCGGCTCGGCATGGTGGAGTTCGTTACTGGTCGCTACGACGCCGCAGAGCGGACGTACGGACGCGTCGCCGAGCTCATCCGCGCCGGCGCGACCGTCGACGAGCTCGAGTACCTCATCTTCCGCACGACCGCGCGCCTGATGCTCGGCGATCTTGACGGCGCCGACGAGCTCGCCGACCAGGCGATGCGCTTCAGCGCGCGCACCGCGCCGCACCTCCGGACCCACGGGCTGCAGACGAAGCAGATCGTGCTCGTGTACCGCGGCGACTGGGACGCGGTGCGCAAGCTCGCGGACGAAACAGTGCGCGTCGTGGAGGCGAATCCCGGCACGCCTTGGTGCATCCGCGGCGGCTACGCGGTCGCGGCGGGCGCTCTCGCCGACGCGCTCGCAGGTCGGCGCGAGGGCGCGGAGCGGCTCCTCGCCATCGCGGAGCCGATGCCGGCGGTGGGACCGGCGCGCGTCAACACCGTCCTGCTGCCGTCGGTGATGCTGGGACGGGAGATCGCCGTGCCGCCCGACCCGGCTGTCGTCCGCGGGCGGCACCGCCAGCTCCTCGACGCTGCGCGTCTGCACGAGCCGATCGCGCTCGCGATGCGGGAGCGCTGGAACGAGCTGGGGCCGCACATCGAGCGGCTTGAGGCCGTCGGAGCGAGCGGATCTCTCCTCGCGGTCGCCGTCGCTGCGGCGCTGCGCGAGGAGCTCGCGGGGCGGAGACGCGAGCACGCGGAGCTGCGCGCGCTCGGGGCGCATGGCCTGAGCGAGCTCATCGGCTTCCGCGTCGGTCGGTAGGCGAAGACGCGGCGTCCCTCAGGCTCGCGACGAGGCTGTCGTGATCGCTGGTGAGGGGCGAGGGATTCGAACCCTCGACCAAGGGATTAAAAGTCCCCTGCTCTACCGCTGAGCTAGCCCCCCGGCAGTTTTCCCGAACGATTTCGGGTTTTCTCGCCTTCAGGATAGCCGGGTGTTTTCCGCCGAGACCGGGTGTTTTCTTTCGGGTGACTAAACCGCCTTCTTGCCATAGATCATCGAGAACGCAGGACGTGCCATGCGCGCGAGCTCCTCGTCGGTGAGTGTGCCGGCGTATCGCTCGGTTACCTTCGGGCTCTTGTGACCGGCCAAGTGCATCGTCGTATAGAGGTCCGTTCCCGTCCGGAGCCAGTTGGTGATCGCGGTGTTCCGCGCGCGGTGGATCTTGAAGTCGATTTCCGCCGGTAGACGGGCGCGAAGGTGACGGAAGATCGACGAGAACCCGTCGTAGGTCAGTGGGTCGCCGTGCCGGTTGAGGAAAAGCGGGCCCGGTTGCTGCGAAGGACGGTGGTCGTGAACGTAGGACTCGACGAGCGCGATTGCTTTCGGGTCGACGCGAACGGGTGCGGACGGAGGTCTCCGTCTTCGCGGCGCGGTCGCGGACGTAAACGAAGCCGCGACGCATGTCGAAGTCCTCCGGCCCATTGCAGACTCCGGAGCTCGTTGAGGCGAAGACCGGTGGCGAGGGCTAGGACGACGATCGCGACGTCGCGCTCGCCGCACCCAGACTGCGCGGCGGTGCGGATGATGAGCGGCACGTCGAAATCCTTGAACGGCTTGCGTCGCGTGTTCGGCTGCGGTGGGACCTTCACGCCCGCAAGCGGGTCCTCGTGGAGGATCCGCGCTTCGACGAGCCAAGCGCTGAACACGCGCAGCGCACGGCCCTGGGCGCGTCCCCCGCGGGCGGCGGGCACTTCGCGTACGGTCGCAGCGAGGCCGTGCGCGACTGACGCAGGATCTCGTCAACAACGTGCCTGGGCACGTCATCTAACCCGGGCAACTCACCCGCCGGGCGCGTGGAGAAAACGGCTCACGGCGCTCTCTCCACGTTTCCGCCGGGACGGGCGCTACGGGATGAACGCGAGGTCCTCCGGCAGCATCGACGTGGGGGTCTCGAAGAACGGCCCCGGCCCGTCCGGGTCGATGGTGATCGCCCCGTCGCTCGCGAAGAACGTGGCGATCTGCCGCTGGGCGGCGAGCGCGTACGGCGCACCCGGTCCGGTGATGTTCGTCAGGAAGGTGTGCGGGTTCTTGGGCACCGCGGGGTTCGCCGCGAACGCGAGGTCGTTGCGGAAGAGCGTCGCGCGCGACGCGAGCTGGCCGGCTCGCAGGATCGCGGTCGCCGTCGGGTTCGGAACAGTCTTGTCGCCGCGCGCGAACTGGATGATCACCGGCTGCGAGATAAACGGCGCGTACGCCGCCGGGTTGGCGGCCTGCTGGGCCCACGCCGTGTTGTCGAGGAGGGCCTGGATCGCGGACGCGCCCGGCACGGTGTCGACTAGGAGCGGCCGGTTGCGGAGCGGGATGTTCTCGACGAACGACGTGAAAAACGGGGGATTCGGCACCGCGTTGTAGAGCGACGGGGTCCGCGTGATCAGGGAAATCCCGACCAGCGGCCGGAAGCTCGGGCTCAACCGCGCGATCTCGATGATCGGCCCGCCCGGCACGTTCAGGACGCCTGCATGGATGTCCGGCTCGAGCCCGACGAGCTGCAGGCCGTAGATGCCGCCGAACGACTGGCCGGCGTAGTAGATCCGCGAGCCGCTCAAGGCAGGCGACCCGTCACCGTCGACGTCGAAGCCGCCCTCGACCACCTTCACGAGCTGCATCAGGTCGATCGTCGTCTGGCGGAGGCCGTCGCGGCTGCCGATCAGCGACTGCGCGCCGACGGCGCTCACGCCCTCCGTCGAGGCGATTGTGCCGTCGCCGTCCTGGTCGATGCCCCGCCCGCCGCTCGGCAGCGTGACGGGCGCTCCGGCGGTGCGCAGCACCGTGTAGGTCCCGAGCGCACCACCGCCGTGGCCGACGACGTTGATGGCGATCGTCGCGATGCCCGCGTGCGCGAGCGAGGACGCGACCACCCAGGGCGCGCCGTCCTTGCTGTCGCCGAACCCGTGGCCAAAGATCGCCGTTGGCCAGCCGCCCTCAGGCGTCGCGCCGGCCGGGAGGAAGAGCGTGAACTGGATCTGCCTCGTCGATTGCGGGACGGGCGTTCCCTCCTTCGTGCCGGTTGCCGGGATCACCCCGGCCTCGTTCTCGTAGTTCGGCGACGCGTACGACCCGAACGCAATCGCCCCGACCGAGCCAGGGAAGATCGAGAGCGCGGGCGTCGGCAGGACGGAGGTCGAGAACGTCGTCGTCCCGGTCTGCCGCCTCAGCTGAATTCCGGCGACCGAGGACAGCGGGAACACCGTCCGCTCGCCCGCGGCACCCAGCGTGAAGGACGCAGCTCCGGCGGTGAGCTGTGAGCGAATCTGCCGCGAGATCGCGTCGATGCTCTGGGTCGTGAAGAGGCTCGCGGCAGCAATCTCGTTCGGTGTCGCGCCGCCGGCCATCGCCATCGGCAGCGCTTCGAGGAGCTCCTTGCGGTAGGCCTTCGTATGGGGATCCTTGGTCTGCCCGAAGTTGAGGTCGTGGCGGAAGTCCGTCTCCTCAAGCGGCTTGCCGTCGGCGCCGCGCACGCCGCGCGTCACGACGAACAGGTACGTCGTGTCCTGAGCGAGCTGCTCGTCGCTCTCGAGGTGCAACGTGTTCGTGAGCGGCTCCCACACGGCCTGGTTGATCCCGACGACGTGGCCCTGGGGGCCCACGAGGAAGACGGTCGAGCTCGAGACCGTGGAGAGGTCGATCGGAGCCGAGAACGGGATCGAGATCCTCGGCTGGATGTTGAATCCGTCGAGCGTGTCGAGGACGTCGATGTCCGCGCAATCGGACGGGTGGGTCGGGCAATCAGGTTTCGGCAGGTCGACGCGCAGTCCGGTGATCTGCGCCTCGTCGCGCACGGTGTACAGGTTGGTCGGGAATGGCTGTCCCGCCTTCGTCGCGGAGGGGGCGCCCGCCGTCGCGGCGAGAGCGTCTGTCGGAAAGACCAGCGCGAGCGCGAGTGCGAGAACGATTCCGAAACGCTTCATGATGGTTCTCCCCCTCCGAATGCGAGATCACGATGTCGGCGGACCGCGGGTGTACTTTCGCGGGTCAGCGCTACGCACTCGTCCGAGCGGGCAGCGACGGGGCGATCTGGCTCACCGAAACCAACGCGAACAAGGTCGGTCGCGGTCGCGTCGTCGCTGTGGGTTAGCCCGGATCTGGCGCGACGCACGCCGTAGGCAGTCGCGCTGCCGCTCCGGAGGTCCCGGCGATGCGCCCGGGACCTCCGGCCAACCACCGCGATTC
>DASZZF010000013.1:0-12555 GCA_035543375.1 Candidatus Limnocylindria bacterium
AGATCGGTCTCGGCCAAAGACAGCTGCGTCGCGATCGCAGCGCGGTCGCTGACCGGCGTGAACGTAGGGAGCGGCTGCTCCATCTCGGTGAAGCCGTCGCGCAGGGTGACGGTGAGCGTGCCCACGGGCTCCTCGAGCCTCATCGACCCGTCGCGGCCGCCGGCCAGCACGTATGCCGTGCCGACGGTCGGGTGACCGGCGAATGGAAGCTCGCGCGCGGGGGTGAACAGGCGCAGGCGATGATCCCCGCCCTGCTCCGCCGCGAGCACGAATGTGGTCTCAGGCAGGTTCAGCTCCTTCGCGACCGCCTGCATCGTCTCGGTGTCGATCCCGCGACCGTCGGTGAACACCGCGAGCTGGTTGCCGCCGAACTTCTTGTCCGTGAAGACGTCGACGAGCGTGTACTCGTGCCGTGTCACGACCGGCGTGCGACCGCATCGCGCACGTCGACCATGAAGCGATCGAACGCGGCCTCGTTGTCGCGCGGGCCGGGCGCGCCCTCGGGGTGGTACTGGTACGTGCGGATCGGCAGGGTGGCGTGCGCGAGTCCTTCGACGGAGCCGTCGTTCAGGTTGCGCGAGCTCACGTAGAAGCCGCTCCCCGCTGGAAGCGACGCCTCGTCGACCTGGAACTCGTGGTTCTGGCTGGTGATGGCGACCTGGCCGGTCACGGTGTCCTGGACCGGATGGTTGCTCCCGTGGTGGCCGAACGGCAGGCGCGACGTCGACGCACCGAGCGCGCGGGCGATGAGCTGATGGCCAAGGCAGATCCCGAGCACCGGCACCGGCCGCGAGGTCCCGCGCGAGAGCGCCATCTCGAGCAGGATCTTCACGCTCGACGATACCTGCGGGATGGCCGCGGGGTCGCCGGGGCCGTTCGTGATCACGATGCCGTCCGGCGACCAGGACAGCACGTCGCGCGCGCTCGACTCGACCGGGAAGATCTTCACTGTGGCGCCGCGCTGCACGAGGTTCCGGACCTGGGCCTCTTTCACGCCGGTATCGAGCAGCGCGACCTTTGGACCACCGCCGACCTGGCGCGCCGACGTGACGCTCACTTCGGCAACGAGCGGCCGCTGCGCGAGGGCGGTCGTCGCGCGCGCCGTCGCCACGGCCTCCTGCGCGATGTCCGCGTCCTGCGCCCTCTGCGGCGGCACCTGGATGAGCGCGCCGCGGAGCGTGCCTGACGAGCGCAGCCGCCGGGTCAGGGCGCGGGTATCGACGCCGGCGATCCCCGGGACGCCATGTGCGCGGAGATATCCGTCGAGATCGTCGGTGCCTTCGCGGCAGGTCGCGTTGAGCTCGCGGACGACGAGCGCCTCGATCCACGGCCGGCGCGACTCGGCGGCGCGCGCGAACGTGCCGTAATTGCCGATGAGCGGGTAGGTCATCACGACGAGCTGCCCGTTGTATGAGGGATCCGACGCGACCTCCTGGTAGCCGGTCATCGCGGTGTTGAACACGACCTCGCCCGAGGCGGCCGACGCGTCGCCGAAGGCCTCGCCCCACCACACCGAGCCATCCTCGAGACCAAGCACCGCCGCCCTGCTCATAGGTGCATAACTATACAGTTCGGATGCATAAAGATGCAATTGGCGCTCGCGGACCATCGCCCGGTACTCGGCGACGGCAGTCCGTCTCCGGGCCACTCAGACCTGCGCCAATTCGAGTCGCACGGCGCCTTCGACGACCACCGTCACCACCTGTCCGGTCAAGGTGCGGCCGAGGAGCGGGGTGTTCTTCCCCAGCGAGCGGAGGGTCGACGATCCCACGGTCCAGGTCGCGCGCGGATCGATGACGACAAGGTCGTTCGCCGGCACCGCGATGCCGAGCACCCCCGCCGGGCCGGTCGTGAGCCCCTCGATGACCCGCTCGAGCGTTCCCCACCCGGCCGCGACGCCGGCGAGGAGGAGCGGCACCGCGGTCTCGAAGCCGGAGATCCCGAACGCGGCGTCCTGGAATTCGACATCCTTTTTCACGGACGCGTGCGGCGCATGATCGGTCGCGATCGCGTCGATCGTGCCATCCATCAGGCCGGCCCAGCAGGCGCGCACGTCGGCAGCGGGGCGCAGCGGCGGGTTCACCTTCGTGCTGCTGTGGTAGGGCGTCGCGCGAACGCCGTCGTCATCCTGCCAGGCGAACGTGCGCGACCCGGCCACCCACGCGTCGGTGAGTGCGAGGTGATGCGGCGTGACCTCCGCCGTGATCGCGATCCCTTCCGCCTTCGCGCGGCGGACCAGCTCCACGCTGCCGGCGGTCGAGACGTGCGAGAGGTGGAGGCGACCGCCGCTCAGCTTCGCGAGCGAGATGTCGCGGGCGATCGCGGTCTCCTCGGCCGCGGCGGGCATCCCGGGCAGACCCAGTCGCGCGGAGACCTCGCCCTCGTGCATGACGCCCGCGCCCGAGAGCGCGAGATCCTGCGAGTGCTCGAACAGCGGCCGCCCCGCCGAGCGGGAGTACTCGAGCGCGCTCCGGAAAAGCTGGGCATCGCTCACCGGCGCGCCGTCATCGGAGAAGGCGACGGCTCCGGCCTCTGCGAGCTCGACCAGATCCGCGAGCTCGGTCCCGCGACGGCCGCGTGTGATGGCGGCGATCGGCAGGACCCGGGCCGCCTTCGCCGCGGCGCCCCGCGCGACGAGCTCGGCGACAAGACCCGGCGCATCGATCGCGGGTTCGGTGTTCGGCATTGCGCAGATCGTGGTGAAGCCCCCGGCGAGCGCCGCGCGTGCGCCGGTCGCGACCGTCTCGGAGTCCTCGAAGCCGGGCTCGCGCAGATGGGCGTGCAGGTCGATGAAGCCGGGCACGGCGATCAGGCCGCGAGCTTTCGCGTCGCGCTTCAGGTCGGCGAGCACGCTCATTCTTTTCCCTCGGGTGTCCCCACGAGCAGGTAGAGCAGCGCCATCCGCACGGCCACGCCGTTCGTCACCTGGCGCTCGATGAGCGAGCGCGGCCCGTGCGCGACGCTGGCCGCGATCTCGACGCCCTCGTTCATCGGTCCCGGGTGCAGCACTGGGGCGTCGGGTCGCATGCGCGCGACACGCGCCTCGCTCAGTCCCCAGGTATGCGCGTACTCGCGGATCGACGGCAACAGGCCGGACTGCTGCCGCTCCTTCTGGAGCCGGAGCGCGATGACGGCGTCGGCGCCGGCGATGGCGCGATCGAGGTCGGGCTCATAGGTGACGCCCGGCGGCGTCATGCCGCAGCGCCAGGCCGCCGGTACGAGCGTCGGCGGCCCGGACAGCGTGATCGAGGCGCCGAGCGGCACGAGCACGTCGATGTCCGACCGCGCGACTCGCGAGTGCAGAACGTCGCCGACGATCACGACCCGCTTGCCCGCAAGATCGCCGAGCGCGGTCCGCAGCGTGTAAGCGTCGAGCAGACCCTGCGTCGGGTGCGCGTGCCAGCCATCACCGGCATTGATCACGGCAGCGTCCGTCCGCTCGGCCACGAAGTACGGGGCGCCCGACGCGCTATGCCGCATGACCACGACGTCGCCACCGAGAGCAGTCAGCGTGCGCACGGTGTCGAGGAGCGTCTCGCCCTTTTCGACGGAGGAGCCGCTCGCGGTGATGTTGACCACGTCGGCCGAGAGCGCCTTCGCAGCGAGCTCGAACGACACTCGGGTGCGCGTCGACGCTTCGGCGAAGAAGAGGATGATCGTCCGGCCGCGGAGCGCCGGCGTGCGCCGGATCGGGCGCCCGAGCACCTCGACCATCGCGCCGGTGGTGTCGAGCACCTGCTCGATCTCGGCGCGCGACCAGTCGTCCGTGGCGAGCACGTGCCGCCGCTGCCAGTTCATGCCTCGACCCCCCCGACGGCCGGCTGCCGGACGAGCTCGACCTCGTCGTGTCCGCCTGTCTCGATGAGCTGGACCCGCACGTCGTCGCTCGCGTTCGTCGGCACGTTCTTGCCGACGAAGTCCGCGCGGATCGGAAGCTCGCGGTGGCCGCGGTCGATGAGCACGGCGAGCCGGATGGCGCGAGGCCGGCCGTAGTCAACGAGCGCGTCCATCGCCGCGCGGATGGTGCGGCCGGTAAAGAGCACGTCATCCACGAGGACGACGATGCGGTCGTCGACAGAGAACGGGATCACCGACTCACGCACGATCGGTGCGTAGCCGATGCGCGTCAGATCGTCGCGGTACAGCGTGATGTCAAGCGAGCCGACCGGGACGTCGATACCCTCGTTCGCGCGGATCGCCTCGTGCAGCCGCGCCGCGAGGAGATCGCCGCGCGCCCGGATGCCGATGAGCGATAGCGCGGGAAGGTCGCGATCACGCTCGACGATCTCGTGCGCGATGCGCGCGATCGCTCGGCGGACGTCGTCTGGGGCAAGGATCGTCGCCAACTGCGCACTCCCTTTCCGGCCTCGCAGGACCGGCCGTTAAAGGTTGACGCGTTAGGGTCAGTATATGCGCCTCATCCTCGCGATCGTCGGGGTCATCGCGTTCACCGCGATCGCGACCATGGCAACCGCTGCGCGCGCGACGACCGGGACCGCGGTCGCCAGGCCGTCACCGACACTCGCGATCCTTGAACGGCCGGACTGGCCACCGGCCGCGCCCACCGATCCCCCGTTGGCTCCGCACCCGCGCGTGCTTTCCGGCTTCGTGATCCCGCTCCGCGGCGTCGACCTGCCGCAAGGCGAGCAGTTCCTTCCGAACTCGCCGCGCGACTATCGCGCCGGTTACCACGAGGGCATCGACTTCCCGATCCCGCTCGGCACGCCGGTGCTCGCGGCGAAGGCCGGGACCGTCGTGCGCGTCGATTCGAGGTTCCAGGATTGGTCCGCCGCTGACGAGCGGACGGCCCTCGACGAGGCCCAGGTGCTCGGCTACACCCCTGCCGCGACGCTCGACCGGATCCGCGGCCGTCAGGTCTGGATCGATCACGGCCGGGGCATCGTCACGCGGTACGCGCACCTCTCCGGCGTGGCGCCGCTCAGCGTCTTCGATCATGTCGAGGCGGGCGACGTCGTCGGGGCCGTCGGGAGCTCGGGCTACCCGGAGGGCGGACCGCACCTGCATTTCGAGATCCGGGTCGGCGACGACTTCTACGGTGACGGCCTCGCGCTGCCGGCGCTCCGTTTCGCCCTCAGGGTCGCGTTCCGCTAGGGCGCCGCTCCGGTCAGCGCCGAGCGCGGGATGAGCGCGTCGCTCGTCCCGCAACAGCTGCTCGCCGGCGAGCCGCAGTCGCTTGCTGCATCGTCGCAACAGTCGCCGCCGGGGCCGCCGGAGCAGACGCCGGTCTGCGGGAGTGCGAGCTCGACCGACAGGGCGCCCGCGGTGTCGCCGGCGAGCGCGGCCGCGACCGAGCGGACCTGCTCGTAGCCGGTGAGCATCAGGAAGGTCGGGGCGCGGCCATAGCTCTTCATCCCAACGATGTAGAAGTCCCGCTCGGGATGGGCGAGCTCGCGCGCGCCGTGCGGCGGGACGGTCCCGCAGCTGTGCACGTTGGGATCGATGAGCGGCGCGAGCGCGGGCGGCGCTTCGAGGATCTCGTCGAGGCGCAGGCGCAGTTCGCGGAGCGGCGCCAGGTCCGGCCGGGAGCCGGTGGTCGCGACGATCTCGTCGAACGGCCCGATCTCGGCCGACCCGTCGCTCAGATAGACCTCCCCGCCGGCCGTGCGCAGGTCCGCGATCCGCAGGACAACCTGCCGCACCACGCCGCGGTCGACGAGGCCGCGCATCCTCGTGCCGAGCGCGCCGCGCGCCGGAAGGGCGTCACGCTCGGCACCCCCGTACTTCGCGTTCGCGAATGGACGGCGGACGAGCCAGGTGATCTCCGTTCGCGGCTCGGCCCGCGCCAGCTCCGCGAGGTCGATGAGGACGTCGAACGCGGAATGCCCGCTGCCGACGACGAGGACCCGCCGGCCGCCGTAACGCTGCCGATCGCGACCGAGCACGTCCGCGATGCCGTAGAAGATGTGCTCGGCCGCTTCGGCCTCGCCGCGCGCGGCTGTGCCGCTCGCGCCGAGCGGATTGGGCACGCCATACGTGCCGGATGCGTCGATGATCGCGCGCGCGAGGAGCTGCCGCTCGCCGGCCGGCGTTGCGACCGTGATGACGAACGGCGCGCTCTCGCGGCCCGCGGTATTCAGCTTGTCGAGACCGAGACGCGCGACGGCGCGCACGCGGTGCTCCAATCGAAGGTGCGCTACGAACTCCGGCAGCGCGGCGAGCGGCGCCAGATAGGACTCGACGACCTCGCGGCCCGTGGGGCACACGTCGGGATCGGGCGCGGTCCAGCCGCTGCGGTCGAGGAGCTCACGCGCCGCGGCATCGATGTCGTACTTCCAAGGCGAGAAGATCCGGACGTGACCCCACCCGAGCACGCTCGTCCCCACCGAGGGGCCGGCCTCGATGATGAGCGGCGTGATGCCGCGCTGCAGCAGCTGCGCCGCCGCCGCGAGCCCCACCGGACCCGCACCGATCACCGCTACCGGAAGGTCGTCCGGGTCGCTCATCTCGCCGCTCCTCCGGCCTGCCTGGCCCGCCACAGGATGGGCCAGAAATCGACGGTTGTCAATATCCAAGATGGTCGATACAGTGCGGCGTATGGAAGACGTGAAGATCCTTCAGGCGATCGCGGAACCAACCCGGCTCGCGATCGTGCGACAGCTCGCGACCTACGGCGAGATCTGCGCCTGCGACTTTACCGACTGTTGCGACGTCAGCCAGCCGACCGTCTCGCATCACCTCAAGGTCCTGCGCGAGGCTGGGGTCATCGCCGGCGAACGCCGGGGGACTTGGATCTACTACCGGCTCGAGCCGAAGGCCGCCGCCCGCGTGGCGAGCCTTGGTCACCTGCTCTCGGCCGGTGCGCAGCGCGAGCCGAAACGCGTCGCCGCGCGGCGCTAGCCGCCGAGGTCGGGCAGGAAGAAGAGCAGCAGGAACGAGATCGCGTTCACGGTCCCGTGCGCGAGCGCGTTCGTCCAAAGGCTCTGCCGGCGCTCGTAGAGGATCGCGAGGCCGAGGCCGAGCGCGAACACCGGCAGCATCGCCTGGACCTCGTGGACCGCGGCAAAGATCGCGCTCGACATGATGGCCGCGTACGCGAAGCGCATCCGCTGTCGCAGCAGCGTGAACAACACGGCGCGGAAGAAGAGCTCCTCGACCACGGCGACGACGCCTACCCCGAACACCAGATCGAGCGCGAGCGCTTCGGGGCTCCGGTGCGCGGCGGCGGCGAGCACGAGTGATTGGGGATGCGCGCCGACGAGCGCGGACTGGCCGTTCGCGATGACCGCCGAGAGCGCCCACAGGCCGGCGCCGGTCAAGAGTCCGGCCCGCGCCGCGACCGGGGCGACGAACCCAAGGGCCGGCGGTCGGATCTTCGGCCAGGCTCGCAGCAGGACGATCAGAACGACGGCGAGCGTCGCGTCCTGGGTGAACGTGAGGACGGCGATCTGTGCCGGGTCGAGGCCCGACAGGTCGCGGAACGGGATCGCGAGCGCGCGCCCAACGATCAGGATGGCCGCGTTCGCCAGGACGAAGGCCGAGGTCGCGACCGCGATGACCGGCCAGAATCGCCAGCGCGCCGGGGCGCGTTCCCCGCTAGCGCAGTCCGGTCCGGCGGGCGCGGAGCGCGGCCTCCAGCACGACCTCGCTCCAGTCCGACCCGAGCGGCCTTGGAGTCCGGGTGAACACGCCGATCTCCGCGACGTCAGCGGGGGTCTCATAGGCCCAGGGCACATGGCGGACCTCGCACATGTACACGTACGAGGTGGAGGGCTTGGGGTCAGTGGAGCGGATCGCGCCCAGCAGATCGAGCCGCCCGGCGACGATGCGGGCAGAATCCCAGAGCTCGCGCTTGGCGACCTCGAGGATGGTCTCGCCCGAGCGCCGGGTGCTCGTCGGGAACTCCCATCCGGTCGCCTGGTCCTTGCGCACCCAGACGGTCAGGTCGCCGTAGAACGGGATGATCACCGCGAGCTGGGCAGAGGCGGGGGGAAATTCACGGAATGCGGTGTCACGTCGCGAGACGAAGGTTGTACCCGCCATCTGGCCCGCACCATATTGCGCCGCCGAAGTGACCGTCAATAGCGCAGCAGTGTCCGTTCAGCGTCCACCGTGGTGGCGCCGCAGCGCGAGCTCGTAGAGCTCGACGTAGGCCTTCGCCGGCGCGGACCACGAATGGTCTTCGCGCATCGCTCTCGCGCGGAGCGCCGTCCATCCCTCGCCCGACCGCTGATACGCGCGCAGCGCGCGGGCGAGCGCCCCCGAGAATGCGGTGCGGTCATGCTGGGCGAAGACGAAGCCATTGCCGGTACCTGGGTCCGCGTCGATGTCGCGCACCGTGTCCGCGAGGCCGCCGACGCTCCGGACAACGGGGATCGTGCCGTAGCGGAGCGAGATGAGCTGACCGAGCCCGCAGGGCTCGAAGCGCGAGGGCATCAAGAAGAGGTCGCTCGCGCCGTAGATCCGCTGCGCGAGGGCGGCCTCGAAGCCGAGCGTCAGGAAGAGCCGGCTCGGATACCGATCGCGGAGCGCGCGCCAGCGCTCCTCGTAGGCCGGGTCGCCGGTGCCGAGGACGGCGAGCTGAGCGCCGCCCTCGAGGAGGTCCGGGGCCACGGCAGTGAGCAGATCGATGCCCTTCTGTTCGACGAGCCGGCCGATCACCGCAAGCAGCGGCGTCGCCGCGTCGACCCGGAGGCCGCCTTCCGTCTGGAGCGCAGCTTTGCACTCGGCCTTCCCGCGCTGATCGACCGCGGAGTAGCGGGCGGCGAGCTGCGGGTCATGCTCCGGGTCGAAGACGACCGTATCGATGCCGTTCACGATCCCCCGGACATCGCGCGCACGCGTGGAGAGGAGGCCTTCGAGACCCTCGCCGAATTCGGGCGTGAGGATCTCCGTCGCATAACGTGGGCTCACCGTGCTGACCATGTCGGCGCGCGCGATCGCGCGACCCATCGGGTTGCATTCTCCGGGCGCCTCGAATGGCAAGCCCGCCTCCGGCAGACCGACCGGCGCAAGGACGTCGGTGGAGGTCCTCCCCTGATAGGCGAGGTTATGGATCGTGAACACCGTGGCCGCGCGCTCGGCGACCATGGGCACAAGAAGCCCGGCATGCCAGTCGTGCGCGTGCACGATATCGACCGGCGCCTCTTGGAGCGCCGAGGCGACTGCCCGGCAGAAGAACGCGTAACGCTGCGCGTCGTCGGCCTCCCCGTAGATGCGTAGGCCCGCGATCCGCTTCTCGTTGCCGATGAACACGACGCGAACGCCGTCGCGCACGAGGGCCGGGTGATCGACGCGGTCGGGGATCCCCCACCGCGCGCGGTCGATCGTGCCGTGCAGCGGCAGATAGACCGTCACCGTGCAGCCCTGCGCCGCGAGCGCCTGGGGCAGCGAGCCGGCGACGTCGGCGAGACCGCCGATCTTGGCGAACGGAGCGACCTCGGCGGCAGCGAACGCGACGCTCGGTGGCATGCCGAAATTGTCATCACTCTGTAAAAAGGCCGCACGTGCCGCCTTTATGGGGTGCCCGGGGGAAACAGGGGCCGCGGAACGCGGTACACCGGAGAGCAGGACGGCTCTAAGGAGGCACGCGTTGACCGGTAAGCGGCTTGCGCTCGCGATCGCGGCCGGCGCGTTCACAACGGCGCTCGTGGGAGAGGTCGCCCTCGGCACATTCCAGCCGATCGGCACGGACGAGCAGGGGCGCATCCAGCAGATCGGCGGCGCTGATCAGGATCGCGGGCCCATCGACCACCTCAAGGCGATCCTCGACCCGCTCGTCGCGCAGGGCACGATCAGCCAAGCCCAGGAGGACGCGATCCTCCAGGCGGCAAAGAACGCCGCGACGGGGGCGAGGCCGGGTCACGCTCGTCCGGCCACGCGCGGCGGCCGCGGCCTCATCGCTGACGTCATCAAGACAAGCGGTGATTACCTCGGCATCCCGGCGACCGACCTCGCGAAGGCGCTCAAGTCGGGCGAGAGCCTCGCCGACGTCGCCGCATCATCGACGACCGGCAAAAGCCGGCAGGGTCTGATCGACGCGCTGACCCTGAACGCGAACGGCCGGATCGATCAGGCCGTCCGGGACAAGAAGCTCACCGCGGAACAGGCGGCCGCGATGCGATCGCGCCTAGCGACCGAGATCGCCCGGATCGTCGACCACAAGGGTGGCCGGCCGCCGGGCCCACGGGGCTTCGCCCCAGGCAAGCCCGTTCCGACGCCCACCCCGAAGTCCTAGGTCATTTGTCCTAGTCTTCAGGACCTCCGCGACGCCGGGCCGTCACCACGTGGCGGGCCGGCGTTCCGCGTATCGATGCGGTCTCGCCTGGGCGTCGCGGGACGTAACGCCGCCTGCTCACCACTCGTTGATGGAGCGGCACGCAGCCACGCGAGGGACGGCAGACGATGGGGAACCCGCTCAGCAGCGCCTTCGAGCACAGGACCGGCGGTATAGTCGGCGCGCTCGGCGCTGAGCGAACGCGCCGCCACACGGAGCTCGCAGTGGATCGCGTTCTCGATCAGCGCTACCGGATCCTCGAATCCATCGGCGCCGGCGGCTCGTCGCAGGTGTACCTCGCCCAGGACACCGCGCTCGGGCGGGAGGTCGCCGTGAAAGTGCTCGACCCCCAAGCCGCGGCCGACGCGACCCTCCGCAAGCTCTTCGTGAAGGAAGCGCGGGCGCTCGCGCAGCTCACCCACCCGAACATCGTCGCGGTCTTCGACGTCGGAGAGGTCGACGGCCTGCCGTTCATCGTGATGGAGCATGTTGCCGGCACATCGCTGAAGCAGCGCATCGAGCGAGCGGGAGCGCTGCCGCTGGCGGACGCCATCCGCTTCACCGACGGCATCGCGACCGGGCTCGCGTTCGCGCATTCACGCGGCATCATCCACGCCGACCTCAAGCCGTCGAACATCATGCTCGACGATCGCGACCAGCCGAAGATCTGCGACTTCGGCATCGCGCGCACGCCGCAGGAGGACGCTGACTCGCCGCAGCTCTTCGCCACCGCGCTGTACGTCGCACCGGAGCGCGTGGAGGGCCGGTCGGCCTCGATCGCGACCGATGTGTACGGGCTCGGGCTGATTCTGTACGAGATGCTGGTGGGCAAGCCACCGTTCACGAGCGGGAATGCCGCGGTCCTGTTGCGCGACCACGTCGTTCGTCCGCCGGTCCCGCCGAGCCATCTGCGGGCTTCGCTGCCTAAAGAGGTCGACACGGTCGTCCTCAAGGCGCTCGCGAAGGATCCAACGCTTCGGTACCAGAAGGCCTCCGACCTTGCGACGGCGCTCGCGTCCTGCGTGACCACGAAGACGGTGGCGCTAACACGCGGGCACGACGATTACGCGCCGAACGTGATGACGGAGCCGCTGCGCGGATTCGTTCCCGGCGTCGCCCAGAGTCCGGTCGTGGCGCTCCTCGCCGACCACGGCCAGCCGATCCGGCGCGGCTTCTACGGGCTGCTCGCGGCGCTCCCGTTGTTCGGGCTGATCTTCCTTTCGGGCTTCGGCGCCATCGCCGCGGCGCTGCCCGCCGGGTTCGTCGTCGTGATCGCGCTCGCCGGTCAGCTCGGCCTGGCGGTGACCCTCGGATGGATCCTCGAGACCGCGTTGCTCTTCGTGTTCGTACCCGGCCTCGCGGTGCTGTGGGCGATCATGGGTCTCTGGCTGTGGCTCCGTGACGTGTCGAGCGAGCGCACTGCGCTCGCGATCGCGATGCCGGTGACCGCCCCGTTCGGCCTCGCGCCCGCGCTCGTGCTCGCGGCGGCGGCGATCCATGGCCTCGGCGGCGTGGTCACGGTGCTGTGGGGCGCGACGATGACGGTGATCTTTGCGATCGCCTCCGGCCACCAGTCCCTTGGCGCGTTCATGCAGACCGGTCTCACCCTGGAGCAGGAGACGTTGTTCAGCCCGGTCCGTGCCGCCGAGGCGAAGGGCGCGCTGCTCGAGGCGCTGCAGGGAGGCAGCCCCGATCGGTTTGGTCCGCTGCTCAAGCTTCTCGAGCCCACGACCCTGCTCGGGCAGATGACCGGCATCGCCTCGCGGCTGAGCGCCGCAGACCTGACGTGGGTCGGCACGATCATGGCGTGGGTCACAGGAGCGCTCGTGGTGTGGACGTCGACGCGCCTGCTGCGCTCGTTCTTCGACACGCTGCTCCGGCGCCCGAAGCGCTGGTTCGCGCTGTATATCTTCGCGACGGCCACCGGCGTATCGGCCGGCGCGGCCGTCCTCTACATGCTGTTCGTCACGTGGGCGCCGCTCGCATCCTCCCGAGGGCGGCCCGCCGACGGTCTCCTGTTCATCGCCGCGCTCACCGGCGCGGTGCTGGCGACCGCAGCCAGCGTCGTGATCAGCGCGACCGAGCGGCCCGAAGAGGAAGATGAGCCACTCCCGGCGATGGCCGGGCGCCATATCTCTGTCCGCTAGCTAGCTGCTGCCGGTCCGCTAGCTCCCGCGCGTCGCCGCTAGTCCCATATCTCGTTGTCAAGCAGAAGGCGGCTCCGGGGTGAAGTCGTGGTCGCCGCGCCAGATGCCCCAGACGATCGCGAGCGACTTCTTCATGCAGTGCCCGAGGGCGTTCATCTTGGACTTCCCCTGGGC
>DASZZF010000014.1:0-30267 GCA_035543375.1 Candidatus Limnocylindria bacterium
CGAAGGGTCCCGATCACCGTACCTGGACGGAGCGCGAGGGCCGGACACTAGTCGCAACGGACAACGCCGCATAGCGCAGTACCGGCCTCCCCGCTCAGGGTCGGTGAGAGTCTGACCCATGGGAAGGAGCTATATCAGCGCTTCCTCTTTGGGGCTCGTCCTCCGGGAGTCGTCGGCTCGAACGTCCACTCGAGGATCACCGCGAGGTCGCCACGGACGGCGCCGGCGCCCTACCGGAGCGCCCCGGTGTTCGTCTCCTCGCTGCCGACCCACATCCCGTAACAGCCGCGGCGGGCGGCCAGATCCGCCAGGCTTCGCACCATGGCCCGTCCCATCCCCGCCCGACGATATGGCTCGTCAACGCCGAGCTCGTACAGGAACATCCCGGTGCCCTTGTCGGGGTGGGTCAGCTCGACTCCGCTGACGAACCCGGCGGGGAACGCCAGCCTCATAGTCGACGAGCAGGTGATGACCAGGGTCAGCCAGGAAGCGCTTGACCGCTTCAGGGATGGGCGGCTCATCGAAGATGTGGCCGGCCTCGACCACGAGTCGGGAGTCGCCTGGTCCCAGCCGCACGATCTCCATCAATCGGGGCTGAACACCACCTCGTAGAGCTGCTTGCAACGCGGGCAGCGGACCGACGCCGCGTACGGCGGGCTCGGCGGCACGTCGGAATGCTCACGCGTGACGAAGCGCGGACCGACGTTCTGGCCGCAGAACGGGCATGCCGTGCGGTAGTCGAGGAACTCCTTGCGGCTCGCGGTGATGCGGCGCCCCTCCGCGCCCTTCGTCTGCATGCGGCTATCTTAGGCAGGTGGCCGAAGCGCGACCGAAGGGTCGCACGAAGATCGCGACCGAGACCGGCACGCTGAAGGTCGGAGACCCAGCGCCCGACTTCAGGTTGCGCTCGCACGACGGCCGCACGATCACGCTCTCGGCGCTCCGCGGCCAGCGGGTCGTTCTCGCGTTCATGGCGTTCGCCTTCAGCGGCACCTGAAACCACGAAGCTCCCGCTCTCGCGACGCTGCAGCAGCGGTACGAGGCGGGGACGACCCAGGTCGTGGGTATCACGTGCGACCCGGTGTATGCGCTCAAGGCCTGGGCGGAGGATCTTTCGATCACGAGCTACCCGTTCTGCTCGGATTTCTGGCCGCACGGCACGGTCTCGAAGGCCTACGGCGTCTTCAACGAGGAGATCGGCAGGCCGGAGCGGGCGATCATCGTCGTGGATGCGCACGGTATCTGCCGCTATATCGACGTCCATCAGCTCCGCGAGGTGCCGGACGAGCAGGAGATCGCGGAGGAGCTGGCGAAGCTCGAATAGGGAGCGCCCTCAGCGCGTGGAGATGAGGTAGGCGCGACCCTCGTCGGCGATCGTGAACCGCACCACGTCTCCGACCTTTGCCGGCAGGGTGTCGCCCTTCACCAAAAGCGCGGCGCCGCAATCGACGACAGCGAGGTCGCCCGTCGCGGACACCGTGCCTTCGACGACGGCCCCCGGGGCGACCAAGCTGCCGGTGACGCCGGTGCCGGAGCCGGCCGCAACGTCCTTGGCGGAGTACTCGATCGCCATCGTCACGCGGTCTCCGATCGCGAGGCGGGCCTTACGCACCGCACCGGTCGCGTCGCGGCCGCGGAGGTCGAGCCGCTCGCCCAGCTCGCCGGTGCGCATCGTCACCACGATGTCGCCGCGGGTGCCATCGAGCGCGATGACGACGCCGCGTGACGCGCGCTGGCGCCACTTCTCGATGAACGCGAGCTGATCGAAGTCCAGCACGCTCGATACGATATCCGCGTGGCTCTGCGCGCCGCGTTCTTCGACGTGGGCGACACCCTCGTCGAGGGCTGGTTGCCGCAGGGCGCGCTCGTGCGCCAGGCCCTGGTCGAAGCGTTCGGCGACCGCCACTGGTTCGATGCGCTCATCGCAGCCGAGATCGTGCCGCGGGATCAGGCCGACCCGCACCGGCAGGAGACGAACCGCTGGTACGACCGGTGGTTCGACGCGCAGGGCATCGCCTGCGATATCGAGATCGACCGGCTCCGGTCGGCATTCGCAGTCCCGCTGGACCTCGTCTCGACGCCGGTCCCCGGCGCCCACGAGGCGGTGCGGTGGTGCAAGCAGCAGGGGCTGGCGGTCGTCCTGGTAACGAACACGTTGTCGCGCGGAGACACCGAGGTGCTCCGCGATTGGCAGCGCGCGGGCCTCGCCGACGCGATCGACGCCGTGGTGAGCTCGCACGACGTCGGGTGGCAGAAGCCCCATCCGGCGATGTTCGAACGAGCGCTCGCGCTCGCCGGGGTCGCGCCGGGCGAAGCGTTCATGGTCGGCGACAACCTCGAGGCCGACATCCGCGGCGCACAGCAGGTCGGGCTGCGAGCGGTCTGGCGGCGGACGAACGACGTCGCGCCACCGGCGGACCTGCGCCCGGATGCAGTCATTCGCACCCTGCTCGAGCTGCCGCTGGCCATCGCGCCCTGGCTGTGACGCCGGTCCGGACCCCGCCGCAGCATCCGCGCGCGCGGACCCTGCTCTTCCACGGTGGTCGGGTCCACGTCGGCGACGGATCGAGCGCGGAGGCGCTCGTGGCGTCGGACGGGATCGTCGTCGCGGCCGGGAGACTCGCAGACCTGAAGCGCGAGCACCAGGGCGCCGAAGCGATCGACCTGCGCGGCGGGCTCATGACCTCCGGCTGGCATGACACGCACGTGCACTTCACCAGGTGGGCGATCCAGATGGGGCAGATCGACCTTCGCGACGAGCCATCGGTGGAGACGGCGCTCCAGAAGATCCGCGCCTACGCCGAGACCCTGCCTGCTGGCACGTGGGTGCTCGGTGGCCGCTTCGACAAGAACCGCTGGGGCCGCTGGCCGACCGCCGCCGACCTCGACGGCGTGACGGTCGGCCGGCCGGCGGCGCTCCTCTCGCGGGACGGCCACGCCCGCTGGCTGAACACCGCGGCGTTGCGCGCCGCGGGTATCGACGCGAAGACGCCCGATCAGCCGGGCGGCGCGATCGAACGGGACGCCGCCGGGGCTCCGACCGGGATCCTGAAGGAGAACGCGAACCATCTCGCCGACCGGGTCGTGCCCCAGCCCGCGGTCGACGACTGCGTCGCCGCGATCGCGCGCGGCCAGGCCGAGGCCCATAAGCGCGGCCTCACCGCGATCGAGGACCTCGAGCCAGCGGCGGCCTTCGGAGCGTTCCAGATCGCGCGTGACCGGGGCAACCTGCGCCTCCGCGTCGCGATGGGGATCCCGTACGCGGGCCTCGACGCGGCGATCGCGCTTGGCCTTCGCACCGGGCTCGGCGACGAGTGGCTGCGCGTGGGCCACCTGAAGATCTTCGCCGATGGCGCGCTCGGTTCGCAGACCGCGGCGCTCGAGGCGCCGTACGAGGGCAGCGACGATCGCGGTCTGCTCACCATCGAGCCAGCGGCGATCGGCGCGGCCGTGACTCGCGCGGCTGCGGCGGGCATCGCCGTCGCGATCCACGCGATCGGCGATCGCGCGGTGCGCGTCGCCCTCGATGCGATCAATCCGGCGCGCGCGATCGCGCCGAGCCTCCGGCAGCGCGTCGAGCACGCGCAACTTATCGGGCGCGTTGAGATCGCGCGATTCGGCGCGATGGGGGTCATCGCCTCGATGCAGCCGATCCACGCGACGAGCGACCGCGACCTCGCCGACCGGTACTGGGGAGCGCGGGCCGCGCGGGCGTATCCGTGGCGGCAGCTCGTGGCGGCAGGTGCCCGGCTCGCGTTCGGGTCCGACGCGCCCGTCGAGCCGATCGACCCGCTGCTCGGCATCCACGCGGCCGTCGCCCGGCAGCGCCCGGAGGACGTGGACCGCTGGCACCCAGAAGAGGCGCTCACGCTCGACGAAGCGATCGCGGCGTACACCTCGGGCGCGGCGTTCGCGATGGGGGCGGAGCGCGAGCGTGGCACGCTCGCTGCGGGCATGCGCTGCGACGCGACGATCGTCGAACGCGACCTCGCTTCGACCGCGGTGACGGAGTGGCCGTCGCTGAAGGTCAGTGGGACGGTCGTCGGCGGAGAGATCGTGCACGCGGACGGGCTCGGGTAGCGCCGAGCGGACGGCCGGCTCCGGCGGTCAGTTCAGCGGCGGTCCATCGCCACTCACGTGCAGGCGGAGCAGCAGCTCCTTGATCAGGGTGTTCTCCCGCGCCAGTAGTCCGAGCTCCGACTCGAGCCTGGTCGCTGCGCGATCGGTCGCGAGGAGCCGCTGCCGTTCCATCGCGTCGATGCCGAGGCCGCCCGCGATGCGGTACGAGACGTCCGCCGGCGTGCCTTCGCGGAGCTCGTCGAGCGACGCGAGGTCCGAGCGGGGATCCGACGTTGTCGAGAGGATCCCGGTGAGGTATTCGGCGAAGGCGTCGGCTGCGATGTCGGCGAGGTGTTCCGCGTCGTGCCCGATGTCCTCCTCGAGGTAGCGGACCGCCGCGACGAGGTACGGCTCGCGCGCGGCGTCGACCGAGGCGATCTCGAAGCGTCGCTCGCCCTGACACACGATGAACGACCGCCCGTCGCCGAGCGGCGTCGCTCCCACGACGCGCGCGGTCGTCCCGATGCGGTGCGGCTCCGCGGCGCCGGCGACTTCGACCCCGCTCTTGATGAGCACGACGCCGAACGGCGATCCGTTCTGGACCGCACGCCTCAACATGAGACGGTAGCGCGGCTCGAAAATGTGGAGCGGCATGAGCATCCCCGGAAACAGAACGGTGCCGAGCGGGAACAGCGGAAGCGGTTCGTCCATCGGTCAAACGGTACTCTGCGGACGTGATCACGCTTGTGCTCCACGGCGAGCTCCGTCAGTTCGGCCCCGGCGGCGTGAAGCAGCTGACCGTGGACGGGGCGGGAAAGACCGCGGTCGAGATCGTGCGTGAGCTCGGGATCCCGCTTGCCGAGACCGCCGCGTTCATCGTGAACGGCGAGCAGTGCCTGAGCGACGCCGTGCTCGCCGAAGGCGACACGCTCGAGGCGCTGCCGGCCATCAGCGGTGGATCAGGCCGCGAGGGTGCGCTCGTCGGGATCCGCGTGGTCGATCTGACCCGCGCGCTCGCAGGGCCCTACTGCACGCTCATGCTGGCCGATCACGGCGCCGACGTCGTGAAGGTCGAACAGCCGGGCACCGGCGATGAGACGCGATCGTGGGCACCACCCCACATGAACGGCGTGTCCGCCTACTACCTCTCGATCAACCGGAACAAACGGAGCCTGACGCTCGACCTCAAGCATCCCGACGGAAAGAAGGTGCTCGAGCGGCTCATCGAGGGTGCCGACGTCGTGGTCGAGAACTTCAGCCCGGGCACCATGGCCCGCCTCGGCTTCCCGAACGATCGCATCCGCGCACTCAATCCCCGGGCGATCGTGTGCCAGATCTCGGGCTTCGGGCAGGACGGCCCCGGTCGGGCGTGGGCCGCGTACGACCTCATCGTTCAGGGGATGGGCGGGATCATGAGCCTCACCGGCGAGCCGGACGGGATGCCGACGATGGTCGGTGTTCCGCAGGCGGACATGGTCTCGGGGATGTTCGCCGCGTTCGCGATCCTCGCGGCGCTGCACGCCCGCGAGCGGACCGGCGTGGGTCAGACGATCGACGCGACGATGATCGGCGGTCAGGTCGCGCTGCTGTCACGCCAAGCGGCACGCTACTTTGCCGATGGCACGGTCCCGCATCCGGAGGGGAACGTGCACGCATCGATCGTTCCGTATCAGACGTTCCGCGCGTCGGACGGCTTCGTGAACGTGTGCTGCGGCAACAACGCCCTCTTCCAGCGGTTCTGCCATGCCATCGACCTGGACGACCTCCTGGACGACGAGCGCTTCTCGGACAACGGGAAGCGCGTGCGGCACCGCGCCGTGCTCATGCCGTTGCTCGAGAAGCGCATCGCCGGCCTCGCGAAAGCGGACCTCGTCCGCCAGCTCCGCGAGGCGAACGTGCCGGTGGGACCGATCAATTCGCTCGCCGAGGTCTTCGCCGATCCGACGGTGCGGCACCTCGGCCTCATTGCCGAAGTCGACCACCCGACGGCCGGCCGGGTGCGCGCGCCAGGGATCCCCGTGCGGATGGACGGCACGCCACCGTCGGTGCGTACGCCGCCGCCGCTCCTTGGCGAGCACACCGAGGCGATCCTCGCCGAGCTCGGGTACGGTGAGGTCGAGGTCGCGAAGCTGAAGAAGGACGGCGCGATCTGATATAGCTCCCCTTGCAGGTCGCACACTGCACGCGACCTGAGCGCGGAGTCCGGAGGCGGTCTATTCGGCAGGTCCGTTGCAGCTAGTCTCCGGGCCCAGCACGACTTCCTCGAGCAGTAGATTGGCCACGCGGACGAACGTGTCGCTGCGCTGTTGGACGGCGATCTCGTGCGCCGGTTGCGGACCATTCCCGGGGTCGGTCTTTCGTGGCCACCCGCATCGCCGAGATCGGGGACATCTTCCGGTTCGAGGACTTCGACCAGCTCGTGGCCTTGGCCGGGGTGCCTGCCGCGGAGCGCTCCAGCGGGACGAAGGGCGCCGACCCCGAGACCAGCTGCCCCGGGCCAACACCGGCAACGCTTACCTGCGCGCTGCCTTCTACCGGATGGCCCTCGTCGGCACCCAGCACAACCCGGTCATCCGTCACCACTACCAACGCAAGCGGGCCGAGGGCACGTCCAAGATGAACGCGCTGGCCACTATGAACAAGGCGCTCGCGATCGTCTGGGGTGTCTGGCGGCCAGATCACGACTTCATCGTCCCGGAGGGGATTCCCTTTTGACGGCGAGGTATGGGACCTAGCTGATCTGGCTGATCCGCTGCCGTTCGGTCCAATAGACCCTCGTGATGTAGGGCAGCGTCACCAGCGGACGGCCGCGCAGTTCGGGGTGCGTCTCGGCCAGCGCGCGGAACTCATCGAGGACTTGCTCGCGTCGCTCGTCCGGCAGCGACGCGATGCTCGAGACCGTGCGGGCACGCTCGACGATCTCATCCGGCCGGAGCTCCTGCGCGTGACCGAACTCGCGCTGCCGAAGCGGGCCGAAGTCCCTGGTCCGCTCGAAAGCGTCGTGCCATCTGCCGGTCTGATGGTCGGGACGCTCGGGATCGACCCGATCGATGATCGCGTCGAACGCGTCCACCCACGGGACCGAGCGGTCGCGCACGTTCCAGATGAGCGCGAGCTTGCCGCCGGGTACCAGCACCCGATGGAACTCGGCGAGCGCCTGGTCCCCGTCGAACCAATGAAACGCCTGCGCGACCGTGATCGCGTGCGCCGACGCGTCCCGGAGGGCCATGCGCTCAGCCGTCCCGTCGAACGCGACGGCGAGCGGCACGATCACGGCGAGGCGTTGGCGCATCTCGGCAAGCGGCTCGACGGCGATGACCGTGGCGCCGGTGCGCACGAGCGCGCGCGTGAGCTTGCCCGTGCCCGCGCCGACATCGACGACGATCCGGCCGCGCACGAGACCGAGCTCGCGCGCGAGGAGGTCAACCGCGGCGTCGGGATACTCGGGTCGCACGCGCTCGTAGATATCGGTGGTCTTCGCGAATCCGCTGCTCACGTAGTCGTGCAACCGATCGCCCATGCGCGCCCATCGTACGCAGGGCGCTACGCTGCCGCCGGTGTCCATCCTCGTCGTCGGCTCCGTGGCGTATGACGATGTCGAGACCGCCGCCGAGCGGCGCAGCGACGTCCTCGGCGGCGCGGCGTCGTATTTCTCCGTGGCGGCGGCGAAGTACGCGCCGGTCCGGCTCTGCGGCGTCGTGGGCGACGACTTTCGCGCGGCCGACCGCGCCCGGATCGCGGCGGCCGGCGTCGACCTCGCGGGCCTCGAGCGACGCCCCGGGCGCACGTTCCGGTGGCTCGGCCGGTACGACGAGACGTTCGGCGCCGCCGACACGATCAACACCGATCTGGGTGTGTTCGCCTCGTGGCGGCCGGTGGTCCCGCTTGCCTATCTGGACAGCGAGCTGCTGTTCCTCGCGAACATCGATCCGGACATCCAGCTCGCGGTCCGCGGGCAGCTCCCGGCGAGCCGGTTCGTGGCGCTCGACACGATGAACTACTGGATCGGCCAGAAGCGGGACACGCTCCTGCAGGTGGTCGCGAACGTCGATCTCGTGTGCTTGAACGAAGGGGAGATCCGCCAGCTCTGCGAGACGCCGAACGTCATCGCCGCCGCTCGCACGCTGCTCGGTCGCGGGCCAGCGGCGGTCGTCGTGAAGCGCGCCGAGCATGGCGCGACGCTGTTCACCGCCGATGGGATCTTCTGGTGCCCGGCATATCCCGTCGAGCGCGTCGTCGACCCGACTGGCGCGGGCGACTCGTT
The DNA here is from genome assembly GCA_035543375.1 of Candidatus Limnocylindria bacterium. Taxonomy (GTDB): domain Bacteria; phylum Chloroflexota; class Limnocylindria; order P2-11E; family P2-11E; genus UBA4735. Next base: position 8,324 of record DASZZF010000014.1, read on the forward strand.
CGCCGGCGGCCTCGTCGGGTCGCTCGCCGCCGCGGAACGGATCGACGGCGCCGCGCTGCGCCGCGCGGTCGTCGAAGGCAGCGTGTGCGCGTCGTTCACGGTGGAGTCGTTCGGGATCGACCGGCTGCAGGCCGCGTCCGCCACCGAGCTGGGCCAGCGCCGCGCAGCGCTCAAGGCGATCGTCGACGTCGCGGGAACCGGGGTGCCGTTCGCGTTGTACGAGGGCCGGTAAGCGATCTCCGTGGAGGGCCGACCACTGGAGCGACCGAACGAATCCGAGCTGGTGGAGCGTGCACGAAATGGTGATCAGGACGCGTACGGCGAGCTGGTCACGCGCTACCAGGCGCTGGCCGCGCGGGTCGCGTACGTGATCACTGGAAGTGCGGCGGACGCCGAGGACGTGACCCAGGACGCCTTCGTGAAGGCGTACTACGCCCTGGGCCGCTTCCGCGAGGGCGCGCCCTTCCGGCCCTGGCTGCTGCGCATCGTCGCGAACGAGGCTAAGAACCGCCGCACCGCGGCGGGCCGGCGACCGACGGTGGAGCTCAGTGCCGCGGCGGGTCGCGCCTCGGGCGAGACGGCCCTCTCGCCCGAGGACGCGGCCGTCGCGTCCGATCTCCGGAGCGGCCTGCTGTCGGCCCTGAATGGCCTACGCGAGGAGGACCGCCTCGTGCTCGCCTACCGCTATTTCCTGGACCTCTCGGAGACCGAGATAGCGGACACGATCGGCGTCGCGCGCGGCACGGTGAAATCGCGGCTGTCGCGCGCCATGGGACGGCTGCGCGAGGTGTACGCCCATGCCTGAGCTGCGGATCGACGACACCCAGCTCGCGGTTGCGCTCGCCGACCTCGGTACGCTCATCGACTTCCCGGCGGTGCCGGATGTCCGCGCGCGGGTGCAGGCCCGCATCGCCGAGCCCCGCCGGATGCCGTGGTGGGGGGCGTTCGCCCGAGCGCGCTACCCCCTCGCACCGGTGTTGCTCACCGCCGTCGTGATGATCATCGCCGTCCTGGTGTTCTCACCGCAGGCGCGCGCGACGGCGGCAGACATCCTTCGTCTCCGCGGCGTCGAGATCTTCCGTGGACCGCTGCCCTCGCCGACGCCGACGCCGACGCCGGGTCCGACGCCGTCGCCGTCACTCGCCCTCGGCCAGCCGGTCACGCTGGACGAGGCGCGGCAGCGTGCCGGCTACGCCGTGCTCGTGCCGGCCGACGCCGCGCTCGGCGCGCCGGACGAGGTCTATCTGCGCCCGACCGCGGGCTCGATGCAGGTCTCGTTCGTCTACCGGAGCCGACCGCCGATCCCGCTGTCCGCCCAGGCTGGGGTCTCCGCCGTCGTGAGCGAGTTCGGCAACGCCACCGTGCAGAGCAGCTTCTTCGGGAAGCTCGTCGGTCCGGACACGAAGCTCGAAAACGTGACGGTGAACGGCGGAAACGGCTTCTGGCTCGAGGGCAAGCCGCACGGCTTCTTCTATCAGGAGCGCGGGAGCAGCACCGTGACCGATGAGCCCCTGCGCCTCGCCGGCAACACGCTCCTTTGGGAGCAGAACGGGATGATCCTGCGGATCGAGGCCCAGGTCGATAAGGCGACCGCCCTCCGAATCGCCGCGTCATTTAAGTAGCAGGAACCGATCGCGGTCCGGCGATGTAGGGAGGCTGACACCAGGCACCCACGGCGGCGATCGTCCGGGGCCGGTGGGGAGGTATCCGATGCGTCGTTCGATCGTCCTCGTCACGGTCATTGCGCTCACCGCGACCGCGTGTGGCTCGACCGCCGCACCCGCTCCCGCGCCCGTGGCCAGCGCGCGCCACGACGTGCTGTATCTCGACCGCTCCGGACCGACCGCGATCGTCGACGCCGACTCCGGCGCCGAGCGCGCTTTCCTGCCGGCGGGCGTCGCGATGGCCGACTGGTCGCGCTACTGGGCCGTCCAGCCCGGTGGCGATTCGACGACGATCGGTGCGATCGATAGCGGGACCGGCACCGCGGCCGAATCCTTCACGGTGAACGGCCGCTTCGCCCTTCCGACCGCGTACGGTGCTGCCCCCTCCGGTCTCTCTGCCAACGGAAAGTGGCTCGTCCTTGCCGCGGCCCATCCGAACGTGCCGGCGGCCACGAGCCGCTTCGCGGTGGTGGATCTGATCGCGGGCAGGCTCAGTCGCACCGTCACCGCGACCGGTGACTTCAGCTTCGACGCGATCAGCGACGACGGGCGGAACGTCTACCTCGTCGAGCACCTCGGGCCGCCGACCCAGTACCGGGTACGGGTCGCCGATCCGGGCGGCAGCGGCCTTTCGGAAACGCCGATCGTCGACGTGAAGGTCGCGTCGCCGTCGATGAACGGCGCGTACCACTCGTCGGTCACCGATCCGAGCGGCCAATGGCAGTTTGGGCTGTACTTCAATCCGACGAAGGGGCCGTTCATCCACGCCCTGAACACGACGCAGCTCTACGCCCAGTGCGTCCTCGATCTGCCTGACGCGGGCGCCGGCGTTCGCTCGATGTGGTCGATGGCGCTCGCGCCGGGCGGCGGCCACCTCTACGTCGTGAATGGGGCTGCGGGCGTCGTCGCGGACGTCGGGCCGACGTCGTTGAAGGTCGAGCGCGCGAACCTGCATCTGCTGCTGGCGACGGGGGCGACCGCGACGACGGCGCGCACTCCCGTGCACGCGGTGGCGCTCTCCGCCGACGGCTCACGTCTCTACGTCCTGGGCGAGACCGGGATCCTCGTCATCCAGACCGCCGATCTGTCGCTCAAGGCCCGCTATCTCCAGGACGCGCCCCTTCGCTCGATCGCGCTGTCGCCCGATGGCCAGCGGCTCTACGCCCTTGGCGAGGACGGAATGGTCTCGCGCCTCGAGGCGTCCACCGGCCGGCCGATGGCGACAATGAGCGGAAATGGGGCGATCGGGCTGATCCGCGTCGCAACGCGCTAGGGCAGCTCACCCGAACGGGGTAATCCATCCGGTGAATTGACCACGCATGGACACTGGTGAGGTGACTCCGCTGGATGGTGTGGACGCGATCACGAGCGCCGGCGATCGGGCGGCCGATCTCGAGCAGCTGAAGGCGGGCGCTGCCCTCCTGACGCAGCACGGGAACCGCGTCGCCGCGCTGGCCGTGCTGTGGGCCGCTGTGGCGATCGACCCGGTCGACCATGCGGTCCACCGCCGCCTCGCCGCGACGCTCGCGGCCGCCGGCGATCTCGACGGCTCGGCGAACGAGTACGGCCGCTACGTCGAGTTCCAGCTCGCGAGCGGCGACATCAAGCGAGCCACCGCCGAGCTGCACTACGCCGCGACCACCCTCGGGCGGCTGCAGCCGCTGATGGAAGTTACCCAAAGGGTCGCCCGCGAGCTCCCGGCGCTGCTCGCCGCCCAGCGCGCGCAGGACGGGCCCGTCGCCGCGCCGACCATCGACACGCACGACGAGCTCGCTCCGGCCGACCTCGATGTCGCCCCGGAGCCGCTCCTGCAGCTTCCGGTCGGGCATCCGACGCGGATCACCTTCTACACCTGCCTCCACGACGACGGCGAGGCCGCATGGCTGCAGCTCGAAGGAGGCACCGCGGAGGTGCTGCCGGAGAAGGTCCGCTTGACGCACGGCGGGCAGGTGATCGAGACGCGTCGCTGCATCACGATCCCCGCAGGCCGCAAGAGCCACGCGCGCCCGAACGGTGACAGCCGGGTCTGGGTCGTGCTTCGCGCACCAGAGGAGATGCTCCGCGCCGTCGATCGTGACGAAGCCGACGATTACGCCGTCGAGGCGCTGATCGCGGGCAAATGGCTCGCGGTCGATCTGCGGGACACCGGCTGCCGCTTCGGCGCCCACCGCGAGAGCGCGATCCGCTCGGCCTGACTCTCGCGCTTGGCCTCGAGCTGGCCTGATGTCCGCGATCGATTGGGCCTGGACAGCATCAGCGAATTCGCAAGTTCCGTCAGTTCACATACGGCAACAGGTTATTGCCGCATTGGGAACAGAAGCGCGCGTGAAGTGGCGAAGCAGTCTGGCAACGCTCGCACACTTTCATCACCTTGCCGGGAGGCATTCTCGATTCGTCGGCCGCTTCCGCTGTGGGCCCACGACGGAGCGCTCTGCTCACGGTGGCGGCGATTTCCGGGAACTGACGTACGGCGAGGATCACGACGAAGAGGATGAAGAACAGATCGGCAATTTGGGACACGCGGCGAGTCTACGTAAGCCGCGAGGGCTGGCGGCAGCGGATCGAGGAGCTAGCGGTCGAGCCCCCGGTCGGCGGCGCTCTTCACGAACGAATCGTCGAGCAGCTTACCAAGGTCGTAGGTACGCACCTGCTCGTTCTTCTCGCCGAGCGTGGCCTGGGCGTCGGCGAACTGCTCGCGCTTCGGGTACGGGAGCACCGGGACGATCTTGAGCGCCGACTCGTACGCCGCGGCCATCGCGCGGTCGTCGGTGGACTTGAAGTACTTCTTCAGCGTGGCGATGGCGAACGCTCGGTCCTTGCGCATCCGGACGTTGCCGACGATGAGCGAGTCGATGATCCGCTGGACGACCTCGCGCTTTTGCGCGACGAGCGAGCGCGGCACCGCGATGACCGTCTGCGAGGCCGGCAGGTTGAGCGCCGCGAGGTCGTAGAGCGGCTTGAAGCCCTTGTCCTCGACGAGGAGCGTGTCCGGCACGAGGGTCACTGCGGCTTGGATCGCCCCGGACAGGAGCGCCGCGGTGCGCGTGTCGGTCGAGCCGACGGCGATGATCGTGACGTCCTTCGTGGGGTCGAGGCCGAGGCGCTTCAGTAGCACCCGCGTCGCGATATCCGACGAGGAGCCGATGCTCGACACGCCGATCTTCTTGCCCTTGAGGTCCGCGATCGTCTTGATCTCCGGCGCGACTTCGAATTGGTGCGGGTACACGCCGACGGTGGTCCCGACGATCGCGAGCTCGGCCCCGCCCGCGACCGCGCTGAGCACCTCGGAGCCGCCGATCGCCGCGGCACCGGTCTCGCCCGCGAGGAGGGCGGCGACGCCCAGCGCGCTCGAGATCGACACCACCTCGACGTCGATGCCATTCTTCAGGAACGTCCCGTTGTCCGCGGCGATCCAGAGCGCCAGGGAGTCCACAATGACGTTGCTGTACGAGATCTTGAGCTTGACCGGCGCGGTCGCCGGCGCGCTGGCCGCGGGCGTTGCCGCGGGACCGCAGGCCGTGAGCGCTGCCGCGGACGAGGCCATGAGGAATTGACGCCGGTTCAGCCGGTAGATGTACCTGCGCTTGACCAAGAGCTCATTCGTGTCGCTCATCCCACCACCCTCCCTCGCTCTGGTCGGATCGCGAGTCGCCAACACGGGTCGGGGTGCCGGGACTCGAACCCGGGACCTCAGCGTCCCGAACGCTGCGCGCTACCAAGCTGCGCTACACCCCGTGTGGAAATGCTGGCGTGTTCGCGAATTCTGCCCGGCCGCCGGTCAGGGGTGACCAACGCATGCCCCGGACCACGTCAGTGTAGGTCACCCGTGGACCGCGCCGCGTCCATGTAGTTGGCGATGTCCTGCTCCTGCTTCTGGAGCACGCGGTCATAGACGTGAATCGTGAATTCCGTGGCTCGATCGCTACCCGCCGGTGACGATGAAGCGCATCGGGAAGTCGTGGAGCCGCTCGGTGCCCGTCCTCGTGATCCGCAGGGTCTCGCCGATCTGCATTCCCATGCGCTCGTCGGGTGTGATGACGTTCGGCTGGAGCGTGACGACCATATCTTCGCGGAAGGTGAATGCCTCGTCGATCCGCCCCCGAGCGGTGCGGCGGGTCTGGAAGATCGGCGGGAGCTGCGCCGCGCCGTGCAGGAGGTCGTCGTAGATCGTGTAGCCGCGCTCGTGGATGACCTCCGCGGCGTCGAGCGCATCGCCGACCGTCGCGCCGTCCCGGAGGACGGCGAGGATCCGTCGGTAGGCCTCGACGCAGGCGTCGTGGAGGCGCCGGTACGCCTCGGTGGGCTCCTCGCCGATCGCGTACGACCGGTGGATCTGCCCGCCGTAGCCCCAGTAGTCGGCGGTGATCTCGGTGATGAGGACGTCGCCCTTCTCGAGGACGCGGCTCGAGAGGATCTGCCCCGGGACGCCGACCCGCGGCTCGCGCATCGGCGTCGTCGCCATGAAATGGATGCCCGGCTGGCCGCCGGCGCGCCCGATTGCGTGCTCGACGATCGCGCCGAGCTCGTACTCGCGCAGCCCCGGGCGGGTCTCGCGCTCGAGCGCGACCATCGCGAGATCGGTCAACCGCGCGGCCTCGCGGTACCGCACGAGCTCCTCCGCGCTCTTGATCATCCGGAGCTCGCGGATCGCGCCGAACTCCGCCCAGGCCACCGCGGGGAGCCGCTCGGCGAAGCGACGCGCGGAGGTCCAGGGCAGCGGGCCGACGATCCCGATCCGCCCGCGGTCGAGGCCCAACTCGGCGAGGGTGGCGGCCACCGTGTCGAGCGCCCGCAGGCCCGGCTCGCCCGCCCAGCGGACGTCGGCCAGGACCGCGGTGCGCCGCGCGTTCGGGACGTGGTTGTAAAGCTGGACGAGGAGGCACGGCTCACCCTCGAGCGGGAAGAGGAGGAACGACTCGCGCGACCCCGGCCAGCCCGCGAGGTACTGGACCTCGGCGGTGCGTCCCGCGCCGTAGACGACGATCCCCCGCAGTTCCGCCGCGGCCATCCGCTCGCGCACGGCGCCGCGCCGGAGGGTGAACTCCGCGTCGCTGAAGGTGGGGTAGCGGTCCGGCTCGGCCACGCCCGAAAAGGTAGGCCTCGTCAGCGCATGACGGAGCGGGCCGCCGCCGCGATGCGCTCCGCGCTCGGCACGAGGGCGCGCTCGAGCGCCTCCGCGTAAGGGACCGGCGCCGACGGGATGCTCACGCGCCGCACCGGCGCGCGCAGCTTGGCGAAGCACTCCTCGGCGATGATCGCCGCGAGCCCGGAGGCCACGCCGCAGTGATCGTGGCTCTCGTCGGTGACGACCGCGCGGCCGGTCCGCCGGACCGAGCCGAGGATCGTCTCTCGGTCGAGCGGCTCGAGCGTCCGCGGGTCGACGACCTCGGCCTCGATCCCCTCGCGCGCGAGGAGCGCGGCGGCCTCGAGCGCGCGCGAGACCTGGATCGACGTCGCGACGATCGTGAGGTCACGTCCGCGGCGCTTCACCTCCGCCACGCCGAAGGGGATCTCATACCGTCCCTCCGGCACCGGTCCTTCGAGCTCCATGAGACGCTGGTGGTCCATGAAGAGCGTCGGGTTCTCGCTGCGGAGCGCGGCCCAGCGCAGGAGGCCCTTCACGTCCGCGGGGCTCGAGGGCATCGCGACCTGGAGGCCGGGGCTGTTCCAGTACCAGGGCTGCGGGCTGCCGGAATGCTGCGGCCCGCCGGCGCCGCGGATCCCGTAGAGCATGTGGAAGACGACCGGCGCGCCGACGCGGCCGCCCGAGGTCGCCGAGATGATCCCGGCCTCGTTCACGATCTGCGGGATCGCCTCGTAGGAGAAGGTCGAGGTGCTCATCTCGACGATCGGCCGCAGCCCGGCCATCGCGGCCCCCACCGCGATACCGCAATAGGCGAGCTCCGAGATCGGCGGCCAAGTGATGCGCGCGGCATGCTTCCGAAGGACCGGGTCCATGACGTAGGCGCTCGGGGTGTGGCCGGTGAAACGCGCGCCGATGAGCGTGACGCGCGCATCCTCGTCGAGGATCTCGTCCACCGCGTCGGCGAGCGCCTGCGCGAACGTCATGACCCGGGTTCCGGTCTCAGCGGTAGACATGAGCGAGCGCGTCCTCCTCGGCGGGCGGCGGGCTCGCGAGTGCCCAGCTCGCCGCAGCGTCGATCTCGGCCCGCACCTCGGCGTCGATCGCGCGAAGCCCGTCGCGGTTGAGCGTCCCGGTCCCGAGGAGCCGCACGGCATAACGGATGATTGGGTCGCTGTCGGCGGTCCAGGAGGCGATCGCCGGCGGCGCCGCGGCGGCGTCCCAGGTCCAGGCGATGTCGGTGTCCCCGCCGACGAGCTTGGGGAACGAGCCGTAGTTCCCGGGCCAGCGGGTCGTCCGCGACTCGACGAAGAACGGGCCCTCGCCACGCCGGACGCGATCGGCAAGGCCGCGGACGAGCGCCTGGACCGCCTCGACGTCGGTGCCGTCGACGACCGTGGTATGCACGTCGAAGGCCCGCGGGACGTCCGAGAGCGCCTTCGCCGCGTGCTCCGACGTCGGCGACCCGCGCCCGACGCGCTCGTGCGCCGAGACGCTGTTGTTCTCCATGTAGAAGATGAGCGGGAGCTTCCAGAGCTGCGCGATGTTGAGAGTCTCGGTGAAGACGCCTTCCTCCATCGTCCCGTCGCCGAAGAAGACGAGCGTCACGCGCTGGTCGCGCGTCTTCTTCGTCGCGAAGGCGACTCCCGCGGCGAGCGGGAGGCTGCCGCCGACGATCGCCGAGGTGTGGAGGATGCCGATCTCGGGCGCCGCGACGTGGAACGTCCCGCCGCGACCGCCCAGGTAGCCGCCGCTCCGGCCGATGATCTCGGCGAGGATCCGTGCGGGGTCGCCACCCTTCGCCAGCACGTGACCGTGGTTGCGGTGCGCCGTGAACACGCGGTCCGCCGGCGCGAGTGCGGCGCAGGCGCCGGTGCCTGCGGCCTCTTGGCCGATGTAGAGGTGGTAGTGCGCGCGGATGAGGCCGTCGCCCGTCTCGGCGAAATGGATGCAGCGCTCCTCGAGCCGCCGGATCCGCAACATCGTGCGCAACAACCTCACGGCGTTCGCGGTGGGGAGCAGCGCAGCCTCCTGAACGGATCTGGGTTCGCACATACTCTAGTTGCATGGACCCTCCCGTCACGATCGTTCGCCGCGAGCCCGTCGCCCGTGCGCGCGAGCGGCGCAGCCCCTTCACGCAGACCGATCCCGCGGAGGGGGTGCGACTCGTTGAGTCGCTCGGGGGCACCGCGCCGGAAGAGTGGGCGAGGACGTTCGGCGGCGCCGCGCGGGCTCACGAACGGCGCGCGGGTGAGGCCGTCGCGGGGGACGAGCCCGGCGAGCGTCGCGAGACCGCGCTTGCCTACGGCTACCGCCGGGTGGCTCGCTAGCCGTGGCCGCGCTCGAGATCCCCGAGCTCCCGGTGCCGATGGTGGTGGCGCTCGACCCGGAGACCACGGCGGTCCTCTGCCTCGACATCAGCGACACCTCCACCAAGTCCGCACCCGCGTGCCTGGCGAGCGTCCCGGCGGTGCGGCGTCTCCTCGACGCGGCGCGTTCCTCCGGGGCACGCGTCATCTTCACGCTCGGCCGTCCCGCGGAGCAGAAGATCTCCCCCGACCTCGCGCCGCGCGACGACGAAGGAGTCGTGCGGTCGAGCGCGGACAAGTTCTTCAACACCGATCTCGAGCAGCGCCTCGCCGGCATCTCGAGCGTCGTCGTCGTGGGGACCGCGGCGAATGGGGCGGTCCTCTACACCGGCTTCGGTGCATGCGCCCGGGGATTCTCGGTGATCGTCGCCGAGGACGGCATCTCCTCGCGCGATCCGCTCGCGACCTGGTTCGCGCGATGGCAGCTCCTGAACCAGCCTGGCTTCGCCAACGTCGCGAACGCCGTCGGCCCGAAGCTCGCGACGCTCTCCCGGACCGATCTCATCTCGTTCACCAAGGTAGGTTGACTGGAATGGCCGAGCGCACCTTTGTCAGGCAGGTCGATCGAGCCTCCGGCCTCGGCCGCGACGGCCTCGAGCGTCGCGCGCGTGCGCCCCACCGCGACGTCCGTCGCGCGCCCGGCGGCGAGCGCGAGCGCGATCGCGCGGCCGATGCCGGTGACCACGGCGATACGGCCGGCGAGCGCCGACGCAGCCTGGGTTCACGGTCTGGCCGGCGCAGTCGCCGGGCACAGACTGGTACCGACCTGAACGCCGGCGGCACCGAGTGATTCCTCAGGTCGAACGCGGTCGACGAGGGCGTTGCGTCCGGTCAGCGGCACCGGCGGTGCCAACACATCGAGCCCGCTCGTTGCGTGGGCGCTGACGAATACGTCCTCCCTGGACACGGCACCCCTGCTCAGCGTCTCGACCACGGTACTCGGCGTGAACCGGTACGCGGTCCCGCCGAAGGCGGACCCAGCGGGGATCGGGCGCCGCGCCCGGGACCGCCGTGCCGCATTGGTACTGGATCAACGACACGACCACGGTGACGATCTTCGGAGCTGGATGCTGGCGGCTCCTGGTCGGCAGCGAGCCGTCGCACAAGCGAGGTAGTCTGGCGGCTCGACGCGAAGGACACAGGCATGCAGCAGGTCGCATACGCGAACGGGAAGCTCTGGCGCGCGCTCGACACGGCCGTCAGCTTCGACGAACATTCCGCGCACAACAAGGCCGGGGTGGCCTGGTACCTCTTCAAGCCGGACGCTTCGACCGGCTCGATCCACCGAGCCACAAGGCACAGGTCGGGGGGAACCCGCCCCGGACGCACCGGGGCGATTACGGCGCCGCGGCCGTCGACGGCAGCTCGATCTGGATCGCCAGCGAGTACATCGCGACCGCCTGCGACTACACGCACTGGGCGGCTCGGCGTTCGCGGGCGGTACCGGGACATTCGGCGTCTGCGGTGACATGCGTGGCGCGCTCGGCAACTGGTCGACGCAGATCAGCAAGCGCACGCCGTAGCCACGTCCCTGACTTGAGCAAGGGGGCCGGCGTGTTCGCCGGCCCTCTTGCGTTCGGGTCCGCTCGGTCCGGACCCCGGTAGACTCGACCCACCGATGCTTCCGGATTACCTGCCCGTCCTGGTGCTCTTCGTTTTCGTCACCGGCCTCGGCGTCATTCTGACCACGCTGCCACGGTTCATCCCGCCGCGCCGGCCGTCGCTCGCGAAGCTCGCGGCCTACGTGTCGGGAATGAACCCGATCGGGCCGGCCTGGAAGCGCGTGCCGATCCGCTTCTACGTCACCACGATGCTCTTCGTCCTGTTCGACGTCGAGGTGGTGTTCTTCTTCCCCTGGGCCGTGGCGCTCCACACGTTGAAGCTGTTCGGCTTGGCCGGGATGGCCGTGTTCGCGGGGCTGCTCCTCATCGGCTACGCGTACGCGTGGCGCAAGGGCCCGCTCCGGTGGGAGTGACGCAGGAAACGATCGTCGAGCGGCACGGGCGGCGCGCAGAGCCACGGCATCGCGTTCTCGACGATCGAGCTGGCGGCGAACTGGGCGCGCGGCAACAGCCTCTGGCCGCTCACCTTCGGCCTCGCCTGCTTCGTTGCAGCTACTGCGGCTACTGCGGGGAGGCCTGTCCGACCGATGCGCTCGGGATGAAGGGCGAGTTCGAGTTGAGCGGACGCGACCGGGTATCGCTGATCGTCCCGACAGAGGAGCTGCTCGCGACGCTGCCGAAGCGGGAGCCGGAAGACTCCTGATGCCCGGATGAGCGCGGAGCAGGGGATCTTCGCCGTCGCCGGCGGGATCTGCGTCGTGAGCGCTGCGAACGCCGTCCTCCGTCGCGACGCGCTGACCTCCGCCTTGTCGCTCACCGTGACGCTGTTCTCGCTCGCGGTCCTGTATCTCGGCCTCGGCGCACCGTACCTGGCCGGCGTACAGGTCGCGGTCTACGCCGGCGCGATCATGGTGCTCCTCGTCTTCGTGATCATGCTTCTGGGAGCTGGCCGCGTTGCGCCGCCACGCGTCGGCCGGCCGGCGCTGACCGGTGTCGCTGTACTGCTTGCGACCGCGCTGTTCGCGGTGCTCGTCTCTGCCATCGCTCGCGGCGGCCTCGCGAGCTCGATCCGCGATGAGCCGGTGGCGGCGCCGGACCATGTCGCGGCGCTCGGCGCGCTTATCTTCGGCCGATACCTCGTTGCCTTCGAGGTGACGAGCGTTCTGCTCCTCGCCGCGCTCATCGCAGCCGTGGTCATGGCGCGCAAGCGCGCCTCGGGTCAGGAATGGCCCGCCTGATGCCGACACAGGCGTACCTCTACCTGGGTGCGCTGCTCTTCGCGCTTGGCGCGCTCGGCGTCGTCCTGCGCACGAACGCGCTCGCAATGCTCGTCTCCGTCGAGCTCATGCTCAACGCGGTCAACCTCACCTTCGTCGCGGCCGCCCGGGAATTCGGGGATCTCGACGGGCAGGTGATCGCCTTCTTCGTCATCGCCGTGGCCGCGGCCGAGGTGGTCGTCGGCCTCGCGATCGTCATCGACGTCGCGCGCCGGAGGCCATCAACGGACGTGGACGAGGTCAGCGAGCTGCGCGGATGACCTTGCTCGTCGTGGTCGCCGCTCCGCTCGGTGGTGCGATCTTCCTGGCCCTGGCCGGTGGCCGCCTGGGCCGCTGGACGCTCGGACTAATCGCGACTGGCGCGATGGCGCTGTCCTTCGGCGCCGCGGCGTCGATGGTCGGGAGCATTCCGACCCACCCGCGTCTCGAGGCGCACGTCGCCGGCTGGCTGCCGATCCCCGGCGCGGATCTCGCGCTCGTCGCCGACAGCTCCACGCTCGCGATCAGCCTGATGATCACGGGAGTCTCCGCGCTCATCTCCCTGTACTCGATCGGCTATCTCACCAACGACCGCGGGCTCCAGCGCTACTTCGCGGCACTCGATCTGTTCGTCGCCTCGATGTTGTTGATCGTTCTCGCGTCGAATCTCGTTCTCCTCTTCGCAGGTTGGGAGCTCGTCGGGCTCTGCTCGTATCTCCTCATTGGGCATTTCCGCGAGCGACCGGCCGCCGCGGACGCGGCCGTGAAGGCGTTCGTGGTGAACCGCGTCGGCGACGCCGCATTCCTGGTCGGCATCTTCCTGCTGCTTGCCGCATTCCATACCGTTGACATCGCGCAGCTCGACGGGATCGCTATCGAGCACGGGAGCATGAACACCGATCTCCTCGTTGTGGCGAGCGGGCTGTTGCTGTTCGGCGCCCTGGCCAAGTCGGCGCAGTTCCCGCTGCACACCTGGCTGCCGGACGCGATGGAGGGCCCGATGCCGGTCTCGGCGCTCATCCATGCAGCCACGATGGTCACTGCCGGAGTCGTCTTGCTGGTCAGGATGCGGTCGCTCCTCGCCGCCGACGTGCTCTTCGCCGCCTCGGTCATCGGTGCCGTCACCGCGCTCGGCGCGGCGATCGTGGCGCTCGGCCAGCGTGACCTGAAGCGGGTCCTCGCGTGGTCGACGATCTCGCAAGTGGGCCTCATGTTCGTGGGCGCGGGACTCGGAGCGACATTCGCCGCGCGCTTCCATCTGCTCGCGCACGCGTTCTTCAAGGGCACGCTGTTCCTCGCTGCGGGCTCGGTGATGCATGCGACCGCGGACGAGCTCGATATCGGCCGCCTCGGCGGGCTTGGCCGGCGGATGCGCTGGACGACCGCGGCGTTCGCCGCCGGGACCCTGGCACTCGCCGCGATCCCGCCGACGGCCGGATTCTTCAGCAAGGATCACATCGCTGCGGCGGCGGTCGCGGCCCCCGCGCTCCTGGTCGCGGTCCTCCTGACCTCCGCGGTCTCGGCGCTCTACGCGTTGCGGCTGTTCGTCACGGTGTTCGTCGCGCCGGCCAGCGTCGAGCGCGAGGCGCATGAGTCGCCGATGGTCATGGTCATCCCGCTGGTACTGCTCGCCCTGGCCGCCGTCTCATTCGGTGGGCTGGTGAGCGCCGGGATCGTGCCCATCGGTGGCGCACCCGGTGACGAACCGCCGATCTGGCTGGCCGCGACCTCCTTCGCGATCGCGCTCGGGGGCGCGGCTACGGGCTGGCTCGTCTACCGGCATGGGCTCGAGCGCGCGGAGCGGGTGGAACGCGTCACCGCCCGCGCCGCCGGTGGCTTCGGCCTCGACCCGCTGTACAGCCGTGTTCTGGTGCGGCCGTTCCGCGCCGCTGCCCGCGAGCTGGAGCGTGGAGCGGAACGGTTGAACCAGCGGAGCATCGACGCCCTCGCGCTCGCCGTGGCGGGGGCGGGCATCGCCGTCCGGCGGATCCAGGGTGGCTACGTCCGCGGGTACGAGGCGCTGCTCCTTGCGGGCACGGTCGCGCTCCTTGCGTATTGGAACTGGAACGCCCGCTGATGGCGGCGGACATGCTCATCGTGCCGCTCGTCGCGGCCCTCGCGTGCCTACTGCCGATCGGGGCGCTCGCTCGGGCCCTGGCTGTCGCGAGCGGTCTGATCGTCGCACTGGTCGCGGGTGCCGATGCTTGGGGGCTGTACCGGTCCGCTCCAGCCGATCCGGCCGACGCGCTCGTCTGGGCCGCGCCGCTCGGCGCCAGCTTCTCGCTCGGCAGCGATGGGTTCTCGGGTGCGCTGCTCGTCCTCGGGGGCGTCCTCTTCGCCGTCGGCGCCGCGGCCAGCGACGGGGTCGCGGCGCCCCGCGCGTACTTCGCGACCTGGTGCCTGCTCCAGGCGGCGGTGAGCGGCGTGTTTGTCGCGCGGGACCTCATCGTGTTCTTCGTCTTCTGGGAGGCGATGCTCGTGCCGCTCGCGCTTCTGATGTGGCAATGGGGTGGATCCGACCGACGGGCTGCCACGTTCCGCTTCCTGCTGTACACGATGGCCGGGAGCGCGCTCCTCCTGCTCGGCATCGTCGCCCTCGGCATCGGCGCCCGTACCTTCGATCTGGCACGCCTCGCGGCATACCGGCTGTCGCCGTCGAGCCAGGTGATCTTCGCGCTCCTCTTTCTCGCCGCGTTCGCGGTGAAGCTGCCGCTCTTCCCGTTCCACGCCTGGCTGCCGCGGGCGTACAGCGCCGCGCCTGTCCCGGTCGCGCTGGTGCTGTCCGGGATCGTGGCGAAGACCGCCGTCTACGGGATCGCGCGCATCTGCCTCGTCCTCTTCCCGATCGGTATGTCGCTCCTCGCGCCCTACCTCGTCGCGCTCGCCACCGTCGGAACGCTCTATGGCGCGCTGCTCGCGACCCGCCAGCGCGACACGCGCGGGCTCATCGCGTTCGCGAGCCTCTCGCACCTGAACCTCATTGGCCTCGCGGTCTTCCTCGCGACACCGGCCGGGCTGCAGGCCGCGCTCCTGGCGAGCGTCTCCCACGGACTGGTGGTCGCGGCGCTCTTTCTCCTCGCGGCCGCGCTCGCGCGACGCCTCGGCGATCACTCGTTCGGGCCGGGAGGGCTGAGTGCCGGTGCACCGGTGTTCGTGTCGTTCATGACGCTCGCGATCGTCGCCGCGATCGGCGTCCCCGGGACGAGCGGCTTCGCGGGCGAGTTCCTCATCCTTGCGGCGGCAGTCGAGCGTTTCCCGGGGGCCGGTGCGGTCGCGACGCTCGTCGTCATCGGCGCCGCCGTCTATGGGCTGAGCTTCCTCCGAAACGCGTTCTTCGGACCGGTGTCGATAACGGGCAGCGATCTCGGCTGGCGTGAGCGCGGGCTCCTTATCCCGGTACTGGTACTCGTCTTCGTGCTCGGCGTGGCGCCGCGGCTGGTCACGGACCTCGCGGTGCCGCCGACCGCGTCAGCGCCGGCATCCACCGGCCGATGAGCGCGGCTGACTTCGGCGCCGCCGGCCCGGTCCTCGTGTTCGCGGGCGGTGCCTGCCTGATCGTCGTCGTCGATCTGTTCAGGTACCTCGGCGGCCGCGCGCTGGCTTGGCTCGGGGCGATCGTCGCGCTCGCATCGACCGCGGTCGCGATCGCGGGTGGGCCCGGCCCGGCCGGATTCGGCGGATCGCTCGCTCGCGACGGGGCGACGATCTTCTTCACCGTGCTCATCGGCATCGTGACGGCCGCGGCGCTGCTCCTCGGCGCTGGCTACGTGACCCGGGAGCAGCTCCCGCCGGCCGAGGTCACCACGCTCGTCCTCTTCTCGGCATCGGGTGCCGTGCTCATGCTCTCGGCGGGCGACCTACTCGTGTTGTTCCTCGGCCTCGAGCTCCTCTCGCTGCCGCTCTACGTCCTCACCGGGCTCCAGCACGGGCGCACCCACGGCGACGAGGGTGCGCTCAAGTACTTCCTGCTCGGTGCGGCGATATCGGCGGTCCTGCTCTACGGGATCGCGCTCCTCTACGCGGCGACGGGCACGATCGCGTACGAGGGGCTCGGCCGGGCGACCCGGAACCCGCTCTACCTCGCCGGTCTGTCGCTCGTGCTCGCCGGGCTCGCGTTCAAGGCCGCGCTCGTCCCGTTCCACGCGTGGGCACCCGACGCCTACGAGTCGGCACCAACTCCGGTCACCGCGCAGATGGCGGTCGTCGCGAAGGTCGCCGCGTTCGGCGCGCTCCTTCGGCTCGTCGCGGCGACACGCTCGGGCGACGCCGGTCTCGACTGGGAGGTCGCGCTTGCCACGGTCGCGGCGCTCTCGATCGTCATCGCGAACCTCTCCGCGCTCGGTCAGCGCCGCGTCAAGCGGCTGCTCGCGTACTCGTCCATCTCCCACGCGGGATTCATCGCGATGGCCGCGGCCGCCGTCGGCGCGCTGGCTGCACCGGCGGTCGCCTTCTATTTGGCCGTCTACGCCGCCCTCACCTTCGGCGCGTTCGCGGTCGTCGCGCTGCTCGCGAACGACGATCCGACGCTCGACGATCTCGCCGGACTCGCGCGCCGGCGACCGCTGCTCGTCGGCGCGTTCGGGATGTTCCTGTTCGGGCTCACCGGATTTCCCCCGACCGCGGGGTTCATCGCCAAGCTGTACGTGTTCGAGGTCGCGGCCCGCGGGCAGCTCCTCTGGCTCGTCGCGATCGGTGTCCTGGCGAGCGTCGTGAGCGCGGCCTACTACCTGCGCGTCCTGCTCGCGTGCTTCGCGGCGCCGCTCGAAGGTGCGCCCGTTGTGCCGCGGGCGCGCGTGGGGACCGCGATCGTCGTGCTCGCGGCACTCGCGGTGCTCATCGTCGGCATCGTGCCCGGACCGCTGCTCGACGCGGCGCAAGGGGTGCGGTTCTAGCGAACGCTAGTCCGGCGGCTTGAACTTGCGGCCGAGGGCGGAAGCCGGCGACGAACGTGCGCAGACCCGCCTGACCGTGGCCATCATCAGTGCGTGGTTCGCCCCGAATGCCGGCCGCGCGAGGGGCGCGAGCGCGTTCGGCGCGGCCTTGTTGGTGACGACCTGCTCGTCGAACGTGATGAGGCAGCCGTCGTCGGTCGGCTCGATGGACCAGCGGATCAGGCCCTCGAGATCGCCGGTCAGCCGCGCCTCGAGAATCCCCGCCTGCGGCTCGGCGACCGTGCGCTCGAGCTCGAACCCGAGGTCGTACGGAAGGATCGAGCAGGTGCGTATCCAAGAAGTGCTGCTCGTCGCGCTTGCGCGCCTCCCTGACCTCCGGCCACCACGCCGGATAGGCGGTGACCTCGTAGATCGCCGCATAGACGGCATCGCGCGATGCGTCCGCCGACCAATGACTGACGAAGTGGTAGCGCTGATTCTGGGCTGCCGACATTGAGCAAATGCTACCGGCGGACCGCGTAGCATCGCGCGGGTGGGCCACAGGCCCGAGCGGAAGGGGCGAAGATGAAGCGGATCATCGCGTTGTTCACGATCGCGCTCACGCTGACCGCCGCCTGCGGTGGGACGGCCGCGCCGGCTGGAGCGGCCACCGGGGCCGCGGGCGGGCCGTGCGGCCCGAAGGGGTCGGGTTCGTTGACGATCCTCGGCACGCCGCAGGAGGAGTACATCCAGGGCATCGCCAAGGCGTTCGAGCAGGAGTGCGGGATCAAGACGACCTATGTGCGCCTCTCGAGCGGCGAAGCGGTGGCCAAGCTCACTGCGGACAAGGCCAACCCGCAGTTCTCCGTCTGGTGGGGCGGCCCGGCCGACGGATTCATCGCCGCGAACAACGTTGGACTCCTCGAGGCGTACAAGCCGAAGGGTTACGACCGCATTCCGACGAACTACAAGGATCCCGGCGGCGTCTGGACCGGCATCTACGTCGGCGCGCTCGGTCTCGCGGTGAACACGAAGGTGCTCGCTGCGAAGAACCTTCCCGAGCCGGCGTCGTGGGCGGATTTGACGAAGCCGATCTACAAAGGCCAGATCTCGATCGCGCACCCCGCTTCGAGCGGCACGTCGTACACGATGGTTGCGACGCAGATGTTCCTCAACAACAAGGACATCGAGAAGGGCTTCGCGTACCTCAAGCAGTTCCACCAGAACGTGCTGCAGTACCAGAAGACCGGCGCCGCGCCCGCCCGGCTCGCCGGCCAGGGCGAGGTCGCGATCGGAATCGTCTTCTCGCACGACACCGTCGCGGCGATCGAGGAGGGATTCAAGGACCTCAAGGTCGTGTTCCCGTCCGAGGGGACCGGCTACGAGGTCGGTGGCGAGGCACTCGTGAAGAACGCGCCGGACCCGATCGCGGGCAAGACGTTCCTCGACTGGGCCCTCACGGCAAAGGCGCAGGAGCTCGCCGCGACGTTCAAGGCCTACCAGATCCCGACGAACCCGGACGCGAAGGTCTCGGACAAGTCCGTCAAGCTCTCCACGGTGAAGACGGTGGCCTACGATTTCCAATGGGCCGGCGACAACAAGAAGTCGATCGTCGACCGCTACAGCAACGAGATCGCTCCCGCGCCGAAGTGATCGCGGTCCGACGCGAGCCCGCCGCCGCGCTCCTCGCGGTCCTCGTGGCGGCGGGTCTCACCTTCGGGCTGCTCTATCCGCTCGTGTCGGTGCTCCGCGAGGCGATCGTCGGCGAGAGCGGCTTCGATCCGGCTCCGCTGGTCCGGATCCTCACCAACCCGGTCCCGCAAGCGATCGTCGTGAACACGGTCGCCCTCGGGGTGCTGTCCGGATCGCTCGCGACCCTCCTTGGCTTCGCGTTCGCGCTCACCGTCGCCCGGGCCGCCGGCGGGCCGTTCCGGACCGCGTTCCATTACGCGGCACTCCTTCCATTGATCGCGCCCCCCTTTGCGATCGCCCTCTCGACGGTCTTCCTCTTCGGCCGGCAGGGGCTCGTCACCCACGGCCTCCTCGGGCTCGAGACCGATCCGTACGGCCTCTCCGGTCTCCTCTTCGTCCAAGTGATTACGTTCTTCCCGGTGGCCTATCTCATCTTCGATGCGCTTGTGGATCAGCTCGACCCCGCGCTCGAGGAGGCCGCGCTGAACCTCGGCGCGTCGCGCTCCCGGGTGCTCCGGACCATCGTCCTCCCGCTCCTGCGGCCCGGGTTCGCCGCCGCGTTCCTGATCATCTTCGTGGAGTCGCTCGCAGATCTCGCGAACCCGCTGCTGATCGGCGGTGACTTCAACGTGCTCGCGTCCTCCGCGTACCTCGCGGTCATCGGCGAATTCGACACGCGCAAGGCGGTCGCGTATTCGCTCGTGCTGATGGCGCCGTCGCTGATCGCGTACTTCGTTCAGCGGCTCTGGGTGGGGAACAGCTCCGTCGTCACCGTCGGCGGTAAGCCGTCCACGGGCAAGGCGCAGCAGCTCGATCCCGCCTTCCGGGTCGCGCTTCTGTCGCTCGCCATAGCGATGGCCGTCCTCGTCGCCATGCTGTACCTCGCGGTGATTGCCGGGGCGTTCACGAAGCTGCTCGGTCTGGACAACACCGTGACGCTTGACAACTTCCGATTCGTGCTGTTCGGGATTGGTGGCCGGGCGATGACCGACACCACCTTCCTCTCGGCTATCGCCGCCCCGGTCGCGGCCGTCGTCGGCCTCGCGATCGCGTACCTGGTGGTGCGGACCCGCGTACCCGGCCGCATCGCGTTCGACTATCTGGCGATGCTCGGCGCCGCGGCCCCCGGCATCGTGCTCGGCCTCGGCATCCTGCTCGCCTTCAACCATCGGCCGGTGCTGCTCAGCGGAACGGCCGCGATCTTCGTCATCGCGTTCGTCGTCCGCACCGCGCCGGTGAGCCTCCGCAGCTCGGTCACCGCGCTCCTGCAGATCGACCCGTCGCTCGAGCAGGCCTCCGCGAACCTGGGCGCCAGCACCGCGACGACGATCCGACGCATCACCTTCCCGCTGGTCCGGCGCGCTGTGTTGTCGGGGCTGATCTTCAGCTTCACCCGCAACATGACGACGCTCTCGACCGTCGCGCTCCTCGTCACGCCGAACTGGCGGATCATGACGAGCCAGATCCTGAATGAGATCGACGCGCAACGGCTCGGCTCCGGAGCGGCGTATTCGACCATCCTCATCGTGATCGTGCTGACCGCGATCGTCGCGCTCAACCGGCTGTTCGGCCGGGCCGCGGTGGAGGTCGCCACGTGACCACCATGCTCGTGGTCGCCGGCCTGAGCAAGCGGTTCCCGAATGGCGCGGTGGCCGTCGACCGGCTCGACCTCGAGGTTCAGGAGGGCGAGCTCATCGCCCTGCTCGGGCCGAGCGGGTGCGGCAAGACCACGACGCTCCGCTGCATCGCGGGCTTTGAGGATCCGTCGGCCGGGACGATCACGCTTGCGGGCCGGCGGATCGACCTGCTGCCGGCGAACCGCCGGAACGCGACGATGGTCTTCCAGGGCTACGCGCTCTTCCCGCACCTCTCCGTCTTCGAGAACGTGGGGTATGGCCTGCGCGTTCGCCGGGTCAGCGGGGCGATGCTGACCGAGCGTGTGCACGGCGCGCTCGCGCTCGTGGGTCTCGCTGGCCTCGGCGACCGGCGCCCGCAACAGCTCTCGGGAGGCCAGCAACAGCGAGTGGCTCTCGCGCGCGCGCTCGTCCTCGAGCCAAAGCTCTTGCTCTTCGACGAGCCTCTGTCGAACCTCGATGCGAAGCTGCGCGAGCAGATGCGGCTCGAGATCCGGACGCTGCAGCAGCGCGTGGGGATCACGAGCGTCTACGTGACGCACGATCGGGTCGAGGCGATGACCCTCGCGGACCGCATCGCCGTGATGGAGGGCGGCCGCGTCGCTCAGCTCGGCACACCCCGGCAGATCTACGACGAGCCGGCGACGCGTTTCGTCGCCGGTTTCATCGGCAAGGCGAACTTCGTTCCCGCGACCGTGACAAGACGCGCGGGGGCGGATCTCGTGCTCGACATGCTCGGCCAGGTCCGGCACGCCTCGTCCGTGGTGGGGGACCATCCGGTGGGCGCGCCGGTCACGGCGATGATCCGGCCGGAGGCGATCGAGCTCGTCCCGGCGGGCCCGGATACGGTGCCGGCGACGGTCGTGACAGCGAGCTTCCTGGGCGGCGAGGCGAGCTACGAGCTCAGCTGTGCCGGCCAGCTCATGCACGCGACCGCGGCGATGGCCCGCGGCGCCGGGCTGCAGACCGCGGGTGCCGCCGTCGGCCTGCGGATCGGCGACGGCGCGGTGCGCGTGCTGGCGGACTAGCAGACCTGGGCGTGCGCGGGGCGACCAGTGGCCCCAGAATTGGCTTGCCGATAGCGGGGCTGTAGCTCAGCGGATAGAGCGCCGCCGTCCTAAGGCGGGCGTCGTGGGTTCGATTCCCACCAGCCCCCAGGTGTGATGTGTCGCGACATCGGAGACGATGTGTCGCGACATCGTAGACATCAGGCCGACTGCCGCTGGTAGTCACGCGATGGATCAAGGACCAGCGCCCGCAAGAGCTCGCCGTCCTCGCTGACGATCCGGACGTCGCGGTCGGCGACCAAGAGCACGATCGGTTTGCCGCGATGCCGCGCGCCCAGGCCGATGTGCCGCAGCTTTGAGTCGTAGCGCAGCGTGACCACGCCGTGCCGGTCGACCTGGTCGTAGCGGACCCGGTAGTGCACCGCCGGTGCGGCCGATCCCGGTCCGGCCTTCACCTTGGCGTCGAAGACCTCCTGCGGGGTCCGCCGCCCGATCGAGCGGTGCGGGCGGTGCTGGTTGTACTGGAGCCGAAACCGGTCGAGCTGCGCGGCGAGCTCGGCGAGGGTCGCGGCCGGTGGCTGCACTGCGAGCCAGCGCTTCTGGGTCTGGTGGAGCCGCTCGACCTTGCCGCAGGTCTGGGGGTGGTACGGCCGGGCGTGGGTGCCCCGGATGCCCAGCCGCTGGAGTTCCACCTCCAAGAGGACCTTGCCCTTGCGCGAGCCGCCGCTGAACACCGCACCGTTGTCGCTGAGCAGCGCTGCCGGATAGCCCGCGCGGTCGGCGGCCTGATGGAACGTGGCCACCAC